>CAVWCE010000041.1:0-49819 GCA_963753275.1 uncultured Alphaproteobacteria bacterium | reverse complement strand
CCGTTGGCGCCGGTGACCGCGAGGTGCTGGCCGGGTTCGACGCTCAACGACACCGGCCCGAGCGCGTCGTGTTCGGCGTTGGGATAGCGGAAGCGGACGTCGTGCAGGCGGGCGGGCACAGGCCCGATGGCCGCGGTGTCGGTCGACGACTCGAGCTTGTGCACGTCCGGAATGCCGAGCAGTCGCGCCATCACCCGCGACAGCGCCCACCAGCCGATGAGGCTGACAACCATGATCGACATCACCGACGACGCGAAGAACAGGTAAGGCCAGTTATGCAATGCGGTGGCGAAGTCGCGCTTGAGTTGGTCGGCAAGGTCGTCCATGTTGGGCGCCACCACCAGTTGGGAATCCGCGCGATCACCGCAGCCACGCTGTTGACGTTGGCCGTCATCGACTCGAACAGGAGATGGCGTAGCCGCGCGAGGACTGCCAGCGCCGCCACAGCCGCCACGCCGAAGACCGCGCCGGCGACGAGCGAGCCGAGAAAGACGGTCGTCGTGCCGCGACCGCGGTGTTTGACGATGCCGGTCAGCCCACCGATGTACGCACAGTTGACGACGGTCATGAAGCCGCCGATGCCGGCGATCAGGAACGCGATGATCGCGCCGGCCACCGTCGCGGTGATCAGCACGCGAATCGGTAGCGGTAGGCCAGCAGACCCATCGGGACCCTGCCGAGCAACGAAAGCCCGGCGGCGAAGGGAACGACGACGGCGATGATCGCGGTGGCCGCGCACAGCGCCGCAATCACCGAAGCCTGGGCGAGTTCGCCGGGCTCAGCGAGCCGGTACGTCGAGACATGCTCGAGTCCCCGGTCACGGCCATTGCACGATTCTGCCAGTGCCCTTAACGTTGTCGCCTTGGTGCGACCAGCAAAGTGTCCGACGGTGGTCTGAACTGCATAGCAAACTATGCAATCATGGTGCCATGACCCAGACCCTCGGAGCAGATCTGCTGTCTGTGGTCGCCCGGATCAACCGACTCGCCACGCAACGCGCCCGGCTGCCGTTGCCGTTCGCGCAGGCTCGGCTGCTGTCCACCATCGAGGACCAGGGCGCCGCCCGGATATCCGATCTGGCCGCGCTGGATCACTGCTCGCAGCCGACGATGACTACCCAGGTTCGCAGGCTCGAAGATGCGGGGCTGGTGTCACGCGCCGTCGACCCCGGCGATGCACGGGCCGTGCTGATCCGATCAACCCAAGGGCGTCGAGACGCTGAGGCAGGTGCGACTAGACCGCGGCGCGGCCGTGACCCGTATCTGGAGCGCCTTGATGCCACGGACCGGCAGGCGCTGACGAGGCCGTCCGCGTGCTGCGCGGCCTTCTGGCGGACGCGGCCTCGCCCACGTACCGCCAGTTCGCCCCTGTCGTCGACCGGCGGCTCGGTGGACGGTACGGTGAGCGCGACTCGGCACGCCGAAATCGCGCGAACGAGCGAATGCCACGAACTGCGTGATCTGGCGCGGCGAGAAGTTGTCGTCGCTGACCAACACCACGACTGCCGCCGTCGACAGCTTGGGGCCCAATGTGATTCCCTCCACGTTGTCCAGCTGATCGTCGGGGCCCGCAAATCGACGAGGAGCGTCTTCCTCATCGTCCGTGCCGGCGTTTCGGTCAGCGACGGCCGCGCGAGCACATCCTCGGCGTCGCCGACGCTCACCCGGTAGATGCCGCTTGAACGTGGGTGCCGTAGCCCCGTTCGAGGGACAGGAAGTTCTCGTCGTCGAGGGCCACGGTCCGTCAAGCCGTTATCACCCTGCGGCCCGGACCCGACCTTGTCGAGCGGATACGCGTATTGCGCTGTCGCTGTGCGGGTTTCGACATCGAATCTGGTGACCCTGGTCAGCGCGCCGGCGTTCTCGTCGGCATGTTGCCGTCGTTGTAGCCCGGGTCCTCCATCGCCGCCCACAGGTAGCCGCCCACTCGGCGCCAGCGTCAGCCCCTCCAGCCCTCGGTTCTGCCGGGACCGGTCTGTTCCGTACGACATCCGCAGCATCGGCGGCAATGCGAACTCGCCGACGTAGCCGCCGTCAACAGTGGCGATGCGCACCGACGGGTCGCGGATCAACGCACCGTCGCGTTCACCCTCGCTGGACCAGTACAGCTGTCGCGGCGCCCGTCGAATGCGATGCCCTCGGGATCCGGCGGGATCACCGGAGGCCTGGCGCGGCCGACAGCGGCGGAAATGGTTCACCGGTACGTATCGAGCAGCTCGGTGGTGACAAGCACTCGATACCGTCAATCTGTTGTCTGCGAACGCTATCCGGACGGTGTAGAACCTCGCCGGATTCTTCGCCGAGCGGTCGTCGCTGATCGCGTAATAACCTGGCCCGAGGTCGTAACTCATCCCCGAGAGCCCGCCGACCATCGTGGCATCGAATGACGTATCGCGTTCGAGCCGCAGCTGCCCGAGATAGGCGGGGCCCTCGACGGGCTGTGTGCAGCTACAGGCGGCGAGCACATTGCAGCCGCGCGCCAGCTGAGCGAGTTTGCATTAAAGAACCGTATCGACGAGTGTCCCGACAACATACGTGGCGGCGATGGCGATCGCTCCGAACGCCAGCTGCCGCATTGACGCGAGCCAGATCGGCCGCCTGGTGAACCGCGCGGCCAGTCCGCCCGCGACGAGCAGCCCGACGCCGCCGCACAGCAGTCCCGCCCACAGCGACTCGTACCCGAGCAGATACGGGATCAGCGGGACGATCGCGCCGATCGCGAACATCGCGAACGACGATCCGGCCGCGACCCAGGGCGACGGCTTTTCGCGCGGGTCGACGCCCAATTCCTGGACGAGGTGGAAGTTCAGGGCACGGTTCTCGTCCCGGTGTATCTCGTCGCGGCCGTGACGGCCGTCTCCCGCGTCATGCCCATGTCCATCAGCATCGCCACGAGCTCGGCCTTTCTCCGCCTGCGGATGCTTGCGGAAGGCGCGCCGTTCGACGCGGACCTCGAGTCGATCTGCTCGTTGGCGGTCGTCACCGATGTGTACTCCCCAACGCCATCGAGAACGCTCCGGCCAACAACCCGGCCACGCCGCTGAGCACGACGGTGTGCGCGCTGGCCGCCGCGGCGACGCCCGCGATGAGGGCGGTGTTGCTCACCAGACCGTCCATCGCGCCGAAGGTGGCGGCGCGCAGCCAGCCGCCGGACACGTCGCTGTGCCGGTGTGTGGCGGTGTGCGGCACGCCGGTCGGGGCTCCGCCGATCCTTGCCCGACTCTGACATGGGGTCGATTCAACGCCACCTGTTTCGGCTGGTCTAGCCAGGTTTGCCTACGTTCCCGCATCACAGTTTCCACGAGCCTCGAAAGGCTACCGTCGAGTCATGACCACCACTGCGGATCATCTACGCAACACCCTGGACGGCCGTTGGCGCGACGTGAAGAACCGGATGCGGGAGGAACTCTCCAGCGAGGTCTTCCGGCCGCACTACACGCCGAACACCGTCATCGCCCGCACCAAGGTGGCGCGAGCAGTTGAAGATCATGGCCGCGCACGGGGCGGCCGAAGACGGCTTCAAGAAGGAGCACGGGGGCACCGGCGACGTCGGCGCGGCCGTCACGCAGATCGAGATGCTGGCGATGTCGGACCTGTCGCTGATGGTCAAGGCCGGCGTGCAATGGGGGCTGTTCGGCGGGGCGATCGAGAACCTGGGCACCGAACGCCACCACGAGGCGTACGTGCAGCGGATCATCGACCTCGACCTGCTGGGCTGCTTCGCCATGACCGAGACCGGCCACGGCAGCGACGTCCAGGCCCTGGAGACCACCGCGACATACGACCCGGCGACGCAGGAATTCGTCATCGACTCCCCCACCCGCACGTCGCGCAAGGACTACATCGGCGGCGCCGCTGAAACCGCACGGGTGGCAGCTGTTTTCGCCCAGCTGATCACACCCGACGGCGAAGGCCACGGGGTGCACTGCTTCGTCGTGCCGATCCGCGACGACGAAGGCAACGACCTGCCCGGTGTGACGACGACGGACTGCCACTACAAGGGCGGGTTGCCCGGTGTCGACAATGGCCGCATCAAGTTCGACCATGTCCGCGTTCCTCGGGAGAACCTGCTCAACAAGTACGCCGATGTCGCCGAGGACGGCACCTACACGTCACCGATCGAGAATCCGAACCGCCGGTTCTTCACGATGCTCGGCACCCTGATCCGCGGCCGGGTGACTGTCGCGCGGCAGCGCGGGCGCGGCAGCGCGGGTGGCACTGGACATCGCCACCCGATATGCGTTGGAGCGCAGGCAGTTCGAGCACCCGGCGACGAGAACGAAGTGCTGCTCATGGACTACCTGGTGCATCAGCGCAGGCTGTTCCCGCTGATCGCCAAGTCCTATGCGCTGCAGTTCGCGCAGAACGAGCTCGTCGCCAAGTGCCATGAATTGCAGACCGCCGACGACCCCGACCCCGAGGACCAGCGCGAGCTGGAATCGCGGGCAGCGGGGCTTAAGGCGGCCAACACCTGGCATGCGACGCGCGCCATCCAGGAGGCGCGCGAAGCCTGCGGCGGCGCAGGCTATCTCGCCGAGAACCGGCTCATCGCGCTGAAGGCCGACACCGACGTGTTCACCACCTTCGAAGGCGACAACCACGTGCTGAACCAACTCGTCGCCAAGGAACTGCTGACCGCCTACGCCGACGACATCAAGGGCATGAGCCCGGTCCAGTGGGTGCGGTTCGCGGCCAACTTCGCCGGCGAACGGGTGCTGAAACGCACTGCGGCCGAGACGATCATCCAGACGATCCTCGACACCCGACAGGACAACGAGGAGGAAGGCAGCCTCTTCAACCGCGGCACCCAGGTCAAGATGTTCGAGGACCGCGAGGAGTACATCCTGTCCACGGTGGCCCGGCGGCTGCAGGGAAAGTCGAAGGAGATGAGCGCTTTCGATGCGTTCAACGCGGTGCAGGACCATGTGCTGCACGCCGCGCGGGCGCATATTGAACGCATCATCCTCGAGGCGTTCGTCGCGGGGATCGATGCCTGCGAGGACGACAAGGCGCGCGAGATCCTGAACATGGTCTGCGACCTGTACGCGCTCACGGTGATAGAAGAGGACAAGTCGTGGTTCATGGAACACCGCTTCCTGTCGACCGAACGCGCCAAGGCCGTCACACGCGGCATCAACGAACGCTGCCGCAACTTGCGTCCGTACGCCGAGTTGCTCCTCCACGGGTTCGGCATACCGGAGCAGCTTCGGTATGCCGAGATGCTGCACCCGGAGAACATCGTCGACACCTGACACACCCGCCGTGCGAATCATCACAATTCGTCGATTCCTGAGATGTTCCTAATAAACGCTGACAGAATCCGGGGCGGCGTGTCCGCCGGGCATGCCTGGCTTGAAGGGGAGAGTCGATGTCGTTGTTCCGATGCCCAAGTTGGGTCTCTCGGTGTGGTGGTAATCGCCGCGATCGCCGCTGTCGTTGGCGCGCTCGCTCCACCGGCGCAGGCGTTTCTCGTGCAGAACCATGACGCATTACGCGCGATGCGCTGGCCCCGCTGGGCGTCGACCAAGACGCAATGCTCCAGATCATGGTCGGGCCTCCGCCCGGTGCCGGGGCCGTGGGCAGCGACGCGTTCTTCGCCGATGCGTTCCGCCACATCGACGGCGCCAACAATCCCGTCGACATCTGCAACCTGACCAGGAGGCGTGGAACTTCTTCACCCCGATCATCCTGAACGGCGCGGGCCCCGGGCCCCGGCGGCAGCGAGCTGGTCGACGGACTGGCCGCGCGTGCCGCTTCGGCGGGCTGGCACACGCCCTGCAGGACTTCTACGCTCACTCCAACTGGGTCGAGGTCAACATCGCCATCGGCCAGCCCGACCGCATGCCGCCGCCGCTGATGCCCACCTGCGATCCGGCCACCCTGCCCCCGGATCTGCACACCGGCTTTTTCGACATCAACGCCAATCACGAGGACACGCTGAGCGGTTGCCCGCCCGGAGGTCCGCCCCCGGGCTTCGTGGAGTGCCACTCGACGTTGAACAAGGACAACTGGAGTAGCCCGCGCGGCGGCGTCATGGTGCCGGGCTCCAACCCGCCGATCAACAACTACGACCTGGCCGCCATCCTGGCCACCCGCGCCACCACCGACCTGTACTCGCCAGGTCCGCAACCTCATCGTCGCCGACGCCGGGGAATGTGGGCCGCCGACAACCTGTCCCAGCGGATCGGGAACAGGCCTGCTTCTAAGAGCACTGCTGCCTCGCCTGTATTGAGGTTTCAGCTCCGCGAAGCCTCAATACGCGTAGGTGTTCGCGGGCCGTTCGATCTTCGTTGCGGTGGTGATGCTGATGGTGGGCACGAAACCGCTCGAAGCTGTTGAGCTGCCCGGGACGACCGTGCCCTCCACTCGAAGGCCAGGTGTCCTCGGGATAGTTCGGCTGACGCGGCGGCAGCTGGGCCGGCGAGATGGACGCGGGCGAGTTGGGCATCGGCTGCACAGCAGATGATCACGACGCGGGCCAAGTCGGTGCCGGCTGAGCTGCGCATGGTGAAGCCGATCACCGTGATCAACCGGTTGGCGAGCGTGCCGCCCTCGTCAGTGGCTGCCCGCATCATCACCTCGGGAACCGCGACCGTGGGCGCACGTTCGGCGGGCAGCGGCGGGAAGTGGCGCTTGCTCGCCTGATTCGTCGACACCTGTGGTGCGCTGCTGGCTTGAATCGGCGGTGGTACCACGAACACGACGAGTACCACAGGTACCAGCAGAAGCCACACCATCCCACCGCGGTGGCCATGCGCGTCGTCAACATCAGTGCCGCCCCGGCGGACGTCTCGCACGATGCTGATCGTCGCCATCGTCACCAACCCCACCGCCGATGTGGGAAGCCATGGAGCAAAGAGGACTTGACGTAATTCAGGTAAGTGCCTCTGATCGACATGAAACCGACAGCGATGCCGAGTAACAGGACAATCAAGTTCTGGGTTTCGTTTCACGGTGCGCCGCCCAACACCAGCAGTCCCACCACCGTCGCGATCGAGGCGGCGACCACAAACGTCGCGGGCCCAAAGAACATCGCGAATCGCCTGCCGAACACTCCCGATTGCATGGCGGCCAGTTTGAGGTCGATCGCAGGCCCGACGACCAGAAATACCAGCCGCGGTACCAGGGGCACAGCCGTCAGACTCGCGGCAACGAATGCATCGGCCTCCGAGCACAATGACAGCACAACGGCGAGAACTGCCATTGTGATGACACCGACCGCGAGATTGCCCGCAAGGCTCTCGAATATCCACGGCGGCAACAGAACCCGCAGTGCGGCAGCGGCCGCTGCGCCGACTACAAGGTATGACGCGGCGCTGAGGAAATCGTGCCGTGCCGCCTCGGTGAACACCGTCCATCGCGATGCACCCTCGTCGTGCAGCCTGGGGAGGCGGCGAGTGACCCACTCCGATTTGCCCCAACGAGACCAAATCGCGCCCATTACAACGGCAGTGAATAGCGACGCCGCGAACCGGGCCACCACCATTCGCGGCTCGCCGGGAACGCTACCGACGTTGCCACCAGAACGACCGGATTGATCGCCGGCGCAGACAGCATGAACGTTACGCTGCAGCACCGTGGACGCCGTCATAAAGCCTGCGAGCCACCGGAACTGAGCCGCATTCACAGCCGGGCAGCGCTGCGCCGCGACGCCTGCGGCGAGTATCGCCGTCATTGGTCGACGAGGCAGCCAGCGCTCGAGCCGTTCGGGTGTGACAAACGTTGCCACCAGACCACTGATCACGACACCAAGCACCAGGAACGGCAGCGCCTGCACGAAGACGCCGCAGAACACCGTCGCACCCTCGGCCAGCTTGGGCTGCCGTGCCACGACGCCGCTGAGTATGCCGCCGGTCAATGCGAACGCGACGACGAGGACCAGCATGAGTTCCGGTTCGAGCCAGCACGCCGTCGGCGCTCGGTCCCGGAGGTCACCGCGCGGATTATGCCGTCGGCGGGGATGCTCAGGATGATTTGCTCGGTACTTATGCGCATCCGTGCAACTGATTTATACTGAGACGCCGACGGACCTGTAGATCTCAGAGGACACGCAATGAAAAGACGAGCTCTCGTGCTGGCCGCAGCGTGCGCGGCAGTCGTCGTCGGCGGTGGTCTGATCCACGATGCCAACCGAGGAAATCACCAAAGCGAAACGGAAGCCACGGCAGATCCCCCGGAGATTGCTCCTGCCAGTTCCGTCCCGGGCGCGCGGGACGATGACCCTCGACGGCCAAGTTGCCGATGCCGAGGGCACGTGTTCCGCTCCGGCCGCCGGAGACAGCGTCAACATCTCACTCCTGGCGAGTCCCAACCAGTTGAATGTCACGCTGGACAAAGCCCTTCCGCCGAAGGTGACCTCGGTTGTGCTGGGAACCGGGAGCATGGCGTTCATGTACACGCCCGGGTCGGACGGATCAGCTGATGCCACGATTGACGACGGCCGCTATCACATCACGGGAACACTGCTGCGCTACGGATTTGTGAGCAAGACGCTCGATGTCACCGTGCGGTGCGCATAGCAAGGGTGCGTTCGGCTCAGCTACGCGCCGACGGCGGATTCTTGGGTACGGGCACCGTCTCCCAGGCTTCGAGGTCGGGCTCGAAGGCGTCGGCGAGTTTTTCGGCGATGTTTTCGGCGATGGTGGTGAATTGGGCGACGGCAGCGGCGACGACGCTACCGAGTACGCGCGAGGAACGTGTGATCAACATGCGCTAGAGATTCGCGATAGCGCCTTGGATATTTCTTGGAACACGCGATGATGCTTCTTGCTCCCCCGGCTGGACTCGAACCAGCAACCCTTCGGTTAACAGCCGAATGCTCTGCCAGTTGAGCTACAGGGGACGGCTCACCCGCGATGACGCGCCGGCCCCGGCGGCGCCGGCCGAGGCGGTCGAGTACAAGGGCTACCGGATCACGCCCGCGCCCGAGCGCCAGCCCTCGGGCTGGAACACCGCGGGCCTGATCGCCAAGACTTTCGAGGATGGCGTCAAGGAGCATCGCTTCGTCCGGGTCGACACCCACACGAGCAAGGACGACGCGATCGCCTTCTCGATCACCAAGGCGCAGCAGATCATCGATGAGCAGGGCGAGCGCCTGTTCCGCAGCCGCTAGCTTCTCCGCCGCGGCGGAGGAGAGGGCCGCGCCGGCGAACCTGCTGCCGCGCGACGGCGCGGTCGTCCTGTACCCCGGACGCGCTCCCGCCGGCCGAAGCGCGACCGCCTGCTCGCGGCGCTGCGGGACGGCATCGCCTGGCGCCAGGAGGTCGCGACCATGATGGGTCGCCGCGTGGCGATCCCGCGGCTCACCGCCTGGCATGGTGCCGCGGGCTACGTCTACAGCGGCATCCGCCTGACCCCCGCCCCCTGGACCCCGCCCCTCCTCGAGCTCAAGGCGCTGGCCGAGGCCATCGCCCGCCAGCCGTTCAACAGCGTGCTGCTCAACCTCTACCGCGACGGCCGGGACGGCGTCTCCTGGCACGCCGACAACGAGCCCGGCCTCGGCCGCAACCCGACGATCGCCAGCCTCTCGCTCGGCGCGGTCCGCCGCTTCCAGCTCAAGCACCGCCGCTGCCCCGAGCGCCTCACCCTCGACCTCCCGCACGGCTCCTGCCTGATCATGGCCGGCGCCACCCAGCACCACTGGCTCCACCAGCTCCCCAAGACCGCAGCCCCGGTCGGCCCCCGGATCAACCTCACGTTCCGCGGAGTGAAGGCGAAACGCGGTGCACGCCGCAGCGGCGGCCCGCTAGCCGCTCTCGACGATTGACATGCAGCGCGGTTTTCTCTACCTGGGCGAGAGAGACACAACGGCCGAACTGAATGGTGAGCGAGTTGCAGCACCTAGAAACGAGCCATCCAACCCGAATGACCATACGGCCATCACGTTGGTTGATTTTATGTCATCTGTGGGCTGGTGTTTGCCTTTATGCAGCTGTGCATGTCGCGTTTCAACGCTCAGGACTGAATATCGGTGCGGTGCCCTCAATACTTTTGGTTGTGGCAGGATATTATGGATCTAGAGCGCTCTTTGCCTTGATTGGAGATGGCATGGTATCACGCCGGACAAAGATTGGAATGAACATCCTTCTGACGTTCGCGTATTTTCCCGCATCAATCATGTTAGCAATTTTCATCGGTCGCGTGTTTGGTCAATCGCGATTCGATCACTCAACAGCGCATGCAGCCAGGTAGCAATCGCGCCCGGCCCCCTAATGCGCGGTCCAGCCGCCGTCGACGAGGAGGCTCGTGCCGGTGATCATCGCGGCGGCGGGGGAGGCGAGGTAGACGACCGCCGCGGCGACCTCCTCGATCGTGGCGAGGCGGCCGAGGAGGATCTTGTCGAGGACCAGCGCCTTGAACGCGGGGTCGGCGAAGAACGGGCGGGTGAGCGGCGTCTCGACGAAGGTCGGGGCCACCGCGTTGACCCGGATGTTGTAGGGGGCGAGGTCCTGGGCCATGGCCTTGGTCAGGCCCTCGATCGCGTGCTTGGTCGCGCAGTAGACGGTGCGCTGCGGCCCGCCGACGTGGCCCATCTGCGAGGACATGTTGACGATCGCGCCACCGCCGCTGCGCGCCATCACCCGGGCGGCGGCCTGGGCGACCACGAAGGCCGCCTTGAGGTTGAGCGCGAGCAGCCGGTCGAGCACCTCCTCGGTGACCTCGAGGAACGGCTGCGGCTGGTTGCTGCCGGCGTTGTTGAGCAGCACGTCGAGGCGCTCCAGGCCTTCGATCGCGGCGCGCACCGCGGCGGTGTCGGTGACGTCGCAGACCAGCGCCCGGGCGCGGCCGCCCTTGGCCTCGATCTCCTCGACCAGGGTCAGGAGCTCGGCCTCGGTCCGGCTCAGCGCCATCACCTCGGCCCCCGCCTCGGCCAGCGCCAGCGCGCAGCCGCGGCCGATGCCGCGCCCGGCGCCGCTGACCAGCGCGATCTGGCCGTCGAGGCGGAAGCTGGCGCCCACTGGCCGGAGGGCTCAGCGGCCGGTCAGGCGCCGGGCAGGCCGCAGCGCCAGCGGCGCACCGCCCACTCCGGCCGCTCCTCGACCCAGTGCACCATCCGGAACTGGGCCTCGTACATGCACTGCGTGATCCCCATCGGCTGCTGGAACGGCAGATAGAACTCCTCGCAATGGGCGGGCTGGCCGATCAGGCACGCGACCACCACCAGCTCGTACATCGGGAGCTCTCCCGGCCGCTGCGCCGGGCGTCCGGCTGCAGGCGCCAACCTATCGATTGTCACACGCCGCGTATAGGATGATGGCGACTGTGCAGCGGGAGGACAGACCATGACATTGCGGCAAGGCGTCGCCCTGCTCGTGCTCGGCTCGATGGTGCTCGCCGCGCCGGCGCTCGCGGTGACGGGTCTCGACGAGCGACACCCCGCGCCCCGCGCCGGACGGCACAGCGGACGACTACGCGGCCGGCCTCGCCGCCCATGAGCGGGCGACTGGCAGGCGGTGATCGACCACATGGCCCGGGTGATCGAGCTCAGGCCCTGGGATGCCGAGGCCTACAACCTCGCCGGCCATGCCCATCGCAAGCTCGGCGACTACGAGCGTGCGCTCGCCTTCTACGACCAGGCGCTGGATCTCAACCCGCACCACCGCGGCGCG
This sequence comes from uncultured Alphaproteobacteria bacterium, assembly GCA_963753275.1. GTDB lineage: Bacteria > Pseudomonadota > Alphaproteobacteria > Geminicoccales > Geminicoccaceae > DATAOG01. Next base: position 38,211 of record CAVWCE010000041.1, on the reverse strand, counting down.
CTCGAGTACCTGGGCGAGGCCTACCTCGAGCTCGATCGGCCGGCCGATGCGGAGCGCTGCTCGCGCGGCTCGAGACCGAATGCCGGCGGATCGCCGAGCGGCGCCGCACTGGCGGGCGAGCTGCGAGGAGTGGCAGGACCTCAAGGCCGCCTACGACGCCTATCGCGCCGACCGGCCGCGCGCCGTCAGCACGCCGTAGCGCCGGCCGCTCACCCGGCCGGCGCGACCTCCGGCGCGGCCGCGCGGGCGGCGTTGCCGGGCCGCCGGTAGACGAACTCCGGCGGCGGCCGGCGGCCTCGCGGACCGCGGTCGCGACCAGCGCCGCGTGGTGCGGCGAGAGCGAGCAGGCGGGATCGGTCGCCTCGGCCCGGCCGGTCATCGCGAACGCCTGGCAGCGGCAGCCGCCGAAGTCGGTGAAGCGGCGCGGGCAGCTGCGGCAGGGCTCCTGCATCCAGTCGGTGCCGCGGAACGCGTTGAACGCCGACCCATGATACCAGATCTCGGCGAGCGGGCGGTCCCTGACGTTGTCGAAGGTGAGCGCAGGCGATGCCCTCCGCCGCGTGGCAGGGCAGGACCTTGCCCGAGGGCGTGACGTTCAGGTTCTGCCGCGCCCAGCCGCCCATGCAGGGCTTGGGATAGCGCGCGTAGTAGTCGGGCACCACGTAGTCGATCGTGAGCACGCCCTTGAGCCGCTCGCGCGCGGCCTCGACCAGCGCGATCGAGCGCTCGGCCTGCTCCTGGGTCGGCATCAGCGCCGCCCGGTTGGCGAGCGCCCAGCCGTAGTACTGGACGTGGGCGACCTCGAGGCGCCTGGCGCCGAGCTCGACCGCGAGCTCGATGATCCGGTCGAGGTGGTCGAGGTTCTGCCGGTGCACGACCGCGTTGATCGTGAGCGGCAGGCCGGCGGCCCGGACCATGCGCGCCACCGCGAGCTTCTTGGCGTGGCCGCCCTTGTAGCCGCCGATGCGCTCGGCGTTGGCCGCATCGCTGTCCTGGACCGAGACCTGAACGTGATCGAGGCCGGCGTCGGCCAGCGCATCGACCTTGGCCTGGTCGAGCAGCACGGCCGCGGTGATCAGGTTGGTGTACTGGCCGAGCCCGCGCTCGCGTGGCGGACCAGCTCCGGCAGGTCGCGCCGCAGCGTCGGCTCGCCGCCCGAGAAGTGGGTCTGGAGCACGCCCAGCGCATGGGCCTCCTCGATCACCCGCTGCCAGGTCGCGGTGTCGAGCTCGGCCGCCGCCCGCTCCAGCGCGAGCGGATTGGAGCAGTAGGGGCACTGCAGGGGGCAGCGATGGGTGAGCTCGGCCAGCAGCGAGACCGGCGGCGCGATGCTGCCGCCCGCCGCGGCCGTCGGCTCAGCGATGGTCGACATGTCGGCTAGGGGCACTGGGGCGGCGAGCCCGTCGTGGCCCGCCGCCCCGCGTAACTCAACTGGCTCAGAGATCAGCCGGGAAGTAGGCGTTGATCTCGCAGCCGCACGCAATCTCGACGATCTTCGGGGTCTTCCACTGCATCGTGGCCTCCTCAGTTACGCGACCGTCGCCGGTCGCAGCCATCGACCTTCGGGCACACCGCCCTCAGGCTCAACGGAGCCCGGACGATAACCTCCGGTTCCGATAAGATCCAATCGGATGTTCTTGTCGCTACCATCAAAGCAACTGATCCGGATCGACCCGGGTTCAGTCGGCACGGCCCTGCACCGCAGCGCTCGCCGGCATCGGCAGGAAATCTGGCATGGGCACCGGCTCTGCGGCCTCTAGCGGCAAGCCGGCAGCGCGCCAGCCCTCGGTGCCCTCAGGGTACCAGATAACCATGTCGTAGCCGTATGCAAGGGCACGCTTGGCCGCGTTCCAGGACATCCAGCAATCAGCCTCGCAATAGAACACCAGCGGGCGCGACCGGTCGTTCCCGGTGAGCCGGGCCAGATTGTCGCGGAAGTAGAGCTCGAACTCGGCCGACAGCTCGCCGTAGCCGACGTTGGGCAACCAGATGCTGCCGGGCAGGTCGGCCCGCGGCTGCGGCCGCCAGACGCTGCCCGCAGGGCGGCTCGCGGGCGGGCGCGGCGCCGGCAGAACGTCGATCAGGAGCGGCCGCGCGGTCGCGATCAGCTTCTCGAGCTCGGCGGTGCGTCACCACCGTCGCGCCGCGCAGCGAGGCCGGCACCGGCGCCCGGTACTCGGCCATGCGGTAGCCCTCCGGCTCCTCGACCGGGGCTTCGGCCTTCTTCTCCGGGGTCGCGCCACCCTGCACTTCAGGCGAGATCAGCTGACCGCGCGCGTCCAGCAGCGGCACGCCGTAGTCGAGCAGGATCTTCTCGATCTCCGCCTGCTTCTCGGCGAGGAAGTCGTTCAGGCGCTCCTCCCAGCTGCGGCTCGTTGCGGCGCAGCCCCATGGTGATGCGGAAGTCGAGCCGCTCGCCCTTCGCCTCGCTCGACAGCGGGACAACGGCAAGCGCCTGCTCCTGGCGGCTCGCCCAATAGCCCGCGATCGGCCCCCAGAGCACGCCGACCTCGATCCGACCGGCGGCGACGTCGGCGACGATCTGTTGCGCCGGATGCTCGAAACGCGTGTCGACCATCAGCTGGTAGGGCACCAGCATGGTCGAGCAGGCCCTGGCCCGCGCCAGGACCGTCGCGGGCGGCGTGCGCGCGACGCCCCGATCCGCAGATCCTCGAGGCCGACGTCGTGCAGCGAGTCGACCTTCGGTTCGGCGTCGGCGCGCTGGATCAGCACGTAGCTCGAGCGGTAGTACGGGTTGGTGTTCTGCATCAGCTCGCTGGTGCTGACGACGCCGATCACCAGGTCGCAGAGGATGGCGCCGAGCGTGTTGCGCACGAAGCCGACGGAGCCCGGATACCAGGTGTACTGCAGGCTCGACGCCGAGACTTTCGGCGAGCAGCTCGGCGATCTTGTTCTCGAAGCCCTCGCCCGCCTGGTTGGAGAACGGCAGGTTGTCGGGATCGGCGCACACGCGCAGCCGGCTCCGGTCGACCAGCTCGCCGATCTGCGCCCAGGCGCCCGATCCCGCAGCCAGCAGAGCCGTGGCCAGGACGGTCGCAGCAGCTCTTTGAACCATGATCAGGCCTCCGCCCGCACCGCGCCTATTTCGGCAGCCGTTCCGGTCGGCCGCGGCCGACCGCGCCGTCGGCGCGCGCCTTGAGATAGGAGTAGATGTCGTCGATGTTCTCCATCACGTCGATCGCCTCGCCGAACGCCGGCATCACCGACTGCTGGCTGGCGCTGATGTTCTTGCGGCCGTAGACGACGGTCTCGAGGAAGTCCTCGTAGCTCAGGGTCTTGAGCGACTCGGCGAGCGCGGGCGCGTAGGAGCTGCCGGCGCCGTCGGGGCCGTGGCAGCGCAGGCAGTAGGCCTCGTAGCGCCGGTAGCCGTTGTAGGTGCCGAAGTCGACCTTGCCGTCGACGATGGTGTAGGGCTTGTCCTCCCACGCTGGCTCGCTCGGTCTGCTGGGCCGCGGCGGCGGAACTCAGGCCCGCGACCGCCAGCGCGCCGGCCGAGCGCCGCCAGGACCGGTCCGCAGCGCCGCTGGATCACGCTCGGACGACACGGGAGACTCACCTCCTCCTCGCACCTTCATTGTCGCTCCCGCAATCCGGAATCGCTGGCGATGGGACATAGACAAACGACGGCCCGGCATCGCCGTTCCCAGCGGCGATGCCGGGCCGCGCGTTCAGCAGCGCTAGGCGCGCTCAGTCGCCCAGCGTGAAGACGGTGAGCGTGCCGCCGAGCTGGGTGTAGTTGGAGAGCGCCTTGTAGGCGCCGACCGCACCCAGGCCCGCGGTGTCCTCGCTCAGGCCGGCCGCGAGGCCGATGCCCGCCCAGCCGCCGATGCCGGACAGCACGCCGACGTACTGCTTGCCCTGGTGCATCCAGGTGTTGACGTTGCCGATGATGCCCGACGGGGTCTTGAAGCTGTAGAGCTCCTGCCCGGTCGCGGCGTCGACCGCCTTCAGATAGCCCTCGAGCGTGCCGTAGAACACCACGTCGCCCGCGGTCGCGAGCGCGCCGCTCCAGACCGAGAACGGCTCGGGGTTGGACCACACGATCTCGCCCTTGATCGCATCCCAGGCGATGAAGTTGCCGAGATGCGTGCCGCCCGGCGCCGGGTACATGCTCAAGGTGGCGCCGACGTAGGGCTGCCCCGCCGTGTACGAGACCGCGAACGGCTCGTAGTCCATGCAGACGTGGTTGGTCGGCACGTAGAACAGCCCGCTCTGGGGCGAGTAGGCCGCCGGCTGCTGGTCCTTGGTGCCGAGCGCCGCCGGGCAGATGTTGGTGGTGTTGACGTCCTCGCCCTGCTGGTCGGTCGAGTAGCGCGAGACCACCTGCGGCCGCCCGGTCTCCATGTCGACGTGGGTCGCCCAGTTGACCGCCGGATCGTACTTCTCGGCCACCAGCAGCTCACCGTTCTCGCGGTCGAGCGTGTAGGCGAAGCCGTTGCGGTCGAAGTGGGCCAGAAGCTTGCGCTCCTGCCCGTCGATCTCGTCCTCGAAGAGGATCATCTCGTTGACGCCGTCGTAGTCCCACTCGTCGTGGGGCGTCATCTGATAGACCCACCTCGCCATGCCGGTGTCGACGTCGCGGGCGAAGATCGTCATCGACCAGCGATTGTCGCCCGGGCGCTGCGCCGGGTTCCAGGTCGAGGGATTGCCGGTGCCGTAGTAGACCAGGTTGAGCTCCGGATCGTAGGACATCCAGCCCCAGGTGGTGCCGCCGCCGATCTGCCACTGATCGCCTTCCCAGGTCGCCGTGCCGGAGTCCTCGCCGACCGGCTGGCCGAGATGGGTGGTCTGCTCGGGATCCATCAGGGTCTGGTCGTCGGGCCCGGTCGAGTAGCCGCGCCAGGCGATCTGGCCGTCGCTCATGTTGTAGGCGGTGACGTGGCCCTGGACGCCGAACTCGCCGCCCGAGATGCCGATCAGGACCTTGTCCTTGATGATCATCGGCGCGCTGGTCCCGGTCTCGCCCTTCTTCGGGTCGCCGTTGACCGCCGTCCACTGCACCTCGCCGGTCTGGGCGTCGAGCGCCACGAGCGTGGTGTCGGCCTGGTGCAGGAAGATCTTGCCATCGCCATAGGCGACGCCGCGATTGACCGTATCGCAGCACATCACCGGGATGGTGTCCGGATCCTGCTTGGGCTCGTACTTCCAGATCACCCGCCCGGGGTCGTTCAGGTCGAGCGCATAGACGATGTTCGGGAACGGCGTGTGGATGTACATCGTGTCGCCGAACACCAGCGGCCCGCCCTCGTGACCGCGCAGCACGCCGGTCGAGAAGGTCCAGGCGACCTGCAGATCGCCGACGTTGTCCTTGTTGATCTGCGGCAGATTGCTGTAGCGCGTGCTGCTGTAGTCGCCGAGCGGCATGACCCAGTTGGCCGGGTTGTTCTGCATGACCGCCAGCTCTTCGTTGGCCTGCGCCAACCCCGCGAGCGCCACCAGCCCGACCACCGCCGCGCCGGACAAAAGCCACCCTTTTCGCATGATGGGCTCCCCACTTATGCGGCGCCCACACGCTCCCCACGTGCAGCCGCCTCGTTGTGCCGGCTCCGCTCTACTTCGGGTGAGCCGGCATTTCTCCCAAAGCTCGCTTAAATTGGCGCGACCCGCGCGATTGGGCAAGCACCCTTCGCCGAGCCGTAGGCTTTTGGACCGTTCGGCCGCCCGAAGCGACGATGCGCCGCATCGGGCGGCCGCGGCCGCGCCCGGCTCGGCCGCGCTAGAAGGCGCGCGCGGCGCTCACTCCCGCCTCCTCGCCCAGATTCCGGTCCTTGGCCATGATCGCCTTGTCGAGCACGTCGATCTCGGCCTGCCGATTGATCAGGTCCTTCTCGAGCGCGAGCCTCTGGGTCGCCAGGGCCGCGCTCTCCAGGCGCAGCTCGTCGACCCGGTCCCGCGCCTGCTGGCCCTCGTCGAGCATGGTGCCGATCAGCCCGCGCAGGAAGTCCTGCTCCTTCTTCAGCACGTCCAGCGTCGCGAACACCGAATCCTGGTGACGGACCTCCGCGCCGAGCGCGGCGAGCTCGCCCTCGACCGCGGTCTTCTGCCCGCGCAGATCGACCAGCTGGTCGACCAGCTCCGCATACTCGCCCGCGGCGTGCGCGCGGTCGGACAGCGGCGAGGCGGCGCTCGGCCTCGGCCTGGCGCAGCGCGACCGCGGTCTGGTCGCGCTCGCGGCTCAGCTCGATGATCTCCTCCTCGAGCGCGACCACCCGCGCGTTGAGGTCGAGCGCGCTCTCGGCGAGCGGGCCCTTGCGCCGGATGTCCTCGTCGAGCGCGGCGACTTGCTGGGTCAGATCGTCCCGCCGCGCGCTGAGGTCGGCGACGTCGCTGCGCCAGCAGGGCGTGCTCCAGCTGGCCCTCGACCGCGGCGAGCTCGGCCCGCGCCGCGCCGAGGCGCTCGTCCGAGCGCGCCAGCTCGCGGTTCTGACGCGACAGCGTCCGCTCGGCCGCGGCGAGCTCGACCCCGAGCCGCCCGAGCGCGGTCTGGCGGTCGATCAGCTCGGTCTCGAGGCCGGCCAGCCGGTCGCTGGCGCGCTCGGTCTGGACGGTCAGCCGTTGCAACGAGCGCTCGCTGTCGACCAGCCGCCGCTCGGCCTCGCCCTGCTGCCCGAAACGATGGTTGAGCCGTGCGGTGGCGGACGCGAGCAGCACCTCCTGGTCGGCGACCCGCGCCTCGGCCGCCGCCAGCGCCACGCCGGCGTCGACGAGATCGCGGTCGCGCTCGCCGAGGATGGTCATGCGCCGATTGAGCCGCGCCACGGCCAGGTCGATCTCGCCCTCGATCGCTGCCAGAGCGTTCGTGAGCCGGGCGAGGTCGGCGCGCCGCGTCGCGAGGTCCCGCTCGCGCAGGCCCAGCACCGTCATGCGCTGGTTCAGGCTGGCCTTGGCGCCGTCGATGCGCGTCTCGACCGCGGCGAGCTCGGTCTGCAACCCGGCAAGCCCGGTCTCGGCCTCGGCGATCTGGCGCTCGCGCTCGCCGAGCGTCGCCATGCGGGCGCTGAGCTTGGCGTTGGCGTCGTCGATCCGGCCGAGCACGCTCGCGAGGTCGCCGGCCGCCGCGCGTTCCTGCTCGAGAGCGCCCTGGAGCTCGGCGACGCGCGCCTGCAGCTGCTCGCCGCTCTGGCCCAGCCGGGCCACCTGCTCCTCCAGCTCGCCGCGCTGTTGCGCCCAGAGCTCGGCGGCGTCGTCGTGCGACGCGGTCGAGTAGATCAGGATGCCCCAGCCCAGCAGCGCCGCCAGCAGCGCGCCGATGGTGAACTGGGTGGCACGCGGCAACGACATCAAGCTCGTCATGGCCAAGCCTCCGCTGATGCGCGCCTCGGTTCAAGGCCAAGGCAGCTTTGATTGTGCGGCGGTTATAGCACGAAGTCAGGCCAGGGCCACAGGCCACGGGCGAAATCGCTTGCGCCCCGCCGGAGCGCTCCTAGTCGCCGTTCAGCTTGGCCAGGTTCTCGTCGAGCTCCTCCGACCCGGAGGTCAGCCCGGTCTGGGACTGCTCGAGCTGGGCGACCAGCTCCTGCAGCTCGGCGGCCAGGGCGTCGCGCTGGACCGAGAGCTCCCGGACCTGCTCGTCGAGCCCCGCCAGCTCCTGGTTGACGCTGATGCTCCGCGCGAACAGGGGCTGCTTGGTCTTCAGCTCCGCGTTGAGGTCGGCGACCGCCTGCCGCAGCGCCGTCTGGCTGGCGGTGAGCGCGGCGACGGTCTGCGCCAGAAGCGCCTTGTCGAGCCGCGCCTCGGCGTCGCCGAGGGTCGTCTGGGTGCTCGCGAGCTGGCTCAGCATCTTCTCGAGATCGGCGGTCGCCTTCGACTGCTGGCGCACCAGGGTGGCGAGCTCGACGTTGAGACTGCCAAGCCGGCTCTGCAGCCTGGAATGTGTCTCCTCCAGATCGGCGATCTCGGCCTGCAGCCGGTCGCGCCGGCTCTGGGCCTGGCTGAGGGTGCGCTGCGCCGAGCCCAGATCGAGCTCGCGCGCGCCGAGCACCGAGAGGCGCTGGTTGAGGCGGCTCACCGACCTCGCCTGCTCCTGCTGGACCGCTGCCAGCTGGCTCTGGGCCGTGCCGAGCGCGGCCTCGACCTCGGCGAGGTTCTGCTCGCGCTCGCCGAGCGCCGCCATGCGCTGGTTGAGCTCGGACTTGGCCTCGTCGATCTGGGCCTCGAGCGCCGCAAGCTCCCCGGCCGCGGCGCGCTCCCTCTCGAGCGTGCCCTCGAGCTCCGCGATGCGGCCGGCCGTCGTGGTGCGCTCGTCCTCGAGCGTCCCTTCCAGCTCGCCGATCCGGCCGGTGAACTCGGCCCGTTCCTGGTTGAAGCGCTGCTGCTGCGCGTCGTAGCCCGACCTGACGCTCAGGTACATGCCCCAGCCAAGGAGGGCGAGCAGCACCAAGAGGCCGAGCACGAGGTAGCGGGTGTGCTGCTGCGAGAGAGATCGTGCCATGACGGGGTCCCAGGCGTCGAGGTTGGATGCTTGTTGCGGACGACCTTACCACGCCGGATCGGCGCTCACCAGCGTCCTCGCTCGTCGGCCGGCCGCGCATGCCTCGGGCTGCCATCGGTCGAGGCTGCCGAGCAGGCGCGGAACCGTGTTACTCTCGCACCGGCATTCCTTCGCCGGGGGTAGTTGGATGACGGACGTGCCGGACTGGCGGACGGTCTACGACTTCTGGTTTCCGCCCGGCCTCGACGACGCCGACCTCGAAACCCACCGCCGGATGTTCGGCTGGTGGTTCGGCGGCGGGGCCAATCCCGAGCTGCCGCGGTTCGCCCCCGTGCTCGAAGCCGCCAGGGGCGGTCGCTTGGACGCGTGGCGCGAGACGCCTCTTGGCCGTCTGTCGTTGATCGTCGTCCTCGACCAGTTCCCGCGCGGCTCGTTCGCCGGGACGCCCGAGGCCTATGACGCCGATGCCGCCGCCCTGGCGCTCGCCGAGGAGGGGCTGCGGAACGGCCACTACGACGCCCTGACCAGGCCATGGGAGCAGACGTTCTTCCTCTTGCCGCTCGCGCACGCGGAGGGCCCGGACCACCTGGAGCGGCTGCAGCGCGCCGTGGCCATGGTCGAGACGATCGCCGTTCAGGCTCCCGAGCGCCTGAAGCCGCTCTACCGGCACTCGGTCAGCCAGGCTCGCGGCCATCTCGAGGTGATCGCCCGCTTCGGCCGATTTCCGCACCGCAACCCCGTTCTCGGGCGGGTCTCGACGCCGGAGGAGGCTGCGTATCTGGACAAGGGCGACTTCGTTCACACGCGACCCGTGCCCCCGATGTGACGACGGATTCCCAGTCGCCCGAGCGAGTCCTTCCAGCCGGCCCCGAGATCGCCTAGGGTCCGACCTGAGACCAGGAGAGGAGTCGCGCCATGCCCGAGGCCTTCCTGCGCTGGCTCGTGCTCGCTCTGCTCGGGCTGGTCCCGTCCGCCCCACAGACGGCGCTTGCGGCCGACCGGACCGCTGCGGAGGTCGCGCACCAGATCGAGGCGGCCGGCGACGGCCGGCCCGAGCTCGCCGATCTCGACCTCTCGGGCCTGGACCTCGCCGGCCTCGACTTCAAGGGCGCCGATCTGCGCGGCAGCGTGCTCAAGGAGGCGAACCTCGAGGGTGCCGATCTCGCCGGCGCCAACCTCGATCTGGTGATCCTGCGCGATGCCAAGCTGAAAGGGGCGCGGCTCACCGGGGCGAGCGCCTTCCAGACCGTGTTCTCGGGCGCCGACCTCGCCGGGGCCGACCTCGCCGGCGCGCGCGTCGTCGCCAAGTTCGAGCGCGCCAACCTCGCCGGCGCCAATCTCACCGGCGCGGTCATGGCGGCCGACATGACCAACCAGTCGATGGGCCTGCTGCGGGCGCATCTGACCAAGGCGAACCTCAGGGGCGCCAAGCTCGCCGGCGCCGCGCTCGCGCGCTGCACCGCCGAGTTCGCCGACTTCTCGAACGCCGATCTGCAGGGGGCGGACCTGTCGCGCTGCGAGCTGGCCGGCGCCGATTTCTCGGGCGCGAAGCTCGCGGGCGCCGACTTCACCGATGCCGACCTGCAGCAGGCGCGCTTCCAGGGCGCGATCGGGCGCGCGCAGGCGATCGGCCTCGACTGAGCGCGAGCGTCCGCGGATGCCGCTCCGCTGGACCCGCCGCGCGGCGCTCGCCGCCAGTGCCGGGTGCGTCGCCGGGATCGGGCTGGCGCGGGCCGCCCCGGGTGCGGCGCCGCTCGCGGTCCGCGAGGTCGCACCCGGCGTCTTCGTCCACCCGGGCGTCCACGAGCTCGCCAGCGCCGACAATCTGGGCGCGATCGCGAACGTCGGCTTCGTGGTCGGCGCGGATGCGGTCGCGGTGATCGACACCGGCGGCTGTGCGGCGGGCGGCGCCCGCCTGCGCGCGGCGCTGCGCGCGGTCACCGACCTGCCGATCCGCTACGTGGTCGCGAGCCACGTCCATCCCGACCACCTGTTCGGCCACGTCGCCTTCGCGCCCGACCGCCCGGCCTTCGTCGGCCACGCGAAGCTGCCGGCGGCGCTTGCCGCGCGCGGCGCCTACTACCTCGACAATCTCGCCGCCGAGCTCGGGCCGCGCGCCGCGGGCACGACGCTGGTGCCGCCGACCCTCCTGGTCGAGGATCGGCTCGAGCTCGACCTCGGCGGGCGCCGCCTCGTGGTCAGCGCGCAGCCGACCGCGCACACCGACAACGACCTCGCGGTCTTCGACGACGCCACCGGCACGCTCTGGCTCGCCGACCTTTTGTTCCTGGAGCGCGTCCCGGTGATCGATGGCAGCCTGCTCGGCTGGCTCGAGGTGCTGGCGGCGCTGCGCGCGCAGGACGCGGCCCGGGTCGTGCCGGGCCACGGGCCGGCGAGCGCCGCCTGGCCCGACGCGCTGCAGCCGCTGGAGCGCTATCTGACCCGGCTGCGCGACGAGGTCCGCGCCCTGATCGCGGCCGGCGGCACGCTCGAGCAGGCGGTGGCCAGCGTCGCCCGGGACGAGCGGCCGCGCTGGCGGCTGTTCGACGTCTACCATCCGCGCAACGTCACCGCCGCGTTCACCGAGCTGGAGTGGGAATGAGCGCAGCGCCGGATTGTCGGCCGGGCGGGCGCGGCTATATGCTGCTCCGAGAGCTCGAGAGGAGCCCGTCATGATCGGTCTGCGACGGCTCGCCGGCGCCGCGGCGCTCGGCTTCCTGCTGGCGCTCGGCGGCGCCGCGCCGGCGGCCGCGAGCGACGATCCCTGGCCGGAATTGCGCGAGCTGCTGTTCGCGGGCCGCGCGATCCACGACGGCGCCGGCGTGATCGCGCTCGCGGCGCCCGAGCGCGCCCACGACGCCGCGCTCGTGCCGCTCACGATCGAGGCGCTGATGGCGCAGACGCCGGAGCGCTACATCAAGACCGTGCACCTGCTGATCGACCGCAACCCGGCGCCGATCGCGGGGACCTTCCACCTGAGCCCCGACAACGGCGTCGCGACGCTCGCGACCCGGGTGCGGATCAACGAGTACACCAACGTCCGCGCGATCGCCGAGACCAGCGACGGCGAGCTCTACATGGCGAGCCGCTTCGTCAAGGCCGCGGGCGGCTGCTCGGCGCCGGCGCTCAAGGACCACGAGCAGGCGATCGCCCGGCTCGGCCAGATGAAGCTCAACCACAAGGGCTTCCGGCTGAACCAGCCCAACCAGGTCCAGCTGCTGATCAGCCACCCGAACTACAGCGGCCTGCAGATCGATCAGCTGTCGCGCAACTGGATCCCGCCGCACTACGTCCAGAGGGTCGAGGTCCGCTACGGCGGGCGCGCCGTGCTCGCGGTCGACGGCGACATCAGCCTGAGCGAGAACCCCTCGATCCACTTCTCCTTCGTGCCGGACGGCCGGGGACGCTCGAGGTGGAGGTCGAGGACAGCGAGGGCCAGAGCCTTCACCGGCAGCTGGCCGGTTGTCGCCGACGCGGACTCCTGAGCCGCCGGACGGCGCTGGCGCGCCGCGGCTCACGCGGCCGGCGGCGGCCGGACCAGATCGAGCCCCTTCTGGGCGACCGCTTCCTGCGCGCCCGCGCCGCCGGCGACGGTCACGGTCGGGAAGGCGAACTCGACGCCATTGGCGCTGAAGGCCTTCTTGATCATCGCATAGGCCCGGCGCCGGATCACGAACTGCTCGCCCGGCTTGGTCATCATCTTCATCCGGATCTGGATCGCGAAGTCGCCGAACTGCTCCACCCCCTGCATCTTCAGGGTCTCGAGGATGTGCGGCGCGAACTCCGGGTCGGCCTGGAGCTCCTTGCCGATCTGCTTGATGATCCGCTTCACCTGGTCGAGGTCGGTATTGTAGGTCACGCTGACGCTCAGCTTGTCGATCACCCAGTCGCGGCTCATGTTCTGGACCGCGCCCAGCTCCCCGAACGGCACGGTATAGAGAGAGCCGCGGTGGTGGCGCAGCTTGATCGACCGGAGCGAGAACGATTCGACCGTCCCCTTGTAGCTGCCGCTCATGATGTACTCGCCGACCCGGAAGGCATCGTCGAGCAGATAGAACATGCCGGAGATGACGTCCTTGACCACGGTCTGCGCGCCGAAGCCGACGGCGACGCCGACCACGCCGGCGCCCGCGATCAGCGGGCCGATCTGGACGCCGAGCGCGGAGAGCGCCATCAGAGCGGCCATCACGACCAGGACCACGAGCAGGACGTTCCTGAGGATCGGCAGGAGCGTGCGCAGGCGCGCCTGGCGCCGCGCCTCGTCGCCCTCCGCCGGCCCGTGGGCGCTGGCCTCGGCGAGCCGGCGGTCGATCCAGGCGCGCGCGAGGCGCCAGGCGAAGTCGGCCAGGAGCAGGATGACCAGGGCGTTGATCGCGCCGCGCAAGAGCCGCGTCGCCATGGTGTCGCGCATCGTCATGGCGACGAGATCGAGGCCCAACAGCCAGGCGATCAGATAGGCGCCGCCGATCAGCAGCGCGGCGCGCAGGCCGCGCTCGACCATGACCGCGGTCAAGGACGGCACGGCGTCGGCGGCGGTCTCGCTGCCCGGCGGGCGCAGCACGTGCTTGACCGCCAGGTTGGCGCAGCGGAGCGCGATCGGCAGCAGCAGCAGGATGATGCCGACGTAGAAGGGGTCGGCGAGCCGGTGAACAGCAGCAGCCAGAGCACCACGAGGTAGAGCGAGACCAGCCAGGCGCCGAGCCGATGGCTTCGGCTCGCCGGCTCGCCGCTCTCCCGCGCCGGGTGGCGCCAGACGACGTACAGGCTGAGCCCGACCAGCACCACGCCGCACACCAGCCCGATCAGGTAGCCCGCCGGCCGGCTGACCCCGAGCAGCGCCAGCACGTCGAGCGTGATCCTCACGAACGCGAACCAGCCGACGAGGACGGTCGACCAGACGAACCAGAAGCGGGCGGTCGCGGTCGCCATCGGGATGACGCGGAAGCGCTCGGCGCCGGGCGCCAGCAGGATCCGGCCGAGCACCAGGACCAGCCGGATGATCAGGAAGGCCAGGAGATAGGCGAGCACGACCTCCTTGAGCAGCGGTGGCCAGTCGAACAAGAGGAAACCGCCGATGCTGCCCAGCGCGAAGGCGAGCACCATGCCGAGGCCGTAGGCGAAGCGTCTCCCGACCGCGCGCAGGCGCTCCTGCGCGCTCTCGAGGCCGGTTGCGATCATGCGCTGACGGAACCCGGTCGTCGCCCACCAGAACAGCCATTCGAGGCCGAAGCCGAGGCCGGCGAAGACGGCCAGCAGCAGGATCACCTGGGCGCGCTGCCGGGTCTCGGCGAAGAGGGTGGTCCAGGCCCGGGCGAGCTCGTCGTCCAGGGTCGGCGCCGCGGTCGCGAGCTGATGCAGGAACGCGCGGATGTGCTCCAGCTGAAGAGCCATGAGCTGGTGGGCGCTCGCGGCGCCGCTTTCCGTCGCCGCCGCGGCGGTGCGCCGGTCGGCGGCGCTTCGGCCTGGGCCTGCAGCCAGGACTGGATCGCCGGGTCGCGCAGCAGCTCGGCCAGCGTGCGCAGCTCCTCGGGGCGGGGCTCGGCCGGCTGGGCCGGCGCGGGCCCGGCGGCCAGCAATCCTGCGAAGATCACGAGGAGAAACAGCATCCGGCGCATGTCGGCTGATCCGCTGGCAATGGCCCCGGACTAGCACGGTTCGCCGAGCGAGTCTGCCTGGTGTTGCGGCGCACGCCCGGCAGCTGGTCGCTTCCAGGGCGGCTGCCGGGCGCGCCTCAGAAGCAGCGCAGCTCGGCCTCGACCTGGGCGCGCTTGAGGTGCTCGACCGTGTCCCTGGCGACCGCGGTGTCGCGGAAGATCGCCATCTTCTCGCCGCCGCCCGGCACCTGGCGCATGCGCAGCACGGTCTCCGCCTGGACGTACTCCTCGTGGGGCAGGATCGAGGCGATGACGTCGATGCTGCAGGAGCACTTCTTGAGCGCGTCCGGGGTCTGGCCGTTGGTCGCCATGCAGGCGAATACGTAGTCGGCGAGCGTCTCGGTCGGGTAGTCGTGGCCCTCTGCGCCCGCCGCCAGCGCCGTCGTCAGGCCGCCGACCAGGAGCGCGGCCGCCGCAGCGCCCGGCTCGCCGGTCGCGCGCTCACTGCAGATGGCCCGCGATGGTCCGGGCGAGCGCGAACGCGCGCTGCTCGAGCAGCACCGGCTGCTCGCACAGATAGCCGAGCGAGGAGCGGCGATCCTCGTAGACCCGGAGGTCCCAAGCCTGCTCGGCGAGCAGCGCGTCGCGCAGGGCCACCTGGTCGGCGCCGAGCGCGCTCAGCTGGTCGTTGCGCGCGTTGATCCGCTCGGCGAGCGTGCGCTGCCCGCGCGCGAACTTCCGGATGCCCTGGATGATCGAGCTGCGGTCGCGGTTGATGTCCTCGAGCGTGCGGGCGAACAGGCGGGTCAGCTGCCCGTCCTTCGGCCCGCCCTCGAGCGTGCCGGCGAAGCGCTCGACCTGCGCCTCGGCGTCCTCGAGCGGCACGCGCCGGGCGGCGAGCTCGCTCGCCAGCGCGTCGATCGCGGGTCGCGGCTCGCCGTCGACCGAATCGAGCGGCGGGCCGGCCCAGATCATGCCCGGCGCGATCTCCGGCACGAGGCGCTGGACGCACGGCCAGTCGGGGTCCTCGCCGGCGGCCGCGAGCGGCCGCGCGCCGGCGAGGAGCCAGAGCAGCGCCAATCCAACCATCCGCGATCGCCCGACCATGAGCGCTCCAGGCCAACGCCGGCCCCGCCCGTGGCGGGCGCCTCACCCGGTCATCTAGCGCATCAGTCCTTGACGGCAACGCCCCAGGGAAAGCTGCCGACCGCGACCGACTTCACCACCTTCTCGTCCTCGACGTCGATCACCGAGATGTCGTTGGAGACGCCGTTGGTGGTGTAGAGGAACTTCTCGTCGGGCGAGAACGCGAGCTGCCAGACCCGCTGACCGACCAGCAGGTAGTCCTCGACCTCGTAGCTCTGGGCGTCGATGACCGCCACCCGGTTGGCCGGGCCGAGGGCGACGAAGGCCCGGGAGCGGTCGCTCGTGATCCCGACGCCCACGGGCTGGATCGCCTCGGCGGGCACGCCCGGGATCTCGAAGCCGATCTTGTGCTTCAACTCGCGGCTCTGGTTGTCGATCACGCTGACCGTGCCGCCGATCTCCGAGCTCACCCAGACCTCGGCGCCGTCGGCCGTGAACGTCGCGACGCGGGGGCGCTGGTCGACCAGCACGTTGTGGGTGATCTCGTGGCTCGCGGCGTCGATGAAGTGCGCCATGTTGGTGGTCTCGGAGGTGTTGACGATGGTCTTGCCGTCCGGGCTGATGCCCATGCCCTCCGGCTCGACGCCGACCGGGATCTCGGCCTCGACCGAGCGGCTCGCCACGTCGATGACCGTGACCAGATTGTCGTCCTCGTTGGCGGCGTAGATCTTGGCGCCGTCGGGCGAGATCACGATCACCTCGGGGTCCGGCCCCGACGGCAGCTGGCCCACGATCTCCAGGGTCCCGGTGTCCATGATCTGGATCGTGTTGTCGTCGCTCGCGCAGATGTAGAGGAACTTGCCGTCGGGACTGAGGGCGATGCCGCGCGGCCGCTCGCCGACCGCGACCTCCTTGACCAGCTCCAGCGTGTCGCCGTCGACGACGCTGATCGAGTTGCCCTTCTCGTTCGAGACATAGATCGTGCGTGCCTCGGCCACCCCGCCAAGCGCCAGAAGCACGGTCGTGGCCGTGGCCAGGACGCGCAGGTCAGTGTGCATCGGATCCCCTCCGTTTGGTGTTTGATCGCAGCCGTTCATTGCAGCCGACAGTTGGATTCCGGTTCATCGAAACCCAGGCTGTCGAGCGGGGTCCTCTGGTGCAGGAACCCTTCCTGCAGTGATACCGACACCAGAATGCGCGGCGCCGCAAGCAGGATCGGCTGACGCATCTGCTGATATGGCCAGCCTCACGAAGCCGGAACTTGGCATGGAGGTGCCGCTCTCCCTGAGTCCATCGTTGGTAAGCCTCCTCCTTGAAGGCTCAGGCTATCCGGCGCGCGGCTGATCTCAACGGAGCTCATCGAACTTTAATCGGCCACTCATCAAATCTTCATTTTGCGCCCATTCACCGTGTCTTAGTCTGTCTGGTGCTGCGCACGCGCTCGCGCGGCGCCGACCCGGCTGCTCGACCGCGCCGTCTCGCTTGCGGCGCTGGCCATGGCGGTGCCAGGCGACGCCCGCGCTCGGCCGGACTGAGCCCAAGTCATCGTTCGATGAAGTCATGCTGAGGACGAAGCTGGTCGTCGCCTTCCTGGGGCTCTTGGGTCCGGCCTTCATCATGGGCTTCCTTCTGTACTGGGGCCCGCGACAGATGGAGCAGAGCTTGGAGCGGACCCTGCTCGCGCACGGCGAGGTGCAGGCTTATCTGGAACTGGCGCTGGAAGCGTACCGTCACCTGCAGCAGCTCAGTTACGAGGCCATGCTCGGGCAGCCGGTCGATCGGGAGGAACTGTTGGCGAGCCGCGCCCGGCTGACCGAGAAGCTCGAGGATCTGCGCCGCCTGACCCTCGACGAGCTGGCCTTCGTCGGCGAGAGCGAGCCGGAAGAGCGCCTCGAGCTCGAGCGCATCGCTCGCTTCGAAGGGCTGCTGGAACAGGCGGTCGCGACCATGTCGCAGGCCGGACCGGGCGCCGACCCCGGGACGCTGCGCCGGAACATGGACCTGCTCGATCAGGAGTTCGGCGTGCTGATCGACGAGGTGATCGACGACGAATTGCGTGAAGCGGCGGTCGCCGACGCGCAGGCCCGCCAGCTGACCCGGCGTCTGACCATCCTCGCGATCGTCGTGGTCGCCCTCTCGGCGGTCTGCGCGGGGCTCACGGCGCTGTGGGTGCGCCGGCGGATCCAGGCCCCGATCGACGCCCTGGTGGAGGGCACCCGGCAGATCGCGCGCGGCGGGCTCGATCACCGGGTCCGGGTGTCCGGCCGCGACGAGCTCGCCAACCTGGCGGTGAGCTTCAACTGGATGGTCGCCGAAGTCGACCGGCGGCGCTCGGAGGTCGACCGCGCGCGCGCCGATCTCGAGCGCAAGGTGCAGGAGCGCACGACCGAGCTCGAGCACAGCAACCAGACCCTGCGCCAGGCGGATCAGGCGCGACGCCGCATGTTCGCCGACATCAGCCACGCCTTTCGCACGCCCTTGACGGTGATCCGCGGCGAGGCGGAGGTCACGCTGCGCGCTCCGGACTGCAGGTCCGAGGACTATCGCGCGACCTTGGCGCGGATCGTGGAGACGGCTGCCCAGCTGAACAGGCTGGTCGAGGAGCTCCTCGAGGTCGCGCGCTCCGAAAGCGCCGCCCTTCGGCTCGAGGCGAGCGACGTCACGGCCTCCGAGCTGGTCCGCGACGTGGGCGAGGACGCCAGAGTGCTGGCCGCGACCAAGGGCATCCGCGTGTCCTGCGAGGTGCCGACGGAGCCGATCCGCGTCCGCGGCGACGCCGACCGGTTGCGCCAGCTGCTGCTGATCATCCTCGACAACGCCTGCCGCTACACCCCGGCCGACGGCGAGATCGCGATCACCCTGGCCGCGAGCGGACCGTATGCCGTGGTGACCGTGCGCGACACCGGCATCGGCATCGCGCCGGACGAGCTGGACCTCGTGCCCGGCCGCTTCTATCGCGGATCGAACGCGCCCCAGATGGCGCCATCCGGAGGCGGGCTCGGGCTGCATGTCGCGCAATCGATCGTCGAAGCCCACGGCGGCGAGCTTACCATCGAGAGCGCGGTCGGACGCGGCACGACCGTGCGCGTGCGCCTCCCGCTCCTCGAGCATCCGGACGTGATCGATGAACGTGCTGCTGGTTGAGGACGACGAGCGGATCATCGAGTTCGTCCGGCGCGGGCTCGAGGCCGAAGGCTACCATGTGGATGTCGCCCGAAGCGGCCGCGAAGCCCTGCGCCGCGCCTCGGCGCCGGCTTGTCAGCTGATCATTCTCGATCTGCTGCTGCCCGACGTCGACGGCCGGGAGGTCTGCCGGCAGCTGCGCGCCGCCGATCTCGCGACGCCGATCCTCATGCTGACGGCGCTCGATACCCTCGACGACAAGGTCCGCGGCCTGCGCATCGGGGCCGACGACTACCTGGCGAAGCCCTTCGCCTTCGAGGAGCTGGTGGCGCGGGTGCAGGCCCTGGCCAGGCGCGGCAGCGTCTATCGCGGCGAGCCCTCGCAGCTCAGAGCGCACGATCTCGTGCTCGACCGCGCGACCCGCGAGGTCCGCCGCGGCGAGCGGCTGATCGAGCTCACGCCGCGCGAGTTCGCCCTGCTCGAATGCCTGATGCGCGCGCCCGGCAAGGTCCTCAGCCGGGCCTTGATCCTCGAGAAGGTCTGGGGCTGCTCCCGGCACCCGCTGACCAACGTCGTCGACGTCTACATCCGGCAGTTGCGCCGCAAGCTGGATCGGGACGCGCCGGTGCCCCTGATTCAGACGGTGCGCGGGTTCGGCTACAAGCTGCGCAGCTCGTAGCCGGCGCATGCACGCGCTCGCCCATCTCGGTGGCGGGACGCGTACCGCCTCGCCGGCGGAGGGCGACGTGAGCCTCCCGGTCCTCGCGGCGGTCACTCGAGATTGCAGCTGGACTCCGGCTCGTCGTAGCCCATGGTGTCGAGCGGCGTGCGCTGGTGGAGAAAGCCCGGCTGGGGCGAGACCGAGACCAGCATCCGCGGCCCGACCACCAGGATCGGCTGGCGCAGCTGCTGGTTCCACTTGCGGAAACTGAGCCCCTCGCCCTTGAACGCGGCAATCTGGAAGGCATCGCTGCGCAGGTAGTCGTGGATCGTCGCGGGATCGGCGCTGCTCGTGCGGGTCACCGCCTCGCCGATGATCCGGACCGTCAGCCAGGCGGTGTAGTCGCGCTCGAACATCCAGCGGCCGGCGAACTTCTCGAAGCGGCGCTGCACCTGGGTGGCGCCCCACTGCTCCTGCGAGCGGTGCCAGGCGGAGGCGATCAGGCCCTGGGTCCCGACCACCGGCCGCGGGTCCCAGGTCCGATACGGCAGATACTCGCCGAAGATGTCGCTCTCGTCGGCGACCATCACCACGTCGTGCTCGGGCGCGTCCTGGGTGAACACCGGGATCTGGGTCTGGATCTGGACGTGGCCGCTGTCGGTGCGCCGGGCGGTCGCGACGTACTCGTAGTCGCGCGTCTCGACGATCTTGGCGCCGAACTTGGTGGCGGCGCGCTCGATCGCCGCGGCGAACGCGCGGTCGGGCTCGAGCGTGCCGCGGATCAGGAACCAGTCCCGCCACTGCTTCCAGACCAGGTACTGGGCGAGCGCATCGGCCTTCATCGCCCGGCTCGGCATGACGTGGAACAGGTTCGCCCGGCAGTCGTCCAGGCGCAGCCGGTCGTCCGGGGCGCGGGTGTTGAACAGCACCGCGTCCGCCGCCTCCGGCAGGTCGGCGAGGCTCAGGATCTGGTCGGCGTGGAGATCGAGGATGAACAGCCGCTGCCCGGCCGCGAGCGCGTCCTTGAACGCCGCGACGAGGTCGCCGTCGTCGGCCACGATCACCTCCGCGAGCTGGTAGTCGTGGCCGAGGAAGCGGCCGGTGGTCTGGTTCTCGGTGATCGCCTGGCGCGCCCCCATCAGGCCCTCGTCGGGCAGCAGCGTGTCGAGGAGCGACAAGGGGATCACCCGGTCCTCGTCCTGGGTGACGTAGGCGACCCTGACGTCGAGCCGGTCCTGCGCGCCGGCAGCGCCGGCCGCGATCCAGCAGACGCAGGCCGCGGCGAGCAGGCGGCCCGGGCGAAACGGCAATCCGGTCACGAGATCTCCCAATCCCTGGCGGCGGCCTCGGCGGCGATTCGCTGCGCCCGAGGCTCTTGCTTGTCGGTCTCGACAACGAGATAGTTCACGGGCCCAGCGCAGGCAAGCCGCGCCGCCCGCGGCAGCAAACCGGGGAGGAAGCCGATCGCTCCAGCATCAGGATTGCGGCGGGCCTGCCTGCTCGCGGGATGGCTGCTCGCGGCCGGACCGGCGGCCGCCGCCGACCCGCCACGGCTCGCCCTGTTCCCGCTCGAGCTGTTCGACAGCAGCCTGCAGGGCGAGGTCGAGGGCGCCAATCCCGCCGATCAGGCGCGGCTTGCCATGGTCGAGCGGGAGCTGCGCGAGCGCCTCGAGGCCTCCGGCCGCTTCGCGCTGATCGAGACCGCGCCGGTCGCCGCCAAGGTCGAGGCGGCCGGCCACCTGCGCAGCTGCAACGGCTGCGAGGTGCCGCTCGCGGCCGCGCTCGGCGCCGATCTCGCGCTGGTCGGCTGGGTCCAGAAGGTCAGCAACCTGATCCTCAACCTCAACCTCACGATCCGCGACGTCGCCACGCGCGAGCTGGTGTTCGCGGGCGGCGTCGACATCCGCGGCAACACCGACGAGAGCTGGCGCCACGGCATCCGCTATTTGCTCAAGAACCGCCTGCTGAAGGAGTGAGCGCGTGGCCGCAGGGCGATGATCGAGCTTAGCGACGTCCGCGCCGCCGCCGAGCGGATCCAGGGCCGGGTCCGGCGCACGCCCTTGCTCGCCGCGGCGCCGCTGCGGAGCCGGATCGCCGACGGCTGCGAGCTGGTGATGAAGCTCGAATGCCTGCAGGTCACCGGCTCCTTCAAGGCGCGGGGTGCCATCAGCAAGCTCACGAGCCTGTCCGCGGCCGAGGTCGCGCGCGGCCTGATCACCGCCTCCGGCGGCAATCACGGCGCCGCCGTCGCCTATGCCGGCTGGGTCGCCGGCACGCCGGCCACGGTGTTCGTGCCGGACAACGTGGCCCCGCTCAAGGCGCAGAAGATCGAGGGCTGGGGCGCCCGGCTCGAGGTCGAGGGATCGGTCTGGGACGAGAGCAACCGCGCCGCGCTCGCGCTCGCCGAGCGCGAGGGGCTGACCTACGTCCACCCGTTCGCCGATCCGGCGGTGATGGCCGGGCAGGGCACGGTCGCGCTCGAGATCCTGGCGCAGGACCCGGAGGTCGACACGCTGCTGGTCGCGATCGGCGGCGGCGGCCTGATCGCCGGCATCGCGGTCGCGGCCAAGGCGCTGAAGCCCGAGATCCGGATCATCGGGGTCGAGCCGGAGGGCGCCCCGACCCTCCACGCGAGCGTCGAGGCCGGCCGCGTGGTCGAGCTGGCCGAGATCACCACCGCGGTCCCGACCATGGCCGCGCGCCGGACCGAGGCGGTCAACCTCGACCTCGTCCAACGCCACGTCGAGGACATCCTCCTGGTCACCGACGACGAGATGCGCGCCGCCGCGCGCCTGCTCTGGCTCGAGCACGGCCTCGCCGCCGACCTCTCCGGCGCCGCCTCGCTCGCGCTCCTCACCAGCGGCAAGTTCCGGCCCCGCCCGGGCGCGAAGGTCTGCGCCCTGATCTGCGGCGCCGGCAGCGACGGCTTCAATTAGGCTTCTGCCGCTCAGGTCTCGAACGGGGTCGGGTCGAGGAAGCGGCGCAGCACGTTCGAGGTGATGCGGGCGACGTTGTTGGCGTAGCCGTTGTGGGAGAGCGAGCCGCACCAGGCGATCGAGCCGGTCGAGAAGACGGCGCCGCCGGAGGGCGTTTCGTAGAAGGCGAGGTCGGCGCGCACCAGCTCGTTCTGCGAGCCGGAGAGGTCGGGGGTCATCACGTTGACCTCCTCGCTCACCACCAGGACGAGGTCGGTGTGGTTCTCCGAGGACGCCAGCACCAGGAGGTTGGGCGGGGTGCCGAGCGCCTGGTCGGCGCGGTCGAGCTCGAGGCCCGCGGCGCCGCCGCCGATCAGGCCGAAGTCGCCGATGATCTCGTCCTCGACGCCCTCGAAGATGAAGGCGGCGCGCGGGTCGTGGCTGCCGGGCCTGCGCCGGTAGTAGGAGCGAGAGATCGAAGCCCTGCGCGGAGAAGCCGAGGCCGACCACGACGTTGGGCGGGCGGCCGTTGCGCCGCCACAGGCCGCCGAACTCGCCGGTGAAGCTGTGGTAGTACTCGCCGGGCTCGGCCGCCCAGGTGCGGATGCCGTCCTCGGCGCGGCGCACCTCGATCACGCCCGGCAGCTCCTGGTGCCAGGCGATCCGCCAGTACCAGCCGTTGGCGCCGAGGTACATCAGCCGGCCGCCCTGCTCCTGCCAGGCGAGCATCGCGTCCGACATGCGCTTGGAATGGTACTCGGGGTGGGTCCCGGTCAGGACCACGCGGTAGGGCTCGAGCAGCGCCACGCCCTCGCTCTCGAGGTCCTGATCGGTGATGAGGTCGACCTCCACGCCCTCGTGGTCCAGCCAGTCGATCAGGTGGGTGTCGGCGTTGAACTGCCACAGGCCCGAGCCGTGCGCGCCGAGCCAGGAGGCGTATTTCGGCCGCAGGTTCAGGATCGGCCGCAGGCCTGGAGGAATAGCAGACGCCGCTGCCGTCGGCGTGGGTGTCGTAGAGCGAGTAGCCGAGCTCGCGGTGCTCCTGCAGGTAGAGATCGCCCTGCTGGTAGACCAGCAGCCGCCCCATCAGCATCTCGGACTTCTCGCCGTCGAGGTGGTTGTGGTCGTTGGCGTAGGCGAGGTAGCTCGCGGTCGGCACCAGGAACGCGGCCTTGGGCCGGCCGACCTTGCCCGCGGGCCCGCGCGGCGGGCGGACGAAGAAGGTGATGTAGTCCTCGAGCGTGCCGTCTGTCGGACTCGCCGCACCAGACGTGGGCGGCGTAGGCGCCGCTCTTGAGGTCGTCCGGCACCGTGAGCGCGAAGTCCGCCTGCCAGCCGGCATCGTAGAGGTCGTCCTCGTGGAAGTGGATGGCGCCATAGTGCTCGGGCCGCTCGGTCCAGCGCAGCGTCTCGCCGGTCCAGTTCCAGCCCTTCATCGCGCGCGCCGGGAGGTTGACAGCTCGCCGTCCAGGCCGAGCGGCCCGCGGTCGGCCACGCGCGTGGTCGGGATCATCTCCGAAAAATCCCAGGCGCCGACCAGGTGGCGGCGCAGCCAGGCGGGCAGGGGACGGAGCAGGGCGGCGTCGAGCTCGGCGGGCTCGAGCGCGCGCTCGAACAGCGCCGGGCTGTCGAGCTTGCCGTTGTAGTGGTCCTCGACCCGGCCATCCGCCTGCGGCAGCCCCGCCATCAGCAGCGGGCCCTCGGCCATGGTCGGGGCGAGCGCCACGGTCTCGCTGACCATCGCCTCGTCGTCGGTCTGCGCCGCCGGCGCGAGCGGCCGCTGGACCAGGGTCACGAGACCGGCGTTCGGGTCGAAGCTCGCCGCGGCGAGGTACCAGCGCCGCCTGAGCAGCCGCTTGCCGCTCCTGACGATCGCCTGGCCGCCGCGGCCATCGCCGAGGGTGAGCGCGAGCTCGCCGTCTCTGATCTCGAGCGCGAAGCCCGCCCCGCTCGCGGCCGCCCACTTGGCGATCAGTCCCTGGCGCCCGCGGCGGGCGTGGTGGGCCAGATCATCGCCATGACGGTGAAGCCCTGCAGCGCCCGCAGCCTCTCGTGGTCGGGCACGCGAAGATAGGAGCCGGCGTCGATCGTCTGCTCGCGCGCCGGATACGCGCCCTCGACCGGCGTCGCGACACGCGCGAGCTTCAGGCCGGGCCCGGCGGGATTGGCGTCGCCATGGATGATGCGGACGACCTCGGCCCGGTAGCTGGTCGCCCCGGTGCAGCTGACCATGAAGCGCACGGTCTCGCCCGCCGCGACCGAGAGCCGATCGCAGTAGCCCAGGATCTTCAGCATACCTTCCCGACTCGACCGTTCGATGCCTGCGCCCGTGGGCGAGCCGGTGTGGCCGCCGGCCAGGTCCGTGTCAAGGTTCGGGCAGGACGCCTGCTACCTGAGCGCGCGAAAGCTCCAGCTTGACGCTACCGCAGCTATAATGTAGCATTTAAGCCAATTCCGAGCGTCGGGCCTGACTTATTTGGAGGGAGACGATGTTCACCCGCAAAATCATTGGTGCGGCCCTGCTGTCGGCGGCTGCGGCGCTGCCGGCTCTGGCCGCGGACTTCTGCCAGGCGGTCGGCGACAAGATCGCGCTCGACTTCGAGGTCAAGCCGAGCCTGGTGGCCCACAGCGACGCGATCATGGACACCACCTTCGGCGCTGCGGGCGTGGTCGGGGGCGCCCCGGGCGAGCGCCTGTTCTCGTTCGCGCGCACCATCGGGACCATCCTGGAAAGCGCCAGCGACTTCGGCGGGGCGAACACTCCGGCCGCGCGCGAAGCCTTCGTCCAGACCATGATCAACTCCTTCGCGCTCGCCGACGGCTTCGCCCTCAACCCGGATGCCGGCGTTATCATGCCGCTCGACGCGCGCTCCGGGGAGCGTTTGGGGCTGAGCGCCTCGGATCTGTTGGACGAAACCAGCGACCAGGCGCTGAAACCCCTGGCCGTGTTCAACCGCTTCGATCTGGCGCCGGCGGATTGGATCCACTGCGGCGAGCACCGCATCGTCTACGGCAAGGAGAACCCCGACGATCCGGCGCCGCCGAACCGTTTCCTCCTGATCTTCGAGGCCGCCGTGCCCAATCCCGAACCGGCGGCGGCGAGGCGGGATGTCGGCCGATCACCGAGTTCTGGGCCGGGCTCAGCGCGCATGCCGGCGACGACACCGAGCTGGCGAGGAGGCTCGCCGCCTTCTTCTACGAGGGCAAGACGGACCCGAGCCTCGCCACGCCGGACCTGCCCGAGGCCGTGGTCCACTTCAAGAATTACGGCGGTGACGGATCGCGTGGCCAGGTTCGCGGCAACCTGTTCATGCAGTTTCCCTGGCAGCTCCGCGAGTGGTTGACCCAGCCGACCTTCGACCCCGCCAACCCGCTCGCGTTCGTGGTCGAGACGGTCAAGGACAATCCGCTCGCCGAGCTCTACCGAGACACCCTGAGCGGGACCTCGATCGCCACCGCGAACGTGCCCGCGGCGCTCACCGTGCTCCACGGCAACTTCGTCGCGGCGCTGACCTCCGACATCCGGAACCACCTGATGGCGGAGGAGACCCAAAAGCACCAGGACCTGGTCGAGGATCTCGAGCGCTTCGAGCTCGGAACCGGCCCGACCAACGCGGTGGAAGAGGAGAAGATTCCTTCTGAACACGATCGCGCTCGGCAACCACAACCGGTTCAACGAGCACCAGAGCACGTCGCTCGGACCCGATGACCTGGTGCGTCGCGGGTCGGCCGGTCTTGCGCACGGTGCTCGATCAAGTGGGTGCCGCCACCTCGCCGTCCCCGGCGGTGAATCCGCAGAGCGCCGACGTGATCCTTGGCGCGCGCCCAGGCCGGGACCTGCGCCGGTTGTCACATGACCTCGCCGAATGAGGTGGTCCGCGAGATCCCCAACGAGCCCGATCGTCGTTTGGCCGCAGGTCGCCGCCGGCGGCTTCGTGCACGTGCGCGAGGCGGACCGCCTGCTGTCGCCGGCGCTCGAGAACGATCTCCTGCCGGTCCGCCGCTATATCCTCGGCCGCCACCTCTGCCCGGCGGCGCCGCCGACCGGCGCCAGCCGTGGCCGCTGCTCGCACCCGCAAGCTGGCCCTCTGCGGTGTGGGCGCGCCTCCTCGACCGCAGCGGCGCCATGCGGTTCGTTGACGCGGTGGTCGCGAACTTCGTCGCCACGCGCGCGCCCAGCGGCGTCGCCGGCGCGCCGGCAGCCGCCGCGGACGAGCAGCCCGCTCTCGCCATGGCGGCGATCGGCCAGCTCGACCCGGTGGCGCGGGACGCGCTGCGGCAGAAGGTCCACGACGAGATCGCCGACGCGCGCCGGCTCGAGCAGAACGTGCCCGGTGCCTTCGTCGAGGTCCGGCGGCCGCACTAGCTGGCCGCCGGCCGTTCCGCCGAGTTGGTGCCAGGGCAGCGGCGTCGGACGAGGGCCTACCCTGCACCGGCCTCACCGACGTCCTCGTCATCGAGGAGTTCGAGGTCGTGGAGTAGGACCGGACCGGCTCGCAAGCAGGCCGTGGACGATCCGCTCTCAGCCCAGGCGGGAGCCGCATCGCCCGCCTGGGCCGCGCCGCGGGCCCGCCCTCAGTTCAGCTCCTCGCCGGTGTGCTCCTGCCAGCGCAGCCGGAACACCGCCCACTCGGCCTCCTCCTTGCTCGCGAAGCGGTGCTCGGGCAGCAGCTCGAGCGGCCGGCCGCGCTCCCCCGGATGGCGCGCCAGCACCCACTCCGCGAACGGCCGCGTGCAGACCAGCACGTACTTGCCCTTGAGCGGCCCGCCGCGCAGCGCGTTCAGCACCCGCTGCAGGTTGGGGCTGTGATGCCCGATCGGGTTCTGGCGGAACTCGTCCACCACCTCGCGGTCGCGCCGCGGATCGATCCTGTAGGCCACCCTCGCCCCCCGCTGCCCTGCCGGCGCTGGAATTCTGCCCGGCCCGGCGCCGGGGTCAAGCTCGGCCGCGCGCCGGCTCCGCCAAGGCGACCGGCCTGCGCCGGCGGCACGTAGCCGGGATCGCCGAAGCGCTTCAGCATGCGGTAGTGCGAGCGGATCGCCTGCCAGAGCGTCGGCAGGCTGTGGTAGGGCACGCCGTGCTTGCGCGCCACGCTCTCGACGATCGGGCTCAGCTGCCGGTAGTGGACGTGGCAGACCCGCGGGAACAGATGGTGCTCGATCTGGTAGTTCAGCCCGCCGACGTACCAGGACAGCAGCCGGTTGTCGCGCGCGAAATTGTTGGTCGTGCGCATCTGGTAGAGCATCCAGGCGCCCTTGAGCGCGCCCGCCTCGTGCTCCTCGAGGTGCTCGGTCGGCTCGACGACATGCGCGAGCTGGAAGATCACGCCGAGGATCAGCCCCGCCGGTCAGGTGCACGGTCAGAAAGCCGATCACGAACTGCCACCAGGTGATCTCGAGCACCAGCAGCGGCACCACGATCATCGCGAAGTAATAGAGGGCCTTGCTGACGATCAGGAACAGCCACTCGAACCGCGGATGCTTCTTGTCGCGATAGGGCCCGAGATCCCGCTGGAGGAAGTACTTGTAGTCCTTGACGAACACCCAGAACACCGTGGCCATGCTGTAGGCGACGAAGGCGAACAGGTGCTGGAACCGGTGGATCCACTTGAACGGCGTGTGCGGGCTCAGCCGGATCAGCGGCGAGACCTCGAGGTCCTCATCGTAGCCGCGGATGTTGGTCCAGGTGTGATGGATGGCGTTGTGGGTGATCTTCCAGATGTAGCCGTTGGCGCCGAGCGTATCGAAGAAGCAGCCGATCAGCCGGTTGACGCGCGGGCTCGCCGAATAGGCGCCGTGCAGCGCATCGTGGGTGACCGAGAAGCCGATCCCGGCCATCCCGATGCCCATGACGAAGCACAAGAGCCACATCCAGCCGCAGCGGCAGCGCCCCGCTGACGATCAGGCCGTACGAGCCGAAGTACAGCGCGAGCAGCACCACCGTCTTGCCGACCATCGCCGCATTGGCGTGCCGCGACAGCCCGTTCTGCTCGAAGTAGTCGCCGACCTCCGCCTTGACCTCGCGGGCGAAGTCCTGGCTGAGCTGCTTCTCGCGCCGCTCGCGCGTCTCTCCATGATCGATCCACCTCCCCGCATCGGGACGGACCCTGCCTCCGCCCCGCCGATCGCCCGCTCCCCAACACCCCAGCGCCCGATCTCGACAGCGCGCGACGGGCTGCTGAAGTCAGCCGGCACGGTTTGCCCACAAGCTTAGCGGATCGGTGCGCCTCATCCAGCCTGTCACTCGTAGGTAGGGTGAGCCGCCGGCGAAACTCTCCAACTCCCGGGCGCTCACGGCATCGCAGCCTACCGCGCGGCCTGCGCGCTCACCCGCGCGAGCCGCGCCTCGAGCTCGCTCGACATCCAGCCGTCGACCGGCGCGAGCCGGCCGCCTTCGCGCAACGCCACCGCGATCTCGAGCGCCTCCGATAGTGCCGCTGCGCCGCGGCAGTCGGTCATCCTGCTGCTCCGCGACCTCGGCGAGCTTCACATTGCGAGACGATCAGGTCGCGCTGCCACTCGGTGTTGCTCGGGTCCTGCGCGGCGAGCTTCTCGGCGATGGCGAGGCCGTCCTGGTAGGCCTCGAGCGCGGCGTCGAGATCGCCCCGCGCGCTCTGCACGTCGCCGATCCTGTTGAGGCTGACCGAGAGGTCGCGCTGCCACTCGCTGTTGCTCGGGTCCTGCGCGGCGAGCTTCTCCGCGATGGCGAGGCCGTCCTGGTAGGCCTCGAGCGCGGCGTCGAGATCGCCCCGCGCGCTCTGCACGTCGCCGATCTTGCTCGAAGCTGACCGAGAGGTCGCGCTGCCACTCGCTGTTGCTCGGGTCCTGCGCGGCGAGCTTCTCTCGGATGGCGAGGCCGTCCTCGTAGGCCTCGAGCGCGGCGTCGAGATCGCCCCGGGCGCTCTGCACGTCGCCGATCTTGCTCGAAGCTGACCGAGAGGTCGCGCTGCCACTCGCTGTTGCTCGGGTCCTGCGCGGCGAGCTTCTCGCGCGATGGCGAGGCCGTCCTGGTAGGCCTCGAGCGCGGCGTCGAGATCGCCCCGCGCGCGCTGCACGTCGCCGATCCTGTTGAAGCTGACCGAGAGGTCGCGCTGCCACTCGCTGTTGCTCGGGTCCTGCGCGGCGAGCTTCTCGGCGATGGCGAGGCCGTCCTGGTAGGCCTTGAGCGCGGCCTCGAGATTGCCCCGCGCGCTCTGCACGTCGCCGATCCTGTTGAAGCTGACCGAGAGGTCGCGCTGCCACCCGGCTGTTGCTCGGGTCCTGCGCGGCGAGCTTCTCGCTCGATCGCGAGGCCGTCTCGATAGGCCTTGAGCGCGCCGTCGCAGATTGCCCTGCGCGCGCTGCACGTCGCCGATCCGCTCGAAGCTGACCGAGAGGTCGCGCTGCCACCCGCTGTTGCTCGGGTCCTGCGCGGCGAGCTTCTCGCAGATGGCGAGCCCGTCCTCGTAGGCCTTGAGCGCGGCCTCGAGATTGCCCCGCGCGCTCTGCACGTCGCCGATCTTGTTGAAGCTGACCGAGAGGTCGCGCTGCCACTCGCTGTTGCTCGGGTCCTGCGCGGCGAGCTTCTCGGCGATGGCGAGGCCGTCCTGGTAGGCCTTGAGCGCGGCGTCGAGATTGCCCCGCGCGCGCTGCACGTCGCCGATCTTGTTGAAGCTGACCGAGAGGTCGCGCTGCCACTCGCTGTTGCTCGGGTCCTGCGCGGCGAGCTTCTCGGCGATGGCGAGGCTGTCCTGGTAGGCCCCGAGCGCGGCGTCGAGATTGCCGCGCGCGCGCTGCACGTCGCCGATCTTCTCGAAGCTGACCGAGAGGTCGCGCTGCCACTCGGCTGTTGCTCGGGTCCTGCGCGGCGAGCTTCTTGGCGATGGCGAGCCCGCCTCGTAGGCCTTGAGCGCGGCCTCCAGATTGCCCCGCGCGCTCTGCACGTCGCCGATCTTGCTGAAGCTGACCGAGAGGTCGCGCTGCCACTCGCTGTTGCTCGGGTCCTGCGCGGCGAGCTTCTCGGCGATGGCGTGCCTGTCCTGGTAGGCCTCAGCGCGCCGTCAGATCGCCCGCGCGCGCTGCACGTCGCCGATCCAAGCTGCCGAGCCGCTGCCTCTCGCGCTCGGCTCCGCGCTCCGCCCGGCGATGGCGAGCGTCCGTAGGTGATCGCGCATCCAGATGCCCCGCGCGCGCTGCACGCGCCGATCCGAGCTGACCGAGTCGCGCTGTCGCTGGCGGGTCTGCTGGCGACGCCGCTTCGCGGCCAGATCGACTCGTAGGCGCAGCGCCCGCAAGACCCGTCGGCGCCGCAGATCGTTGTCGGCCGCCATGATGTCGCGCTCGATTACCGGCGCGCTCGGCGGCTTCGCGAGCCTCTGAAGGCCTGCTCGGCGGCGGCCAGGTTGCCCGCTCGCTGATACAGGCGGCCGAGAAAATCCAGGACCAGGTGTCGTCCGGGTCGAGTTCGGTCGCGGTCCGGTAGGCTTCGATCGCTTTGCCGGTGTCGTTCAAATAGGCGATTGCGCCGAGGTTTCTCGGCTGCTTCGGCCGCCTCCGCGCTGGCCGTCGCGCGCTCCTGCAGTCGCCTGTCGAGGATCTCGGTGAGGGCGCTTTCGGCGGCGCCGGTCTCGCCTTGCCGCAACAGCTCGATCGCGCGATCGATGCCGCGGGGTGCATCGGGATTCCTGCTTTCCCTGACGATGGCCACGACCGCAGCGCGAAACGCGTCGCTGTTGAAGTTCCTCGAGGCGCGCGATGGCGTCGAGCTTGCTCTGGCTGGCCGCCGCCTCCTTCGTCGCCGCCTCGAAGTCGCGGATGATCTCATCGGCGTCGACGGTCGTCCGCTCTGTCTGATAGAAGGCCAGCGCGAAGCCGAGGACGATGACCGCCAGCGCGACGACGAAGCCGTAGCGCAGCAGCGAGAGCAGCGCCTTGCCGCCTGCGCTTTGGCTGACGGTCGGCATGACCTTGGACTTGAGCACGGCGTGCAGAGGCCGAAGAACAGCAGCAGCCCGAAACCCGCCAGCACGAGCGGGTGGGTCAGATAGGGCGCAATCTGCGCGAAGGGGCCCAATTCGGGCATGATTCCAACCTCAAATCGAGGGCACCAGCTGGCGCCCACACCGGCCCGATGGCATCCGCTACGCGGCTATCGCCCCGGCTCCGCTCTAAAACCGGCAGGCAACCTCCATGACTCTGCCATTCATTCTCTGATTGTGGCAAGCACGCCGATCGACGCGATCGGAGCGCGCGGTTTGCCGGACATATCCCTCGAACAGTTTCGAATCGGTGGCCCCGCTGTTTTGCCGCCGCGCTATAGCTCGACCGCGCGCCGGGTGCGGATGCTCTCGTCGGCGGCGAGCACGATGCGCAAGCTAGTTGACCGCGTCGTTCATCCAGTCGGAAAGGTCGAGGTCCTCGCGGATCGCCTTGAGGAAGAACGCCTGCTCGCGCTCGCAGAGCTCCTGGTGGTCGGGCTCGTCGGCCATGTTGATCCACTCGTCCTTGCGCGTGAAATTGTTCTGCGCGTCGATCTCGGCGTGGTGGACCTTGAGCGCGTTGGTCTTGGTGTGCTGGTCGATGTCGGCCGAGTCCGAGATCTGGTCGGCGCGCGCGTCCTTCTGGCCCTCCTGCGGCACCAGGATCGAGACGCAGCCCTTGGGCCCGACGACGTCCTTCACGAAGTAGGCGACCTCGCTCATCATCGGCCCCCAGCCGGCCTCGTACCAGCCGACCGAGCCGTCGTCGAACACGACGTGGAGGTGGCCGTAGTTCTGGACCTTGGTCTCGGCGCTGAGCTTCGCCCCGATGCCGTGCACGCGCACCGGCTTCGCCCGGGTCATCTGGCACATGATGTCGACGTAGTGGACGCCGCAGTCGACGAGCGGCGTCAGGCTCTCCATCAGGTTCTTGTGCCAGTTCCAGGCCGGGCCCGAGGACTGCTGGTTGAGGTTCATGCGCATCACGAGCGGCTTGCCGAGCGTGCGCCCGACCTCGACGAACTTCGTCCAGGACGGGTGGTGGCGCAGGATGTAGCCGAGCACGAGCTTGCGGTTCTTCGCCTTGGCCTTGTCCACCACCCGCAGCGCGTCCTCGTAGGTGGTCGCGATCGGCTTCTCCATGAACACGTGGCAGCCCGCGTCCAGCGCCCGGAGCGCGTAGTCGGCATGGGTGTTCGGCCAGGTGTTGATCGAGACCGCATCGGGCCGGGTCTCGGCCAGCGCCTCGTCGAGGTCCTGGAACCGCGGGTAGCCCGCGAGCTCGGCCGGCAGGTCGGTCCGGCCCTTGATCGCCCGGCTCATCAAGCCGCAGATCTCGAACCCCGGCAGCTTGTGGTAGGCCCTGGCGTGCGAGGCCCCCATGTTGCCGACCCCGACCACCAGAACCCGCACCTTGTCGGTCATTCTCCTCTCCTCCGATGGCGCCGCCGCGCTTGCCTCGACCCACCGACGTTAGCATCCGGCCGGCGGCTTGGAAACGCGGTCCCGCGGCTCCTCTCGTGTCTTGTACGGATATGACCCGGACGGTATGGTGGTGACGGCGCTGGAGGTGATCATGGCCGCGAAGACCGCGACTCGCGACGACCGGATCGAGCTGCGAGCAACCCGGAGGAGAAGCGCCTGCTGGCCGCGGCGGCTGCCCACGAGCGGCTGGACGTCACCAGCTTCATCATGCGCAACGTGCTCCCGGCGGCGCGCGAGGTCATGGACCGTGCCGAGCGCATCGCTCTGTCGGAGCGCGACACCGAGCGCGTGCTCGATCTGCTCGAGAACCCGCCCGAGCCGACGCCGGCCCTGCTGGCCGCGGCGCGCCGCCGCTATGGATCGTGACCGCTCGGATCGGCTGGCGCGAGGAAGCGATCGGCCGCCATCACGATCGCCGGGGATTCGAGTGCGGTGCGCCCGAGCTCGACGACTATCTCCGCCGCTACGCCCGGCAAAACCATGAGTCCGGTGCCGCCAAGACCTTCGTCGCGGTGCCCCTGGACGATCCCAGACGCGTTCTCGGCTACTACGCTATCAGCCCGGGCGCCCTGGAGTTTGCCCGCGCTTCCGGCCGAGATCACCCGGCGGCTTGGACGCTATGAGGTGCCGGTCTACCGGTTGGGACGACTGGCGGTCAGCCTCTCGGTCCAAGGCCGCGGCCTCGGCGCCGAGCTGCTGCTGTCTGCCGGCGCGCGAGCGCTTGCGGTGGCGGGCGAAGTCGGCGGCGTGGCGCTCGCCATCGACGCCAAGGACGAACGCACGGCCGCCTGGTACGAAGGGTTCGGCGCCATGCGGCTCCTCGACGATGCGCTCAAGCTCGTCCTGCCGCTCGCGACCATCGCAGAAACGCACTGGCGAGCGTTCGCTGAAGGAAGCGAGGAAGACCCCGCCTGCACCTGTTTCCCGTTCTCAAGCACCCACACACCTTGGCGCTCCGGATCATCCTGCCCGACACGAGGGCTGTCGCACCCTCCTTGTGGGCATGCTGCGGTGACCGGCGGCTGGGATCTTCATGATCGGTCAGCCGCACGTCGTCGACGAGATGCGCCACGGCTGCGACTTCGAGCTGCCGCGGTCTTGACGCCGCGGGGTGGCCTGGTAGAGCCTGCCCACGGCATCGGTTCACGAGATTGGCGAGGATATGGGGGGTAGCGCCGCGGTCGGGCCGGCCAAGCTCGTGGTCGATCGCGCGACCAAGCACTACGAGACCAGGTCGGGCGTGGTCCACGCGCTCGAGGACTATTCGATGAGCGTGGCCGAGGGCGAGCTGGTCTGCGTGCTCGGGCCGTCGGGCTGCGGCAAGTCGACCCTGCTCTGGGCGATGGCCGGGCTGCACGCGCTGACCAGCGGCGAGGTGCGCCTCGACGGCGAGAAGGTGACAAGGCCCCATCCGGCGATCGGCATGGTGTTCCAGGAAGCCAACCTCCTGCCCTGGCGCTCGCTGCTCAAGAACATCCAGCTGCCGTTCGAGCTCAAGGGCCTGAAGCCCGCCGCCTACCGCGAGCGGATCGACGGCCTGCTCGCCCGGGTCGGGCTCAAGGGCTTCGAGGGCAAGTACCCGCGCGAGCTCTCGGGCGGCATGCAGCAGCGCGCCTCGATCGTGCGCTCGCTCTCGGTCGATCCGGCGCTGCTCCTGATGGACGAGCCGTTCGGCGCGCTCGACGCCTTCACCCGCGACGAGATGAACCTGCTCCTGCAGGAGATCTGGCTCGAGACCGGCAAGACCATCGTGTTCATCACCCACAACATCGCCGAGGCGGTGTTCCTCGCCGATCGGATCATGGTGATGTCGCCGCGCCCGGGCCGGCTGACCAACGTCTTCGCGATCGACCTGCCGCGCCCGCGGCCGCTCGAGGTGACCGCGCGGCCGCACTTCTTCGAGCTGGTCGCCGTGATCAAGGGCTCGATCGACCATGGCGCCCGGCGCCAAGGCCGACGTCGAGCTGGTGTAGCGCTGTGGACTCCGAGCTGCGCGACCGGATCCCGACCTTCGAGAAGCCGGGCGGCCAAGGCCGACCAGGCGGTCGACCTCACCAACCTCTCGGCGCTGACCGCCACCCTGGGCGGGATCCGGACCTGGGCCGAGATCGGCCTGATCGCGCTGGTCGCGGTCGTGATCGTGGGCGGCACCGAGCTCCTGCTCCGGGTGCTCGAGGTGCCGCACTACATCATGCCGACGCCGTCCCAGATCGCGGCCGCGCTGGTCCGGGACTTCCACCTGATCGCGCCGCACATCGGGGTCACGCTCACCGAGCTCCTGGTCGGCTTCGCGATCGGCGCCTCGGCGGGCTTCGTGCTGGCGGCGGTGATCACCCAGTTCCCGCTGGTCGAGAAGATCGTCGCCCCCTACATCCTGCTGCTGGTCACGACGCCGATGCTGGCGCTGGTGCCGCTCCTGATCCTGCGCTTCGGCTTCGGCCTCGAGCCCCGGATCATCGCCGTGGCGCTGGCCTCGGGGCCGATGGTGATGATCAACTCGGCGACCGGCTTTCGCCGGGTCGACCTCGCCAAGATCGCGCTCGCGCGCTCGTTCGGCGCCTCAACGCTGCAGATCTTCCTCAAGATCCGCATCCCGATGGCGATGCCGATGGTCATCGTCGGCCTGATGATCGGCTCGATCTTCGGCCTGCTTGACCGCGGTCGGCGCCGAGATGGTCGGCGGCTCGTCGGGGCTCGGCAACCGGCTCGCCTACTACTCGTCCCTGATCCAGATGCCGCAGTTCTTCGCCTGCATTCTGGTGCTGGCGACGATCGGCATCTCGATCTACGTTCTGTTCTACTGGATCGGCAAGCGGTGGGCGAGCTGGGAGGCGTAGGCGCGCAACGTGCGCTTCGCGACCCCCACCCGGGCAAGACGGAGGCGAGAGCCGTGACGAGACGACCGATGATCCGCCTGCAGCGGCGGCGTTTCCTGGAGGTGACCGGGGCGGGCGTGGCCGCGGCCGCGCTGAGCGCCGGCCTCGCGCCGCGCCGGGCGTGGGCGGCGCGCGGGCCTGTGCGCTGGGTCAGCCCGCGCGGCACGATCGAGGTGCTCGACGACTACCCCTACTGGGTCGCGAGGAAGTACGGCTACTTCGGCGACATCGAGACCACGCTCGAGCCCGGGCCGATGGAGGCGACCGCGACCATCAAGCTCGTCGACCAGGGCCAGGCCGACGTCGGCTTCCCCTCGCCCGGCGTGTTCTCGCTCGGCCTCGAGCAGGGCATCCCCCTGGTCTCGGTCTGGCACATGGGCGCCTACGACGTGTTCAGCTTCGCCTTCCGCAAGGGCGAGAAGCCGGCCGCGGTGAGCGAGCTCGCCGGCAAGACGATCCTCCTCGGCAGCGCCGGCTGGCAGTCGATCGTCGACCCGATGCTGGCCCAAGCCGGGGTCGACAAGGCGAGCGTCAGCTACGCCGAGGCCGGCAACCTCTGGGGGCAGGCGCTGAAGCAGGGCCAGGGCGACGCGGCGCTGTCCTGGGAGGGCCTGCGCGCGCAGTGGACCGGCCAGGGCCTCGACTTCGACTACATCCTGCCGACCGAGTTCTCCAAGTTCCCGGCCAACAGCTTCGTCATCCGGCGCGCCGACTTCGAGGACGAGAGCAAGACCACGCTCTACGAGGACTACTTCCGCGCCTGGGCGATGGGCCTCGAGTTCGGCCATATCAACCCGCGCGCCACCACGCATCTCGTGCTCGAGCAGTTCCCGGCGCTGGCCGCGACGCTGACCCCTGAGGTCGCGACCGAATTGATGATGCAGCTCGCCAACGTGTTCCGCGGCGACTGGGAGCAGCGCCAGGGCTGGGGCTGGCACGACGTCGAGCAGTGGCGGCTGTTCTTCGACACGATCCAGGACATCGGCCAGATCAGCAAGCCGATCGCGCCCGAGGACGTGGTGAGCAACAAGTACGTGCCTGCGGCCAACCAGTTCGACGTCGAGCGCGTCAAGGCCGATGCCGCGGGCTACGAGCTGCCGCCCGAGTTCGAGGCGGTCGACGTCGCGGCGATCGAGGCCCGGCTCTGAGCGGGGGCCAGTCCGCGCGCAAGAGCGGGCCGGCGGTGTCACGCGTCGTGGAACGCATCATGAGGACGCGGGTCCGGGGCTTGGCGTGCGCCTGCGGATAGGCGCAGGCCAGCAGGCGTCCTAGCCGCCCTGGCCGCCGCTCCGGCCGCGCGCGGCCGGGGGATCGGCCGCGCCTCAGTGGCGCAGCGGCTCGGCCGCCAGCGCCGCGACCGGCGTCGCCGGCGCGCCGAGGGCCGCCAGCGCGCCCTGGACCTGGGCCAGGATCCCGGTGACCTCGCGCAAGGGCGTCGTCGCGTCGCCGTCGAGCGTGCGGCGGACGTCGAACTCCCAGCGCCGCAGGATCTGAATCTTCTGCGCCCGGCTCAGCCCGTCGAATTGCAGCACGGCGTCGGGGCTGGCGAACATCGCGCTGGGGACCAGCCGCGCCCGCTTCAGCTCGAGGACATTCAGTTTTCCCATTGCTCCCCCTCGTTTTGACGGCCGAGCCCGATCGACCAGCGCGCGAACAACGCTGCCGCGGCCGAGAAAGTTCCCGTCCTTGTAACCTACAGTAGATTTCTCCTCGAATCTCTTTATTCCCGATTGCCACCCCAGCGATCCGGACGCCGGTCGCCGGGGGGTCGCTGCCCACGTTGACACCGGAAGCCCGGACGGAGGAAGAAGGACCATGCCCCGCCCCGAGGATCTGGACGAGCGCGCCCTGCTCGACCTGGTGCAGCGGCAGACGCTGCGCTACTTCTGGGACTTCGCCCACCCCGCCTGCGGGCTCGCGCGCGAGCGCAGCAACCGCGGTCCGGACTACGGCCCCGAGGTCGTGACCACCGGCGGCAGCGGCTTCGGCGTCATGGCGATCATCGCCGGCGTCGCCCGCGGCTGGATCGGCCGCGCCGCGGCGCTCGAGCGCCTCTTGACCATGGTCCGCTTCCTGCTCGAGGCCGACCGCTACCACGGCATCCTGCCGCACTTCCTCCACGGCGACACCGGCCGGACGATCCCGTTCAGCCCCAAGGACGACGGCGGCGACCTCGTCGAGACCGCGTTCCTGCTCGCAGGCCTGCTCGCGGCCCGCCAGTACTTCGACCGGCACGACGCTCGGGAGAGCGAGCTGCGCGCCCGCATCGACCAGCTCTGGGAAGAAGCCGAGTGGAGCTGGCACACGGCCGGCCGCGCGGACGTCCTCTACTGGCACTGGAGCCCCAACCACGGCTGGAGCATGAACCTCGAGGTCCGCGGCTGGAACGAATGCCTGCTCGCCTACGTGCTGGCGGCCTCGGCGCCGCGCCATCCGATCGACCCCGAGGTCTACCACCGGGGCTGGGCGGCCGGCCGCGACTTCCGGAACGGGCGCGAGTTCTACGGCATCCGGCTGCCGCTCGGGCCGGACTACGGCGGCCCTTTGTTCTTCGCCCACTACTCCTTCTTGGGCCTCGATCCGCGCGGCCTGAAGGATCGCTACGCCGACTACTGGGAGCAGAACGTCGCCCACGTGCTGATCAACCGCGAGCACTGCATCCGCAACCCGAACCGTTTCCGGGGCTACGGCCCCGATTGCTGGGGCCTGACCGCGAGCGACGACCCTCTGGGCTACCGCGCCCACGCCCCGGACCGAGGACCTGGGCGTGATCGCCCCGACCGCGGCCCTCTCGTCCTTCCCCTACGCGCCGGAGCACGCGATGCGCGCGCTCCGGCACTTCTACCACGACCTCGGCGACCGGATCTGGGGCGACTACGGCTTCGTCGACGCCTTCAGCCCGACGCAGAACTGGTACGCGAGCTCCCACCTCGCGATCGACCAGGGCCCGATCGTGGCGATGATCGAGAACCACCGCACGGGCCTGCTCTGGAACCTCCTCATGAGCTGCCCCGAGATCCAGAGCGGGCCTGCGCCGCCTGGACTTCGAGAGCCCGCATCTC
>CAVWCE010000040.1:0-83483 GCA_963753275.1 uncultured Alphaproteobacteria bacterium | reverse complement strand
CGTTCGTACAGGATCGCGCCGCCGCAAAGCCAGATCCAATAGCGAGCCGGGCGCGCGTTGGCCGCCGACGCCTATTGTCCAGGCGCCGCGGGGAGGCCGGTCATGTCGATGCCGGGGTCGCGGCCGGCGATCTGGGCGGCGACGATCCTGGCCGAGCCGTGGGCGAGCGTCCAGCCGAGGTGGCCCTGGCCGGTGTTGTAGAACAGGTTGGAAAAGCGCGCGCGGCCGAGGATCGGGGGGCCCTGCGGCGTCACCGGGCGCAGGCAGCAGAACGGCTGCGGATGGCCCGCGGCCTCGAGGCACTGCTCGAGCTGGGGGAACAGGCCGGTGAAGCCCGCGACGAACGCCTTGCGTGCGGCGCGCCTCGGGCACCGTGTCGTAGCCCGCGATCTCGGCGAGGCCGCTCATCCGCAGGCGGTCCGGCAGCGGCATCATGCCGAACTTGCGCAGCTCGTCGAGCACCGGGATGGTCGGCGGCTCCGGGAACGGCGCCTTGGGCACGGTGATGCTGTAGCCCTTGGCCGGGATGATCGGCAGCCGCACGCCGAGCGGGCGCATCAGGAGCGGGCTGTCGGCGCCGAGCGCCAGGACGTAGGCGTCGGCCACGAACTCGCCGCGCTCGGTATGGACGCCGGTGATCTGCCGCATCCTCCGCCGCGAGGCGCTCGACGCGAGTGCCGAAGCCGAGCACGGCGCCGCGCTCGGCGCACCAGGCGGCGAGGCCTTCGCAGAACTTGAAGCAGTCGCCGCCCTCCTCGGCCGCGAAGTGGATGCCGCCGGCGAGCGTCTCGATGCGCGGCGCGAGCGCCGGCACGAGCTCCAGGCATCCCTTGCGGTCGAGCACGCGGAACTCGAGGCCGAGCGGCCGCTGGCGCTCCGAGACCGCGACCGCCTCATCCAGGCTCTTCTGGTCCGAATAGACCTTGAGCGCGCCGCCCTCGACGCGGTCGTAGCGCGACGCCGGTATCCGTCGCGGATCTCCTTCAGCGCGTCCAAGCTGTAGAGCGCCAGGCGGAGCACGTGCCGGGTGTTGTCCCAGGAGGTCCCGGCCCTCGAGCAGCGCAGGAACTCGAGCCCCCAGCGCCACATCCGCGGGATCTGGCCGGCATGGATCAGGATCGGCGCGTCGGGCTGCGCCAGCGTCCGCAGCGTCTTGAGCGGCACCCCTGGCGCCGACCACGGCACCGCCTGGCTGATCGCGACGAAGCCGCCGTTCGCATGGCTGCACTCGCGCGCGACGCCCGGCTGGCGGTCGATCAGCATCACCTGGTGGCCGTCCTTGAGCAGGTAGTAGGCGGTGGTCAGGCCGACCACGCCGCCGCCGAGCACGATCACCTTCATCGCCGGCTCAGCCCGTCCTGCGCAGCTCATCGCCCCCGACCCATCCGGACCTCGAGATACTCGGCCGCGCGCATCAAGGGGAAGCTCATGGCGTAGTAGAAGACCGCCGCCAGCACGAAGGCGTGCATCGGCAGGAACGACGACGACGCCAGGTCCTTGGCGCGCAGCATGAGCTCGGGCGCGGCGATGATCGAGCATAGCGCTGTCTCCTTGAGCAGCCCGACCGCGTAGTTGGCGATCGGCGGCACCACGACCCGGATCGCCTGCGGCAGGATGATCCACGTCATCGCCCTGCGCCGGGGTCATGCCGAGCGAGAGCGCCGCCTCCATCTGGCCGCGGTGGAGCAATTCGATGCCCGAGCGGAAGACCTCGGCGAGGAAGGCGCCGCCGTGGATGCCGAGGCCGAGCACGGCCGCGGTGTAGGAGGAGATGACCAGGAACGTCGTAGCCCATCTCGGGCAGCGCGAAGTAGATCCAGTAGAGGATCACCAGCACCGGCACGCCGCGGAAGAAGCCGATGTAGAGCCGGGCGAAGGCGCTGACCGGCGCGAAGCGCGAGATCCGCAGCAGCGCGACCACCATGCCGATCGCGCAGGCGAGGCCGAACGCGACCAGCATCAGCTCGAGGGTGCGCAAGCGACGCGATGCTCATCTCGACGATCCACTCGCCGAGATAGCCCTGGTAGCCGCGCAGGAACTCGATCACCCCTCGCCCTTTCATGCCAGCGCTGCCGGGCCCGCTCGAAGCGCTTGACGACCTGCGCGAGCGGCAGGGTCAGCGCCAGATAGAACAGCGCGCAGAGCAGGTAGATCTGGCCGCTGATGCTGTGCATGAAGGTCGCCTGGACCAGGCGGCGCGCCTCGAACATGATCTCGGGTGCGGCGATCGTCGAGATGATCGCGGTGTCCTTGACCAGGAGGATCGCGTAGTTGCCGAGCGGCGGCAGCATGATGCGCACCGCCTGGGGCAGGACGATGAAGCGCATCGCGCGTGAGCGGCGTCATGCCGAGCGAGAGCGCCGCCTCCATCTGGCCCTTGTGGATCGCCTCGATCCCGGCGCGGTAGATCTCGCCGACGTAGGCCGCGCCATTGATGCCGAGCCCGACGATCGCCGCGGACACCGGGTCGAACTCGAGGCCGAGGTCGGAGAGGCCGAAGTAGATGATGAAGAGCTGGACCAGGGCCGGCGTGCCGCGCAGCACGTCCGTATAGACGAGCGCCAGCCAGCGCAGCGGGCGCAGCGGCGAGATCCGCATCAGCGCCACCACGAGCCCGAGCGCCAGCGCCACCACGAGCGCGCCGATCGTGACCCGCACCGTCATGCCGGCCGCGGCCCACAGCACCGGCAGGATCTCGGGCAGCCACTGCCAGAGCTTGCTCCAGAACTCGAGCATCGGCGGCCCGGCTCAGCGCTCGAGGATCTGGCGGAGGAAGGTCCGGGTGCGCTCGTGCTCGGGCGCCTTGAAGATCCGCTCGGGCGGCCCCTCCTCGACGATCTGGCCGCCGTCCATGAAGATCACCCGGTCGGAGACCTCGGCCGCGAACTGGATCTCGTGGGTCACGATCAGCATGGTGCGGCCCTCGAGGGCGAGCTCGCGCATCACCTTCAGGACCTCGCCGATCAGCTCCGGGTCGAGCGCCGAGGTCGCCTCGTCGAACAGCATCAGCTTCGGCTGCATGGCGAGCACGCGGGCGATCGCGACGCGCTGCTGCTGGCCGCCGGAGAGGCGCTCGGGATATTCGAAGGCCTTGTGCGCGAGGCCGACCTTCTCGAGCATCGCCATGCGCCTGCTCCTCGGCCGCGGGCTTCGGCACGCCCAGCACGCGGCGCGGCGCCACGCTCACGTTCTCGAGCGCGGTGAGGTGGGGAAAGAGGTTGAAGCGCTGGAACACGAAGCCGATCTCGGCGCGCTCGCGGGCGAGCTCGCGGTCGCTCAGGTGGACGAACCGGCCATTGACCTGCTTCTCGCCGATCAGCGTGCCGTCGACCCAGACGTGGCCCGAGGTCGGCTTCTCGAGATAGTTGACGCAGCGGAGCAGCGTGGTCTTGCCCGAGCCGCTCGGCCCGATGATCGAGAGCTTCTCGCCGCGTCGTGACCTCGATGCTGACCCCTTTGAGGACCTCGAGCGCGCCGAAGCTCTTGTGCAGGTCGACGATCCTGAGCAGCGGCTCCATGGCGCTCCGGGCGGTTCGGCTGGCGGTCAGGACGAGGGCCCCGGTCGGCCGCTTGGCCATGCCGGGGCCTCGCGCGCGGAGCGGATGCGCCTGGCTTGCGCGGCCTAGAAGCAGTGGTCGCCGCTCGGCGCCACCCAGTCCTTGGGCCGGTCGACGCCGTTGCGCAGGCTCTCCTCCTGGGGCGGCGGCGTGAACCAGCTCTTGTCGCCGAGGCCGTACTTGCCCATCACCTCGACGTTGGTGCAGTCGGCCCAGATCTTGCCGATCTGCTGATTGACGGCGTCGTGGAGCTCCTGCAGCTCGGGATTGATGCCGAAGATCACGTTGTAGACCTGCGACATGATCGGGTACTGGTCGGGCTCGGGCTCGAGCGGCACCTGGTGCAGGTTCCAGTCGGGGTTCTCCTGGATCGCGAGCTGCATGAGCGGCGGGTCGAGGATCGCCATGTCGACCCGGCCGGCGATCAGGTCGCGCAAGGCGCCGTCGGTCGTGTCGTAGAGCTTGACCTCGCCGATCCCCTCGACCTCCTTGAGCTCCGGCACCAGCGTGAAGCCCGAGACGGTCGCGACGCTGCGGCCCTTCATGTCCTCGAAGGTCGACCAGCTGGTGTCCTTCTTCTGCGCGAGCAGTGTGCCGAAATAGTAGATCGGGTCGGTCAGCAGCATGATCTTGGAGCGCTCCTCGATCCAGCCCATGGCGCCGTGCATGATGTCGACCTTGCCCTGCTTGGTCGACTGGATCTCGGCCGACCACTCCATCATGTGGGGCACGACCTCGAGCCCGAGGCGCTCGGCGATCAGCACCATGAGCTCGCCGTCGGTGCCGATCAGCTTGCCGTCCTCGAGCCCGGTCATCGGCATGTCGCCGTTCAGCGCGACGTGCAGCTTGCCGGGCTCCATGGTCTTGGGCGGCGCGGCCTCTGCCGTGCCGACCGCGAGCAGCACGGCGACGATGCCGGCGCCAAGCGCCTGCGCGCCGCGCGCCCGATCCTGTCCTGAGCCATCATGAAGCCTCCCCGGGCTGGTGTCGATTGCCGGCCATTGTCAGTCCGCCGCGCCGCGCGTCAACGGACAGGCAGCGCCGGTTCCGCCCCTCCGCGCCGCCCGCCGCGGAGGTGGACGCTCGTCAGCTTTACTTCTTACGAGCTCCAGCCGAGCGTGACGCTGCTCCTCAACTCCGGAGATGACAAGATGCCGAAGCACGCTCGCTACTACTGGGGTCGACGCCACGGAACCTGGGGCTTCGATTTCACCTGGGATGCGGTTCGTCGCAACTCGGTGGTCGTGATCACGGCCAGCGAAGGGCACCCGCCGATCACCACCAATGCTCCGGAGCGCTTCGTCGCCGCCGCCCCGTTCATCGTCATGAACGTGGCGCCACGGGACGGCAGGGTCGAGTTCGCGGTCAGGATCGAGTGGGATGAACCGATCGGGCTGTGGACCGACATCACGGTGTTCGACAGCAGTGACTCGCTTTATCAGCCGCCAAGCCGCTACATCGACCTCCAATGAGCGTCGATCGCGGTCACAGGCTCCGGCGCGCCGATCGACGACGCGTCGGCATCGCCTGCCAAGGCCCGTGCTGTGCAGGACGCGCATTCAGCTCTTGACGATCAGGGCGAGCACGCCGGCGATGACGATGCCGTTCATCCATTTGAGCGGCTCGATCTCGGCCCTGACGGCCGCGAGGTCCTTGCCCAGTCGGGCGAGGTCCAGCTCGATCTTCGGCAGCTTCCCGGTCTGCTCCTCGATCCGCTCCAGCCGGTCCTGGCCAAGCACCAGGCTCTCCGCCGCGGCGCGGGCCTTCGCCTCGGAGGCGCCGGCCTCCTTCAGGGCGTCGTAGAGCTCCACGAGCATCGTGCTCATCGGCATCCTCCGGCCCCGATGGTGGTTGGCACGGCCGGTCCGGTCAAGCTTGCCGCTCGTCCGCCCGGGGTCGGCAGTGAGCGGCGGTGGCCCGCCGAAGCCGGCGCTGGGGGTCACGCCACGCCGAGCGCGACCGCGCTGCTCGTGCTGCTGGGCTTCCTGGTGCTGACACCCCGGTCAGCGCGGGGGCTCCGGAGCGGCGGCGTCGGCGCGGGCGGGGCCTTGAGCTTCGCCTCGCGCTGCGCGACGTAGAGGCCGCTCAGCGCGATCACCGCGCCGCCGAGCCAGACCCAGCGGTCGGGGACCTCGCCGAAGACGACGTAGGCGATCAGCGCGACCACCGGCAGGCGCAAATAGTCGAACGGCACCACCGCGCTCGCCTCGGCGCTGGCGAGCGCCCGGGTCATGCAGAGGTGGCCGGCGCTGCCGGCGAGCCCGAGCAGCGCCGCCCAGCCGAGCTCGCCAAGGGTCGGGGTCTGCCAGACGAACCAGGCCGCGGCGAAGGACAGAGGGGTCGAGAACAGCGCGAGGTAGGTGACGATCGCACCCGCGCTCTCGGTGCGCGCCATGACCTTGACCAGGATGGTCGAGGTCGCCCAGACCAGCGCGGTCGCGATCGCCAGCAGCGCGGCGGGCTGGAGGCCCTCGACGCCCGGCCGCAGGATGATCAGCGC
Organism: uncultured Alphaproteobacteria bacterium; assembly: GCA_963753275.1. Lineage (GTDB taxonomy): Bacteria > Pseudomonadota > Alphaproteobacteria > Geminicoccales > Geminicoccaceae > DATAOG01. Next base: position 77,425 of record CAVWCE010000040.1, on the reverse strand, counting down.
GCCCACGAAGCCGAGCGCGATCGCGCTCCAGCGGCGCGCCCGCAGCGCCTCGCCGAGCAGCAGCACGGCGAGCAGGCTCGTGAACATCGGGGCGGTGAAGCTGAGCGCGGTCGCCTCGGCGAGCGGCAGGAGCGCCAGCGTCGTGAACCAACAGACCATGGCGACGATGCCGATCGCGGCGCGCAAGAGATGCAGGCCGAGGCGGCGCGTGCGCAGCACCGCCGGGCCCGCGGCCGATCAGCCAGGGCAGCATCGCGAGCAGGCCGAAGGCGCTGCGGAAGAACACCACCTGGAGCGGGTCGAGGCTCTGGGTCAGGTGGCGCACGAGGTTGATCATCAGGGCGAAGCAGCAGGCCGCGGCGCACATCCAGAGCGCGCCCACGACGGGGGCCGGCGGGCGCGCCGCCGGCGCGAAGGGGAACCTCAGGGCGCGCGACATGGCCAGGGCTGCAAGATACCGCGTTGGCGGCCGCTGACCATGGCCGCCGCCGGGCGTGCGGGGACGCTGCGGCGGCCGGCCGCAGGCCGTGGCCCCGGCCCTGTCGCAGCGCCCGCGACCGGCCTATGGTGGACGCGAGGCACGTGCGGCGCGGCAGGAGGAGCGGGCGATGGACCGGATCGCGTTGATCGGTGGCGGGCTGATCGGCCAGGCGTGGGCGATCGTGTTCGGGCGCGCCGGGCACGAGGTGACGCTGTACGACGCCGACCCGGGGATGCTCGAGCAGGCGCGGCGCAACATCGCGGCGCGGCGCGACGACCTCGCGGGCTTCGGCCTGCTCGACGGCGGGCGGCGGCGCGCTCGACGAGGTGCGCTACGCCGTGACCTTGGGCGAGGCGCTGGCGAGCGCCGACTACGTCCAGGAGAGCGCGCCCGAGCGGGTCGAGGTCAAGCGCGCGCTGTTCGAGGAGCTCGACCGCCTGGCGGCGCCCGATGCGATCCTCGCGAGCTCGACCTCGGGCATCCCGGCGTCGAGCTTCACCGAGGGCCTCGCCGGGCGCGCGCGCTGCCTGGTCGCGCATCCGATCAACCCGCCGTTCGTGACGCCCTTGGTCGAGATCTGCCCGGCGCCCTGGACCGATCCCGCGGTGGTCGAGCGCACCCATGCGCTGATGCAGGCGGTCGGCCAGGCGCCGATCCGGCTGCGGCGCGAGGTCCAGGGCTTCGTCGCCAACCGCATGCAGGGGGCGCTGCTCGGCGCGGCGCTGCGCCTGGTCAAGGACGGCGTGGTCTCGGCCGAGGACGCCGACGTCGCGATCCGCCACGGCCTCGGGCTGCGCTGGTCGTTCATGGGGCCGTTCGAGACCATCGACCTCAACGCGCCGGGCGGGATCGCCGACTACCTGCGGCGCTACGGGCCGCTCTACCAGGCGATCGAGGGCGAGCTCGCGACGCCGCTCGACTGGAGCGACCCGGCGCTGCTCGGAAAGGTCGAGGAGCAGCGCCGCGCCAGGCTGCGCGCCGAGCGCCTGGGCGAGCGCAGCAGCTGGCGCGACCGGCGGCTGATGGCGCTGGCCGCGCACCGGCGCGAGGCGGCCCGGGACTTGGGCGACTGAGCGGGCGGACCCGGAGGCTCGTCACGAGAGAGAGCTCGCATGCAACGCTTCGCCAATCCCTTGCGCTACCAGAGGATCGCCGCCGCGGCGCTGCCGTGGGCGGGCGCGCTCGCGGCGGTGCTGATCCTGGTCGGGCTCGGGCTCGCGCTGCTGGTCGCCCCGCCCGACTACCAGCAGGGCGAGGCCTACCGCATCATGTTCGTCCACGTGCCGGCGGCCTGGATGGCGCTGATGGTCTACGCGATGATGGCGGTGATGAGCGCGATCGGCCTCGTCTGGCGCCATCCGCTGGCCGAGGTCGCGGCGCGCGCCGCGGCGCCGATCGGGGCGGCGTTCACCGCGATCGCGCTGGTCACCGGCAGCCTCTGGGGCAAGCCGATGTGGGGCACCTTCTGGGTCTGGGACGCGCGCCTGACCTCGGTCCTGATCCTGCTTCTTCCTCTACCTCGGCTACATCGCGCTCTACGAGGCCTTCGACGAGCCATCGCGCGGGGCGCGCGCCGCCGCCATCCTCTGCCTCGTCGGCTCGGTCAACCTGCCGATCATCAAGTTCTCGGTCGACTGGTGGAGCACGCTCCACCAGCCGTCGTCGATCCTGCGCGCGGCGGGACCGGCGATCCACCCGAGCATGCTCCTCCCGCTGCTCGTGATGTGGGTCGGCTTCTTGTGCTACTTCGTCGCCGTGCATATTTTGCGCACCCGGGCCGAGCTGACCCTGCGCAAGATCCGCAACCTGCGCCTGTCCGCCGATCCCGCCGGGTGAGCCGGCGCCTATCAACAAGGGATGACGAGGGAGAGCAGCGATGCCCGCAGCCGGCCATGACAGCCTGGGTGTGCGCCGCGAGCTCAAGGCGGGCGAGGCGAGCTACGACGTCTTCTCGCTCGAGGCGGCGGCAGGGCAGCTCGGCGACATCGCCCGCCTGCCCTATTCGCTCAAGGTCCTGTTCGAGAACCTGCTGCGCCACGAGGACGGCCGCAGCGTCACCACCGACCACCTCGAGGCGCTGGTCGCCTGGCAGACGGCAGCGCCGCTCCGATCGGGAGATCGCCTACCGCCCGGCGCGGGTCCTGATGCAGGACTTCACCGGCGTGCCGGCGGTGGTCGACCTCGCGGCGATGCGCCAGGCGATGGCCGAGCTCGGCGGCGACCCTGCGAGGATCAACCCGCTCTCGCCGGTCGACCTCGTGATCGACCACTCGGTCCAGGTCGACGCGTTCGGCAATCCGCAGGCGTTCCAGATCAACGTCGAGCGCGAGTACGAGCGCAACGGCGAGCGCTACGCCTTCCTGCGCTGGGGCGCCCAGGCGTTCGACGACTTCCGGGTGGTGCCGCCGGGCACCGGCATCTGCCACCAGGTCAACCTCGAGTACCTGGGCCAGGTGGTCTGGACCGCCAAGGACGGCAACCGCCAGCTCGCCTTCCCCGACACGCTCGTCGGCACCGACAGCCACACCACGATGATCAATGGCCTGGGCGTGCTGGGCTGGGGCGTGGGCGGCATCGAGGCCGAGGCCGCGATGCTCGGCCAGCCGATCTCGATGCTGATCCCCGAGGTGATCGGCTTCAAGCTCATAGGCCAGCTGCCGGCGGGCGCCACCGCGACCGACCTCGTGCTGACCGTGACCGAGATGCTGCGCAAGAAGGGCGTGGTCGGCAAGTTCGTCGAGTACTACGGCGACGGCCTCGACCATCTGCCGCTCGCCGACCGCGCGACGCTCGGCAACATGTCGCCCGAGTACGGCGCCACCTGCGGCATCTTCCCGGTCGACCGCCTGACCCTCGACTACCTGCGCCTGACCGGCCGCACGCCGGAGCGCATCGCGCTGGTCGAGGCCTACGCCAAGGCGCAGGGCATGTGGCGCGATACCGGCGCCCCCGACCCGTTGTTCAGCGACACCCTCGAGCTCGACCTCGGCCACGTCGAGCCGAGCCTCGCCGGCCCCAAGCGGCCGCAGGACCGGGTCGCCCTCTCGCGCGCCAAGGCCGCCTTCGAGGACGCGCTGCCCGCGATGCTCGCCAAGGGCGCCAAGGCCGACGCCAGCGCGCCCATCGCCGGCATGGCGCACGAGCTGACCCATGGCGACGTGGTGATCGCCGCGATCACGAGCTGCACCAACACGTCCAACCCGAGCGTCATGCTGGGCGCGGGCCTGCTCGCCCGCAACGCGCTCGCGCGCGGCCTGAAGCCCGCCCCCTACGTCAAGACCTCGCTCGCCCCGGGCTCCCGGGTCGTGACCGACTACCTGAAGGCCGCGGGCCTGATGGACGACCTCGAGGCGCTGGGCTTCGACCTCGTCGGCTACGGCTGCACCACCTGCATCGGCAACTCCGGCCCGCTGGACGAGCCGGTCGCGAGCGCGGTCGACGACGGCAGCCTCGTGGTCGCAGCCGTGCTCTCCGGCAACCGCAACTTCGAGGGCCGGATCCACCCCCAGGTCAAGGCGAGCTACCTCGCCTCGCCGCCGCTGGTCGTCGCCTACGCGCTCGCGGGCTCGCTGCGCAAGGACCTGCTGACCGAGCCGCTGGGCCAGCGGCCAGGACGGCAAGGACGTGTACCTCGAGGACATCTGGCCCGGCCCCGAGGAGGTCGCCCTCTGCGTCCGCCAGAACGTCTCCGACCGGATGTTCCGCGACGCCTACGCCGACGTCTTCAAGGGCGACGAGCTGTGGGCGAAGATCGGCGGCGCCGGCGGCCGGACCTACGACGTGGGACGAGGCCAGCACCTACGTCCGCCTGCCGCCCTACTTCGTCGGCATGGACAGGAAGCCCGAGCCCACGGCCGACGTCGCGGGCGCCCGCATCCTGGCCCTTCTCGGCAATTCGATCACGACCGACCACATCTCGCCCGCGGGCTCGATCGCCAAGGACAGCCCGGCCGGCCGCTACCTGATCGAGCACGGCGTCGAGCCCCGCGACTTCAACTCCTACGGCGCGCGCCGCGGCAACCACGAGGTCATGCTGCGCGGCACCTTCGCCAACATCCGCCTCAAGAACGAGATGGCCGACGGCAGGGACGGCGGCTGGACCAAGCTGATGCCGGACGGCGAGCTGATGACCATCTACGACGCCGCGATGGCCTACCAGGAGCGCGGCGTGCCGCTCGTCGTGATCGGCGGCAAGGAGTACGGCTCGGGCTCGCTCGCGCGACTGGGCCGCCAAGGGGGTCAACCTCCTCGGCGTCAAGGCGGTGATCGTCGAGAGCTTCGAGCGCATCCACCGCTCCAACCTCGTCGGCATGGGCGTCCTCCCGCTCATCTTCCAGAACGGCCAGACCCGCCAGTCCCTGCAACCTCGACGGCTCCGAGACCCTCGACATCACAGGGCATCGCGGCCGGCATCACCCCCGGCATGGACGCCCTCTGCACCATCCACCGCGCGGACGGCTCACGCGAGCAGATCACCCTCACCTGCCGCATCGACACCCTGGATGAGGTCGACTACTTCCGCCACGGCGGCATCCTGCACTACGTCCTGCGCCAGCTCCTGGAGTACAGCGCGCCGGCTGGCCACGCCGACTGAGCAGCAGGCCGATCGCTCGCGGTGAGCCGAACCAGTTGCCAACACCGCCGACTTTGCCTACATTGCGGTCATGGCGACGCTTAACATCCGCAGGCTGCCCGACGACGTGCACGTCAAATTGCGCGTACGGGCCGCCAGAGCCGGCCGCAGCATGGAGGCCGAGGCTCGGATGATCCTCGCCGAAGCGGTCGAGCAGCCAGAGCCCAAGCCGGTCGATCTCGCCGAACTCCGGACTTTCATGCTGCGGCTCTATGACGGCGCGCTGCCGACCGGGGTCGTGGATGACCTGATCGCCGAGCGTCGGCGCGAGGCCCGCTGCGAGCTGGAGGAGTGATCGTCCTCGACAGCTCGGCCCTGCTCGCGATGCTGTTCTTCGAGCCGGGCTGCGAGCGTGTCGCGGAGCTCGTTCCGCGCTCCTGCATGTCGACGGTGAACCTCGCCGAAGTCTTAGGCCGCCTCGCCCGCGACGGCCGCGCCCTCGACGCGGCGCAGCGTCAGTCGAGCGGCTGGGCGTCGTCTGCGTTGACTTCGACCGCGAGCTTGCGTTAGGGGCAGCAGCGCTGCTGGTGCCGACAGCACCCTTGGGCCTGTCGCTCGGGGACCGCGCGTGCCTCGCGCTGGCGCGCCTGCGCAATCTCCCAGCGGTCACCGCCGACCGCGCCTGGGCGAAGCTCGATCTCGGCATCAGGGTCGAGGTCGTGCGGTAAGCCGGGTGCGGCGCGGCCTCGAATCCAGGTATAGGAGCTCACGCTGCGGTTCCTTTCCAGTAATATTTGAGTAGGTTTGCACGAGGCGATGATCTCACGGTCGTAGGATATCCGGCCTTGGAGGCATGCCTCGGCAACCTCAGGATGTTCGGCCAAAAGCTTTTTGTAGTTCGCTTTGATCCATCGAACCGACGCGGCCTGCAACGGATAGAATTCTCGTCTGAGGCCTTTATGTCGATCAGTTAGCTCTAGCCCAGGACGTTCAAGTAAAACCCAAGGAGCCTAGCCCCTTCGAAATTCACCAATCTTCCATCTTCCTGATCTCATCATAAAGCAGCCGACGAACCTTGAACGCGACGATCTTGTTACTAATCTCCATTATAATACCTGACAAATCGGTTGGCTCGTGCTAGCCATGCTGGATGGACGCACATGATTTTCGCAGCATCGGCCGGGCGGCGCAGGAGGCGCTCAGGCGTCGCGCCATCGTGCTGGTCGAGCAGAACGGCATGAGCCAGGCGGCGGCGGCCGGAGCGGTCGGCGTGCAGCGGCAGACGGTCAACATCTGGCTCAAGCGCTACCGGCAACAGGGCGAGGCCGGCCTCCTCGATGGGCGTCGGGTGTCCGGGCGCAAGGGCCAGGGAGCGCTCACCGCCGATCAGGCCCGACAGCTCCGCCGCTGGATCGCCGAGAAGACGCCGGACCAGCTGAAGCTGCCGTTCGCGCTGTGGACGTCACGGGCGGTGCGTGAGCTGATCGAGCGGCGCTTCGGCCAGCGCCTCGGCCTGTCGACCGTCCAACTCTACCTCAAGCGCTGGGGCATGACCCCGCAAAAGCCGCTCACGCGCGCCACGCAACGCTCGCCCGCTGCCGTGGCTGCCTGGCTGGAGCGCGACTACCCGGCGATCGCCAGGCGCGCCAAGCGCGAGCAGAGGGTCGTCTACTGGGGCGACGAGACCGGCATCTCCAACCAGGACCAGATCGGCCGCAGCTAGGCCCCGAGAGGCCGGACGCCGGTGGTCGGCCGGACCGCCAAGCGGATCTCCAAGAGCATGATCTCGGCGGTCTCCAACCGCGGCCTGATGCGCTTCATGCTGTACGATGGCGCGCTCGACGTCGCTCGGTTCCTCACCTTCCTGCGCCGGTTGATCAAGGACGCCGCGCAGAAGGTGTTCCTCGATCGTCGATAATCTGAAGGTGCACCACGCCAGGAAGGTCAAGGCCTGGGTCCAGAGCCATCGCCACGAGATCGAGCTGTTCTACCTGCCGGCCTACGCTCCCGAGCACAACCCCAACGAATACCTGAACAACGACGTCAAGCAGAAGTTGCGCCAGAAGCCGCAGTCCGACGGCAAGGACGAGCTGGTCGCGAACACCCGCACCGTCCTGCGCGCCATTCAACGCTCACCGGCTCGCGTCCGCGGCTACTTCCGACCCCATGCCGTCCAATACGCAGCCTGATTGTCAGGTATCATATTGGGGTATTAATAGCTCGACGATCGGCCGTAGAAAGTCCCGGTCCTCGGCCAGCAGCGCCTTCACATCGGTGGGCCCGATCTACCCTTGCTCTTGGTCATGGTGGGCATCCTCAGGTGACTTCGACATCACCCGCATACCCTGACCGCTCCGCCTCTCGGCTTTTTGCAGAACCTTCCGTACACGACCCTCGACCGTGCTGCCGCAGAGCAGTCCCTCCCCGCAAACCCCGATCCCCGCGCCGTTTCCTCTCCCTTCCTGACCCAAGCCTCCCCACAGTCCCTGCCGCCCTTGACAGGGCTTCGGCTTTCTTATGGCGGGCACGGATTTCCCACCATCGCATGCCCAGGTTGATGATCCATTAAGGTTAACGGATGGTTAACGCCTCCCCGGCGCAGGGCCGGCGGCCGCGTTCTTGTATTTATTCCTATGATCGGCTAGACTGAAATGTTCGGGGCCTGCGCCCCCGAGCCCCGCACCCCTGCCGCCCACATCCAGTACAGGAGATCCGCCATGTCCAGCCACGGCACCCCCGCGGCCCACCTTACCCTGAGCGCCCGCGCGGCGGCGAGCCGCGCCAACGGCGCGAAGTCCAAGGGCCCGACGACCGCCCTGGGCAAGGCGCGCTCGGCGCAGAACGCGCTGAAGCATGGCCTGTGCGCGAGGAAGCACGTGCTGCTGCCCGACGACAGCCGCGCCGAGTTCAAGGCGCTCGAGGGCGCGCTCCTCGAGGACCTGCGCCCCGAAGGCGCGCTCCAGACGCTCCTCGCCCATCGGCTGGTCGCCGCCGCCTGGCGGCTCGCCCGCGCCGACCGCCTCGAGTTCGGGCTGCTGATCGGCGGCGATCCGCGCGAGAGCCCGGGCCGCGCGCTGGTCCGGGACGGCCGCGCCGCGGCCGCGTTCGCGACGCTGGTGCGCTACCGCGGCGGCGCCCAGGCCGAGCTCTTCCGCACGCTCAAGGCCCTGAAGGAGCTCCAGGCCGCGGCCGCCGCGGCCGACCGGGCGGCCGACGCCATGCCCCCCGAGCCGCCGGTCGCGGGGACGCCCGAGCCCCGGCCGGGCGTGGCCGCGCTGCGGCTGCCGGCCGAGCGCCCGGCGCTCCCGCCCCTTGGCGAGGTCGCGCGGCCGCGCGTCCCGATCGAGGCCGAGCGCGCCGCTCCCGGCGCGTCGCCGATGCCGATGCGACGCGCAACGAACCCGAGCGGCCCGGAAGTGGTCACCGATGCGCCACCGATGCGACGCGAAACGAACCCGAGCGTCCGCGGGATCCGGAACCGTCAGGGCCTCGCGGCTGTTTCCTGTTGGCTGCCGGTAGATCGCTGATCCCCGGAGAGCGCTTGAGCCCCGGAGATCGCGGAACCCTGCAGTCAGGCCTGCCGAACGAGGGGGATCTACCATGTCCGCCGTCTGCCAAGCATCGGTGCTCGCCACCTTGACCGTCGCCTTGCTCGGCGGCGCCGCGCTCGCCGCCCCGGGCGACATCCACCGGGTCGCCGGGGCCGACGTCGTCAACCTGCGCGCCGGACCCTCGGACGAGAGCAACATCCGCGGCCGGGTCGACCAGGGCGACGAGGTGATCGAGCTCACCGGCGAGGGCAACTGGGTCGGCGTGCGCGTGCTCGATACGGGCGAGGAGGGCTGGATCTTCGGCGGCCTGCTCGAGCGCGTGGCAGCGAGCGGGCTCCTGCCGGGCGACCCGGGGCTGATGGACGAGGGCGACGGCGGCTTCCTCCAGCTCTCGGAGGGCTTCGATCGCCTGATCCGGCGCATCAACCGCGGGCTTGGCTACCGCATGGTCGAGCAGGCGGCCGCGGTCGGCGACGGCGTGCTCCAGGTCACGCCGACGGCCGCCTGGCTGCGCGCCGCGAGCCGCGACAGCCACCTGATGGCGGCGCTCGCCTTCTACCAGATGTGGAAGAACCACCAGAACGGCCGCCCGGTCACCATGGTGATGACCGACGACCAGGGCGCGGACTACATCCGCATCGCCGATGGCGACCGCGGGCCCGAGCTCGCGCTGGCGGCGCCCTGACCTAGCCATCCGCGCCCGCCGGCCGCCCTGCGGCGACGGTTGACGCGGCAGGTCGCCGATGCGACGCTTCCCCCCGGATTCCTCCGGGAGGGACGACCATGAACAAGAAGCTTGCCGGCGCCCTGGTCCTGGCGGCCGCGATCGCCTGACCGCGCCGCTCGCCCGGGCCGAGACCCCAGCGTCCTCGCTGGTGATCGCGATGAACATCGACGACATCATCTCGCTCGATCCGGCCGAGACCTTCGAGCTGGTCGGCGGCGAGGTGATCGCCAACATCTACGACCGCATCACCGCCTACGAGCCGGGGGCGATGACGCTCACCGGCGGGGTCGCCGAGCGCTGGGACATCGCCGACGACGGCCACACCATCATCCTCCACCTGCGCCCCGGCCAGACCTTCCACTCCGGCAATCCCCTGACCGCGGCCGACGTCGTGTTCTCGCTCGCCCGGGTGATCAAGCTCGCCAAGACGCCCTCCTTCATCTTCAGCCAGTTCGGCTGGACCCCGGACAACGTCGACCAGATGGTCACCGCGACCGACGATCTGACGGTCAGCCTGACGATCCCGGAGAAGCTCGCGCCGACCCTCGTGCTCAACTGCCTCGCCGCGGGCGTCGGCTCGGTCGTCGACCAGAAGGTCGCGCTCGAGCACGAGAAGGACGGCGACCTCGGCTACGAGTGGCTGAAGACCAACTCGGCCGCCTCGGGCCCGTTCGCGCTGCGCAGCTGGAAGCCGAACGAGAGCGTGACCCTGGAGGCGCAGGAACTCGCGCTACGGCAAGCCCGCGATGGAGCGGGTCATCGTCCGCCACGTGCCCGAGCCCGGCGCCCAGCGCCTGCTGATCGAGAAGGGCGACGCCGACATCGCGCGCAACCTCACCGCCGACCAGGTCGCCGGCCTCGAGGGCAACCAGGACATCGTGATCCAGACCGACCCCAAGGCGCTCTCGATCTACCTCCAGGTCAACATGCGCGATCCGATCCTCGCCAAGCCCGAGGTGCGCGAGGCGCTGCGCTACCTGGTCGACTACCAGGGCATGGCGAATTCGTTCCTGCGCGGCCAGTTCATCGTCCATCAGTCGTTCTGGCCGTCGGGCTTCTTCGCGTCGCTCGCCGACAACCCGTTCGCGCTCGACGTCGCCAAGGCCAAGGCGCTGCTCGCCGAGGCCGGCCATCCCGACGGCTTCGCGGTCGAGCTCGACGCCTTCAACACCTCGCCCTACGTCGACATGGCGCAGGCGATCCAGGCGACCATGGCCGAGGCCGGGATCGACCTCTCGATCATCCAGGCCGAGACCAAGGCGGTCTACCCCAAGCACCGGGCGCGCAACTTCCAGATGATCCTGACCCACTGGAGCCCGGACTATCTCGACCCGCACTCCAACGCCGACGCCTTCGCCTCCAACCCGGACAACTCCGACGCGGCCAAGCTCACCGGCGTGATCGCCTGGCGCGGCGCCTGGGACACCCCCGAGAACACCGCGCTCACCGCCGCCGCCCGCCAGGAGCTGGACGCGGACAAGCGCAAGGAGATGTACCTGACCCTGCAGCGGAACCTGCAGCAGGACTCGCCCTTCGTGTTCATGTTCCAGGCCGTCGCCCAGGCCGCGCTGCGCTCGAACGTCGAGGGCTTCATCTCCGGCCCGAGCTTCGACCAGGTGTTCTACCGCGACGTGACCAAGAGCTGACGCGGGAGGCCGAGGATCCAAGGCGCTGCTCGACGGCGCCCGAGCTGGTCGAGCAGCCCCCTCGCCAACCTCGATCGCGTCGCGGGCGGGCAAGGATGATCGGGCGCACGCGGCCCCGGCTATGCCGCGCCCAAGCGCTTCTCCTCGCCGCCGGCCTGACTTATACCGGACGCGTAGTCACCAGGAGGCGCTCATGCTGTTCGTCGTCACCGCGTTCGACCGCCCTGGCGCGGCAGAGCTCCGGGCCCGGCACCGGCCTGCCCATCTCGAGTACCTCAAGGGCAGGGCTGGCCAGATTCGGGCGGGCGGCGCCATGCTCGACTCCGACGAGCAGCCGATCGGCAGCCTGCTGATCATCGAGGCCGAGGATCGGGCGGCGGCGGAAGCCCTGGTCGCCGGCGATCCGTTCCGCACGGAAGGGGTGTTCGAGCGGGTCGAGGTGCGGCCGTGGCGGGCCGTGCTCGGCAGCTGGATCGGCTGAGCGGGAGCGCCGCCCGTGGCCTACTGGCTGATGAAGACCGAGCCCGAGGACTACGGCTGGGATCAGCTGGTCGCCGATGGGATCGCCACCTGGGATGGGGTCCACAACCACCAGGCGGCGCGCAACATGCGGGCGATGCGCGCGGGCGACCGCGCCTTCTTCTACCGGTCGATGCAGGACCCGGCGGTGGTCGGGGTCATGGAGATCGTGCGCGAGGCCTACGACGACCCGGACGACCCCAGGCGCAGCTTCGTCCTGGTCGACGTCAGGGCGGTCAAGCCGGTCGTGCGCGAGGTCCCTCTCAAGCAGATCAAGGCCGAGCCGCGGCTCCAGGACCTGGCGCTGGTTCGCCAGTCGCGGCTGTCGGTGAGCCCGCTCGACGACCAGGCTTGGCGCCTGATCTGCGAGATGGCCGGGATCGAGGCCTGACGCCGGTCGGCCGCGGGAGCGAGGCGCTCCCTCCAGGGCGGGACGCACGGCATGGGGCTGGAGCTGGACCGGCTCAGCGGAGCAGGTCGGCGAACTCCTCCAGGACCGCTTCGTAGACCGGGCGCTTGAAGGACACGATCAGGTGCAGCACCTCCTCGGCGGTCGCCCAGCGCCAGCGGTCGAACTCCGGGTGATGGGTCGCGAGATCGATGTCGGCGTCGCGGCCGGTGAAACGGAACGCGAACCAGCGCTGGCTCTGTCCATGGTAGCGCGGGTCCCAATGACCCGGACGCAGCTCCGGCGGCAGGTCGTAGGCGTACCAGGAGCGGCTCTCGCGCAGCAGCTCGGCGCGCTCGGTGCCGACCTCCTCCTTGAGCTCGCGCCATGCCGCCACGAGCGGGCTTTCCCCCGGATCGATGCCGCCCTGCGGCATCTGCCAGGCACCGAGCAGCGGCCCGCCCCGCTCGCCGATGAACAGGCGGCCGCCCGGATCGATCAGCATCAGCCCGACGCAGGGCCGATAGCCCTCCTGAGGGCCGGCGCGGCTAGCCTTGAGTGTGACGGCCGGCTCGGCCATCGGCTCCGAAGCCCGCCGCCAACCCGGCGCGCTCGATCACGAGCGCGCTGACCGGCTCGAGCACCAGGCCCTTGTCGGCGAGCGTCATGGCCCAAAGCCGCAGCCGCTCGAGCGACACCGGATAGGCTTGCGCCACGCCCAGGGCACGGCCGTGCCGCAGCGCGTCCGCCTCGAGTCCGGCGAGCGCGGTGTCGATCGACGCGATCGACGGGTCCTGGTCGACGAGCGCCGGCACGCTGGCGTAGGGCAGGCCGGCCGCGCTCGCCCCGGAAGCGAGATCATCGTGGCCGATCTCGATCAGCCCCAGGCCGCGGCGCGCCAGCGCGTCCAGGACCGGGGCCGCCGCCGCGCTGGCGGCGAAGCGGGTCCCGCCGCCGGCGAGCGCGACGTAGCCCGCGGCGCGCGCCAGCACCCATTCGAGACGGTGCAGATTGGCGTCGATCGGATCGCCGGCGAGCAGCGTGTGCGGGCCCGGATCGCTCGCGGGATAGTCCTGCGGCTCCATCGGCAGATCGAGCAGGACCTCGTGTCCGGCGCCACGGGCGCGCTCGATCCAGCCCTGCAGACCGGAGGCGTAGACCGAGAACTGCAGGCTGAATTCGCCGGGCAGGCGGATCGCCGTCTCGGTCAGCTCGGCCTGCAGACCCAGCCCCACCACCAACAGCGCGATCCGCGGCCGGCCGTCAGCGCGGTTGAAGGGCCGCGCATAGGTGACGAGCGGGCGCTGCCCCGCCGCAGCGATTCCGGGCGTAGGTCCGAAGCCGCCCTTCTCGCTCAGGGTCGACGACGGGAGCTCGGCCGCGGAACCCCGCGCCGCACCGGGAGAGTTCGGCGGCGCGAAGCTCTTCGGGGCCGGCATCGGCAGCTGGAGCTCCGGCACGCCGGTGACGTGCAGCCCGCCGCCAATGAAGGGTAACAGCACCGCCGCGGCGCTGAGCGCAGCGGCAAGGCCGGCGAACACCAACCCCGCCGCGCAAGTCCAGCGCCGCGGCCGCACCGTGCTCAGCATGCTCGATCCATGACGGCCCTCGCCGGCCGCAGGCAATCCGCCGCTCGCGACGGGGCGCTGGGCTATTGGATGCTACGGGCCCCGAACATCGCCACCCCGCGGAGCAGGTCAAGGGCGCGCGCGAGCTGATAGTCCTCGGCGCCCTCAGGCGGCGCGCCGTCCACGGCGCCGTCGCTGACCACCGGCTCCTGGTCGTCGGACGGCTCCGCGGAGCCGTCAGCGGACTGGTCGTTCTCAAGGCGGCCGCGCAGGTCCGCCTCGCGCCGCGACCCGCCCTGATCGATCACCTCGACCCGCGACTGCTGGACCTCGATGTCGGGCAGGATCCCCTTGGCCTGGATCGAGGTCCCCGCGGGCGTGTAGTAGCGCGCGGTGGTCAGGCGGATCGCGCCGTGCCCGGGCAGCGGCATGATGGTCTGCACCGAGCCCTTGCCGAAGGACTGGGTGCCCATCACGATCGCCCGATCATGGTCCTGCAGGGCTCCGGCCACGATCTCCGAGGCCGATGCCGAGCCGCCGTTGATCAGGACGACGATCGGACGACCTTCGATCAGGTCGCCGCGGCGCGCATTGAAACGCTGGATGCTGTCCGACCGACGGCCGCGCGTCGACACGATCTCGCCGCGATCGAGGAATACGTCGGCGACCGCGACCGCCTGCTCGAGCAGACCGCCGGGGTTGTTGCGCAGGTCGAGGACCACGCCCTTGATGCTCGGCCCGAGCTCCGACTGCAGGTCCTCGATCGCGCTGCGCAGGTTGGCCTCGGTCTGCTCGTTGAACGCGGTCACGCGGAGGTAGCCGATATCGCCTTCGGCACGCCAGCGGACCGGCGAGATCGTGATCACGGCGCGCGCCATGCTGACGTCGAGCGGCTCGTCGCGCCCGGGCCGGCGCAAGGTCAGAGCGATCGAGGTGTCGACCGGGCCGCGCATGCGCTCGACCGCCTCGGCGAGGCTCATGCCCAGAACCGGCTCGCTGTTGATATGCGTAATCACGTCGCCGGCCTGGATGCCCGCCCGATGCGCCGGCGTGTCGTCGATCGGGGACACCACCTTGACCAGGCCGTCCTCCATGGTGACCTCGATCCCGAGCCCACCGAACTCGCCCTTGGTCTGGACCTGCATGTCCCGATATTTCTTGGCGTCGAGGTAGCCCGAGTGAGGATCGAGCGCGGTCAACATGCCGTTGATCGCGGACTCGATCAGGGTCTCGTCGGTCACCTCCTCGACATACTCGGCGCGCACGCGTTCGAACACGTCGCCGAACAATTTCAATTGCCGGAAGGTGTCAGAGGAACTGGCCTCCGGCATGGCGCCCGCGGCCACGAACGCCCCAGACATCAGAAGGCCCACGGCGAACACGCTGGTCACACTTTTCCGCATCAACCTCTGACCTTGTTGCTACTGGCGGCCAGCCAGGGCAGGGGATTGACCGGCCGGCCGTTACGTCTCACCTCGACGTGGAGCTCCGGAGGGCCCTCCACGTCCGCCGCCATGACGCCAACGATCTGACCGGTCCGCACCCGATCTCCGGTCTCGACGTCGAGCTTGGAGAACCCCCAAAGCAGGGTATGATATTCTCGTTGATGCTCAATGATCAAGAGCAAGCCGTAGCTCTTGAACCCTCCGGCGAACACCACGCGACCGTCCTCGGGCGCCGCCACCGCCTGCCCCGGCGCGGCGACGATCCTGATGCCGGGCATCGAATTGTCGGCGCCCTGGTCGCTGAAGGGGTTCAATGCCTCGCCGGGGACCGGCATGAGCGGCGCCTGCGGAGCGGGCAACCGCGCGGGCGCGACGCGCGAGCGGATATCGGCGAGCGGCTCCGGCTCGAGGAATACCACGGCGAGCGCGGTCCAGCCCGGCAGCCCGGCGTCCATGCCAGGCAGCGCGGCCTCGAGGCCGCCTTTCAGGACCGCGTCGAGCGGCTTCTCGGGCGGCGGCAGCAGCGCCGCGAGCTCGGCATGAACGGTGGCATCAGGCGGGGTCGCCGCCAGCACGTCCGGCGCCAGCGCCACCCGCTGCGATGACGCCGGCTGGACCGCGTGCACCGCGAACGAAGCCAGCTGCGGCGGTTCGCGCAGCCACCCCTTGATGGCGGCGCTCGAGATGACGTCGCCAGCCGATCGCGCGCCGCGGTCGGGCAGCGCCGGCTGGTCGGCCTTCGGCCCGGCATTGGCGAGCCGGGCCGCCTCTCTGATCAGCAGCTGCGCGGACAGCTGCTGCTGCTCCTGGCTCAGCTCTTGCACTTCGGCGCCCAGGCGCGCGAGCTGAGCGACCACCGCCTGACGCCGGCGCTGCGTCTGCTCGCGTTGGCCCTGCAGCCGCTGGGCTTCGGCCACCAGCTGCGGCGCTCGGCCCTCGAGCTCCCGGTGAAGGACCGTCAGCCGATCGGGCTGCCGCTCCAGCACGGCGAGACCGGTTTCGGCGGTCCGTAGGCGGCCCAGCATCAGGGGACTGATCGCCAGCATGCGGGCCCGGACGGTCGGATCGAGCTGAGCCTGACGGCTGGTGCTGGCCAAGTCGGCCAGCAGTCGCGCCGCCCGCTCGCGGCGCTCGCGCACCGCCGCGTCGCGGGCCAGGAGCCGCGGCACCAGGCGGTCGAGCTGGCGCTCCACCGCCTGAACCTGGTCGCGCGCGTCGTGCAGGTTCGCCCAGGTCTGCTCGCGCCGCGCCTCGAGCGTTGCGATCTCGCGGGCGAGACTCTCGGCCCGCGCGTCCAGCGCTGCCTGCAAGGCGCGCCGCCGGACCAGCCGGTCCCGGATCTCCTCGAGGCGAGCCCGCTCGGCGGCGACCCCCGAGCTCGGCAGCTCCGTTGCCGGCGACGAGGTCGCCAGCAGCGCGCTGGGCCCGGCCACCAAGGCGAGCCCAAGCGCCGCCCCCAGCAGGCCCACGCGGAGTTGATCGCCCCAGGTCACGGCTGGACAGCCCGCATCGCCAGCGGGCGGCTCGTCGGCTCGCCGGCCCTGGCTCGCACCGTGGCCAAAAAGACACAGATGACGCCCGAAGCCCACGGGCACAGCGCATCCCAGGGCCCCACGAAGGTCCCCTGACCGATTGACGCACGCACTTGTAGATTTCCAGCCACAGCTAGCGCTCTTAACCGTTTCACTACACCATAGCGCATCCACCGGGGTCGGGGAAGCGCTGAACCCGCGAAAAAATCGAATTCGCGTTGCAGCATAACATGTTAGCCGTTTCTCACGTCCTGGATGAGAAACCGCTTGTAGCGTCTTCTGGACTGGTGCATTCCTGCCACGTGCGGCGGTGCAAGCGCACTGCCAGGCTTCATGAGAGCGGGTTTTGGGATCGGCTTGGTTGCGTCGTTAGGGTATTGCAACGCGCTTGGCCGAGGTGCAGTTCCGGACGGTGGCTTTCGCCGCGGCTGCGCGCCCGGGCCGGCGATCAGCATCAGCAACCCGTCGTAACCACCTCGAGCCGTTCCCGATCGCATCGCCATCGCCTCGTCTACCGGCGGTCAGCGAGGGTTAACCACGATTGGTTGACCTATGGTTAACGCCATTGAGGCGGGCACGCGCGGTCGCCGAGCCGAAGGGTCCGTCGCCGCCGCCGAACAGGGATCAGCGGGCGTGCTTCTGCGGCGCTTTTCCGCTAAGAGCACGCCATGACCGGGCGGTTGATCAGCACCGAGGCGGCGGCGGCCGATGCCGATCTGTCGCTGCGCCCGCAGCGCCTCGCCGAGTTCATCGGCCAGGCTCAGCTGCGCGCCAACCTCGCGGTGTTCATCGAGGCCGCGCGCCAGCGCCGCGAGGCCCTGGACCACGTCCTGCTGGCGGGACCGCCGGGCCTCGGCAAGACCACGCTCGCGCAGATCATCGCGACCGAGCTCGGGGTCGGCTTCCGCATGACCTCGGGCCCGGTGATCCTGCGTGCGGGCGACCTCGCCGCCCAGCTCACCAACCTGCAGCCGCGCGACGTCCTGTTCATCGACGAGATCCACCGCCTCAGCCCGGCCGTGGAGGAGATCCTCTACCCGGCGCTCGAGGAGTTCCAGCTCGACCTGATGATCGGCGAGGGGCCCGCCGCGCGCTCGATCCGGATCGACCTCGCGCCCTTCACCCTGATCGGCGCGACGACCCGGACCGGCCTTCTGACCACGCCGTTGCGCGATCGCTTCGGCATCCTCTCGCGGCTCCACTTCTACGACCATCGCGAGCTCGAGCGGATCGTCGCCCGCGGCGCCGGGATCCTCGATCTCGCGCTGACCGAGAGCGGTGCCGCCGAGATCGCGCGCCGCGCCCGCGGCACCCCCCGGGTCGCGATGCGCCTGTTGCGCCGGGTGCGCGACTTCGCTCTGGTCGGCGGCAGCGGCGTGGTCGACGCCAGGGTCGCCGACCAGGCGCTCGCCCGCCTCGAGGTCGATCAGCTCGGCCTCGACGCCCTCGATCGCCGCTACCTCGGCTGCATCGCCGGGAACTACGGCGGCGGGCCGGTCGGCGTCGACACCCTGGCGGCGGCGCTGTCGGAGCAGCGCGACACGCTGGAGGAGGTCGTCGAGCCCTTTCTGCTGCAGCAAGGCCTGCTCCAGCGCACGCCGCGCGGGCGCCTGCTGACGCGTCTCGCCTGGCAGCATCTGCGCCTCGAGCCGCCGCCGTTGGATGATGGCCAGGATGGCCAGGCCGGACTGTTCGATGACCTCGATGCCGCCGAGGCCTGACCCGGTCGCGATCTCCGGGTCGGGCTCGATCGCCGGCGGCGTCCACCGCCTGCCGCTCAGGGTCTACTACGAGGACACCGATGCCGCCGGCATCGTCTACCACGCCGCCTATCTCGAGTTCGCCGAGCGCGCCCGCACCGAGATGCTGCGCTGCCTCGGGCTCGACCATGGCGGCCTGCGCGACCGCTTCGGGCTGGCATTCGCGGTCCGCCGCTGCGTGATCGACTATCTGGCGCCCGCGCGCCTCGACGACCTGCTGATCGTCTCGACCCGGCTGCTGCGCCGGGGCGGCGCCTCGCTCGAGCTCGAGCAGCGGCTGTGCTGCGCCGGACGGCTCCTGGCCCGCATCGAGGTGCGCCTCGCCCTGGTGTCGCCCGCACGCGGCGTCGCCCGCCTGCCGGCACGAGCTGCAGCGCCGCCCTGGCATGGCTGACGGCCGGGCGCGGCGCGGACCCGCCGGCATGACGCTGGACCGAGCGCCGCGCGGCAGCCTTGCCTGGCGCCCCGCTCGGATCGTTGGTGGATCCGGATTGGTTCCCTATCTGGTAGCACGACCCGGGGCCGTCGGGCCGCCGTGGCACTAAGACATAGGATCGCGCGATGGAAGAGAATGCCATCACCGCCCTGCGCCTTGCGGGCGACGAATTGGTCGGCTTTGGCCTCTGGTCGCTGGTCACTCAGGCGGACCCGGTGGTCAAGGCCGTGCTGGCTCTGCTGGTGCTGGCCTCGATCTGGTCCTGGACGGTGATCTTCGACAAGGGCTTCCGGCTGGCGCGCCTGCGGCGCAAGACGCGCGCCTTCGAGCGCGCCTTCTGGTCCGGCGCCGCGCTCGACGACCTGTACCGCCGGCTCGGCCGCGAGGCCGATCACCCGATGGCGATGCTGTTCGCGGCGGCGATGGAGGAGTGGCGCGACTTCGCCGAAGCCGCCCGGCGGCAGCGGCGCCCGCGCGCTGCTCGAGCGGATCGGCAAGGTCATGTCGCTGACCCTCGAGCGCGAGCTGGAGGTGTTGGAGCGCCATCTCAGCTCGCTCGCGACGATCGGCTCGACCGCGCCCTTCGTCGGCCTGTTCGGCACGGTCTGGGGCATCATGAACAGCTTCCAGTCGATCGCGCTGACCAAGAACACCACGCTCGCGGTGGTCGCCCCCGGCATTGCCGAGGCCCTGCTGGCGACCGCGCTCGGCCTGATCGCCGCGATTCCGGCGGTGGTCGCCTACAACAAGCTGTCCGGCGACGTCGAGCGCTACGCCAGTCGCGTCACCAGCTTCGCCGACGAGTTCACCGTGGTGCTGTCCCGCGAGCTCGAGAGCGGTCGCTCGCCGGGAATCGACAGCAGCAGCAGCAGCAGCAGGCGGCCTGACGCCATGCCGATGACCAATCCCGACGAGGCCCCGCAGCGGCTCTCGCGGCGCCATCGCCGGGCGCCGATGGCGGCGATCAACGTCACGCCGTTCGTGGACGTGATGCTCGTGCTGCTGATCGTGTTCATGGTGACGGCGCCGCTGCTCACGGTCGGCGTGACGGTCGATCTGCCCACGGCGACCAGCTCGCCGCTGCCCGGCCAGGACGAGCCGCTCAGCGTCTCGGTCGCGCGCCGACGGCCAGGTCTACCTGCAGAACAGCCCGTTGAGCGTCGCCGAGCTCGGCCCGCGGCTGCGCGCGATCACCGAGCGCAAGCCCGATGCCCGGGTCTTCGTGCGCGGCGACAAGGTGATCGACTACGGCCGCGTGATGGAGGTGGTCGGCGCGATCCATGCCGCCGGCTTCGCCAAGGTCGCCCTGGTGACCGAGTTCGATGACGCCAACCGTGAGCTCGCGGCGGCGCGGCGATCGCGTGAGGCTCCAGGGCTCGGCGATGGGCCGGGCCTGGCTGTTCTCCGCGCTTCTGCATACCGCGCTCGCCGCGCTGATGTACTTCGGCCTGCCGAGCCTCACCCGGCCACCGCCGGCGATGGAGCGGGCGATCACGGTCGAGCTGGTCGAGCGCGACCGACGCCGAGCCCGAGCCGCCGGCGCCGGAGCTGGCCGCGACGGCGCCCGAGCCGGCGCGCGCGGCGGCGACCCCCGAGCCAAGCCCGCCGCCCCGAACCGGAACCCGAGCCAGAGCCGGAACCCGAGCCGGAGCCCGAGCCGGAGCCGGAACCCGAGCCAGAGCCCGAGCCGGAGCCGGAACCCGAGCCAGAGCCGGAACCCGAGCCCGAGCCGGAACCCGAGCCCGAGCCAGAGCCAGAGCCCGAGCCGGAGCCCGAGCCGGTGGTCGCGCCCGAACCCGAGCCGGCTCCGGTGGTCCAGCCGGAGGTGGCGCGGCCGCCGACCCCGGCGCCGCCCCGGCCGAGG
This sequence comes from uncultured Alphaproteobacteria bacterium, assembly GCA_963753275.1. Lineage (GTDB taxonomy): Bacteria > Pseudomonadota > Alphaproteobacteria > Geminicoccales > Geminicoccaceae > DATAOG01. The sequence goes on along the minus strand of CAVWCE010000040.1, from coordinate 56,935 downwards.
CCCTCCCTCAAGCCGCCGCCGCCGCAGGTGCCGCCGCGCCGCCTGCAGGCCGCAGCGCCCCGAGCCGCCCGACCGAGCCGCCGCGCCCGAGCCGCCCAAGGAGGATGCGTTCGCCGCCCTCCTGAAGAGCGTCGAGGAGCTCGACCGGCAGGTCGAGGGCGATACCGTGCAGGCCGGCCGCGGTCGCGGCCAGACGGCGGCGGGCCAGGCGCAGAGGGCGCTCGGCGAGGCCGCGCTCAGCTTCAGCGAGACCGACGGCCTGCTGCGCCAGATCTACCGCTGCTGGATCCTGCCGGTCGGGGTCGAGGGGATCGGCGACATGGTGGTCCAGCTGCGCCTTCAGGTGCGACCGGATCGGACGGTGCAGAGCGTCACCATCGAGGACCAGGCGCGGCTCGGCCGCGATCCGCTGTTCCGCGCGGTGGCCGAGAGCGCGCGGCGGGCGGTTGACAAATGCAGTCCGCTCAATCTACCGCCGGGCAAGTACGCGGTGTGGCGCGACATGCTTTTGAGCTTCTACCCCGAGGATGCGATCAGCGGCTGATGAGAGCAGTCTCCTGGCACATGCGTTGCTGCGGCTGGCGCTCTGCGCGCTCGTCGTGCTGGCCTGGAGCTCCCGGGCCGGCGTTCGCCGTGCTCGAGCTCGACATCACCAAGGGCATCGTCGAGCCGCTGCCGATCGCGGTGAGCGAGTTCTATGGCGCGACGCCGAGCGCCCAGCAGCGCGGCCGCGACATCGCCGACGTGGTCAGCGCCGACCTCGAGCGCTCGGGGCTGTTCCGCCCGATCGATCGCCGCGCGTTCATCCAGTCGCCGGCGGAGCTGGTCGGCCTGCCGCGCTTCGCCGACTGGCGCCAGATCAACGCCGAGGCGTTGGTCAGCGGCACCGTCGCGGGCGGCGAGCCAGGTGGCCCGCTCGAGGTCGAGTTCCGGCTCTGGGACGTGTTCGCGGGCGTGCAGATGCGCGGCCTGCGGTTCGCCACCACGACCGACAGCTGGCGCCGCGTCGCGCACCAGATCGCCGACGCGGTCTACCAGCGGATCACCGGCGAGGGCGCCTACTTCGACAGCCAGATCGTCTACGTCAGCGAGAGCGGCCCGGCCGGCGATCGGGTCAAGCGCCTGGCGATCATGGATCAGGACGGCGCCAATCACCGCTTCCTGACCGACGGCAGCGACCTGGTCCTGACCCCGCGCTTCCACCCGGACGGGTCGCAGGTGGCGTTCATGGCCTACCGCGGCCCGGTGCCGCAGGTCCATCTGCTCGATCTGACCACCGGGCGCGAGCGCAAGCTCGGCGACTTCGCCGGCATGACCTTCGCGCCGCAGTTCAGCCCCGACGGCCGTCTCGTGGCGATGTCGCTGGCCGAGCGCGGCAACTCCGACATCTACGTCCTCGATCGTGGCGCGCAACCTGCAGCGCCGGCTGACCAACCATCCCGCGATCGACACCTCGCCGTCGTTCGCGCCCGACGGCCGGCGCCTGGTGTTCAACTCCGACCGCGCCGGCACGCCGCAGGTCTACGTGATGAACCCCGACGGCAGCGACGTGCAGCGGATCAGCTTCGGCCCCGGGCGCTACGGCAGCCCGGCCTGGTCGCCGCGCGGCGACCTCATCGCCTTCACCAAGATCCAGGGCGGGCTGTTCCATATCGGGGTGATGCGGCCCGACGGCAGCGACGAGCGTCTGCTGACCCGGAGCACCCTGGACGAGAGCCCGACCTGGTCGCCCAATGGCCGGGTGATCCTGTTCACCCGCGAGGACTATCGCACCGACCGCTCGCGCCTGTTCAGCATCGACGTCACCGGCTACAATGAGCGCGAGGTGCCGACGCCGCTGGATGCGTCCGATCCCGACTGGTCGGACCTGGTGCCCTGACCCACGGCGATCGCATCGGCGCGATTGATCTCGCGGTGACACAACCGTAGGATGACGATGCCCTGACGAGTCACCCTGTCGACACTGCCGTCCGCCGGTCGACGCCGGTGCCGTCCTCACCGACCAACGCGGCAGCCCGCTTGGCGACCTGGAGTCTCCGATGATCGCATCCGCAGTCCGGATTTGCGCTGTGCTGGCGTTACTGAGTGGTTGTACCTCCACCGACGAGGCGCCGCCGACCGGCGCCGCCGGCGCCGACGCGGCGGGCGGCGACCTCGGCGGGGGGGCATCTCGAGCTCCGATCTGCCGGGCCAGCCGCTGCCCGGCACGCAGGAGGACCTCGAGGTCGGCGTCGGCGACCGCGTGCTCTTCGACTACGACAGCTCGGTCCTCGATCCGGTCGCCACCCAGACCCTGGACCGGCAGGCGGCCTGGCTGAAGCAGTATCCGGACGTCATCGTGACCGTCGAGGGCCATGCCGACGAGCGCGGCACGCGCGAGTACAACCTGGCGCTCGGCGATCGCCGCGCCAGCGCGGTCAAGAACTACCTGGCCGCGCTGCAGGTGAGCGAGGATCGCATCCTTACCATCTCCTACGGCGAGGAAAGGCCGGCCAACCCCGGCCATGACGAGGGAGCATGGGCAGAGAATCGACGCGCCGTGACGGTCGTCAACACCATCAACTGATGGCGCGACGGGTGCCGCGGACGCGCAGCAGGACCGGTCGCCGGCCATTGCTGGGGGTGGGCTGCGCGCTCGCCCTGCTGGCCGGGGTCGCGTCGCCGGCCCAGGCCGACCTGTCCGGTCTGGCCGGCGAGCTGACGAGGATCCAGGACGGAGTTCGCGGCCTTGCGGCGGGTCGCGCCGGCGCAGGTGACCGATCCTGGTCGCCTCGGGCAGTTCGAGGTCCGCCTCGGCCAGCTCGAGGAGGAGCTCCGTCGTCTCACCGGCCGGATCGAGCAGCTGGAGTACAGCCAGCGCACGCTCGAGGACCGGTTCGACCAGCTGATCGGCGACCTGGACGCGCGCCTCCGGGCCATGGAGCAGGGCGCCCCGGCTGGGGCCGCCGGCGCGGACGTGGCGCCGCCGCCGGAGGCGCGGGCGGCGGGCCCCGCGCCGGCGCCGCCACCGGGTTCCGAGCCCCAGATCCTGGGCCAGATCCCGCGCAGCGCGGTGCTCGCCCTGCCGCGGCCCGATCCGTCGACGATCCCGCCGCCCCCGAGCACCCGCGAGCTGACCCCACAACAGCAGTACGACGCGGCCATGGAGCTGCTCCGCGCCGGCGACTACGCCGGTGCGGAGGGCGGCCTGCAGCTGTTCCTGGACATGCACCCCGACCACGCGCTCGCCGCCAACGCCGCCTATTGGCTCGCCGAGACCTACTACGTGCGCAAGAACTACGCCGCCGCCGCCGCGGCCTTCGCGCGCAACTACCAGACCTACGGCAAGACCGCCGCCAAGGCCTCCGACAACCTGTTGAAGCTCGGCATGTCGCTCGAGGGCCTGGGCGAGAACGCCAAGGCCTGCCTGTCCTACGCCGAGCTGGCGAAGGAGTTCCCGAGCGCTCCGGCCCACATCCAGCAGGCGCTGGCCCGCGAGCGGGACCGTGCCGAGTGCGTCTGACCCGCCGCCCGCGGCGGCTCTGGACGCTTCCCACTTTGCCGCGCTGATGGCGGCGCTCGGTCCGTTCGAGCGCGGCCCGCGGCTTGCGGTCGCGGTCTCGGGCGGGGCCGACAGCCTGGCGCTCGCCCTCCTCGCCGAGCGCTGGGCGCGGGAGCGGGGCGGCGCGACCGCGGGCCTGGTCGTCGACCACGGCCTGCGCCCGGAGTTCCGGGGCGAGGCGCGCCGGACCGCGGCCTGGCTCGCGGCTCGGGGGATCCCCTGTCACATCCTGCCCTGGCAGGGCGTCAAGCCCGCCGCCGGGCTGCAGGCCGCGGCGCGGGCCGCGCGCTACGAGCTGCTCGGCGCTTGGTGCCGGGCGGCGGGCGTGCTCCACCTGATGACCGCCCATCACCGTGACGACCAGGCCGAGACCGTGGCGCTGCGCGTCGCGCGCGGCAGCGGCGCGGACGGCCTCGCCGGCATGGCCCCGATCCGCGAGCTCCCGGGCCTGCGCCTGCTGCGTCCGCTGCTCACGGTGCCCAAGGCGGCGCTCGTCGCCCTGCTCGTGGCTGCGGGGCAGCCGTGGCTCGAGGATCCGAGCAATCGCGCGACCCGCTTCGCCCGCGCCCGCTTGCGCGAGGCAGCGCTCGACGTGGCGCACTTCGGCGCCCTGGCGGACGAATCCGCGGCAGGGCGCGGCGCGCTCGACGGCGCGGTCGCGGCCTGGCTGGCGCGGCATGCGCGGATCGCTGCGGCGGGCTTCGTGCTCCTGGCGCATCCGGCCCTCGCGGCAGCCCCGGCGGCGATCGCGCGCCGGGCCGTGCAGCAGGCGCTGCTCGCGGTCGGCGGCAAGCCGTATGCGCCGCGGCAGGCGCGGCTCGAAGGTCTGCTCGAGGCGTTGCGCAGCGGGCGCATCGGCGCCGGGCGGACGCTTGGCGGCTGCCGCATCCTGCGCCGCGGCGAGCGCCTGCTGATCTGCCGCGAGCCGGGCGCGATTCGGGAGGTGATTCGGCCTCGAGCGGGGGAGTGGCACCTCTGGGACCGGCGCTTTGCGGTGCGCGTCGGCGGCGAGGTTGCGGGCATGCGGGTGGCGGCGCTCGGCGAGGCCGGCTGGCGTCAGCGCGCCCGCCTTTCGCTGCCCGCGGACCTGCCGGCTGCCGTCGCGCCGAGTCTGCCGGCGCTCTGGCAGGGCGACCGGCTCCTGGCCGTGGCGCAGCCCGGCGCAGCCGTCCCCGGCCACGCCCAGGCAGCTGCGATCGAGGCCCGCTACCGCCCGCCCCAGCCGCTCGCCGGCGCGCCGTTCGCCGCCGGGACTCGGCCGGATCCGGCACCCGGATGCAGCGGCCCCCGCCCGAGGAGATCTTTGCTTCGCGGTGCGGATCACCTATGTTAACGTCCGCGAACGTATGGCTCGTGGGCGCCTGCCGCTGATCGGGATGCGGGCGCTGGCCATGAGGTTCCACGGCGGCGAGGCAGCTGGGTGAACAACTTCACGAAGAACTTGGCGCTCTGGGTCATCATCGGCCTGTTGCTGATCGCGCTCTTCAATCTGTTCCAGAACCCATCGGGGCGGGGGCCGCAGGCCAACCTCGCCTTCTCCGATTTCCTCGCCGAGGTCGACAACGGCCGGGTGCGCGACGTCACCATCCAGGGCAATACGATCGGCGGCCACTTCTCCGACGGGCGCTCGTTCAGCACCTACGCGCCGGAGGACCCGGAGCTGGTCAGCCGCCTGAACGAGCGCGGCGTGCGGATCACCGCGGCACCGGTCGACGACAGCATGCCGTCCCTGCTCGGCGTGCTGGTGTCCTGGTTCCCGATGCTGCTGCTGATCGGCGTCTGGATCTTCTTCATGCGCCAGATGCAGTCCGGCGGCGGCAAGGCGATGGGCTTCGGCAAGTCGCGCGCGCGCCTCCTGACCGAGAAGCACGGCCGGGTCACCTTCGGCGACGTCGCCGGCATCGACGAGGCCAAGGAGGAGCTCCAGGAGGTCGTCGAGTTCCTCAAGAATCCCCAGAAGTTCCAGCAGGTCGGCGGCCGGATCCCCAAGGGCGTGCTGCTGGTAGGGCCCCCCGGCACCGGCAAGACCCTGCTCGCCCGGGCGATCGCCGGCGAGGCGAACGTGCCGTTCTTCACGATCTCGGGCTCGGACTTCGTCGAGATGTTCGTCGGCGTCGGCGCCTCGCGCGTCCGCGACATGTTCGAGCAGGCCAAGAAGCATGCGCCCTGCATCGTGTTCATCGACGAGATCGACGCGGTCGGCCGCCACCGCGGCGCCGGCCTCGGCGGCGGCAACGACGAGCGCGAGCAGACCCTGAACCAGCTGCTGGTCGAGATGGACGGCTTCGAGGCCAACGAGGGCGTGATCCTGATCGCCGCGACCAACCGGCCGGACGTGCTCGATCCGGCGCTGCTGCGCCCCGGCCGCTTCGACCGCCAGGTGGTGGTGCCGAATCCCGACGTGCTCGGGCGCGAGAAGATCCTCCAGGTCCACATGAAGAAGGTGCGGGTCGGCCCCGACGTCGATCCCAAGGTGATCGCGCGCGGCACCCCCGGCTTCTCGGGCGCCGATCTCGCCAACATCGTCAACGAGGCGGCCCTGCTCGCGGCCCGGGTCGGCAAGCGGATGGTCAGCATGGTCGACTTCGAGTTGGCCAAGGACAAGGTCATGATGGGCGCCGAGCGGCGTTCCATGGTGATGACCGAGGAAGAGAAGCGGCTGACCGCCTATCACGAGTTGGGCCATGCCCTGGTCGGCTTCTTCTCGCCCGCCTCGGACCCGATCCACAAGGCGACCATCATCCCGCGCGGCCGCGCGCTCGGCATGGTGATGCGCCTGCCCTGGGCGACCGGATCTCGGTGTCGCGCGAGAAGCTGAACGCCGACATCGCGGTCGCGATGGGCGGCCGGGTCGCCGAGGAGCTGATCTTCGGCCACGCCAAGGTGACCGCGGGCGCGGCCTCCGACATCGAGCAGGCGACCAAGATCGCGCGCCACATGGTCACCCAGTGGGGCATGAGCGACAAGCTCGGGCCGATGTCCTACGGCGAGAACCAGCAGGAGGTATTCCTCGGCCACTCGGTCACCCAGACCAAGAGCGTCTCCGAGGCGACCGCGCAGCTGATCGATGCCGAGATCCGCCAGCTGGTCGAGGGCGGCTTCGGCACCGCCAAGGAGATCATCGGCCAGAACCTGGAGCGGCTGCACGATCTCGCCAACGCCCTGCTCGAGCACGAGACGCTGACCGGCGAGGAGGTCGGCGCGGTGCTGCGCGGCGAGCCGTTCCCCAAGTCCTCGCCCCCGCATGAGCCGCCGAGCGCCGCGGCGCCGAGCGGCGGCAAGCGGGGCTCGGTGCCGACCACGGCACCACCCAAGGACGACACCGGCGGTATGGAGCCGAGCCCCCAGCCCGGCGCCTGACCCGGGATCGTGAGGCGGCCGCCGCAGCGAGCGAAGCGGTCCGCGGCCGACGGTTCAGCCCGAGCTCGCCTCGCCCGAGGACCAGCCGATGTCCTCGCCCGCAACCAGGCTCTACCTGCGGCCCCTCGGCGTGCTTCGAGGCGAGGCGGCGGACGAGGCGCGCGCCGGGGGCTGGGCGTTGCCGCTCGGCGACGGCCGGGCGGCGTTCACGGCCTGTGAGATCTGGCGCCGCTCGGGCGATGGGATCGAGCGTGCGAGCCTGCCGGTGGGCGGGCTCGAGGCTTGGGCGCGCCAGGCGGGCAACGCGCTCGCGGCGGCGCTCGAGCAGCGTCTCGGGCTCCTGAACGAGCCGGCGGCTCTGCCCGCGGGCCTGCCCGAGCGCGGCCCCCTGATCATGGGCGTGGTCAACGTCACCCCCGACAGCTTCTCCGACGGCGGGCGGTTCCTCGACCCCGCCCGGGCGATCGCCCAGGGCCACGCGCAGCACGCTGCCGGCGCCGACATCGTCGACGTCGGCGGGGAAGTCGACGCGTCCCGGCGCGGCCGACGTCTCCGCCGAGGAGGAGATCCGCCGCGTGGTGCCGGTGGTCGAGGGGCTGGCGCGGAGCGGCATCCTGGTCTCGATCGATACCCGCAAGGCGAGCGTGATGCAGGCCGCGATCGCCGCCGGCGCCGGCATGATCAACGACGTCTCGGCGCTGCGCCACGACCCCGACGGCCTGCAGGTCGCCGGCGCGAGCGGCCTGCCCGTGGTGCTGATGCACAGCCAGGGCGAGCCCGCGACGATGCAGCGCGACCCGAGCTACGCCTGCGCTCCCCTCGACGTGTTCGACCACCTCGAGCAGCGCATGGCGGCCTGGATCGACGCGGGGTTCGAGCGCCGCCGCCTGCTGATCGATCCCGGGATCGGCTTCGGCAAGACGGTCGCGCACAACCTCGCGATCCTGCGCGGGCTCGGCCTCTATCTCGGCCTGGGGAGCCCGCTCCTGCTCGGGGTGTCGCGCAAGAGCTTCATCGCCCGGCTGGCGGGCGACGGCAGCGACGCCGCCGGGCGCCTGCCGGGGTCGCTCGCCGCAGCGCTCGCCGGCCTCGCCCAGGGCGTGGCGGTGCTCCGGGTCCACGACGTCGCGGCGACCCGGCAGGCGTTGCGAATTTGGCAAGCCCTGGGCAGCTAGAACGGGCCGCCGCGGGCGCTGGCTGCGACATCTTGGAAAGCTGCGCCAATTCGTCTCGAATTCGGTTATCTTCAGGTTCTGAGCGCAGGACCTCCGGAGCAGGAACGTCCATGACCCGCAAGTTGTTCGGCACCGACGGGATCCGCGGCACCGCCAACCAGCCGCCGATGACCGCGGAAATCGCGCTGCGGCTCGGGCTGGCGGCCGGCGGCCACTTCACCCGCGGCGATCATCGTCACCGGGTCGTGATCGGCAAGGACACCCGGCTCTCCGGCTACATGCTCGAGCCGGCGCTGACCGCGGGCTTCATCGCGATGGGCATGGACGTGACCCTGCTCGGGCCCCTGCCGACCCCAGGCGTCGCGATGCTGACGCGCTCGCTGCGCGCCGATCTCGGCGTGGTGATCTCGGCCTCCCACAACCCTTACCAGGACAATGGCATCAAGCTGTTCGGCCCCGACGGCTACAAGCTGTCGGACGACATCGAGCTCGCGATCGAGGAGCGGATGCGGGGTTCGGCCGACGATGGCCTGGCCGCGCCGAACGAGCTCGGGCGGGCGGTGCGTCTCGAAGGCGCGCGCGGCCGCTACATCGAGGCGCTCAAGGCCAGCCTGCCGCGCGGCATGAGCCTGAATGGCTTGCGGATCGTGATCGACTGTGCCAACGGCGCGGCCTACGGCGTGGCCCCGAAGCTGCTCTGGGAGCTCGGCGCCGACGTCATCGAGCTCGGCACCAACCCCAACGGCTTCAACATCAACGCCCGCTGCGGCTCGACCCACCCGCAGGCGATGTGCGCCGCGGTCCTCGAGCACGGCGCCGATCTCGGCATCGCGCTCGACGGCGATGCCGATCGCATCGTGCTGGCCGACGAGCGCGGCGAGCTGATCGACGGCGACCAGATTCTCGCCGTGCTCGCCCAGAGCTGGCGCGCCGACGCCCTGCTGCAGGGGGGCGGCGTGGTCGGCACCACGATGTCCAACCTGGGCCTGGAGCGCTACCTGAGCAGCCAGGGGCTGAGCCTGCATCGGGCCCCGGTCGGGGACCGCTACGTGGTCGAGCAGATGCGGGCCTCGGGCCACAACCTCGGCGGCGAGCAGTCCGGTCACATCATCATGACCGACTTCGCCACGACCGGCGATGGCCTGCTCGCGGGCCTGCAGATGCTCGCCGTGATGCGCCGCCAGGAGCGGCCGATGAGCGAGTTCGGCCGGGCTTTCGAGCCGCTGCCGCAGCGCCTGCGCAACTGTCGCCTGAACGGTGGCCGGCCGCTCGAGGAAGCCGACGTCCAGCGCTGCATCGCGGCCGCCGAGGCGCGGCTCAACGGCCGCGGCCGCATGCTGGTGCGTCCGTCCGGCACCGAGCCGCTGATCAGGGTCATGGTCGAGGCGGACGACGAGGGCCTGCTCGTCGGCGTGCTCGACGAGGTCGCCGGCACGATCGAGCGCTACGCCTGAGCGCACGCCAGGATCCGCCCGGCTGCCAGGGATAGCCGACGGCGTTTTTCATCTTATGGTTGAATAATCTCGCCCGAGCTTATAAGTGTAAGCGCGGAACCGCCGGTCCATGACCCCGGAGACGCGCAGCACCATGACAGTACGGGTTCCTTCAGGCTGGCGGCCGCACTCGCGCTCGGCGCCTGTGCGGCGGCGCCGGAGCCCGCGCCCGAGGCGCCGGCGCCGCGGGCGGCCGTCCCGCCGCAGACGCCTCCGATCGCCTGGGCCGCGGCGCCGGACTGCCAGGGCAAGCTCGCGCTGCTGGACGAGGCCGCTCCTGCCGGCCGGCTCGGTCCCGCCGAGCGGCCGCCGTTCGCCGTGGTCCTGCCCGGCGTCTCCGGCAGCCTCGACTGGCTGGCGCCGCCAAGCGTCGCGGTCACCGCCGACCTGCCGCTCGAGATCCACGAGCACCGCGATGCTGGCCGGCTCACGGCGCCCTGCCTGCTGCTGATCGAGGCGGCCCGGGATCAACGCGTCGGGCATCGGCTGGTCGGACGCGGCGTGGTGCGCTCGCTCTACCAGAACGGCCTCCGCAGCGAGAGGAATCCGGACTACGACGCCGCCCAGCTGCGCGTCCGCCAGGCCGAGCGCGAGGCCAAGGAGGATGGGCCCGACATCCTGAAGGTCGGCGATCCGATGCTCGACGTCTTCGGGCTGCTGATCGGCGGCTTGCTCTCCGGCTTCAGCCAGGGCAGCAGCGAGCGCGCGCTCGACGAGGCGCTGAGCGAGCTCGCGGCAACCCCGCGCTCGCGCGATCGCGCGCTCTATCGGCCCTACGAGTTCGAGCAGACCACCGTCGTCGCCGGCAAGGAGGCGACCATTCCGGTGGCCCTGCTCGACCGCGCCAGCGGCCGCCTCTGGCGGGCCGAGCTGCGCCAGCGCGAGCGCCGCGAGATCGCGATCATCGAGGGTCTGGACCCGCGCGATCGGGACTACGAGAAGCACAGCGCGGCGAGCATGACCCGGCACGACTTCGAGCGCTGGCAGCGCGACCCGCCGCAGCTCCAGCTGTCGGCGATCGCAGCCGCGCTGCGGGAGGGTGCTCCGGCGCCGGAGCGGGACACGGAAGCCGTCGTCGCCCTCGCCACGCAGCTCGAGCCCGACGCCGCGCCTCCCGACGGCGAGCAGCTCCAGCCCCTTGGGCTCGAGCCGCTGAATGCGGCCTCATCGCGCCCGCCGGGCGCGCGCGCGGGGACAGGTCGAGGGGTCCGCGCGGCGGCGGAGGATTCCCGGCTGGTCGATGGCCAGGGGAAGGTCGCCGACGATGCGCTCGCCCTGCTGATCGATGAGCACGCTGCTGCGCAGGACGCCCGCCTGCCGCGCGATCTCGACGCCGCGCTGACGCTCTGGCCGGAGGACGACGCGCGTCGGCCGGCCGCGCGGGCCATCGCCCCGGCCATCGCGCCGGCCGGCGACCCGCGTTCCTCGAGCATCGTCCGGCTTGCCGCCGGCGCGCGTAGCGGCAGCGGCATCTACGTGCGCCCGGATCTGGTACTCACGACGGCGCAGATGGTCGACGGCGCCTCGGTCGTCGACGTCATGACCGCCGATGGCGCGCGCGTCCTCGGTCTGGTCGCGCGCGCCGACCCGGTGCGCGACCTTGCCCTGGTGCAGGTGGCGCGGCCCGGACGCCCGGTCATGCTCCACGACGGTCCGCCGCTCGCGCCCGGTCAGCCGGTCGAGGCGCTCGCGCTCGGCGCCGACAGCGGCCCGAACCTGAGCCGGGGCCGCTACGAGGGCAGCTCCGCGCCGGGCGTCGCCGGTCCGGGCTTCACCGGCCTGGTCTCGATCGACGGGCCGGCGGCACCGGCCGAGCGGCTGGCCATGCCATGGTTCGCTGGCGACGCGCTGATCGGGCTGGCCGGGGGCGCGCCCTTCGAGAACCCCGAGGGTTCGATCGGGGTGGTCGGATCGAGCGCGATCCGCGATTTCCTCTACGGCAGCGGCGGCGCCCAGGCCGCCTTGCCCTAGCTGGCCGGCGCAAAGCCGCCGGCTTCCACGCGTCGTCATCCCGGTTGTCCTGTGCTACGAGCTCTGTCCTCCAGAGACCGAGGCAGGAGGCCGCCATGGCGCCGATGACCCTGCAGACGTTCCGCGCTTCCCTGAGCGCCGATGCTCCACCCGCAGGCCTGAGCCCTGCGCTCCAGGCTCTATGGCAGGAGGCCAAGGGGGACTGGCACGCTGCGCACGCCCTCGCCCAAGCCCAGGACGACGCCGAGGGCGCCCGGGTGCACGCCTATCTGCATCGGGTCGAGGGCGATCTGGCCAACGCCGGCTACTGGTATCGGCGCGCCGGTCGGCCGGCGTCGAACGAGCCGCTGCAGGAGGAATGGGCAGCCGTGGTCGCGGCACTGCTCGCCCGCTGAGCGCCGCCGCAGCGTGTCGCATCCGGGCGCGTCGGCGCGGCGCCCCGGCAGGGGTGACGCTTCGAATTCACCCTAAATATTTCGTGAATCCGATACTCGGGTGCCGCTGCCGGCAGCTGCTTCCTAACCCGAATTGAGCGACCGTGGCCCTTGGCCAGAACCGCCGCCGGCGGACCGCCCGGCGGCAACGGTGCGAGGACGTCATGCCGCTCAATCGTACCAATCTCAGGTCTCTGATCGGCCAGCTGGAGCGCGAGCACGGCGCCGAGCGGGGCGTGTGGTCAGCCGAGAAGTTCACGTTTCGGGTGTGGTTCGACGACGGCGCCGAGTACCGGCTGCGCTGGCCGCGCGGGGTCCGCAATCCGACCTGGGAGGTCGTCCGCGACCGGTGAGGCAGCTGAGAGCGATCGGCACGGCTCAGGTGAGCCCGAGCGGCGCCGCGCCGAACAGCCAGGGGTGCAGGGCGAGCAGGACGAGGTAGAGGACCAGCGCCAGAGCGATCCGCCACCAGCCGATCTCGCTCAGGACCAGATGCTGGCGGCCCGCCCGGATCGCCGCGAACGGCAAATTCGAGCTGGCGGCAGCGAAACGCTGCCAGTCGGCGCCGCGGCGTGCGGCGTGCTTGCGATCGATCAGCAGGGTGCCGACCAGCGCGAGCCCGCCGAGCGTCGCGAACAGGACGAGGCCCGCGAGATCGCCGCTGGCGACCAGATGGGCGATAGCCCAGAGGCCCACGGCCCACATGAAGGGATGGCGGGTGATCCGGAAGATGCCCCGGACCGGCTCCGCCTGCCCGAGCGTGTCCGGCGCGCCGACGGCGGTCGGGTTGGGCGCGCTGAGCCCGCCGACCGCGAGCACGAGCGCGAGCGGCATGACGAGCAACGGCAGCCACGCGAGCCAGCGGGCGGTCGGCCAGAGCTCGACGTAGGGTGCGCGCGCGTAGGCCGCGATCAGCCAGACGAGCGCCGCCAGCGCGATCAGCGAATAGAGCCCGAGGTAGGCGCGCTCGCCAAGCCGCGCCACCAGCCAGGGACGCAGCCCGGTCGACGAGATGCCGAAATGGCTCGCCAGCAGGAACGCCGCGGCGGCGATCAGCTCGGTCATGCCTGTCGAAGCTCCTGGCGAGCGCCGCCGCTCAGCGTGCGGCGCATGGCGATGTGCAGGATGCCGTCCTCGACGAACTCCGGTCCGCAGGCGACGAACCCGAGCCCGGCGTAGAACGCCTGGACCGTGGTCTGGGCGTGCAGCGCGACGTGCTCGGCTCCCTCCGCTGTGGCAAGCTCGAGTGCCGCCCGCATCAGCGCCTGACCGACCTTCTGCCCGCGCGCCGCGGCGAGCACCGCGACGCGCTCGATCTTGGCGGTCCGGCCGCCATCCAGCCAGCGCAGACGCAGGGTCCCCACGGGCTCGCCGCGGCGGAGCGCCAGCAGATGCCGGGCGGTCTCGTCCCGGCCGTCGATCTCGAGCGCCAGGGCCACGCCCTGCTCGGCAACGAACACCGCGCAGCGGATCGCCAGCGCCTGCTCGAGCTCGGCGGGCGACCGGGCCTCCCGGATGGCGGTTGTAGCCATGGCCGAGCGTGCCTCCTCACGCGACGCGCTGCTGGCAGCAGCGGAGCCGCGCTGTCGGCGAGCTCCTCGAACGCCCTGAGCGCGCGGTAGAACGCTCGCATCTCGTCGTCAAGGAGGCGACATGGCGCGCGGTCATCGAGCCGACCGAGACGGCCCGGTGGCCGTTCCAGCAGCCGGCGGCGATCTTCGATCCTTCGGGCTGGAGTATGCCGCCGACGGCCCCGTCGGAGCAAGGCGCGGCCGCGCCCAGCTGCGGCGGCCGAACGGGATGAATCCACGGGGTCAGGTGTTAATCCCCTGAGTCCTGGTCGCTCTGCAACCTTTACCCCGTCGAGGTCGTCATGTTCCCAATCTTCCGCGCTCTGCGCCTGAGCGCGGCCATGCTCGTGGCGCTCGCGCTCGGCGCCGTTCCGGCCGAGGCCGACCAGGTGATCGACGGCGACACCCTCGAGGTCGAAGGCCAGCGCATGCGGCTGTACGGCATCGACGCGGTCGAGCTCGAGCAGACCTGCCTGGATGCCCACGGCCAGCCCTGGCACTGCGGCGCCGCCGCCAAGGCCGCGCTGGCCGAGCTGGTCGAGGGCCAGGCGATCGCCTGCACGGTGCTCGACGACACCCGCGAAGACGGCTACGTCGCGCAATGCACGGTCCGCGACGAGATCGATCTCGGCAGCTACATGGTACGCTCCGGACTGGCGCTCGCCGACCCGGAGGTGACCGAGGACTACCGCGCCGATCAGGCCGCCGCCGAGGCCGCCGCGGCCGGCGTCTGGGGCGGCACCTTCAACCCACCCTGGGAATGGCGCGGCCAGTAGCGGGGATGCTCGTCGTCCCGGCCATGAGCGGACGCCGGCGGCCCATCGCGCCGTCATTCCTGCTTTCCAGCGCGAGCCGCGCCGCGGCCAGCTCCTTCTTCTTGGCGTCGTCCACCTTGGGGAACTTCAGGTCGAGCGAGCCGAGCGCGTCGATGATCGCGGCGGCGACCACGACGCGGGTGAACCACTTGTTGTCGGCCGGCACCACGTACCAGGGCGCGTCCTCGGTCGCGGTCGCCCGGATCATGTCCTCGTAGGCCTCCTGGTAGTCGTTCCAGTGGGCGCGCTCCTTGGCGTCGGCCATCGAGAACTTCCAGTTCTTGTCGGGGTTGTCGAGACGCTCGAGGAAGCGCTTCTTCTGCTCCTTCTTCGAGACGTGCAGGAAGAATTTGCGGATCAGGACGCCGTTGCGCCCGAGGTACCGCTCCACGTTGCGGATGTCCTCGTAGCGGTCCTCCCAGATCGACCTGGTGACCAGCGCCGGCGGCAGCTTCTGGCGGGCGAGATACTCCTGGTGCACCCGGACCACCAGCACCTCCTCGTAGTAGGAGCGGTTGAAGATGCCGATGCGGCCGCGCTCGGGCAGAGCCCTCAGGCAGCGCCAGAGGTAGTCGTGGTCGAGCTCCTCCGGCGAGGGCGCCTTGAACGAGTGCACCTGGCAGCCCTGCGGATTGACGCCGGACATCACGTGCTTGATGGCGCCATCCTTTCCGGCGGCGTCCATCGCCTGGAAGATCAGCAGCACGGCCCAGCGATCCTGGGCGTAGAGGCGCTCCTGCAGCTCCGCGAGCAGCTCCACGCCGAGCGCGAGCGCCTCCTTGGCCCGGGGCTTGTCCTCCGCGGTCAGATCGCCCGTATCGTCGGGATCGACGTCTTTCAGGCGGAACTTCTTGCCGTCGCCGAGACGGTAAGGAGCTGAGAACGAGCGGCACCTCTCGATCCGCTCCGCGAGGCCGAGCTGGGCAAACTCCATCGGTCTTCCTCCCGCCGGCCGCGCCGCGGCCAGGCTGCCTGCTTTCTCAGACGCATTGTTGCAGGAATCCTGGTCTAGAGGAATTCGGCCCGACCGGCGGCGTGCACGATCACCACCACGCTGCTTGCGTTGTCGCAACGGATTGTGGTCGAAACGGCCTTGGGCCAGATCGGAGACCATCGCCATGGAGCTGAACCGACGCGACAACCAGCGGGTGATCCGGGCGCCGCGCGGGACGAAGCTCAACGCCAGGAGCTGGCAGACCGAGGCGCCGCTGCGGATGCTGATGAACAACCTCGACGCCGAGGTTGCCGAGAATCCGCAGGAGCTCGTGGTCTACGGCGGCATCGGCCGCGCGGCGCGCGACTGGCGCTGCTACGACGTCCTGGTCGCGACCCTGAAGCGGCTTGGCGACGACGAGACGCTGCTGGTCCAGTCCGGCAAGCCGGTCGGCGTGTTCCGGACCCACGCCGACGCGCCGCGGGTGCTGATCGCCAACTCCAACCTGGTCGCGCATTGGGCGACCTGGGACAAGTTCCACGCCCTCGACCGCCTCGGCCTGATGATGTACGGCCAGATGACCGCGGGCTCCTGGATCTACATCGGCAGCCAAGGGATCATCCAGGGCACCTACGAGACCTTCGTCGAGGCCGGACGCCAGCACTACGGCGGCGATCTGAGAGGGAAGTGGATCCTGACCGGCGGGCTCGGCGGCATGGGCGGCGCCCAGCCGCTCGCCGCGACCATGGCCGGCGCCTCCCTGCTCGCCGTCGAGTGTCGGGCGAGCCGCATCGAGCGCCGCCTCGAGAGCCGCTATCTCGATCGCATGGCGAGCGACCTCGACGAGGCGCTCCGCCTGATCGAGACCAGCTGCATCGAAGGCCGCGCTCTCTCCGTCGGCCTGCTCGGCAATGCCGCGGAGGTGTTCCCCGAGCTGGTCCGCCGCGGCGTGCTGCCCGACATCGTGACCGACCAGACCGCGGCGCATGATCCCCTGCACGGCTACCTGCCGGCCGGCTGGACGCTGGAGCGCTGGGAGCAGGCGCAGCAGGACGACCCGGCAGGCGTGGAGCGGGCGGCCAAGGAGTCGATGGCGGTCCAGGTCCGCGCCATGCTCGACTTTCACCGCCAGGGCGTGCCGACGCTGGACTACGGCAACAACATCCGCCAGTTCGCGAAGGAGGCCGGGGTCGCCAACGCGTTCGAGTTCCCGGGCTTCGTCCCGGCCTACATCCGCCCGCTGTTCTGCCGCGGCAAGGGCCCGTTCCGCTGGGCGGCGCTGTCCGGCGACCCGGAGGACATCCGCAGGACCGACGCCAAGGTCAAGGCGTTGCTCCCGGACGACCGGCATCTGCACAACTGGCTCGATCTCGCCGGCGAGCGGATCGCCTTCCAGGGGCTGCCGGCGCGCATCTGCTGGCTCGGCCTCGGCGAGCGCGCCAGCGTCGGGCTCGCCTTCAACGAGATGGTCGCGAGCGGCGAGCTCAAGGCGCCGGTCGTGATCGGCCGCGACCACCTGGATTCCGGCTCGGTCGCGAGCCCCAACCGCGAGACCGAGGCGATGCGGGACGGCTCGGATGCGATCGCCGACTGGCCGCTCCTCAACGCGCTCCTGAACTGCGCCTCGGGCGCCACCTGGGTCTCGATCCACCACGGCGGCGGGGTCGGGATCGGCTACTCGCAGCACGCCGGGATGGTGATCGTCTGCGACGGCACGCCGGAGGCGGCGCGCCGCCTGGAACGGGTGCTGAGCAACGATCCGGCCTCGGGCGTGATGCGCCACGCGGATGCCGGCTACCCGGACGCGATCGCCTGCGCCCGGCAGCACGGGCTGAACCTGCCGATGCTGGAGGCCTGAGGACCAGCGGTCCGCAGGATCTCGACGGCGCAAGCGGGCCTTGCTCGGGCCGGCGAGAACGATCGGAGATCGCGAGGAGTGGGGGCATGCACTACGACCTGATCGTGGTCGGGGCCGGCAATGCCGCGCTCTGCGCCGCGCTGGCAGCGGCCGAGAGCGGCGCCAAGGTGGTCGTGCTCGAGCGCGCGCCCGAAGCCCTGAGCGGCGGCAACAGCCGCTTCACCGCCGGCGCGATGCGCATCGCCTATCGCGGCGTCGAGGACCTGCGGGCGCTCATGCCCGATCTCGCCGAAGCGGAGGTCGCCCGTACCGATTTCGGCGCCTATGGCGAGGACCAGTTCTTCGACGACATGCTGCGGGTCACCAGGTGGCGCTGCGATGCGGATCTGGCGACGATCCTGGTCGAGCGCAGCTTTGCCAGCGTCGAGTGGCTGCGCGGCAACGGCGTGCGTTTCCAGCCGAGCTACGGCCGCCAGGCCTTCCAGGTCGAGGGCCGGTTCAAGTTCTGGGGCGGCCTCGCGATCGAGGCCTGGGGCGGCGGTCCGGGCCTGGTCGCCGCCGAGACCGCGGCGGCGCGCAGGGCGGGGATCGAGATCCGCTACCACTGCCGCGCGACCGAACTGCTCTACGACGGCGAGCGGGTTCTGGGCGTGCGGGTGCGGGATGCCGGCCGGCGCGCCGAGATCCGCGGGCGCGGCGTGGTGCTGGCCGCCGGGGGCTTCGAAGCCGATCCCGAGATGCGGACCCGCTATCTCGGCCCCGGCTGGGAGCTCGCCAAGGTGCGCGGCAGCCGCTTCAACACCGGCGACGGCATCAAGATGGCGCTCGCGATCGGCGCCGCGCCCTACGGCAACTGGTCGGGCTGCCACGCGGTCGGCTGGGACTTCAATGCGCCGGAATTCGGCGATCTCGCCGTGGGCGACGGCTTCCAGAAGCACTCCTACCCGTTCGGCATCATGGTCAACGCGGCGGGGCGGCGCTTCGTCGACGAGGGTGCCGACTTCCGCAACTACACCTACGCCAGCTACGGCCGGGTGATCCTCGAGCAACCCGACGCCTTCGCCTGGCAGATCTTCGACCGCAAGGTCACCCATCTCTTGCGCGACGAGTACCGCATCCGCGAGGTCACCAGGGTCAAGGCGGACAGCCTCGAGGAGCTCGCCCACCGGCTCGAGGGCGTCGACCGGGCGGGCTTCCTCGCCGAGGTCGCGGCCTACAACGCGGCGGTGCGCGCCGATCTCCGGTTCGATCCCAACGTCAAGGACGGGCGGCGCACCGAGGGCCTGCCGGTGCCCAAGTCGAACTGGGCGAACCCGATCGACCAGCCGCCGTTCGAGGCCTATCGGGTGACCTGCGGCATCACCTTCACCTTCGGCGGGCTGCGCATCGACCGCCAGGCGCAGGTGCTCGACAGCGACCTGGAGCCGATCCCGGGCCTGTACGCGGCGGGCGAGCTGGTCGGCGGCCTGTTCTATTTCAACTATCCGGGCGGCACCGGCCTGACCGCGGGCGCCGTGTTCGGACGGCTCGCCGGCAGCTCGGCGGCAGGCGCGGCGCTCGGACGGCGCTGACCGCCCGAGAGGAGCCGCGACAGCCACGGCTCGCCACGGCTCGACTTCTGGCCTCCGCCCCGCGCGGCGGATCCCATGATCGAGGTCTTATCCCGAACTCCATCGATGCGGCCGGCGCGACGAGCCGGCCAGCCAGCGGAAAGGAGACTTCGTCATGGCCAGTCGTGTCACGTCGCGTCTGTTCGAGCGTCGGGCGGGTTCACCGGCTCGGCCGCCTCGCCGCGCAGCTGGTCGGCCCGATCGCGTTCACCGCGCTCGCGCTGCTCGGCAGCGGCCTGGCAAACCCGGCCGAGGCGGCCGCCAAGGTGTGTGGCGACCGCGGCCAGATCCTCAAGCGGCTCGAGCAGGGCCATCGTGAGCAGCCCCAGGCGCTCGGCTTGTCCGCCGATGGCGGCGTGCTCGAGATCCTGGTCTCGCCGGAGGGCGGCTGGACCATCCTGGTGACCTACCCGAAGCGGCCGACCTGCGTGGTCGCGGTCGGCGAGGCCTGGCAGATGCTGCAGCTGGTCGGCCAGCCGGCCTGATCGGGGGTGAGCGATGCGATCGATCGTCCTGACCGGCGCGGTGGTGGGCATGATCCTGGCCACCTCCGGCGCAGCCCGTGCCGAGCGCTGGGTGGTGGTCAACGGCGTGCGCCTGAGCATCCCCGAGATCCAGTATCTCGAGGGGATCCGCTGCGGGCCGATCCCGAACGGCAGCTACTGGCTCGATCCCACCTCCGGGATCTGGGGCTACGCCAGCGATCCCAGGCCGCAGGGTCACATCGCGGACAACTGCTACCGCGCGGAGCGCCGGCCGAGCCTGTCCGAACGCGGCATGCTGTTCTCGCCGCGCGATTTCATCGACTGACCGTCAGCCGCTCAGCGCACCGGAAGCTCGACCGCCGGACGGCCGAACAGATAGCCCTGACCGTGGGTCACCTGCGCGCGCGCGAGCCAGCTCGCCTGCTCGGCGGTCTCGACCATCTCGGCGATCGTCGCGACCTTGATCTCGCGGCACAGGCCGACCACGCTGCGCAGCACCGCATGGTCGCGATGACTGTTGCGAGCGGATCAGCGAGCCGTCGATCTTGACGAAGTCGACCTGGAAGGCGCGCAGGTAGTGGAAAGTCGCCGCGCCGGAGCCGAAGTCGTCGAGGCAGACCTGGAAGCCGCGCCGGCGTAGCTCCTGCAGGACGGCGTTGACCTTCTCGAGGTCGTGGACCTGCGCGGTCTCGGTGAGCTCCAGCAGCATGCGGCCGCGGATCTGCGGATAGCGGCCGAGCATCTCGAGCAGCGCGCCGGCGAACGCCGGATTCTCGAGCGAGCGGCCGGACAGGTTGGCGGCGATGCTGAGCCGGCGGCCCCCGGTCCCGGCGAGCAGATCGGCGACCCGCCGGCACACCATCATGTCGAACTCGGCGACCATGTTCAGCTCCTCGGCGAAGCTGACCACGGATCCGATCGGCGCCCCGTCCTCGGCCCGGCTGAGAGCTTCATGATGGTGAACGCTGCGATCGCTCAGCCGCACGATCGGCTGGAACGACAGGTGAAAGGCGCCGGTGTCGAGCGCGCCGCGATAGTCGGCGATGCGCGCCACCGTCTCCTGCAGCATGGTATCGAACCCGTCGCGCAGGTTGCGGATCGTGAAGTCGCCCTCGGTCGAGCGCACGAAGGCTGTTGATCGCGTAGACCAGCGCCTTGCCGGCATCGGCCTCGTTGAGGCCGGCCGCCTCGAGGTCGAGGGTCGCCGAGCGCGGCGCGACGTCGGCCCCGGCCGGGTCGACCGCCCGCAGCGCCTGGACGAGCTGGTCCTCGAGTTCGGCCACGTCGAGCGTGCGCCCGTGCAGCAGGCCGAAGCGCTCGGCCTCGAGCCAGCCGGCGCCGTTGCCGGCGACCGCGTGGCGCCGCAGCGAATCGCCGATGCTGTCGGCGACCTGCGCGGCCGCCGCCGGGTCGAGCCGCTCGCACAAGCCCTCGAGCCCGCTCAGGTCGAGCAGCGACAGCTGGCAGTCGCTCGGCCGGCCGTCGACCCGCAGATGGCTGCTGCACCACTGCTTCGAACTCGGCGCGCTGCAGGAGGCCGGTGCCGGGATCGCGGGCCGGCACGGTTTCGCCCGGCGCCACCGGCCGCAGGCTCAGGTAGCTCAGGCCTGCGTTCTGCGGCAACCGGCAGGCGCTGAGCACCATGGGCCGCGGATCGGCCTGCGCCGTCGCGAGTGAGACGGGCATCGGCAGCAATTGCCGACCGTGGGCGAGATGGGCGAGGGCCCGGCTCACCAGCGCCTGGTGGTCCGCCGCGAAGAGCTCGTGGACCGGGCGCCCGGTCCACTCCTCCGCGACCAGCCCGGTCAGGCTCTTGACCGCGCCGACCGCGCAGCGGATCCGGCTCGTCCGGGTCGATCTCGACCAGCAGGTTGCCCCCGGCGAAGGCGAAGGCGACGAATCGATCCCGGTCGGCGCGCAGGCGTTCATCCGCCGCGCGCCCCGTGCGGCGCGGAGCCGTCTCGAGAACCACGTCGCTGTCCCTGCCCGTATCAGCTGCTCACGGCAACGGTCGCCCGGCGGGTCAGACCCCGAAGCGCTGACAGAGCGGCGTCAGCGAGGGATGCAGGCTCGCCGCCTCCCGCTTCAGGTAGGCGAGCAGGGCCCGCTCATTGGCATGGTCGGCCGCGCCCGTGCCGATCCGGTCGATCAGCCACGCCGCCTCCTGCTCGTCGACGCGCTCCGGCGAGTCGCCGCCGAACAGCAGATGCATGGTGACCGCCTTGACGAACAGCTCGCGCCAGGCCGGGTCGTTGTCCGCGCCCGCGGTGGCGCGGTTGAGCGCGAACAGGAACTCGGCCTCGATCCGGCTGATCGCGAGGCCGCTCTGGCTGCCGCTGCCGTAGACCAGGCGGCGGATGACCTCGACGTCGGCCTTGTCGATCGCGCCGGGCCGCCGCGCGGTCATGGCCGAACAGCGCATGCTCGCTGTGCAGCACGCTGCGCTCGACGGCGCGCAGCACGAGCGCGCGAAACCGTTCGGAGCAGGCGTTGGTGCGGAAGATCAGGTTGAGCAGCAGGCGCAGCTCGGTCGGGTCGTCGAGCTCGCCGCGCGGCCCGATCCAGCTCGAACAGCATCCGCTCGGCGTCCTCGGTGAGGCGCTGTCGGTGCCCTCGCGCCAATAGAAGAAGTCGCTGAGCGCCTCGACGTAGAACTCCGCCCAGGCAGGATCGTCGCCCCGGCTCTGCCGGTTGAGGTGGAGCAGGAACTCCGCCTCGTCGCGCCCGATCGAGCCGCTCCGATAGATCGCGCGCCGCAACTTGAGAACGTGATCGGCCCCGATCCGGCCGCTCCGCCGGATCTCGGCCTCGATCGAGGTCGAGAGCCTCGGGCCAGCGACCGTCCATGGCGCTCCTCCTGCTGTCCCGGCGCGCGCCAGCTTAGGCGAGCTGCGCTTAAGCCTTGGTTGCGGGGCGCCGACCGCGGCGCCGCTTGCCAGGACGCGCCGCCCTCAGTTGGCGACGTCGAGCTTGCGCTTTTCGGTGTAGAGCAGCCGGACCAGCTCGTACTCGAACGGCGAGCCGGTCTGGTAGTAGCGGAACGCGACGCTGGCGGCGCGCGTCGATCGGCTGCAGGCCGAAGCGGACCGCATTGTAGGCGAGCGTTTGCTGCACCTCGCTCGGGGTCAGCGAGCCAGAACAGCAGCGCGTCGGCGACGATGCCGGTGGCGTCGCGCAGGTTCGACGGCCCGAGCACCGGCATCACCAGATAGGGCCCGGCGCCGATCCCCCAATAGCCGAGCGTCTGGCCGAAGTCCTCGCTCGACCTGTGGCGATGCCCCTGCGCGCCGGCGAGATCGAACAGGCCGCCGGTGAACATGGTGTTGACGACGAAGCGGACCGCCGCCCGGCCGGCGGTCTCGCCCTTAAGCTGCAGCAGCGCGTTGGCGAAGGTCGGCATCTCGCGGATGTTGTTGAAGAAGTCGGAGACCCGGTCCTCGACGAAGTCGGGGGTCACGAACTCGTAGGCGCGGACGATCGGCAGGAAGACGTATCGGTCGAACCCGGCATTGAAGTTGTACATCGCGCGGTTGAAGCCGCTCGAGCGGATCGTAGACGTCCAGCACCGAAGGCTCCCGGCACAGCCTCGGCGAGCTCGGGCCGCGCCGCGATCTCGGGCGGCAGCTGCGGCGTGCCGGCGCAGCCGCCGAGCAGCGACGCAAGCACCAGAGCCGCAGGCCGAGCGTCTGCGCCGCCGGCTCAACAGGCGCCTCGGTCGCCGAAGAAGTCGATCACGTAGGCCACGTTGTCCGATGTAGGCCATGTTGCCGGCGTGGCCGCCCTTCGGATAGATCTGCGCGCGTGCGCCGAACACGTCCCGCAGGAAGTCGAGGTCACCCTCGGCTCAAGCAGAATGTCGTCCTCGTTGTGCATCAGGCCGATCTTGGTCGCCTGCCTGAGATAGTCCTCGATCGCGCGCAGGCTGTTGCGCTCGACCAGCTCCTCGAAGCTGATGTCCGGCGCGGTCTCGCACGATAGTACGGGTAGAGGACCTGCCGGGCGTAGTACTCGAAGCCGAGCAGGCTCGCCGCCTTGAAGTACGGCGTCAGCGAATCGGTGATCCAGAGCCGCTGACCGGGCGCGACCAGCACGCCGAGATCGGCCACGACGTCGGAGGTGAACAAAAGGTTGATCGAGGCTCAGGCGGAAGGCGGTGCCGATCAGGGCCTCGAGCGTGCTGTCCGGCGGCGGCTGGCGCAGGTAGATCTCGTAGACCAGCTCGTCGCTGAACATCGACCTGCTCGGTCGGCGAGTAGAACTTCGGAGAACAGCTGCATCAGCCGGTTGAACAGGCGTTGAAGTCGGCGATCGAGCGGATGTGCTCGTCGAACAGCCGCGTCGAGGATCCTGGCCGAGCGGGAGAGGTTCGACCGGCGGGTTGATCAGCAGCACCTGCTCGAAGCCGAACGAGCGCCGCTGGTCGTCCAGCCGGGCGACGAAGGCCGCATGGGTCGCGCCCAGGCTGTAGCCGGCGAGATCGCTATCTCGGAGACGTCGATCTCGTCCTCGAGCTGGCGGCGGATCAGCCCCATCACCCGATAGAGGTCCTCCGCATCCTCGGCGCAGCAGGCCCGGCCGGCTGCGAGGCCGAGGCGCTGACGATGAAGTTCGGGTGCAAGCGGCGACGGCAGCGAGACCACGTGCAGGCCGGCCTCGTACAGCGCGCCGCTGCAGGATCAGGCTCTTGCCGGAATCGAAGTTGGCGCCGGTCCCGGGCACGATGAACACGAGCGGCGCCGTCCCCGGCTGCTGCGCGAGCGCGTAGCGCAGGTTGCCGGTGTACCAGAAGATCTCCGGCACCGCGCGGCCCTGGACGGCCGCATCTCCTTGATCTCGGTCGGCATCTCCTCCGGCAGATCGGCGCGGTACTCTTCGGGCGTGCCGATCACGGTCGCCTCGAGCGGATCGGCGAAGGGATACCCATAGTCGGCTCGACCTCGGCGGCCAGGCCCGGCGCGGACAGGACGGCGCAGACGAGCAGGATGGTCAGGCGTGATCGCATTCCGACGGCCTCTGCCAACCGGTTCCGGCGTGGGAGCAGGACGCAAGCGCCGCAGTTCCCGCTCTCGTTGTGCCAGAGCGACGAGCGGAACACCATCGAGGAGCATAGACGGCCAGCGCCTCCGCCCCGCCGGCTGCGCGAGGGCTTGGCGCGCGGGCGCGCTTTGGCCTACCAAGCCGAGACGGCGACGGCGGGACCGATTGCGCTGGAGGAACGACCTCGTGGATGCGAAGCTTCTGAGACCCGACACGCTGGCGCTGCATGCCGGGCAGCGGCCGGACCCGGCGACCGGCGCCCGCGCGGTGCCGATCTACCAGACCACCTCCTACGTGTTCACCGACGCCGATCAGGCGGCGTCCCTGTTCAACCTCGAGCGCGCCGGCCACATCTACTCGCGCATCTCGAACCCGACCACGGCGGTGCTCGAGGAGCGCGATCGCCGCGCTCGAGGGCGGGGTCGGCGCGGTCGCGACGGCGAGCGGCCAGGCGGCGCTGCATCTCGCGATCGCGACGCTGATGGGCGCCGGCGGCCACATCGTCGCGTCCAAGTCGCTCTATGGCGGCAGCACCAACCTGCTGAAGCTCACCCTGCCGCGCTTCGGCATCGCGACGAGCTTCGTCGACCCGCGCGATCCGGCGGCCTTCGCCGCGGCGATCCGGCCCGAGACCCGCCTCCTGTTCGGCGAGACGATCGGCAATCCCGGCCTCGAGGTCCTGGACATCGCCGAGGTCGCCAGCGTCGCGCACGACCACGGCCTGCCGCTCCTGATCGACAACACCTTCGCCACGCCCTGCCTGTGCCGGCCGTTCGAGCATGGCGCCGACCTGGTGCTGCATTCGGCGACCAAGTGGCTGGGCGGCCACGGCATCGCGATCGGCGGCATCCTGGTCGACGGCGGCCGCTTCGACTGGCAGGACTCGGGCAAGTTCCCGACCCTGACCGAGCCCTATCCCGGCTACGACGGCCTGGTCTACGCCGAGACCTACGGCCCCTCGGCCTTCCACATGCGGGCGCGCACCGAGGGCCTGCGCGACTTCGGCGCCTGCATGAGCCCGCAGAACGCGTTCTACATCCTGCAAGGGGTCGAGACGCTGCCGCTCAGGATCGAGCGCCACGTCGCCAACACCCACAGGGTCGTGAAGTTCCTCGCGACCCACGACGCGGTCGCCTGGGTGCTGCATCCCTCGCTCGCCAGCCATGCCGACTACCGCCTCGCCAAGCAGGTGCTGCCCAAGGGCGCGGGCTCGATGGTGAGCTTCGGGGTCAAGGGCGGGCGCGCCGCCGGCCGGCGCTTCATCGAGGCCTGCGAGCTCGCCTCGCATCTCGCCAACGTCGGCGACGCCAAGACGCTGGTGATCCACCCGGCCTCGACCACGCACCTGCAGGTCGGCGCCGCGGCGCTCGCCGCGGCCGGCGTCGGCGAGGACATGATCCGGCTCTCGGTCGGGCTCGAGGACCCGGCCGACATCGTCGCCGACCTCGATCGCGCGCTGCAGCGCGCGCAGCAGGCCTGAGGGCGACCGATGGAGGTCAAGCTCGACGGCGCGCCCGTCTTCCTCGCCGACTACGGCAAGGGCCTCGACGCCGGCGCGGCCGACGGTCCTGTTCGTCCACGGCGCCGGCATGGACCATTCGGTCTGGCCGCTGCAGGCGCGCCACTTCGCCTATCGCGGCTGGAACGCGCTCGCGCCGGATCTGCCCGGCCACGGCCGCAGCGGCGGTGCGCTGCGCCCCTCGATCGGCGCGCTGGCCGACTGGCTGTGGGAGCTGATCAAGGCGCTGGAGCTCGACGCGGTCACGCTGGTCGGCCACTCGATGGGCGCGTTGATCGGCCTCGAGAGCGCGGCGCGCCATCGCCGGAGGATCGCCCGCGCTCGCGCTGCTCGGCGCGGCGCCGAGGATGCCGGTCCATCCGGCGCTGCTCGAGGCCGCCGCCAGGCCGGAGCCGCGCGCCGCCGAGCTGATCTGCGACTGGGGCTTCGGCCCCGCCGGCCATCTCGGCGGCCACAAGGCGCCCGGCAGCTGGATGATGGGCCACGCGCATGCGGCTGCTCAGCCGCGCCGCCGGGCCGGTGCTGCACACCGACCTCGCCGCCTGCAACGCCTACGAGGGCGGCCTTGCCGCGGCCGCCAAGCTGCGCTGCCCGACCCTGGTCCTGGCCGGCGAGCTCGACCGCATGACGCCGGCGCGCCAGGCGGCGAAGCTCGCCGAGGCGATCAAGGGCGCCCGCTCGTGGCGCTGCCGGGCTGCGGCCACATGATGATGGTCGAGCAGCCCGACGCCACCCTCGACGCCCTGGTCGAGTTCGTCCATCTCACCGAGCCTTGAGAGGCGCCGCGACCGACGGCGCAGGCGGGCGGACTTGCTGGCCTCGACCCGCTCGTGTACCACCCAGGTGGTTGGAGTAGGAGTGGCTTACGCGCCAAACCCGGAGGGAACGAAGATGCTCAGCGAGACCAAGGTGAGATCGAGGCTCGGTATCGTGCTTCTGCCGTTAGCGCTCGGGCTCGCGTTGATGACCAGCGGCTGCAATACGATGCGCGGGATGGGCGAGGACGTCGAGGCCGCCGGCGGCGCGATGTCGGGCACCGCGGAGAATACCGAGGAGGAGATCGAAGAGGGCCTGGAGGACGAGGACCAATAGCCCGGTTGGCGAGGGCTCGCTCGGACCATCCGGTCTAAGTCGGGCGGATCACGAGCGCGGCTTCGGGCGAGCCAGCCGTCCCGGTCTGCCCGCGGCGGACCGGCGTTCGGGAGACGGTGCCGCATCGGCCCGCGTTTCGATTTACACGCGCGCGGCCTCGGCCTAGCCTCTCACGACAAGGCGCAGGTAACGCGCAGAGCCCGCACCGACGCGGGCGCCCTCGGGGAGGCGAGCATGCGAAATCTGATGGGCTGCACCGCGGCGTTGGTCGCCGCCACCGCGCTGTGCTGCGGCGCGCGGGCCGATACCACCGACGTCACCTGGCAGAACCGGGTGACGGTCGCCAAGCAAGGCGCGCATTGCGCCGACGATCCGCATTGCTTCAACCGCTATCATCCGGCGATTCCGCCGTCGCGCGGGCCAAGCCCGGCGACCTCATCGTGTTCGAGACCCGCGACGCGCTCGACAGCGACCTGACGCTCGATTCGGTCGCCGACGACGTCACCGCGGTCGACCTCAACCTGGTCCACCCGATGACCGGGCCGGTCCACATCGAGGGCGCCGCGGCGGGCGACGTGCTGGCGGTGACCCTGCTCGACATCGAGCCCGACCAGTACGGCTACACGGTGATCGTGCCGGGCTTCGGCTTCCTGCGGGATCTTTACACCGAGCCCTACATCGTCAACTGGCAGCTCGACCGCCAGGCGGCGACCTCGGCCAGATGCCGGGCGTCCGGGTGCCGATCGCGGCGTTCATGGGCTCGGTCGGCGTGCTGCCGGGCGACACCGAGGTCAAGACCTGGCTCGAGCGCGAGCGCCAGCTCGGCGAGGCGGGCGGCGTCGCACTGCCGCCGCAGCCGATCGGCGCGCTGCCGGCCGGCGGTCTGCGGCCCGAACGGCAGCCACACGGACCAGTGCCTGCGCACCATCCCGCCGCGCGAGAACGGCGGCAACATGGACGTCCAGCAGATGCAGATCGGCACGAGCTGCTGCTGCCCTGCTTCATCGACGGCTGCGGCCTGTTCGTCGGCGACGTCCACTATGCCCAGGGCGACGGCGAGGTCTCGGGCACCGCGATCGAGATGGGCGCCGTGGTCACGCTGCGGACCGAGGTGCTGAAGGGTCGTGGGCAGCGAGCATCACCTCGCCGCATTTCGAGGGCGGGGCGCAGCTCAAGGCGATCGCGCCGGAGCGCTTCTACGCCACGGTCGGCTTCCCGCTGAAGGCCAGGGGCGAGGTGCCGGCCTTCCTGACCTATCTCGACGGCGACAAGATCGGCGCGCTCGAGAACCTGTCCGAGGACCTGACGCTCGCCGCGCGCACCGCGCTGATCGAGATGATCGACTAGCTCGAGCGCGAGCACGGCCTGACCCGCGAGCAGGCCTACATCCTGTGCTCGGTCGCGGTCGATCTGGTCGTCGGGCCAGGTGGTCGACGTGCCCAACTACACCGTCTCGGCGATCATCGATCTCGAAGTGTTCGAAGGAGTAGTCGCGATGGCTGCGAACCCGCCCGAAGGCGCGCCTGGTCGGCCTCAACCACGTCGCGCTCGAGGTCGGCGACATCGACGCGGCGCTCGCCTTCTATGGCCGCCTGTTCGAGTTCGCGCTGCGCGGCCGGAGCGAGAGCATGGCGTTCATCGACATGGGCGACCAGTTCATCGCGCTCGCGGCCGGCCGCACGCAGGCTAAGGACGCGGACCGGCACTTCGGCCTGGTGGTCGACGACCGCGCGCCGCTGCGCCAGGCGCTCGAGGAGGCGGGCGCCGAGATCCTGCCGGGCCGCGGGCTCGACTTCATCGACCCCTGGGGCAACCACATCCAGGTGGTCGAGTACCGCGACATCCAGTTCACCAAGGCGCCGGAGGTGCTGGCGGCGATGGGGCTCGGCCGACCTCGGCAAGAGCGACAGCGCCCTGCGGGAGCTCGCCGAGCAAGGGCATCCGCCGCGGGTGAGCGCCGCCTCGACGGCCAGCGGCAGGAGGGATCGATGCGGCGGCGGGCGGCGCTGAAGATCGCACTCGGCGGCGCCGCTTGGCTGCTCTGCGGGGCGCACACGCCCTACGGCCAGTGGCAGGTCTATCGCCGGCGCCATCTGCTGGTCGGCACCAGCAAGGCGGATGCGCCGACCTATCCGCTCGGGCAGCGCATCGTCGAGGTGCTGGCGAGCCGCCTCCCGGAGAGCAGCGCGCGGGTGACGCGCGGGCCGAGCGCCTGGCGCCTCGCCAGCCTGATCACCTCGGGACAGATCGAGCTGGTCCTGCTGTCGGCCGAGTGATGTCGCGGCGCTGCGCGACGGCAGGCCGCCGTTCGAGGCGTTCGGCGCCACGCGGCTCTGCACCCTGTTCGCCTTCGGCGCTCACTGGCTGGTCTGCCGGCCGGATTTCCCCGCGCGCCACGCCTATCTGGTGGTCGAGACCCTGGCGACCCACTGGGAGGCGCCGCCCGGCGATGCGACCTCCGTTGGCCGGACGCCCGATCCCGCCATGACTCCGGTGCCGGTCCACCCGGGCGCGCTTGCCTACCTGCGCGGCGAGCCCCTGCCGGCGCCGGTTGCGGCGCTCGGCGCGACCGTCCCGCCGCCCTGAGCCCCCTACACCAGCGCCGTCGCCCGCCGCTGTTGGAAGGCCGCCCAGCGGGCGATCACGTTGTGCGGCCGGCGGCCGCGCAGGACGCCCGAGCGCTCGATGATCTCGGCGACCGCCTCCTCCTGGCGGTAGGCCATGAGGTGGATGCCGGCGACGCCCGCGATCTCGCGGATCCGCTCGATCAGCTCGATGCAGATTCGCTTGCCTTCCTCGCGCGGCTCGGGCGCCTGCTCGAGCCGCGCGACGATGGCATCGGGGATGTGCACGCCCGGCACGTGCTCGCGAATCCAGCGCGCAGCCTTGGCCGAGGCGAGCGGCCCGACCCCGACCAGGATGAAGCAGCGCTCGTCCAGGCCGAGGTCGCGCACCCGGCTGATGAAGCGCTCGAGCAAGGGGAGATCGTAGCAGTACTGGGTCTGCACGAACTGGGCGCCCGCGGCGATCTTCTTGGCGAGCCGCAGCGGGCGAAACTCGTACGGCGGCGCGAACGGGTTCTCGGCCGCCCCGATGAACAGCTCGGGCGGATGGCTGAGCGGCCTCCCCGACAGCAAGCGGCGCTCGTCGCGCATGATCCGGATGGTCTCGATCAGCGCGATGCTGTCGAGGTCGAACACGGGCTTCGCCTCGGGGTGGTCGCCGCACTGGGTGCCGTCGCCGGTCAGGCAGAGCACGTTGCCGACGCCCATCGCGGCGGCGCCGAGCACGTCGCCCTGGATCGCGATCCGGTTCCTGTCGCGGCAGGAGATCTGCATCACCGGGGCATAGCCGACCCGGGTGAGCAGCGCGCAGACGCCGACGCTCGACATGTGGCAGTTGGCGCCCGAGCCGTCGGTCGCGTTGATCGCGTCGACCCAGCCGTCGAAGATCGAGGCCCGCTCGTAGACCTCCTTAGGATCCGCCGAATCCGGCGGGGAGAGCTCGGCGGTGACCGCGAACTCGCCGGCGCGCAGCACCCGCTCGAGGCGGCCGCGCGAGGAGTGGCCGGGCAGCGGATCGAGCGGCGCGCCGGGATCGAGCGGCCCGGCGTTGATCATGTCGGGGCGCGTCGCCCCGAGGTTGAGCGGGCCGTGGCCGCGGCGCTCGCCGCCGTCGCCGGTCATCGCTCAGGCGCTCCCGTCGCCCCGCCGGCGCGCAGCACGCCGAGCCAGGCCGAGCGGCCCCAGAGGCGATGATCCACGGGCTTCTGGACCGCCATGATCGCGTCATCGCCCGCCATCCGCCGGCTGCCCTGCCAGGCCTCGACCCAGACGCAGCGCATCGCCGGCAGGACCTCGCACATCGCCGTCGGGGCGGACCCCGCCGCAGGGCCCGTTGCGCAGGTTCTTCGGGCAGTTCATCGGGCAGGACAGCCCGGTCGAGCCGAGCACGCACTGGCCGCACATGCGGCAGTCGAACAGAAAGCCCTTGACGCCGCGCTCGACCGTGGCGACCGGCGCCTCGAGCCGGTCGTAGCCGATCCGCCGCAGGAGCGGATCGGCGAGCCTGAGCAGCCGCTCGAAGCCGGCGTAGACGCCGGCGAGCAGTCCGGCGTGGCGGACCGACCAGAGGCGCACCGCGTACATGCTCACCCTCCACGCGCGCGTCCTGCCGGTTCAGGCCGCGCAGGGCAGCAATATCGCACGAAACGCCGCCAGCGATCATCCCCGCCTCGCATCGGCCGCCCGGGCCGAGGGCGCCGCGGGCTCGATCCACGCGGGCTCGAGACCGCGCGAGCGTTTGCGGCGCGGGACCGAACGCGATAGCGTTCGAGCAGCATTCGCGGCGCAAGCGAATTGCTGCGTCAGGGAGGGGCTGACCGGCGCGCCACGGCATGTCGAGAGCGGGCCGGCCATGTCCGCGCTTCAACCTCGTTCGGGGGGAAGCGATGCTCGTCAGATGGCTGCGCGGCGCGACGATCACGATCTGCGGTCTGATCGCTCTGGTCAGCCCGGTCGTGCTCTGGACGGCGTGGTCGACCACCGTGTTCTACGCCGTGCTGGCGGTCGGCTGCGGCGCCATCCTCCTGATCTACCTGCTGATCAGCTTCGCGGACGAGGACTTCTGAGCGCCGGCCGCCGAGCGCATCTGTGCTATGCTGCCGAACGCAACCCCGGGAGCCCTCGATGGCCACGCGGATCGAGACCAAGCCCAAGGACCTGTACGAGGAGGACTTCTACGTCTGGATCGAGGTCCAGGCCGAGCTGCTGCGCGAGCGACAGTTCGGGTCGCTGGATCTCGCGCACCTGATCGAGGAGGTCGAGGGCTTGGGTGACGCCAAGAAGAGCGCGGTGCTGAGCAACGCGACGGTCGTCGTCGAGCACCTGCTGAAGCTGCAGTTCAGCCCTGCGGCCGACCCGCGCCCGGGCTGGATCGATTCGGTTCTGGAGCACCGCAACCGGCTCGAGTTCGACCTCACACCGCGCTTGCGTCAGATCCTGGAGGACGAGTTGGCGCGCGTCTACGAAGTCGCCCGCCGGACCGCGGATCGCCGCCTCCGGGTCCACGGCGAGGACGCTGCCGCCGATGCGCTGCCTGCAGCCTGCCCCTACAGCCTCGACCAGATCACCGGCGACTGGTGGCCC
The DNA here is from genome assembly GCA_963753275.1 of uncultured Alphaproteobacteria bacterium. Lineage (GTDB taxonomy): Bacteria > Pseudomonadota > Alphaproteobacteria > Geminicoccales > Geminicoccaceae > DATAOG01. The sequence goes on along the minus strand of CAVWCE010000040.1, from coordinate 24,893 downwards.
TGAGCAAGAAGCGCGCTGCGTGCCACGCTGGTCGTGGTCGCCGCGTACAGAGCGTTGATATGGCAACCCAGGTCAAGCCGAAGCCGAACGTGCTCTACGACGACGACTTCTACGCCTGGTCCAGGCAGCAGGCGGATCTCCTGCGCGCCGGGAGCTTCCCGGAACTGGACCTTGAGCACCTGATCGAGGAGGTCGACGACTTGGGTGGGGCGCTCAAGCGCTCGGTGCGGAGCCGCATAGGCACCATCATCGAGCATCTTCTCCAGCTCGGGCACTCGCCGGCGCAGGATCCGAGAGGCGGCTGGTACGACACCATCATCACGCAACGGCGTGATCTCGCCGACGAGCTCACGCCCAGCATCCGCCGCGAGATCGAACTGGAGCTTGCCAGGCTCTACGATCGGGCGCGCACCGACACTGCGACGTCGCTGCGCCTGCATGGTGAGGCGAACGCCGCCGATGCACTTCCCGCCGACTGCCCCTACAGCCTCGAGCAGATCAGTGGTGACTGGTGGCCGTGAGCGAGCATCATGAGCGCTCGCGGCGCATCGAGGCTTAAGTTCCTAACTGCTGCGCGGCCGGCGGATGGTCCCCTTCGGGCGCCCGAGCTGCAGTTCTTGACGGCGCGTGAAAGGGCTCGTTCGGGGTGAGAGCTGCACGGCCTGGCCCTTCTTGGCCGAGATGACGCGCCGGTTGACGCCGGCCCAGCCGATCTCGCCGAAGAGACGGCCGTACTCGATCTTGGGGCAGCGGTCCTGGATCACGTCGAGGCCGGCCGCACGCGCCTTCGCGGCCGCCGCGTCGTGGCGCACGCCGAGCTGGAGCCAGAGCACCTTGGCGCCGCTTCGGATCGCGTCCTCGACCACCGCCGGCGCGTCCGCCGACTTGCGGAAGACCTGCACCATGTCGGGTGGGCTCTCGAGGTCGTCGAGCGAGGCGAGCACCGTCTCGCCGAGGATCTGCCGGCCGGCGTAGCGCGGGTTGATCGGGATCACCCGATAGCCCTTGCTCTGCAGGTAGAGCATGGCGAAGTAGGACGGCCGCATGTCGTTGGCGCTCATGCCGACGGCCGCGATCGTCTTGACCCGCCCGAGGATGTCGCGCAGGAAGGCGTCGTCGTAGCTGAGCTTTCCCGCGCTCTTCGGGTTCGTTCGGTCGACCGCGTCCGGCGCGCTCAGGTCGGCCATACCGGCTTTCTCTTCTCGATGAACGCGGCGAGGCCCTCCTCGAAGTTACGGAAGCCGGCGTTCTCGACCATGACCTCGGTCGTGAGGTCGTAGGCCTCGGCGAGGCCCATCTCGAGCTGGCGATAGAAGGCGCGCTTGCCGAGCGCCAGCACGTCGGCGGGCTTGTCGAGGAGGCGCGCGAGCAGGGCGTCGAAGGCGTCCTCGAGCTTCTCGGGCGCGACGACCTGGTTGACGAGGCCGAGGCGGTGCGCCTCCTCGGCCTCGATGAAGTCGCCGGTCAGCAGCATCTCCAGCGCCGGCTTGCGCGCGAGGTTGCGCGACAAGGGCACCATCGGGGTCGAGCAGAACAGGCCGTAGCGGACCCCCGAGGCGGCGAAGCGGGCGTTGGTGGTGGCGAGCGCCAGGTCGCAGGCCGCGACCAGCTGGCAGCCGGCGGCGGTCGCGATGCCGTCGACCAGCGCGATCACCGGCTGCGGCAGCTGGGTCAGCGCGAGCATCATCCGCGAGCACCGGTCGAACAGCTCGCGCACCCTCCCGGGCTCGGCGCGCTCGTCCTGCAGCTCCTTGAGGTCGTGGCCGGCGCAGAATGCCCGGCCGCTGCCGGTGATCACGACCACGCGGACGGCCGGATCGTGCCTGATCTGGTCGAGCTCCCGCTGCAGGGCCCCGAGCAGCTCGCGCGAGAGGGCGTTGTAGGCGTCCGGCCGATTGAGCGCGAGCCCGGCCACGCCCAGGGCGTCGCTACGCAGCAGCACCGGCTCCGGCGCCGCGGCCTCGTCAGCGGTCTCCAGGTGGTCCGGTTCGGCCAAGTCGGCCATGGCACGTCCTCCCGCGGCAGGGCCAGCGTCTCGTCACCCTTATATGCACTGCCATCCCGGCCATGCCAACCTGACGGGCGCCTCAGGGCTGGCCGGCCGCCGTATGCTGCCGACGCCACGCCTCGACCACGCGATTGCTGGCGGGCGTGGCGATCGGGGTCGGGAGGCTCGGCGGCGGGGCCTCCGGCGGCGCGGCGGCGTAGGGCTGCGGCGCCGGCTCACGCAACGCCTGCTCCTCCCGTCGAATCGCCAGGATCTGGCGCGCCGCCCGGAGCGCGCCGCCCTGGACCGTCATGTCCTGGCGCTTGAGCTGCATCCGGCCGCCAAAGTAGAACGCGATGATCACGCTCAGCAGCGCCCAGAAGCCGTCCGGCATCATCTGATAGGCGCGCGCGATCTCGAGGAAGCGCACCGGCTCGAGCGGCGCCAGCACGAAGAACGCGAGGATGCCGAGCGTGATCAGCGGCCGCGGCAGCCGGTTCAGGCCGTCGACCAGGGAATCCCACCAGGTCCGCCCCTCGCGGGCCTGGAACTCCGCGGCGAACTGCTGCAACGAGGCCATCTCCTGCTCGGTCAGCGCGAGGCGCTCGAGATGGCTGCGCTCGGCCTCGTGCTCGGCGTTCGGCTTGAACACCTCGACCAGCTCCCTGGCCGGCCGGAACAGGGCGGTGATCGCGCTCCACCAGCTCATGCGACGCTCCTTTCCACCGGCGGGTCGAACTCGCGCAGGCGCGCGAGCCAGCCCGACAGGAACACCGCCTGGCCGGGGTCGCGCTCGACGATCGCGTGGTAGAAGCTGCGGCGCTCCTCGACCAGCGCCGGCAGCAGCCAGTCCTTCATCGCCCAGGCTGCGTCGTGGGCCGCGCGAATCGTCTTCGGCCCGCACACGCCGTCGACCACGAGCTGCCCGAAGCCGGCGAGGTTGCAGACCTGCTGGACGAAGGCGATCGCGCGTCCGGGGCCGTGGTTGACCGCGCTGTCGAAGATCAGCGGCTGGATCCGCGCCGGCAGCTGGTCGATCCGGGGTCCCTGATAGTACTCGCGGCGATAGATCTCGCTTGCCTGCTCCGCGCTCAGGGCCTGGACCTCGGCCGCGCTCGCGGCGCGGCCGAGCGCATGCGAGAGCGTCGCCTGGGTGATGCCGAACTTGGTCGGTCCGCCACGATCCGCCGGGTGCGCGACGAAGCCGCCCTCGCGCCGGATCACGTCGTCGATCATCCGATCGACGCTCGAAGATGCATCCGTCATGACCGCTCCATGAATAGGATGATTGTCCTATATCACGATCGCCGCGGCAGAGGAAGACGGTTCTGCGTTGCGCCGGGTCTGACGATCAGTCGACGGACGCGGCCAGGATCATGCTGAGCTGACAGAGCGGGCGCGAGGTCGCCTGGTGCCAGGCGTTGAACGCCGCCTGGACCTGAAGCCGGTCGGCCTTGGACTTGGGCGTGCCGACGAATGCGTCCCAGTGGTTGAGCGCCGCGATCACGGCCTCGGTCAGGAGGAAGGTGTCCTTGCCGGCCATGCGCAGGAAGTAGGGGCCGGAGTTGCCGCCGAGCTGGCTGAAGCGCTTGCCGAGGTCCTGCCAGAGGCCGACCACGTCGTCGCGGGGCCAGCCGGCGAGCCAGGCGCCGATTCCGCCCGCTTCGCTGCGCAGCCGGGTGATGGCGGCGGCGTTCGCCTGCACCGCCTTGAGCTTGCCCCAGTGGCGGATCAGGCGCTGATCGTTCAGCAGCGCCTCGAGCTCCTCGTCGGACATCGCGACCACGCGCGCCGGATCGAAGCCGAAGAAGACCTCCTCGAACGCTGGCCAGCGGGCATCGACCACGCTGTGCCTGAGACCGGCGCGGAAGATCCGGAGCGACATCAACGAGAGATAGCGGTCGTCGCCCTCGGCGCGCAGCTGGTCGGCCGACTTCGGCACCGGAAGCCGGCGCGCTAGCGCCTGGACGCCGCCCATGCGCTCGCGGGCACGCTCCTCGATCGCTTCGAACGGAATCACAAGGGTCACGTGCGGCGCTCCTGCTCGCCCGCCCCACGGGCCGGGCAAGTCGTCATTCGATGGTAGTGATCCCGCCCGGGAGCCGCAACCGCGGCGCGTGTCGGCTATCCGGCGGAGCCCATCAAGGGCGCGATCAGGCCGTAGTCGCCCTCGACGTAGACCAGCGGGTCGAGGTCCGGGTGCAGCTCGACCGCGACGACGCGGCCGATGAAGATCGAATGGCTCGAGGCCGGCACGTGCTCGACCACCCGACAGTCGAAGCTCGCCCGACACGGGCGCAGCACCGGCGCGCCGGTAGCCAGCGTGGTCCAGCTGGCCTCCGCGAAGCGACGGTCGCCGTAGACCCCGCCGCCGCCGGCGAAGATCTCGGCCAGGCGATGCTGGTGGCTGGCCAGCACGTTGACCGCGAAGGCGCCGGCTGCGGCGACCATCTGGTGGGTCTCGGCCTGGCGATTGATGCAGGCGAGCAGCTGCGGCGGCTCGGCGGAGACCGAGCACACCGCGGTCGCGGTGAGCCCGGCGCGACGCCCGTCGTGAGCCGTGGTGATCAGGGTCACGCCCGCCGCCAGCTGACGCATGGCGAGGATGAAGGCCTGTGGAGTGACCGTCATGGTGCCCGCTTCCCCGCAGCCGGCACGGCGATCGGCGTGACCGCCAGCGGCGCCGGGAAGGTAGCATAGAACCGCGCCCGGCGTCTCCCTTCAAACCGCCGCGGCCGCCGCGGCACGTCGAGCGCGCGGGCCGCGCGCCACCCCCGGACGCGGCGCCGCGCGCTCAATAGGCGTTGGGGTGACTGAAGCCGACGAACAGGGTGCGCAGGATGATCCGGATGTCGAACAGCAGCGACCAGTTCTCGATGTAGTACAGGTCGTAGCGGACGCGCTGCTCCATCTTCTCCAGCGTCTCGGTCTCGCCGCGCAGGCCGTTGACCTGAGCCCAGCCGGTGATGCCGGGCTTGACCCGATGGCGCGCCAGGTACTCGTCGATCAGACGGGCATACTGCTCGTTGTGGGCGACCGCGTGCGGCCTCGGGCCGACGATCGACATCGTGCCGCCGAGCACGTTCAGGAACTGCGGCAGCTCGTCGAGCGAGGTGCGGCGCAGGATGCGGCCGACGCGGGTCACGCGCGGATCGCGCTTGGTCGCCTGGACCACCGCCTGGTCCTCGCAGCGGTCGACGTACATGGTCCGGAACTTGAAGACCTCGATGACCTCGTTGTTGAAGCCGTAGCGCTTCTGCCGGAACAGCACCGGGCCCCGGCTGTCGAGCTTGATCAGGGCGCACAGCACCAGCAGCAGCGGCAGGATCAGGACCAGGATCGCGGCGGCGAGCACCCGGTCCTCCATGCTCTTGACGATGTAGTTCCAGCCCGCGAGCGGCTTCTCGAACACGTTCAGCATCGGCACGCCGCCGATGTGGGTGACCTGGCGGTGGGGCAGGTGGAAGCCGATCATGTCGGGGCACAGCCGGACGTCGACCGGCAGGCTGCGCAGCTTCTTCATCCACGCCAGCAGGCGGTTCTCGGCATCCCAGGGCAGGGCGACGATGACCTGGTCGATCGGATTGCGCCGCGCGAACGCCAGCAGGTCGTTGACGGTGCCCAGCACCGGGTAGCCGGCGACGTAGTCGGGCACCCGCCCGTGCCGGTCGTCGAACACGCCGATGATGCGCTCTGCATGGTCGCCGTGGCGGGCGAGGTGCTCGATCAGGCGCTGGCCGTGCTCGCCGGCGCCGACGACCACCAGATTGCGGGTCAGGCGGCCGCCGGCCTGCCAGCGCTTGATCTGGTGCTTGAGCAGCATCCGGGTGGTGAACAGCCCGAAGAAGCCGTAGACGAACCACAGCCCGACCCACAGCCGCGAGGTGTCGACGAGCGGCGCCTTGGTCATGAAGCCCAGCGCCAGCAGGCTCAGCATCACCGCGGCCCAGGCCAGCAGCAGGCGGCCCGACTGGCCGAACAGGTTGGTGAGCTGGTTGAACTGGTAGAGCCCGGCGAGCTGCAGGATGTTGGTGGTCAGCACCAGCGCGAGCATGCCGCCGTACAGCTCGAGGGTGCCGAACTCGTCCAAGTTGTGGAAACGCGTCAGGTAGGCGGCGATCGCCGCGATCAGCACGATCAAGGCGTCGGCGACGCGGAGCAGCCCGACCACCACGGTCGGCGACACCCAGTCGGAGGTCTGATGACGGAAATGACGGTCGCGCTCCAGGGTGCCCGCGGTCGCCGGAACGCTGCCGCCGCGGACGCGCGGCCCACGGCCGATTGGCTCGTTCGAGGATGCTGCCTGGTTCATCGGCTGACTTGAGAGCCTTCAAGCTGCCTCGGGGCGACCACCGCACCTGAGCCGTCGCAGGCAAAGATGGTAATGCGGACCACCGGCGTCATGTTCCCCGAAATCGGGATAGCCGTGGCACCCGCCGATCGCTGCCTGCCAATTCTTGGTGATGCATTTATGCAATATCGACGCGAATTGCACAAGCTGCGGCGTCCTCCAGGCCGCATACCTTAATGCGCGTTAACCGCTTCGGTCAGGCTTGTCGTCGGCTACTGTTGCGCAGACGCAACAGTTTTGCGCCTCCTGCGGCCCCTTGTGACGGAAAAGCGACGACCGCGCCGCCCGCCGCCTCGGCATCCGCCGGGTCATGGGTCACCAGTAGGGTCGGCAGGCCTGCCTGGCGGGCATGGTCGAACACGAAGCGGCGGACGCGCTCGCGCAGCTCGTGGTCGAGCCTGCTGAACGGCTCGTCGAGCAGCAGCGCGCGCGGCCGGGCGAGGAGGGTGCGCATCAAGGCGACCCGCGCGCGCTGACCGCCCGACAGGGTCGCCGGATCGCGCTCGGCGAAGCCGGGCAGCTCGGCTTCCTGCGAGCGCGGCCTCGACCCGCGCCCGGCGCTCGCGCCGGCCGCGCACGGTCGGCGGCAGGGCGAAGGCGAGGTTCTCGCCGACCGAGAGATGCGGAAACAACAGGTCGTCCTGGAACAGGATGCCGAGGCGACGCTTCTCCGGCGGCAGCGCATCGATCGCCACGCCATCGAGCCGGACCCGACCGGAGGCTTCGAAGGCCGGCTCGAGCGTGCCGCAGAGATAGCTCAGGAGGCTCGACTTGCCGCACCCGCTCGGCCCCATCAGCGTCGTCACCTCGCCCGGACCGATGCGCAGATGGAAGTCGCTCACCAGAAGTCCGCGCGCCGACCCGCAAGGCCAGCTCCGAGATCTCCAGGCCGGGCATGGTCAGGCGCCCACGCGCATGGCGCGCCTGTGGCGAAAGCGCCACGCCGGCAGCGCGAGCGCCAGGGCGAAGCCGAGCAACGGCAGGGCCGCGAGGGCCAGGCCGAACAGGCCGACCACGCGCCGGTTGCCGCCGGCGGCAAGCGTCAGCGCTTCGGTGGTGAGCGTGCTGAAGCGGCCTCCGCCGGCGAACAGGGTCGGCACGTACTGCGCGACGCTGACGGCGAAGCCGACCGCCAGCGCGATCAGAAGCGGTCGGAGCAGCATCGCGAGCTTGATCCGGGCCCAGACCACCCAGGGCGAGCGGCCGAGCGCCAGCGCGCTGCGGGCGTAGCGCGGATCGAGGCTGCGGTAGGGGTCGGCCAGGGTCAGGAAGACGTAGGGCAGGACGAACAGCAGATGGGTCCAGATCAGCGCCAGCCAGCCGCCGTCGAGCCCGGCCCAGACCAGCAGCACCTGCACGCCGAACAGGAACCCGATCTGCGGCGCCAGCAGGGGCAGGTAGACCAGGGTCAGCGCGCCGCGCCCGGGACGCCGCTGCCGTCGGGCCTCGTTCTCGAGGCAGCCGGTGACCAGGACCAGGGCGATGCCGGCGGCGGCGAGCCCGACCACCACGGTGGTCGAGGCCGGCCCGAGGAGCCGTCCGGCCAGCTCGGGCCAGCGCTCGAAGGCGAGCTGCTCCGGCCAGGCATCGGGGAAGCGCCAGCGCCCGGCGACCGACCAGGCGGCGAGGCTCAGCAGGCTGCCGAGCGACAGGCCGAACAGCAGGGCGAGGCCGGTCCAGGCGCTGGCCCGGGCCGCGGTCCCGGCGCCGCCCCGGCTGCCGCCGACCAGCCAGGGCCGCGCCAGCCGGCCGAGCGCCGCCTCCGCGCCGCGCCAGAGCGCGATCGCCAGGACCACGAGACCGCACTGCAGGGCAGCGCCGGCCGCGGCCTGGAAGCGCATCGCCAGGTCGGGATCGTGGAACCAGCGCAGCACCAGCGGGGCCAGGGTCGGCGGGGTGGTCGGTCCGAGCACGATCGCCATGTCGACGACCGAGAGGGCGTAGGCGAGGACCGCGTAGACCGGCAGCCGGATCTGCGGGTAGACCAGCGGCAGCACCACCTTGAGCCAGGCCTGCACCGGACCGTAGCCGAGCGAGCGCGCGAGGCGCAGCCGGTCGTCGGCGCGGACCTGGCCGAGCGCGCCGAAGGTCATCAGCACGAGAAAGGGCGTCTCCTTGAGGACGAGGCCCAGGGTCAGGGCGAGGCCAAGCGGATCCTGGACCAGTGCTAGGTCGGGCGGGGTCTGCCAGCCCGTGGGCCAGGGCGCGATCAGCGCGCGCGAGCCAGCCCGAGGGCGCGATCAGGAAGGCGAGGCCGACCGCGGCGGCGAGATGCGGCACCGCGAGCAGGGGCGTCATCGCCCGCTTGACCCGCGTCAGGGCCTGCGGTGCCGTGGCCGGCGGCGAACACGAAGATCGTGAGCGCCAGCGCCAACAGGGTCGAGAGCAGCCCGCTGGTCAGGGTCAGCCGGACCGCGGCCCCGATCCCGGGCGCCGCCGCCAGCTCGCGCCAGGGCGCGAGCGAGAGCTGCTCGCCGCCGAGCGCCGGCAGATAGCCGAACGCCGGCAGCAGCGTGCCGAGCAGGCCGGCGACGACCGGCCCCAGGAAGACCAGGAGGGTGAGCGCGGGCAGATAGCGCAGCAACGACCGGGCTAGCTGCTGAAGCGGCGCAGCCACTCCGCCTCGATCGCGCACCATCCAGGATGGATGGGGCTCCGGCCGGACCGGCACCAGCTCGTCGGGCGCGAGCGTCGCGATGCCGCGCGGCAGCGCCTCGAAGCGCGCCCGCTCCGCCGGCGCTCAGCGCGGCGAGGTCGAGCACCGTGCCGTCGCCCCAGACGCGGGGATCCTGCTTGTGCGCCTGGGCCTCGGGCGACAGCAGGAAGTCGGCGACCACCATGCGCCCCTGCCTGATGCGCGGCGTTGAACGGGATCGCGACGAAGTGGGTGTTGCCGATCGTGCCGGCATCGAGGATGAAGCTGCGCACGCTCTCCGGCAGGCGCCCGGCGGCGATCGCGGCCGAGGCTTCGGCCGGGTTGAACGCCATCGAGAGGTCGACCTCGCCGTCGTCGAGCAGCTGGTGCAGTGCCGGACCGGATGCCGGAAAGGCTCTCGCCCTTGCGCCAGAGATAGGGCCGGACCTCGTCGAGCCACCGCCAGAGCGGAGCCGGTTACCGCCGCGAAATCGGCCGCCTCGACCGGCTGCTGCAGCATCGCCGGGTCCGCGATCGAGCTCGATCAGAACGTGCTTGAGGAAGGTCGAGCCGATGAAGTCGGGCGGCGCCGGATAGGTGAAGCGCCCGGGGTGGGCCTTGGCCCAGGCGAGCAGCGCCGGCGATCGACGCGCGGCGGCTCGGCGACGCACCGCCGGTATCGTGGAGGAACACGAACTGCGCCATGCCCCAGGGCGCCTCCAGGCCGTCGGTCGGCACCGTGAAGTCGACGAGCGTCGTGGGCTTGCCGCGGCGTATCGACGTAGCGGAAGTTCGGCAGCTGCTCGACGAACGGCCCGAACAGCAGATCGCCGCGCCTTCATCGCGGCGAAGTTCTCGCCATTGAGCCAGATCAGGTCGACCGAGCCGCCTTCGTGTCCGCCCGGCCGCCTTCTCCGCGACCACGCGCGCGACCGCCTCCGCGGTGTCGGTGAGCTTGACGTGGACCAGCTCGATGCCGTGCCGCTCGCGCATCTGCCCGCCGACCCAGGCGATGTAGTCGTTGATCTGCTCGTCGCCGCCCCAGGCGTTCCAGTAGACCGTCTGGCCGCGGGCCTCGGCGAGCGTGGCGTCCCACGGCTCGGCCGCGACCGGCCCGGTCGACCACGACGCCGAGCAGCATCGTCAACAGAGCGCGCATCATCGGCAGATCTCCTTCGGTCGCCGGCGACCGGCTCTCGCGCCGAGGCATTATAGGCGGGCGGGAGCCCCAGTCATCCTCAGCTCCGCGCCCGATCACCCGGCCGTGACCGGTCCTCAGCGCCGACCGGATGGCCTCACGTGGCCTGATCGGCCGCCGCCTGAGCACGCAGCCGTTGATCCGCCAGGTGCCGTCGGCCTGGCGCTGCATGATGTAGTAGGCGGTCACGACCTCGAAATCCGGTCCGACGAGCAGGACCTGCTGCACCGGCTCGCCCGCGAGCTCGACCAGGCCCCGGAACTGGACCTCGCGCGGGCGATAGACCGGCATGTAGGCGGCCTTGACCATGGCGAGGAAATTCGCCGGATCGCCGAACTGGCGCTGGATCGATGGCGAGGCGAAGCCGAACGCGGTCTCGCCGTCGTCGGCCTGGAAGGCCGCGAGCTGGGCCTCGATGACGCCGCGGATCGCGTTGCGGTCGCGGGCGCGCTGCGCTCGCCCGCGCTGACCCCGACCGGCGAGCGCGCGCCACCAGCACGGCCAGCGCCAGCCACGATCGAGCCATGGGCGGCTCTCCACCTGGGCCCGGCTCTCAGGTAGATCGACCTCCCGCTGCGGCAATGCTACAGAGCGGAGGCGTGGCGGCGGCGGAGGAGCGATCGGATGCCAACCGTGGGGATGGTGGAGTACGGCGACGCGTCACCGAAGGTGCGAGCGATCTACGACGAGATCATGGCGGTCAAGGGCATCGATTTCGTTCCCAACTTCTGGAAGACGCTGGCTCCCATCCGCCCTGCTCGAGGAAGTCTGGCGCGGTCTGCACCGCGCCATGGCGCCCGGCCGGCTCGACGCGCTGACCAAGGAGCTGATCGCGCTCGCGGTGAGCGCCACCAACGGCTGCACCTACTGCATCCGCTCGCACACCGCGGCGGCGCGCAAGCTCGGCATGGACGACGCGATGCTGGGCGAGCTGATGGCGGTGGTCGGCACCTTCAACCAGACCAACCGGCTGGCCGACGGCTATCAGGTCGTGGTCGACGAGCAGCTGATGGCCGCCTCCGAGGGCGGATCGGCGCGCGCGGCCCTGACCCGCGTCGGTCGGGCGCTCCGTCAGACGCGGTCGCGAGCCGCAAGGCCCAGCGCAACGCCGAAGGCCCGGTCGCGCAGTCCTCGCCAGATGTCATGACCGGATGCAGCGTGCCGGCCCGCAGGGGTCCGGCGCTCGCTAGCGATCGACTCGCAACCCTGGAGGGCCGGCGCGGGCGCCCAACTCGCGAGACCCTGGAGGCCGGGCAGCAGTTCTGGCTGGTCGTGATCGGTGTGCTCGGGCACCGGCCAGTTCTGCATGACCGAGGCGCGGCGCCTGGCGGATACCGCGGCCGTGGATGCCGGTCGATTTCTGTAAGCTGATCTGGGTCGCGCTGCTGGCTTATCTGGCGTTCGGCGAAGTGCCCGACCGCTTCACCTGGCTGGGCGGCACGATCGTGTTCGCGAGCGTCCTCTACATCGCCTACCGCGAGCGGAGCCTGGCCGGCCGCCCGGTCCCGGGCAGCGGGGCACCCGTCGTTTGAGGCGGCCGCATGACCCGGACCCAGCGTGCCGCGGTGTCCGGCGGGAGGGAATCTTCACATTTGCGCGCTTGGAATCGACCGGTCCGGCGAGGGACCGAGGATGGTCGAAGAGCTCGAACGGGGCGACGTAATTCTCGAGTTCGTGCGGCTCGGCCCGCTGATCCGGGTCAGCGCGATGGACGTGGCCAGCCTCACCGAGGTCGTGCTCCAGGGTCCGGCCGCGCGCCGGCGAGGCGGCGCTGCGCCGCGCCGCGCTGCGAAAGCTCGCCTATGCGCTCGCGCGCGCGCGCGCGCCGCGCGAGCGGACTTGCCCAGCGCTGACCCTTGCTCTAGAGCTTGCCGGTTCGACGGGGGATCGAGCCGAACCAAGACGGGCGCAACCGCAGTCCATGCTGTATTTCCTGCAACAGCTGATCAACGGCGTCACGCTGGGCGCCATGTACGGCCTGATCGCGATCGGCTACAGCATGGTCTACGGCATCATCGGCATGATCAATTTCGCCCACGGCGAGATCTACATGATCGGCGCCTTCCTCTCGATCATCTGCTTCACCCTGCTCGGCATGCTCGGGATCACCTGGGTGCCGCTCGCGCTGCTCATGGTCCTTCTGGTCGCGATGGCCTTCACCTCGGCCTACGGCTGGACGGTCGAGCGCCTCGCCTATCGGCCGCTGCGCGGCTCGTTCCGCCTGGCGCCGCTGATCTCGGCGATCGGCATGTCGATCTTTCTCCAGAACTACGTCCAGCTGACCCAGGGCGCCAACGTCAAGCCGCTGCGCCCGGTGATCACCGGCGGCTTCGTGTTCGGCGGCGCCGGCGGCGGCTTCACGGTGACCATCAGCTACGTCCAGATCATCATGATCCTGCTGACCGTCGTGCTGATGGTCGCCTTCTCCTACCTGATCGGGCGGACCCCGCTCGGCCGCGCCCAGCGCGCCTGCCAGCAGGACCTGCTGATGGCGGGCCTATGCGGCGTCAACGTCGACCGCACGATCTCGCTGACCTTCGTCATGGGCGCGGCGCTCGCCGCGGTGGCCGGCCTGATGGCCACCCTCTACTACGGCGTGATCGACTTCTTCATCGGCTTCCTCGCCGGGGTCAAGGCGTTCACCGCCGCGGTGCTGGGCGGCATCGGCTCGATCCCGGGCGCGATGCTGGGCGGCCTGACGCTCGGCCTCGTCGAGGCCTTCTGGTCCGGCTACTTCTCGATCGAGTACAAGGACGTCGCGGCCTTCTCGATCCTGGTGCTGGTGCTGATCTTCCTGCCCACCGGCCTGCTCGGCAAGCCCGAGATCGAGAAGGTCTGAAGCCATGGCCGGCCGCGTCCTGACCGAACCCGCGCCGCGGCGACCGCGCGGATCGACTGGTCCGCCGCGTTGAAGGAATCCGGCCTCGCGGCGTTCGTCGCCCTGATCCTGTTCCTGCCGCTGGTCGGCATGCAGACGGTCAAGATCGAGGGTGGGCTCGGCCTCAATTTCCGCTTCGGCTGGGTGCTGACCGGCGTCGCCGCTGGTCGCGGCCGGGCGGCTGCTCCTGGTCGGCCTGCGCACCGTGCGGCCGGAGACCATCGCCGCGGTGACCGGCGCCGATCGCCCGGATGCCGGCGCTTGCTCGCCCCGTTCGCGACCTTCGCGATCGCGGCCGGCATCGTCTTCGCGCTCGTCCTGCCGTTCCTGCCGTTCGCCAACCGCTACGTGGTCGACGTCGCGACCGACGGTGCTGATCTACGTCATGCTCGGCTGGGGGCTCAACATCGTGGTCGGCCTCGCCGGCCTGCTCGACCTCGGCTACGTCGCCTTCTATGCGGTCGGCGCCTACTCCTACGCCCTGTTCGCGCGCTGGTTCGAGCTCGGCTTCTGGGAATGCCTGCCGATGGCCGGCGTGCTCGCGGCCTCGTTCGGATCCTGCTCGGCTTCCCGGTGCTCCGCCTGCGCGGCGACTATCTCGCCATCGTGACGCTGGGCTTCGGCGAGATCGTCCGCATCATCCTGCTCAACTGGTATCCGGTGACCCGCGGCCCGGACGGCCTCTCCAACATCCCGCGGCCCTCGTTCTTCGGCCTCGAGTTCGACCGCTCGCCGCCGGAGGGCGCCACCGCGTTCCACGAGTTCTTCGGCCTCGAGTATTCCGGCTACCACCGGGTCGCGTTCCTCTATTTCCTCGCCCTGGCGCTCGCGCTGGTCACCAACCTCTTCGTGCTGCGCATCCGCAAGCTGCCGATCGGCCGCGCCTGGGAGGCGCTGCGCGAGGACGAGATCGCCTGCCGCGCGCTCGGCATCAACCCGACCAACACCAAGCTCACCGCCTTCGCGCTCGGCGCCATGTTCGGCGGCTTCGCCGGCTCGTTCTTCGCCACCCGCCAGGGCTTCATCAGCCCCGAGAGCTTCACCTTCATCGAGTTCGGCGACGATCCTCGCGATCGTCGTGCTCGGCGGCATGGGCAGCCAGGTCGGCGTGGTGCTGGCCGCGACGGTGCTGATCCTGCTGCCCGAGTTCGGCCGCGAGTTCGAGCAGTACCGCATGCTGCTGTTCGGCGCCGCCATGGTCATGATCATGGTCTGGCGGCCGCGCGGCCTGCTCGCCCATCGCGAGCCGACGATCCGGCTGCACGGCACGGCGTCCGCTCGCAGCGGGCGGCGCCGAGCGAGCCATGAGCCCCGCGCCGCTGCTCGAGGTCGCGCATCTGACGATGCGCTTCGGCGGCCTGGTCGCGATCGACGATCTGTCGTTCACCGCGGCCCAGCGCGAGATCACCGCGATCATCGGCCCGAACGGCGCCGGCAAGACCACGGTCTTCAACTGCCTCACCGGCTTCTACAAGCCGACCGTCGGCCAGCTCACCTTCCACGACGACGGCGCGCGAGCTGCTGCTCGAGCAGATGGAGGGCTTCCGGATCGCCCGCGCCGGCGTCGCGCGCACCTTCCAGAACATCCGCCTGTTCGGCCAGATGAGCGTGCTCGAGAACCTGATCGTCGCCCAGCACAACGCGCTGATGCGCGCGTCCGGCTACACCGTGCTCGGCGTGCTCGGCGTCGCGAGCTATCGGCATGCCGAGCAGCGCGGCGGTCGAGCGCGCGCGCGACTGGCTGGACAAGATCGGTCTGACTCGAGCGCGCCGACTGGAACGCCGCCAACCTGCCCTACGGCCACCAGCGCCGCCTCGAGATCGCGCGCGCCATGTGCACCGCAGCCCAAGCTGCTCTGCCTCGACGAGCCCGCCGCCGGCCTCAATCCGCGCGAGACCGCCGAGCTCGGCGGCCTGTTGCGCAGGATCCGCGACGAGTTCGGCATCGGCGTGTTGCTGATCGAGCACGATATGAGCGTGGTCATGGGGATCTCCGACCACATCGTCGTGCTCGACTACGGCAGCAAGATCGCCGACGGCCCGCCCGCCGCGATCCGGACCGACGCCAACGTGATCAAGGCCTATCTCGGCGAGACCGAAGAGGAGGAGCTGCCGCCCGAGGTCGCGGCCGACCTCGCCGGCGCCGTGCACCGGTCCGACGTGATGCTCGAGCTGACGGCGTTCACGCCCACTACGGCAACATCGAGGCGCTGCACGGCGTCAGCATCGGGGTCGCGGCGCGGCGAGATCGTGACCATCATCGGCGCCAACGGCGCCGGCAAGTCGACCCTGCTGATGACCGTCTGCGGGCGGCCCAAGCCGTCCGGCCGGCGAGATCGCTGTTCGACGGCCAGCGCCTCAAAGGCCTCGAGCCCTACGAGATCGTCAGCCGCGGCATCGCGCAGGCCCCCGAGGGGCGGCGCATCTTCCCCTCGATGAGCGTGCTCGAGAACCTGCAGATGGGTGCCGTGCCGACCAACGGCGCCCATTTCGACGAGGACGTCGCCAAGGTGTTCGCGCTGTTCCCGCGCCTCCAGGAGCGCCAGCACCAGCGCGGCGGCACGCTCTCGGGCGGCGAGCAGCAGATGCTGTGCATCGGGCGCGCGCTGATGGCGCGGCCTCGCATGCTGCTCCTCGACGAGCCCTCGCTCGGCCTCGCGCCGATCCTGGTCAAGCAGATCTTCCAGTCGATCGTCGAGATCAATCGCGAGCAGGGCCTGACCATCCTCCTGGTCGAGCAGAACGCGTACCAGGCGCTCAAGATCGCGCACCGCGGCTACGTCCTGGCGACCGGCCGGGTGGTGATCGAGGGCAGCGGCGCCGAGCTGCTCGCCAACCCCGAGATCCGCACCGCCTACCTCGAGGGCGGGCATTGAGCGAGCGACTGCATCGAGGCGGCGCGCGCCGTCCTCGGCCATCTCGCCCGGCGGCTCGACGTCCCGTTCTCGATCCGGCTGTGGGACGGCAGCACGATCCCGCTCGGCCGGACGGCCGCGGACGGCCCGACCATCGCGATCGCCGGGCCGGAAGTGCTGGGCGCCCTGTTCCGGCGGCCCTCGTTCGACCATCTTTTCCGGCGCTACGTCAGCGGCGACCTCAGCCTCCAGGACGGCGATCTGATCGGCTTGCTCGAGACCGCGCGGCAGGCCAAGAAAGCGACCCGGCTGCGCGCTTCGGACCTGCGCAAGGGCTTCCCCTGGCGCGCCGCGCTCGCGCTGCTTCTGGCGCGCGACCGGCCGCGGACGATCGAGCACGAGTTCCGCGCCGGCGAGCGCCCGACCGCCCGGCCGACCGCGCGCCGCAACCAGGACCTCATCCAGTTCCACTATGACGTCAGCAACGCGTTCTACGAGCTCTTCCTCGATCCCGAGATGGTCTATTCCTGCGCCTACTTCCGCGACTGGTCGACCCCGCTCGAGCAGGCGCAGCGGGACAAGCTCGACCTGATCTGCCGCAAGCTGCGGCTGCGGCCGGGCCACTCGCTGCTCGACATCGGCAGCGGCTGGGGGGCGCTCCTGTGCCATGCCGCGCGGCAGTATGGCGTGCGGGCGCACGGCGTGACCCTGTCCCAGACCCAGTACGACTACGCCCGCGCCAAGATCGAGCGCCTCGGCCTGCAGGACCGCGTCACGGTGGCGCTCGCCGACTACATGACCCTCGACGGCCGCTACGATCGGATCGCCAGCATCGGCATGTACGAGCACGTCGGGATCGCCAACTACCCGGCGTACTTCAAGAAGATCCACGGCCTGCTCGCCGAGGATGGCGTGTTCCTGAACCACGGCATCACGCGCCGCGCCAAGCGCAACATCAAGAACTTCGCCAAGATCAGCCCGGGCAAGCGGGTG
Source organism: uncultured Alphaproteobacteria bacterium (assembly GCA_963753275.1). Taxonomy (GTDB): domain Bacteria; phylum Pseudomonadota; class Alphaproteobacteria; order Geminicoccales; family Geminicoccaceae; genus DATAOG01. The sequence goes on along the minus strand of CAVWCE010000040.1, from coordinate 7,996 downwards.
ATCCTCAAGTACATCTTCCCTGGCGCCGAGCTCGACCACATCGGGCACACGCTCCAGGCGATGGAATCGGCAGGCTTCGAGGTCCACGACGTCGAGGGGCTGCGGCGCCACTACGCGCGCACCTGCCGGCTCTGGCACGACCGGCTGGCGGCGCGGCGCGAGGCCGCGATCGAGCTGATCGGTCCCGAGCGCTATCGGATGTGGGTGGCTTACCTCGCCGGCGTGACCGTCGGCTTCGAGCACGGCCCGATGCGCATCTACCAGACCGTCGCCACCATCCAGGCCGCGGCCTCGAGCCTGCCGTCGACGCGCGCCGACCTCTACGACGATGGCGCGGCCAGCGCGTGCGCCGCGCAGCATGCCGCTTGAGGACTTGGCGATGACCGCGCTCCTCGGCACCTCCCTCGGCGTCTTCATCGGGTTCACCCTGATCATCACCGGGGGTGCGGCGATCATGACCGGGCGCGCGCTCGCCGACGGCTGGCAGAAGGCGTGGCTGGTGGTGGCCGCCTGCTTCGGTCTGGCGCTGGCCGACCGCTTCCTGGTCTATGCCCTGTTCCAGGGCGAGCTCCTGCACCTCGCCGGCTTCGTGATCCACTTCCTGGCGATCACCGCGCTCGCCCTGCTGGCGCACCGGGTCACCGCGGTCCGCAAGATGGTCACCCAGTATCCCTGGCGCTACGAGCGCAGCTCCTTGTTCGCCTACCGCGAGAAGCCCGCCCAGCTCTGACCGCGCGCTCGCGGTCCGCCGGCCGCGCGGGATATCCGGGGACGTCGCGCGCGCTAACCAAACCCCTTGCCAAATCCAGCCGTCTACTGGACATTCGTGGCAACTCTGTGCCGGCACGGCCGGCGCAGGCGAGGATTTGTGGCCTTGTGGCCATGACGGATCAGCAACCAGGGAGAACGGCGCAAATGCCTGCCATCACCAAGTCTCTGCTGGCGGCCAGCGCGCTCGTCGCGCTCACCGCCGGCGCAGCGCAGGCCGAGATCGTGATCGCCACCGCCGGCCCGATGACCGGCCAGTACGCGATCTTCGGCGAGCAGATGCAAAAGGGCGCCGAGCAGGCGGTCAAGGACCTCAACGAGGCGGGCGGCGTGCTCGGCGAGGAGCTCGTGCTCAGGGTCGGCGACGACGCGTGCGACCCCAAGCAGGCGGTCGCGGTCGCCAACCAGATGGTCAACGAGGGCGTGGTGTTCATGGCCGGGCACTTCTGCTCCGGCTCCTCGATTCCGGCTTCGCAGGTCTACAACGAGGAGGGCATCCTGCAGATCTCGCCTGCCTCGACCAACCCCCAGCTCACCGAGCAGGGCTTCGACAACGTGTTCCGCACCTGCGGGCGCGACGACCAGCAGGGCACCTTCGCCGGCAACTACGTGGTCGACAACAACGTCGGCAGCAAGGTCGCCGTGATCCACGACAAGACCGCCTATGGCAAGGGCCTGGCCGACGAGTTCAAGAAGCAGCTCAACGCGCGCGGCGTCGAGGAGACCATGTACGAGGCGATCACCGCCGGCGACAAGGACTTCACCGCGCTGATCACCAAGATGAAGCAGGCCGGCGTCGACCTGATCTATCTCGGCGGCTACCACACCGAGGCCGGGCTGATCGCGCGGCAGGCGAGCGAGCAGGGGATCGACGCCCAGATGATGTCGGGCGACGCGCTGGTCACCGACGAGTACTGGGCGATCACCGGCGATACCGGCCAGGGGACGCTGATGACCTTCAGCCCGGATCCGCGCAAGAACGAGGTCGCCCAGCCGGTGGTGGCCAAGTTCCAGGAACAGGGCTACGACCCCGAGGGCTACACCCTCTACACCTACGCCGCGATCCAGGCCTGGGCCCAGGCCGTCGAGGAGGCGGGCACGACCGACCTCGACGCGGTCGTCGAGGCGCTGCACGCCAACCAGTTCGAGACCGTGCTCGGGACCATCGGCTTCGACGACAAGGGCGACGTCGAGGGCGCGAGCTACGTCATGTACAAGTGGGAGGACGGCCAGTACGCCGAGATCGGCAGCTGAGCCGGCGGGTTCCTCACCATTCCGGAAACCGGGCCTTCGGGCCCGGTTCTCTCGTTGAGGGCAAAGCTGGTGTCCACCGTCGTTGGCGGCCCTGAGCCACGCCGCTAGACTGCCGCGAGGTCGCGAAGGAGCCGCCATGGCCACAGCCCTGCCCAAGCCCTGGACCGTCGACGACTTTCTCGCCTGGGAAGCGCAGCAGCCGGAGCCCTACGAGTTCATCGACGGGATGGTGTTCATGATCGTCGGCGGCTCCGCCGCCCACGCCATCATCAAGACCAACCTCGTGTCGGCTCTCGCCGATCGCCTCGGAAAGGGACCCTGCCGTGCCCTCACCGAAGGGCTCAAGGTGGTCACCCCGATCAACGTCCACTATCCGGACGTCGCGGTGATCTGCACCCCGATCGAGCCGGCCGACGACCGGATCCGTGAGCCGGTCGTGATCGTCGAGGTCCTCTCGCGCAGCACCGGCGATCGCGATCGCGGCGCCAAATGGGTCGGCTATCGGGAGCTGTCCTCGCTCCAGCACTACGTCCTGATCGCGCAGGACCAGCGGCGGGTCGAGGTCTACACCCGCACCGACGAGGGCTGGTCGTTGCGCCTGTTTGCGCCGCCGCACATCACGGTGCCCTTGCCGGCCGTCGGGGTCAATGTCGGGCCCGACGAGATCTACGCTGACAGCGGCTGCTAGCGGGTGCAACCCTCCTGGCTGGCATTGCCAGGGGTGCTGTGCTAGGCCGGGCGAACATCATGGGAATCTGCGATGGCGATCATCAACCGGATCGGCGATTTCCAGGACGAGATGACGGCCTGGCGCCGCGATCTCCACGCCCACCCCGAGATCGGCTTCGAGGAGACCCGGACCGCCGCCGTGGTCGCCGACCGGCTCCGCTCCTTCGGCCTCGATGAGGTCCACACCGGGCTCGCCCGGACCGGCGTCGTGGGCGTCCTTAGGGCGGGCTCGGGCGCCCGCGCCATCGGCCTGCGCGCCGACATGGACGCCCTGCCGATCGAGGAGGCGACCGGCCTGCCCTACGCCTCGACCCACCCGGGGCGGATGCACGCCTGCGGCCACGACGGCCACACCACGATGCTGCTCGGCGCGGCGAAGTACCTGGCCGAGACCCGCAACTTCGATGGCACGGTCTACTTCATCTTCCAGCCCGCCGAGGAGATGATGGCGGGCGGCCGGGTGATGGTCGAGGACGGTCTGTTCGAGCGCTTTCCCGCCGAGCAGGTGTTCGGCATGCACAACTGGCCGCGCCTGCCGGTCGGCCAGTTCGCGATGCGGCCGGGCCCGATGATGGCGGCGGCCGATCGGATCGAGATCCGGCTCACCGGCCGCGGCGGCCATGGCGCGATGCCGCATCATGCCTGCGATCCGGTGGTCGCCGGGGCGCAGATCGTGAGCGCGCTGCAGACGATCGTCGCGCGCAACGCCGATCCGATCGACCGCGCCGTGGTCTCGATCACCCAGTTCCACGCCGGCGATGCCGACAACGTCATCCCGCAGACCGCGCTGCTTGGGGGCACGGCGCGCTCCTTCACGCCCGAGATGCGCGATCTGATCGAGCGGCGGATCGGCCAGATCGCGCAAGGCGTCGGCAAGGCGCTCGAGGTCGAGGTCGCGACGCTCTACGAGCGCGGCTACCCGGCGACGGTCAACAGCGAGGCCGAGACCGAGCTCGCGGCGGCGGCGGCGGCCGCGGTTGTCGGCCAGGACAGGGTCGACCGCGCGCCCGCCCCGGTGATGGGCGCCGAGGACTTCGCCTTCATGCTCGAGCGGCGCCCCGGCAGCTACGTCTTCATCGGCAACGGCGGCGGCGACGAGGCGCCGATGGTCCACCACCCGCAGTACAACTTCAACGACGAGGCGCTGCCGTTCGGTGCGAGCTACTGGTCGAAGCTGGTCGAGCAGGTCCTGCCTGCCCGATGAGACCCGCGACGGGGACGGGGCGGATCCGGCGCATCGGCATCCGCAGCTTGCTTATCGCCCACCGCGGCGAGCTGTGCTATGGCGGTGTGGTCGGGTGTCGGGCCCCTCAGCAAGGAAGTCATCCATGAACTTTCAGGACAAGCGGACCTGGTATATCATCGGGGCGGTGGTGATCGCGATCATCATCATCTGGTCGCTGTGGCCGGCAGCCGATGTCGCGCCGCCCGCCGTGACCCAGTAGCGCACCGGCAACGTCAGCGGTCCGGCGCGCCACCGGCGGGCGCGTCGGGCGGGCGTGCGCCGTGCGCTTCGCTGCGGCGCACGAGGACCTTGTCGATGCGCCGCCCGTCCATGTCGACGACCTCGAAGCGCCAGCCGTCGTAGACCACCGTCTGGCCTTCCTCGGGCACGCGGCCGAGCTGGGCCAGGATGAAGCCGGCGAGCGTGTGGTAGCTCGCCTCCTCCGGCAGGCTCTCGAGGCCGAGCGTGAGCTTGAGCTCGTCGATCGCGAGCAGGCCGTCGATCAGCATCGAGCCGTCCTGGCGCCGCACGATCGCCGGCTCCTCGCCCAGGCGGCGCTCGGGCATGTCGCCGACCACCGCCTCGAGCACGTCCGCGACCGTCACCACGCCCTCGACCTCGCCATACTCGTCGACCACCAGCGCCATGCTCACCCGCGCCTGACGGAGCGCCTCCAGCACGCGCAGGACCGGCAGGCCGTCGTGCACCACCAGCAACGGCACGACCAGGGCGCGCAGGTCGAGCGGCTGACCGGCGAGGCAGGCCTCGAGCAGGCGGCGGGTGTGGACCACGCCCAACGTCTCGTCGAGGCTGCCCTTGCCGACCACGAAGCGGCTATGCCCGCTCTCCCGGATGATGCGGGCGATCTCGTCCGGCTCGTCCTCGACGTCGAGCCAGGCCAATTCGACGCGCGGCGTCATGATCGCCCGCACCGGCCGGTCGGCGAGGCGCAGCACGCGCCCGATCATCTCCTGCTCCTGCTGATGGAAGACGCCGGTGCGCGTGCCTTCGGCGATCAGGGTGCGGACCTCCTCCTCGGTCACCGTCTCGCGCGGCGCAGCCTCGCTGCCGAGCAGGCGCAGCACGACCCGGCTCGAGCGTTCCAACAGCCAGACCGCCGGCGTGGAGACGCGCGACAGGAGGTCGATCACGGGCGCGACCAGCGCCGCGACGCGCTCGGGCGCCCGCAGCGCCAGGTGCTTGGGCACGAGCTCGCCGACGATCAACGAGAGGTAGGTGATCGCCACGACCACCAGCGTGTAGGCGAGCTCGGCGCTGACCGGCGCCAGGCCGGGCAGACGGGCGAGAGCGTGCTCCAGCGGCTCGGCCAGCCGGGCAGCGCCGAACGCGCCGGCGCTGATGCCGACCAGCGTGATGCCGATCTGCACGGTCGAGAGCATGCGCCCAGGGTCGCGGGCGAGCCCCAGCGCCAGGCGGGCGCCGCGGCCGCCCTTGCGCGCCTGCGCCTCGAGCCGCGCCGGCCGCGCCGAGACCACCGCCAGCTCCGACATCGCGAAGTAGCCGTTGAGCAGCACCAGGGCCAGCACGACGACGATCTCGAGCAACGGCATCTTCTTCTCCCAAGCCTAGAGGCTGCCCAGCGCCCCACCCCTATCCATCGCGCGCGGCGCGTCGGACGCAAGGCGTAAAGTGGGAGCAAGGGTGATGCCCGCCCTGGGCTGGCGCATAGCGGCAGGTGCCTGCCGCCCCTGCGCGACCAGGCTCGCCCACAGTGCCTCGACAGGAAACGGGCGCGGTCCCATCGGAACCGCGCCCGTCGCAAGGAGGGTACGGACGCCGACGCCTTAGTCGGCGGGCGGGGGCGTCTGCGGGTCTGGCTGAGCCTCAGGCGTCTGCTGCGGCTCTGCCGGCGGCGTCAGCGGCGCGTCATCGTCGACATCGTCACACGCCGCCACGAACAGGGCCGCCGCAAGAGCCGCTCCAGCCATGGTCAGGTATCGCATCAGGTCTCTCCCGTCGCCCGGGGAGCGCCGGCTGCCGCCCGCGCTCCCTCGGTTGGTTGAGATCGCGAAGCGAGGTGATCCTCTCTTGCTTCACATAATCGTGAACACGACAACTTGCAGGCTTGTTCCGCCGGGAGCTCAGCCCTCGTCCTTCATGTCACGCAGCTCCGAGCGCAGATCCTCCGGCACCAGAACCGCATCGATCGCATGGATCACGCCGTTGTCCGCGTCCATGTCCGCCTCGACGACCTTGGCCTCGCGCAAGCCGATGTCGTCGTCACCACCGCTCGGCGTCACGACGGTGGTCGACGGCTGCCCGGTGCTGGCCGCGGTTGAGCGGAACCAGGCTCGACGGAGAGGGTTGATCGGTGCGGCCGGACCGTCCAGCGAGTCCAAGGAGATCCCCATGCCGCCCGAGCCTCGCGGCGACGGCGCCTTCGTGCGCCGCGTCCTGATCGTCGCGTCGATCGTCGTCCTGTCCCTGCTGGCCTGGTCTCTGGTCGACGTGCTGCTGCTGGTTTTCGGCGCGGTGCTGATCGCGGTCCTGCTGCGCGCGCTGGCCGATCCGATCGCCCGCCGCACGCCGCTCTCCGACGGCTGGGCGCTGGCCACGGCGGCCCTTGCGCTGGTGGCGGCGGTCGGCCTCGCGGCCTGGCTGTTCGGCGCCGAGGTGCGCGCCCAGGTCGGCGGTGGTGGGAGCAGGGATTTTACCCTGAGGAGGACGAGGCGGTCGCGGAGGTGATCGCCGCCTTCGAGGAGGACGCGGGCAAGCAGGTCGAGCTCGTCCATTATTCCCAGGCCGAGCTTCCGGAGGCGGTAGCGGCCGCGATCGTTAGCGGCAAACCGCCCGATGTCGCGTTCGGCGGCTGGCTTGCAGAGTACATCCCGAAATGGGCCGTCGACGATCGCTTGGTCGGACCTTTCGGACACCGTCGGCAGCTTTTCTGACCTTTTCGATCCGGAGGCGCTCGATCGTGTAACGCTGCTGAACGGCAATACTGCGCAAAAAGCGTTGTACGCGCTGCCGATGGGCGCTGACCAACCATGTCCATGTCTGGACGAGCCTTTTGGCGCGCGCGGGGTTCGACCTCGCCGACATACCGCGCGAGTGGGAGGCGTTCTGGTCGTTCTGGTCGATCAGGTCCAGCCGGCCGTGCGCCGGGCCACGGGCCGCACCGACATCTGGGGTATGGGGCTGCCGATGTCGCCGAAAGCCAACGATACGGCGACCCAGTTCCTTCAATTCCTGGCTGCCTACGAGGCGGACTACGTAACCCGCGACGGCAAGCTCATCATCGACGACCCGGAGATCAGGGGGAAGCTCGTTCACGCCATCAGCAGCTATACTGCCTATTATCTGAGGAAGTGCACCCCGCCCAACTCGATCACTTGGGAGAACATCGACAACAACAAGCAGTTCTACGCACAGACGGTCGTCATGACCCCGACGACACGCTCTCGATCCCTAACGGGCTGAAGAGCAGAACGGCCGGAGGATTATTATGAGAACACCGCGACCATCGAATGGCCGCTCGGCCCGCGGGGCGAACCGTTCCCGATCATGGGTGAAGTCCTCTCCATCGCGGTCTTCAAGGGCGGTGGTAACGTCGCCAGTGCTGAGGCTTTCGTCCGCTTCCTCGTGGCCGAGGGCTGGCTCGCCCACTACCTCAATTTCTCCGCCGAGCGATTCTTGCCGCCGATGCCGAAGCTTCTCGAGCAGCCATTCTGGCTCGACCCGAGCGATCCGCACCGGATGGCCGCGGTGATGCAGGTCAGCGCGCGACCGCTGACCCATAACTACACCGTGGCCTCGGGCGATTGGCGACACGATCGGGCAATCTGGCAAGAGCGGGTCTGGGCGGAGGCGATCCACCGCGTGGCGGCCGAGGGCATCAGCTCCGATCAGGCAGTCAATGAGGCGATCGCCCGCATTAAGCAGATCCTGAGCGAGTAGATTGGGCACACCGACGGTTGCTACCGAGCAGCAACAACAGGTCAGCTTCTGGCTAAAAGCCGAACCCCGGCCAGCGTCTCCGAAGCCACTAGCTAACTCACC
>CAVWCE010000039.1:0-52257 GCA_963753275.1 uncultured Alphaproteobacteria bacterium | reverse complement strand
TTGGGCAGGGCGTGCCGGATAGCTGATCGAAGAACGGAATCGCCGCACCGGTCGGCACGGCCGGGTCGGGGTGGCGTTGGTCGGCGTGAACTCGGCGAAATATTCGTCGGCGTCGCGCTTAGCCTTCGGCTCGAGCGTCCGAGCAATCCGCTTGGCGCCGGCGAGGGAGGGGGGGTAGGCGAGCCTCCCCCGCCGCCGGCGATCATTCCGCGTCTCCGTTGTCGTAGCGCTTGCGCGCGATCAGTGCCTTGGTCTGGTCAAGCCACGACATGGCGGTCGAGATGAGGGGGGCGCGCCCCCCTCCTTGACCTCGGCCTCGGGGATCTCGATTGCGGGGAACTCCGCCACGATGTCCTCAGGCACCTCGGCCCGCATGGAGTCGTTCAGCGCCTCGATCTCCCGCTCAAGCTCAGCGAGCCGCGCCTCTGCGTTCTCGCGGATGTGCGCGACCCGATCAGCATCGAGATTAGCGTCGAGTACCGTCTGGGCCTTGCGCCTCCCAGTTCGCGGCGGCCGCGGTAACGCGACGTTCGAGCGTTCGGTCGTAGAACTGATCGAGCGCCGCTGTCAGCTGCTCGCGCAGCACGTCGGGTCGGAGCTCAATCACCGCATCGATCTCGGTCTGCTCGCGCCCCCACACTTCGCGCCACGCATCGCCGCGCTTCTCGCTCTCCTTGAGCGGCGTGCTTGGCAAGTTGAGTTCTTTGACCTGATCGAACAGCAACGCGACCGGGCGGATCTCGTATTGCAGATCGTTGAAGAAAAGATCCCGATAGGCTTGCACCTTACGGGCGATGCTCACCGGCATTTGCCACCCGCTCGGGTCGAAGTCGCTGAGCGTGAAGATGATCATCGGCCGGCCATCCTCGGCACCGGCCTTGCACATCTCGTAGACCAGCGTGGAGGAGATCTCGCCGGTCACCAAGAACACATCGGCGTCGTAGCGATCGGCGATCGGCGTCACTATCGGATCAAGTGATGCCTTCTCGCCGAAAACCACCAGACGGTAAGGTTGGCGACCTTTGAAGCCGGCGACGGCGGCCCGTGGATGTAGATCTTCGGGGTCCGGAAGGTAGACTTCGAGATCGAGCGCGATCTTCGCCTCTGGGGGGGCGTGCCCCCTACCGTTGCGGATATTTGGCTTGGCGTTCCACTTGTCGGCGAGTGCCTCAAACGGGAGGTACTTCAACCACCTCGCCGCGCTGGCGGCCTCGTTGACCAGCCATTCCCAGCACGGATCATCGTTCTGATAGACCGTGGCCTCATACTTCACCGCCTTGGTCTTGTTGTCGATCTTTCGGATCGGCCGCGGCAGCTGGACATTGCCCTTGATCGCGGTGGCATAGTGGACGCCTCTGATGTGGATCTGCTCCTCGGCCTTGCCGCGAGCGGCTACCTGATCGGCGAACCACTGCGCCGCTTGGTGGCCGGACGGTGGTGTCGAAGCCATACGGATCGTTCTCCAAGACGGTCAGCTCGGAGAGGGGGAGGCAAGCCTCCCTCGCCTCGGCCTCGATCCGCGCCCGGAGACGGCCGTTGCCGGCGGCGGTCACGGCCGGCCTCCCCAGACGAGTACGGCCTTCACCCCGAGGAGCTGCCGCCAGTGCCGCAGGCGTCGGGGCATGCGTGCCGCGGCGCCACCTGGCGACCGTCCCGCGGGCTGACTCAGGAGCGCCGCGCGCGAGCGCGCGGTCGACACGGGTCGCCACCAGAGCCAGCGACGCGCTGCGCCTCGGCCCGGCGCCCTGCGCGGGCACAGCGTGCACAGCCTGGGGCGATCAGGGCGTCGGCTCGACCTCGACCTGCGGCGCCGGCCGCTGCTGTATCAGCTCGATCAGGCGCGTGCGCGCGTCCGCCAAGGTCGGGAGGGTAATGGCTTGCCCGGCGACGCTGGTAGGGCTACCTTCATTAGCGATCGTCTCATCAAAGCTGATCACCGTCGCCGCGTCGCCCCCGCCCGGGCGACGCGTTGCGTTTGGGGCGCCCATTAGCCGGCCTCCCCTTCAGCTTGCTCGTCGAGCACCTGTCGCCAGTTGGAGCACCGCGCGCCGATCCGCCGCGGCGAGATCTGGATGATCTTGAGCCGGGGGTGATGCCGATAGTTGCGATACCAAGTCGCCTCGCCTTGATGTCGCCATCGGCGGCCATTTTCGCCGGCGACAAGATCGGGTCTTCAGGTTCCTTGGGGTTTTCATAGCCGTCTCGCCTCTTCTGCGATTTCAAGACGGCTTCGGATACTAAGCGCGATTTCCTGCTATGCAGCAACTTTCTACTGAACTGATCGGCTCCTAAGAGTTCAGCGCGAGCGCTTATGGCGGCGTATCCGTTGGTAGACTTGTCGCCCCCCGACACTCGACATGATCTCTCCGGCCACGATTGCCGATTCTCCGCGGCGCGCCTGGCAGATGACGCGCGGCTTCGAACAATATCCGCGAGTTCAGAGCGCGCGTTGATCGGCGCGGAAGTCGGCGACGGCGCGTCCGGTCACAGCCGACGACGGCCGCCAGCCTGCGCGGCGGCTGCCTTGGCTGCCACCGCGGCGGAATCCCAGGGCGACGCGAGCTGTCGAATTTCACGAGCCATGGATCGCAGTTCCTCGGCTACTCTCGTTTCGGGATCGGCGTTCCAGAGTTGGCGCTCCGCGCCCAGCTCCAGCCACATGTTCAGCGCATCGCGCTCGGCCTTAGGCGGACGGCGCCGGTTCGTCGGCATGGTTAGCCTGCTCGTAGCGCGACGACGTCGGTCTCGGTGGTCCCGGCTTTCGACGATCCCCTCAACCAGTCGCCCCAGGCTGCAGCGGTTCCGGCTTCGGCGCGCGATAGGCGGCACGGTTGTAGACGCCGGCGACGCCGCCGGGCCGCCCGCGTGGCCGACCACGCCTCGATGATGTGCGGCTGGCGATCCCCTGCTCCGCCATGGTCGCGAACGATCGGCGCAGATCGTGAACGGTCCACGGGGGCAGCGGCGCCCCCTGCTGCTCGGCGATCCGGCGTCGAGCCGTTTTTTGCAGCGCGACCAGCCGCGGAACGGCGCGCGGCCGCCGCGGCCGAACAGTAGGGGCGGCCCGGCAGCTCGGGGAACTCGCGCGATGATCTCGCACGCCTGCCGGCTCAGCGGCATTTCATGCTCTCGCTTGGTTCTTCGTGCGCGCGCCGGCAGTCCACAGAGCGCGATCGCGGTCGAGCTCGCGCCATGCCATGCCGCCGACTCTCGCCCTTGCGCGCGCCGGTCAGCATCAACAGGCGGATGATAGCGTCTATGGCCGTTCAGTCAGCAGTCGCCCGCCAGATCGCGCCAGCTCGGCAGGGGGACAGGACGCGCTCGCGCGACCGCTCCTCGCTCTTGAGGTGCCGATCACCGGGTTGGCATCGACCAGCCCGGCCCGAATTGCCCATGCGAAGGCCGCCGACAGGTTCGCTCGTGCCCTGTTGGCGCCTACGGGGCCGCTGGTGCGCGCCAGCTCGATCAGCCGGGCAGATACATCGCGGCGGGTCACGTCGGCCGCCGGCAGGGCGTGCAGCGGCGCCCAGCGGCGTCCAGCGCGCGCCTGGTCTCGATCAGGGTGCGCGGCCGCTGGTGGCGCTCGGCGTGCTCGCGAGATAGGCGCCGATCAAGTCGCCGAGCGTGAACACCTCGGCGGCGGCGACGCGCGCCTGCTTGCGCTCCATCGCCGGGTCGCGCCCGTTACGGGCGGCGTTGACGATCTCGGCGGCCTGGCGGCGGGCCGCTCGAGATCCATCCCGGCGACGGCCCGAGGGTGATCCTCTTCCGCTTGCCGCCCGGCGCGTGTACCACGCACGTACGCTGGCTTCCCGGCGCGCTGGATCCGGACCGACAGCCCTGGCAGCGGGCGTCGAAATGGAACACCTCGGCCTTGCCGGGCGGCAGGGTCAGGCGGTCGAGGTCGCGTTGCGTGCGGAATGCCATCGGCTTACCCTCAGTCTGCGGCCTAGGTAGCGATTAGGTAGCAGACGGTGCTACCTATCGTGCTACCTAGTGCGCTTGGTGATACCTACCGACTGAGGGTATAGGCGTCAGAACGTCGCCAGGTAAAGCGCTAAGGCGCCACGAAGTGTCAGGAACGTGCACCGGCAGCTGTTTGGGGGACTGGGGGTCGCCGGTTCGAATCCGGCCGCCCCGACCATTTTCAATAGAATGGCACGATCTCCTCGAGTTCGGGATGAGTTCCGTGCGCGCCGATGCCCCGCTCAGCGCCTGCATCTGCTACGTCACCGCCGGCTCGCGCGAGGAGGCGCGCTCGATCGGTCGCACGCTGGTGGCGGAGCGCCTCGCGGCCTGCGCCAACCTCCTGGACGGCATGACCTCGCTCTACTGGTGGCAGGGCACCCTGGAGCAGGCCGAGGAGACAGTGGTCATCCTCAAGACCCGCAGCGCGCTGGTGCCCGCGCTCACCGAGCGGGTCCGGCAGCTGCACAGCTACGAGTGCCCCTGCGTGGTGGCGCTGCCGATCAGCGCCGGCAGCGACGACTATCTGCGCTGGATCGAGACCGAGACCCGATCGGCCTGATTCGGCCGCACTGGCCGCGGGCCGCGCCCGCTGCTATAACCCATGGTTGATGAGCGGTCGGTCGGAGCTCTAGGGTGGCGGTCGGCACCGTGGCGCATCGTGCGCTTTTCGGCCTGCTCGATGTCGTGCTGCCGCCGCGCTGCCTCGCCTGCGGCGCGATCGTCGAGAGCCAGGGCCGGCTCTGCGCCGGCTGCTGGCGCTCGCTCACCTTCCTCGCCCCGCCCCAGTGCCGCCTGTGCGGCTATCCGCTGCCCCACGCTGTGCCCGATGCGCCGCTCTGCGGCGCCTGCGCGGTCGAGCCGCCGGCCTTCGACCGGGCGCGGGCCGCGCTGCGCTACGACGAGGGCGCGCGCAGCCTGATCCTCGCCTTCAAGCATGCCGACCGGACCGACAGCGCGCCGGCCTTCGGCCGCTGGCTGGCCCGCGCCGGGGCCGAGCTGCTCGCCGGCGCGGATCTGATCGCCCCGGTCCCGCTGCATCGCTGGCGCCTGCTGAAACGGGGCTACAACCAAGCCGCCATTCTCGCCCGCGCGCTCGCCCGCGAGGCCGGCGTGGCGCTGGTGCCGGACCTCCTGCAGCGCCGCCGCGCGACCCGCTCGCAGCAGGGACTGAGCGGCCAGGCGCGGCTCGCCAACGTCACCCCCGCGGCGTTCCGGCCGCACCCCTGGCACAAGGCGCGCCTCGACGGCCGCAGGGTGGTGCTGGTCGACGACGTCATGACCACCGGCGCCACCGTCGGCGCCTGCGCCCGGGTGCTGCGCCGGGCCGGCGCCGCCGAGGTCGACGTGCTGACGCTTGCCCGGGTGGTGCGCGACGCCTCTACGCCGCGGTGACCGGCAACCCCATATCAACTGCCGGACCGGCGACTGCGGGCCGGGGCGGCCCCGAGCGAGTGCCAAGCGGTAGATGGCCACGATCGAGATCTACACGACGCCCTTGTGCCCCTACTGCTGGCGGGCCAAGCGCCTGCTCAAGGCCAAGGGCGTCGCCTACACCGAGATCGATCTCTGGCAGCAGTCCGCGCGCCGGCCGGAGATGGTCGGGCGCTCGGGCGGCCGGAGCACGGTGCCGCAGCTGTTCATCGACGGCCGCGCGATCGGCGGCTCCGACGAGCTCGCCGCGCTCGAGGCGAGCGGCGAGCTCGACGCGCTCCTCGGCCGCACCTCCTGAGCCGCTGCCGCCCGAGACTTGCACCCGCCCCTGCCGCCCCCTAGGTCTATCCTCAAGAGTCGCTTCAAGCAGCAGGTAGTAGGCCGCACCCCATGATCCTGTTTGAGCTGCGCTGCTCGCAAGGCCACGCCTTCGAGGCCTGGTTCCGCGATGGGGCGGCCTACGAGCAGCAGGCCGCCGCCGGCGCGATCAGCTGCGCGGTCTGCGGCGACGGCTCGGTCAGCAAGGCGCTGATGGCGCCCGCGGTTGCCACCGGCAGCGGGAAGCTCGACCCCGAGCAGGCCGCCGCCGCGATGCGCGGCTGGCGGAAGGTCCAGGAGCACATCGAGAAGAACTTCGACCACGTCGGGCCGCGCTTTGCGGAGGAAGCCCGCAAGATGCACTACGGCGAGGTCGAGAAGCGCAGCATCTATGGCGACGCCAGCACGAGCGAGGCCAAGGAGCTCCGCGACGAGGGTATCCGGGTCGGCCAGATCCCCTGGCTCCCCCGTCAGGACAGCTGAGCTCTTCCTATGTCACGGCCGGGCGGGCACCAAACCCGGTGATCGCGCCCCGTCGCGCTCGGCGAACAGCATGTAGTTGACGGCCGGGTCGGGGCTCAGGCGGAAGCGGTCGCGCAGCGGATCGTAGGCCGACGCCGGTGAGGTCGGCGACGGAGAGGCCCGCCCGGCGGAGCGCGCGCGCGGCCTCCGACGGACGCACGAAGCGCGACCAGCGATGGGTCCCGCGCGGCAGCCAGCCGAGGACGTACTCGGCCGCGACGATGCCGAGCGCGAAGGAGCGGAAGGTGCGGTTCAGGGTCGCCAGCACCAGGCCGCCGCCGGGCCGGACCAGCCGGCCGCAGGCCGCGAGGAACGCCGGCATGTCGGGAACGTGCTCGACCACCTCCATGACGCACACCAGATCGAACGCGGCGCCGCGTGCCGCGAGCTCCTCGACCGCGATCTCGCGGTAGGTGATCGCGAGGCCGGCGGCCTCGGCATGGCGCGCTGCCACGGCGAGGTTGGCGGGCGCGAGATCGATCCCGGTGACCGCGGCGCCGAGCCGCGCGAGCGGCTCGCACAACAGACCGCCGCCGCAGCCGACGTCGAGCACGGTGAGCCCCGCGAACGGTCGCGGGTCGTCCGGCGCGCGGCTGAAGCGCTCGCAGACCTGCTGCCGGATGTAGGCAAGCCGCGTCGGATTGAGCTTGTGCAGGGGCGCCATGGGACCGGTCTCGTCCCACCAGCGGCCGGCCAGCTCGGCGAAGCGGCGCAGCTCCTCCGGGTCGGCGCTCGCGGCGGTGGGCGACGGCTCGGGCACGGCAGAGAGCATCCTCCGGCGGAGGCCCGTGCTCCCGGGCCAGGGTTGCTTCGCTGATCCGGGCTGACTATGTACACGCCAGCCTGCGATTGCCAGAGGCTGCTCTACGGCAAGAGCGCGCCGCGCTCGGCCATGATCGGCGCGCGCAAGCGTTATTTTGCTCGGCTCGGAGGTCGGCGCCTTGGCCCTCGTGGTGCAGAAATTCGGCGGCACTTCGGTGGCCGATCTCGCGCGCATCCGGGCCGTCGCCGAGCGCATCCGGGCGGCGCGCGAGGGCGGTGACCAGATCGCCGTGGTGGTCTCGGCGATGGCCGGCACCACCGACCAGCTGGTGCGTTGGGTGACCGAGGTCGGCGGTGCGCACTACGACCGCGCCGAGCACGACGTGGTGGTCGCCGCGGGCGAGCAGGTCACCAGCGGCCTGCTGGCGATCGCCCTGCAGGCGATCGGGGTCCCGGCGCGCTCCTACCTGGGCTGGCAGATGCCGCTCGCGACCGACGGCGGCCACGGCCGGGCGCGCATCAAAGCGCTCGACCCGACCGGGATCCGGGCCTGCCTCGAGCAGGGCCAGGTGGTGATCGCCGCCGGCTTCCAGGGCATCGCGCCCGGCCAGCGGATCAGCACGCTCGGACGCGGCGGCTCCGATACCTCCGCGGTGGCGCTTGCGGCCGCGCTCGCCGCCGATCGCTGTGATATCTTCACCGACGTCGACGGGGTCTACACCACCGACCCTCGAATCGTCAGCAAGGCGCGCAAGCTCGACCGGGTGACCTACGAGGAGATGCTCGAGATGGCCTCGCAGGGCGCCAAGGTCCTGCAGACCCGCTCGGTCGCGCTCGCGATGCAGCACGGCGTGCGCGTGCAGGTGCTCTCGAGCTTCGACGAGCGCCCCGGGACCCTGGTGGTGGACGAGAGCGAGATCGTGGAACAGCAAGTCGTAAGCGGCATCGCCTACAGCCGCGACGAGGCCAAGGTCACGCTGGTCGGGGTCGCCGACCGGCCGGGCGTCGCGGCGACCATCTTCGGCCCGCTCGCCGAATCCGGCATCAACGTCGACATGATCGTGCAGAGCGTCTCGGCCGATGGCGAGACCACCGATCTGACCTTCACGGTCGGGCGCGCGGACCTCGAGCGGACCACCGCCACCCTCGAGGCGATGCGCGCGCAGCTCGGCTGCCGGCGCATCGATGCCGACGGCGAGGTGGTCAAGATCTCGGTGATCGGGGTCGGCATGCGCTCGCACGCCGGCATCGCCCATGTGATGTTCCGCACGCTCGCCGATCGCGGCATCAACATCCAGGCGATCTCGACCTCGGAGATCAAGATCAGCATCCTGATCGACGAGGCCTACACCGAGCTCGCGCTGCGCGCGCTGCACACCGCCTATGGCCTCGATGCGGCGTGACGGCGAGACCCTGAGCCCGGGTCGCCAGCGCCTCGAGCGGCTCTGGCGGGCCGGAACGGAGTTCCTCGGCTGCCCGTTGGCGCTGATGGGTGGCGCCATGACCTGGGTGTCGGAGCGCACCCTGGTCTCGACCATCTCCAACGCCGGCGGGTTCGGCGTGCTCGCCTGCGGCGCCATGACGCCCGACCAGCTTGGCGTGGAAATTGCTGCGACCCAGCTGCTGACCGCGCGGCCGTTCGGGGTGAACCTGATCATCATGCATCCGCAGCTCGAGCAGCTGGTCGATGTCTGCCTCGCGCATCGGGTCGGCCACGTCGTGCTCGCGGGCGGCCTGCCGGGACGCACCGTCATGGCCCGGGTCAAGGAAGGCGGCGCCAGGCTGCTGTGCTTCGCCCCCAGCCTCGGCGTCGCCAGGAAGCTCGTGCGCCAGGGCGCCGACGCGCTGGTGATCGAGGGCATGGAGGCGGGCGGCCACATCGGTCCGGTCGCGACCAGCGTGCTCGCCCAGGAGATCCTGCCCCAGCTGCGCGAGGTGCCGGTGTTCGTCGCCGGCGGCATCGGCCACGGCGAGGCGATCGCGGCCTATCTGCGCATGGGGGCTGCCGGCTGCCAGATGGGCACGCGCTTCGTCTGCGCGAGCGAGTTGATCGCCCATCCGGCGTTCAAGCAGGCGTTCGTCCGGGCGAGCGCGCGCGACGCCGTGCCGTCGGTCCAGATCGATCCGGACTTCAAGGTCGATCCCGGTGCGCGCGCTCGCCAACCGGGCGAGCCGGCGCTTCGTCGAGACCCAGCTCGAGGTGATCGCCCAGCATCGTGCCGGCGCCCTGAGCTACGAGCAGGCCTCGCTCGCGATCGAGCACTTCTGGGCCGGCGCCCTGCGGCGCGCGGTGATCGAGGGCGACGTCGAGAACGGCTCGCTGATGGCCGGCCAGAGCGTCGGCCTGGTCGAGAAGGTGCAGCCGCTCGCCGAGATCCTGGCCGAGCTGGTCGCGCAGGCGGTCGCGGCGCTCGAGCGCGAGCCGGGTTGCGCGCGCACGCTCGCGGAGGCGGCAGAGTGACCCTCGCCCCCTCGGGCCGGAGCGGCCCGCCGCTGCCGGCGGGCGAGCGCCGCGGCGACGAGCTGTCGTCCGCCCGGCGCCTGCTCCGGCGTCTGGTCCAGGTGATGGCGAGCACGGTCAGCCCGCAGGAGCGGCTCGATCGCATGGTGCGCATGATCGCCGCCGACATCGTCGCCGAGGTCTGCTCCGCCTACGTGATGCGCAGCGGCGAGTACCTCGAGCTGTTCGCGACCGAGGGCCTCCGGCACAGCGCCGTGCACCAGACCCGGCTGCGGGTCGGCGAGGGCCTGGTCGGGCAGATCGCCGCGCAGGGCTCGGTGATCAATCTCCCCGACGCCCAGAGCCACCCCGATTTCGCCTACCGGCCGGAGACCGGCGAGGAGATCTACCATTCGTTCCTGGGCGTGCCGATCGTCCACGGCGGGCGCGTGACCGGCGTGCTGGTGATCCAGAACCGCACCACCCGGCACTATTCCGACGAGGAGGTCGAGGCGCTGCAGATCATCGCGACGGTGTTCGCCGAGATGATCGCCTCGGGCGGCCTGATCGATCCCAGCCAGTTCCCGGCCGATCTCGGCCGCGTCGCCCGCCCGGACCGGCTCGAGGGGCTGCGTCTGGTCGAGGGCGTGGCGCTCGGCAACGCCGTCCTGCACCAGCTGCGCATCGAGGTGACCCGGCTGGTCGCCGACGATCCGGACAGCGAGGCGGCGCGCCTCGAGCAGGCGATCGCGAGCCTGCGCGCCTCGGTCGACGAGCTGCTGCTGCTGCCCGAGATCGCCAATGGCGAGCACCGCGACGTGCTCGAGGCCTACCGCATGTTCGCCCACGACGCCGGCTGGCGGCGCAGCATGCGCGAGGCGATCCGGACCGGGCTGACCGCCGAGGCGGCGGTGCGCCGGGTGCAGGAAGAGACCCGCCTGCGCATGGCCCAGGTCGCCGACGCCTACCTCAAGGAGCGCCTGCACGATCTCGATGCGCTCGCCGACCGGCTGCTGGTCCATCTGACCGGGCGCAGCCAGCTCCACGACCCGGCGCAGCTGCCCGACGAGTTCGTGCTGGTCGCGCGCTCGCTCGGACCGGCCGAGCTGATCGACTACGGTCGCGCCCGGCTGCGCGGCGTGGTCCTGGAGGAGGGCTCGCCGACCGCCCATGTGACGATCGTCGCCCGCGCCCTCGACATCCCGATGGTCGGCCGCGTGCGCGGCGCGATGAGCCGCATCGAGCCCGGCGATCGGGTGGCGCTCGACGGCGATCACGGCCAGATCTTCGTGCGCCCGGGTGAGGACGTCGAGCTGGCCTTCGCGCGCTCGCTCGCCGACCGCGCCGCGCGCCGCCGGACCTATGCCAGCCTGCGGGACCAGCCGGCGACGACGCTCGACGGCATGCGCATCGGCCTGCACCTCAACGCCGCCTTCCTGATCGACCTCGCGGCGCTCGAGACGACCGCGGCGGACGGCGTCGGCCTCTATCGCACCGAGCTCGCATTCATGGTCCGCGACAGCTTCCCGGACGTCGAGGCGCAGTGCGAGCTGTACGCCAAGGTGCGCGAGCTGGCCGGCGACAAGCCGGTGGTGTTCCGCACCCTCGACGTCGGCAGCGACAAGCACCTGCCCTACTGGACCTTCCCGTCGGAGGAGAACCCGGCCATGGGCTGGCGCGCGATGCGCATGGTGCTGGACCGGCCGGCGATCCTGCGCACCCAGCTGCGCGCCCTGATCCGGAGCGCCAAGGGCGGGCCGCTCGAGGTGATGTTCCCGATGGTCGCCGAGGTCGCCGAGATCACCGCGGCCAAGCAGGTGCTGGCGCTGGAGCTCGAGCGCGCCGAGCGGCGCGGCGAGCTCGTGCCGAGCCAGCTGCGCGTCGGCGCGATGCTCGAGGTGCCCTCGCTGTTCTGGCAGCTGCGGGCGCTCCTGCCGCGGATCGACTTCCTGTCGATCGGCAGCAACGACCTGTTCCAATTCCTGTTCGCCTGCGACCGCGGCAATCCCGAGCTGAGCGAACGCTACGACGTGCTGTCGCCGCCGGTGCTGTCGTTCCTGCGCGAGCTGGTCGAGCGCTGCCGGGCGTTCGACGTGCAGCTCTCGATTTGCGGCGAGATGGCGTCGCGCCCGCTCGAGGCGATGGTCCTGCTCGGGCTCGGCGTGCGCACCCTGTCGCTGACGCCGAGCGACGTCGGGCCGGTCAAGACCATGCTGCGCTCGCTGCGCTGCGGCGCGCTGACCAGCTACCTCGGCCAGCTCTACGATTTACCCGACCACAGCCTGCGTGTTAGACTGCGTCACTATGCGCTTGATCACGGGGTGCAGCTGCATATCTGAGCGTGGTTCGCAGCCCGATGCCGTCGTGAGCGCCCGGAACGGGCGCAGCGCGATCGGGCCGTCGGATCGAGCGCTCTTCCACCCCGGCCGCGGTCGTGCACGACATGCTTCGCTCGATGACTGACGATCACGACCAGCTCGATCCGGCCGAGGCGCTGATGCGCGAGGTCGGCGCGCAGCTGCGCCAGGTTCGCCTCGAGCGCGGCGAGGAGCTCGACGACGTCGCCCGGCACCTGCGGATCAAGGCCACCTACCTGTTCGGCATCGAGCAGGGCGACCTCTCGACGATGCCCGGGCGGACCTATGCGCTGGGCTTCCTGCGCAGCTACGCCGACTACCTGGGCTTCGACGGCGACGACCTGATCGTCCAGATCAAGTCGACGGTCGCCAATCTCACCGACCGCACCCGGCTGCGGATCCGCACGCCGCTGCCCGAGAGCCGCCTGCCCAAGATGCCGATCCTGGTGCTGTCGCTAGCCGCGATCGCGGGCGTCTACGCGGGCTGGTCATACCTCGACCGCGGCAGCGAGGTGGAGATCGAGACCGTTGCCGAGGTGCCGAGCGAGCTGCGCAGCAGGGCGCTTGATGCGCTGCGGGACGACAACGGCAGCCCCGCGCCGCCAGCGAGGGACGAGCTCGCGCCCGAGGAGGCCCCCCGTGCGCCCGGCATGGCCGAGCAGCCTGCACCGGAGAGCGCCGGCGCGCCGCCTGCCGCGGCGCCGCAACCGAGCCCCGAGAGCCGGTCTGGCGTCCCCGGCACGTCGACCGCCGCCGCGGCCCCGGGCACGCTGAGTAGCGGGCCCCCGCCCGCCACCGGCCCGAGCGGATCCGGCGGTCCCGCCGCGCCTGCCGTCACGGAGGTGGAGCCCGGCGCCGGGCCGAGCGCGACCACGCGCGCCTTCGCCGCGGTCGGGCCCGACCCGCTGCCGGCCCCGACGGCCACGCCGCCCGCCGAGCCCGCGCCGGCGGCGGCCGAGCAGACCGCCCGGCCGCAATCGCCGGCGGCGCAGGATCCGACGCAGGCTGCGGGCGGGCCGCGGGCTGACTCCGCGGATGGCGCTGCCGAGGCCGATCGGGCGAGTGCTCAGGACCAGGTCGCCGCCCTGCCGTTCGATCCCACGTCTCTCGCCGCCGACGGGCGGATCCACGAGGAGGCGAACCGCGACGCCCGGGTGGTCCTGCGGGCGCTCAACGACAGCTGGATCCGGGTGTCGAGCGTGGGCGGCGACTACCTCCGCGACCGCACGCTCGAGCGCGGCGATCTCTTCCTGGTGCCGAACCGGCCGGACCTGGAGCTCTGGACCGGCAACGCCGGCGGCCTGGAGGTGATCGTCGACGGCGAGGTCCTGGCCCCGCTCGGCGGCTCGGGCGCCGTGGTCCGCGCGGTGCCGCTCGAGCCGTCGAGCCTGCGTGCGACATTCGGCACTCCGATCGTCAGGTAGGAGATGACCCCAGGGCCTTGGGGGCGCCGGCTTGGCGGCGGCGTCCTGGCTTCGCCCCGCAGGACCGCTATGATGCGCGCGTCATCCGGCCAGCACCGGACCCCGGCGGCTTCCGGTCCGACGACGATGGAGCGAAGATGGTCGCCCTGAGCGAGATCAAGCGTCACCCGACGCACGCCGTGCGGATCGGCGACGTCGTCCTGGGCGGCGGCGCGCCGGTCGTCGTGCAGTCGATGACCAACACCGATACCGCCGATGTCGCCGCGACCACCGGTCAGGTCCTCGAGCTCGCCGCGGCCGGCTCCGAGATCGTGCGCGTGACCGTCAACACCGACGAGGCCGCCAAGGCGGTACCGGAGATCCGCGAGCGGCTGTGGCTGCAGGGCTGCAACGTGCCCCTGGTCGGCGACTTCCACTACCACGGCCATCTGTTCCTGACCCGCCATCCCGACTGCGCCCGGGCTCTAGCCAAGCTGCGCATCAACCCCGGCAACGTCGGCTTCGGCGCCAAGCGCGACAAGCAGTTCGAGACGATGATCGAGGTAGCGCTCCGCCACGACCGGCCGGTCCGCATCGGGGTCAACTGGGGCAGCCTGGACCAGGAGCTGTCGACCCGGATGATGGACGACAACGGCCGCCTGCCCGAGCCCAGGTCGGCCGACGACGTGCTGCGCGAGGCGCTGGTGGTCTCGGCTCTGGCGAGCGCCGCGCAGGCCGAGAGGATCGGGCTGCCGGCGGATCGAATCGTGATCTCGGCCAAGGTCAGCCGGGTCCAGGACCTGATCGCGGTCTACCGCGAGCTCGCCCGGCGCTCGCGCTACGCGCTGCACCTCGGCCTGACCGAGGCCGGCCTCGGCGCGAAGGGGATCGTCGCAACCACCGCAGCGCTCGCGGTCCTGCTGCAGGACGGCATCGGCGATACCATCCGGGCCTCGCTCACGCCGCGGCCGGGCGAGGCGCGCACCCAGGAGGTGGTCGTCTGCCAGGAGCTGCTGCAGAGCCTGGGCCTGCGCTCGTTCACGCCGCAGGTCACCGCCTGCCCGGGCTGCGGTCGCACGACGAGCAGCTATTTCCAGGAGCTCGCCGACCGCATCCAGGGCTACCTGCGCGACCAGATGCCGCTCTGGAAGCAGCGCTACCCGGGGGTCGAGTCGCTCAACGTCGCGGTCATGGGCTGCATCGTCAACGGCCCGGGCGAGAGCAAGCATGCCGACGTCGGGATCAGCCTGCCCGGCACCGGCGAGAGTCCGGCGGCCCCGGTGTTCATCGACGGCAAGAAGGTCCTGACCCTGCGCGGCGAGCGGATCGCCGAGGAGTTCCAGGCGCTGGTCGAGCGCTACGTCGAGCGCCGCTACGGCGCCGGCGCCGCCGAGAAGCAAAGCGCCTGACCGGCCGCCTCCACGACGTGCAGCCCGCGCCGGGCGTGGTGATCCGGCCCGCGCGCGAGAGCGACCTCGCCGCCGTCGAACGGTTCGTCTCGAGCGTTGCCGCCGAGGTCTACGGCCATCTGTTCCAGGACGACCCGCCCCGGCCGGACGGCAACTGGGCGCAGAGCCTGCTCGCCGAGCGCGACGGCCGGATCGTCGGCGTCGTGGTCACCGACGACGACTGGATCGAGGATCTCTGGGTGGCCGCGGATTGCCGCGACCGCGGCATCGGCAGCCGGTTGCTGGCGGCGGGCGAGCGGCAGATCGCCGGGCGCGGCCACGCGCTTGCCTACCTGCGCGTCGTCGCCGAAAACTCCGGGGCGCGCCGCTTCTACGCCCGGCACGGCTGGTCGGAAGCCGAGCGCTATCCGCACGAGAAGTGGGGCTTCGCCATGATCGACCTGACCAAGCCGCTGACGCCCGAGCCGGTGGACCTTGAAGCATGAGCGCCCTTCGCCCCGTCCGCGGCACTCACGACATCGTCGGCGACGACGCGCTGCGCCATCGCAAGGTCGTCGAGACCGGGCGCGAGGTCGCCGCGCGCTACGGCTATGGCGAGATCGCCGTGCCGGTGTTCGAGTTCACCGAGGTGTTCGCCCGCACCCTCGGCGAGACCTCGGACATCGTGACCAAGGAGATGTACAGCTTCGAGGACCGGGGCGGCGAGCGGATCACGCTGAGGCCCGAGTTCACCGCCGGGGTCGCGCGCGCGCTGATCTCGGGCGCGCTCGGCCAGAGCCTGCCGATCCGGCTGTTCACGAGCGGCCCGGTGTTCCGCTACGAGCGCCCGCAGAAGGGCCGGCTGCGCCAGTTCCACCAGATCGACGTCGAGGTGCTGGGCGCCCCCGAGCCGGAGGCCGACGTCGAGGTGATCGCGCTCGGCCGGCGGATCCTCGCGGCGCTCGGCCTCGACCACAAGGTGACCCTCGAGCTCAACACCTTGGGCGATCCGGCGAGCCGGCAGGCGTACCGCGACCGGCTGGTCGACTACCTCCAGGAGTTCCGCGAGCGCCTGTCGGAGGACAGCCGGATGCGCCTCGAGCGCAACCCGCTCCGCATCCTCGACAGCAAGGACGAAGGCGATCGCGCGATCCTGCAGCAGGCGCCGGTCCTCGCCGAGAGCCTGAACGAGGCCTCGCGCGCGTTCTTCGACCGGGTGCTGGCAGGGCTCGAGGCGCTCGGCATCGGCTACGAGATCAACCCGCGCCTGGTGCGCGGCCTCGACTACTACACCCACACCGCCTTCGAGTTCACCACGACCCAGCTCGGCGCGCAGGGCGCGGTGCTCGCCGGCGGCCGCTACGACGGCCTGGTCCGGGCGATGGGCGGACCCGACACGCCGGGCATCGGCTGGGCGGCCGGGGTGGAGCGCCTCGCCATGCTGCTCGACGAGACGCCCGCGCCGGGCCGGCCGATCGCGGTCGTGCCGATCGGCGACCAGGTCGAGCTGGCGGCGCTCCGCCTCGCCGAGGAGCTGCGCGCGGCCGGCCTGACCGTGGAGATGGAGTTTCGCGGCAAGGTCGGCCAGCGCCTCAAGCGCGCGAGCCAGCGCAACGCCCGCCACGCGCTCCTGCTCGGCGAGGACGAGCTCGCCAAGGGCACGGTCGTCCTGCGCGACCTCGACCGGGGCGAGCAGGAGGAGGTGGCGCGCGGCGACCTCATCGCGCGCCTGCTTGCGGTCGAAGCGGCGGCTGAAGCCACATTGGCGCCATGGCCACCGCGATCTTCGACACCCACGCCTTCGTCAAGCGCCTGACCGCCGCCGGCATGCCGGAGCAGCAGGCCGAGGTCCTGGCCGAGGAAAGCACGCGGCTCGCTAGGCGAACAGGTGGCAACCAAACAGGATATCGGCTCCTGCGGACCGATTTTGACCTGCTCCGCGCCGACATCGCAGCGATGGAACAGCGGATCAAGGATCAGCTGACCATCCGCCTCGGCGTCATGCTCGCGGCCGCCATCGCGATCGTCGCCGCGCTGGTCAAGCTACTCTGAGAGGTACGGGCGGCGCGTCAGCACCTGACGTTGCTGCGGCAGAGCGCCGCCGGGACCGGGACGAGCAGCTCGGGCGCCCGCGAGCGGAAATGCTGGTAGCTCGCCTGCTCGGCATGCACCCGGTGCGCCGCCTGGTCGCGATAGGCCTCGTAGAACACGAAGCGGGCGGGATCCTCGGGATCCTGGCAGACCTCGAAGGCGAGACAGCCGTCCTCCCGGCGCGAGTTGTAGGCGTGGCGATCGATCAGCGCGGCGAAGGCCTCGACCTGATCCGGCCTGGCCCGAAACTCGACGATGATGACGTAGGCCACGAGATCCTCCTGCGGATGGGCCGCGAGCGACCGATGGTGATCGATCCTGCGCGCGTCGACAAGCTCCGCGCGGCCAGCGCCGGGCCGCGGCGCGCTTCGCTTGTTTCGCGAGCCCGCGCGCGCCACATTGCAGCCGACGAGGACTGGTCGATCCGAACATGAGCGCGCACGCCACTTCCGGCTTCGAGGCCAAGCTCGACGGCATCCTCGCCCGGCGCGACGAGCTCGGCCATCTGCTGGCGAGCGCCTCGGGCGAAGGCTACGCCGCGCTTGCCCGGGAGTTCGCCGAGCTCGAGGCGGTCGCGGGCGACGATCCGGGCGCTGCGCGCGCGGCGGGCCGAGGCCGCGGGCCTCGAGGAGATGCTCGCCGATCCGGCGCTGGACGCCGAGATGCGCGCGCTCGCGGAGCACGAGCTGGCGACGCTCGAGGCGGGCGTTCCGGAGCTCGAGCAGGCGGTCAAGCTGGCACTCCTGCCCAAGGACGAGGCCGACGACAAGGGCGCCATCGTCGAGATCAGGGCCGGCACCGGCGGCGAGGAGGCGGCGCTGTTCGCGGGCGACCTGTATCGCATGTACCAGCGCTACGCCGAGCTCCAGGGCTGGCGCTTCGAGCCGCTGGCGGAGAGCGACACCGGGCTCGGCGGGCTCAAGGAGGCGATCGTCGCGATCAAGGGCCAGGGCGTGTTCGCGCGCCTCAAGTACGAGGCCGGGGTGCATCGGGTCCAGCGGGTGCCGGTGACCGAGGCCTCGGGCCGGATCCACACTTCCGCGGCAACCGTGGCGGTGCTGCCGGAGGCCGAGGAGGTCGACATCCAGATCGACGACAAGGACCTCCGGATCGACGTCTACCGCTCGAGCGGGCCGGGCGGGCAGTCGGTCAACACCACCGACAGCGCGGTCCGCATCACCCACCTGCCGACCGGCCTCGTGGTCACCCAGCAGGACGAGAAGTCGCAGCACAAGAACAAGGCCAAGGCGCTGCGGGTGCTGCGCGCCCGCCTCTACGAGCGCGAGCGGGCCGAGCGCGACGCCCTGCGCGCGGCGAGCCGGCGCGGCCAGGTCGGCTCGGGCGATCGCTCGGAGCGGATCCGGACCTACAACTTCCCGCAAGGCCGCTGCACCGATCACCGGATCAACCTGACCCTCTACAAGCTCGACAAGGTCCTGAACGGCGAGGCGCTCGACGAGATCATCGACGCGCTCACCGCCGAGGACCAGGCCGCGCTGCTCGCCGAAGCCTCCTGACCGGGCAGGCTAAGCCGTCGGCGTCGGCTGCCGCGCACCGCGGACGTCGTCCGGACGCCGGAGGCTCCGCAGGGCCGCGGCCTTCGTCCTGATGAGGCCGTAGGCGCCGAACAGCGTGAGGGTCACGATCAGGACCGCGCCGGTGACGATCTGCTGCGCCTCGGGCGTCACCCCGGCGAGGCCCAGCGCGTTCTGCACGAAGGCCAGCACCAGGAGCGCGAGGAGCACGCCGACCAGCGTCCCGCTGCCGCCGAAGATGCTGACGCCGCCCAGGACGACCGCGGTGATCACCGGCAGCTCGAGCCCGGTCGCGGTGTCCGCGCGCGCGCTCGCGAGGTAGGCGGTGAGAACGATCGCCGCGATCGAGCACATCACGCCCGAGGTCACGAACACGCCGAGGATGGCGCGCCTGACGTCGATGCCTGAGAAGCGCGCCGCCTCCCGGTTGTTGCCGATCGCGTAGAGGGCCCGCCCCCAGCGGGTCGTGTGCAGGAACACCGCGAACCCTAGGAAGAGGAGCACGAAGATGATCGAGCTCCACGGCACGGGCGTCTCGGCGATCGTCTCGAACCCGAGGCTCTGGTACCATTCGGGAAAGCTGTGCACGCCCCGCTCCTTGAGCATGATCAGCGCCGTGCCTCGATAGAGGGCGAGCGTGCCGAGGGTCACCACCAGCGACGGCAGGCCGGCGTAGGCGACCATGACGCCGTTGAAGAGGCCGGCCAGGGTTCCGGCAGCCATGGCGGCCAGCATCGCCGCTTCGAGCGGCAGCCCCTGCTCGATCGCGACCGCGAGCGATGCTGCGCAGAGCCCGACGTTCGACCCGACCGAGACGTCGATCTCCCCGGTCACGATGACCAGCGTCATGCCGAGCGCGACGATCGCGGCCGGCACGGCGCCGGCGATGGCGATCGAGATGTTCGACGAGGTCAGGAAGTACTCGGAGAACCGGCTGCCGTAGACGAAGGTCGCGATCAGGACGACGAGGAGGAACAGCTCCCAACGCGCGAGCAGGCCACGCAGGCGCGCCATCGTCAGCTCGCGGCCGGATCGCGCAGGCGGGCACGCGCCGGCTCCGGCCCTCGAGTGGCCCGCTCCGCCCGTTCGGCGCCGCGCGCCAGCAGGCTGTAGAACATGACCGTGCCGAGGATCGCCGCTCCGATCACGGCCTCGAGCCAGAACTGGTTGATGCCGAGCAGCTGAACCCCGTTCTGCAGGACGGCGAAGATGACGGCGCCGATCGCCGCGCCATAGACCGAGCCGCTGCCGCCGAAGATGCTCACCCCTCCGATCACCACCGCCGAGATCGCCTGCAGGTGCAGATCCCGCGCGATCACCGCATCCACGGTGCCGAAGCGGGCGCCCCAGAGCACGCCGACGAGCCCGCACAGCAGGCCGGAGAGAATGAACACGAAGCCGATGTGCCAGGTCTCGCTGATGCCGACCAGACGCGCGCTCTCCGGGTTGCTGCCCAGCGCGTAGAGGTTGCGCCCGGTGCGCGTCGAGCGCGCCATCCAGCCGAACAGCACGGTCAGCAGGATCGCCAGCCAGACCAGGAGCGGCACGCCCGCCAGATCGATCTCGGGCGAGGTCCTCGTAGCTGTCCGGCAACGCGGTCGCCGAGATCTGGCGCCCGCCGGCGAGCACGATCACGCCGCCCCGGTAGACCGCGAGCGTGCCGAGCGTCGCGACGATCGCCGGGATGCGCGCGACCGCGACCAGCAGGGCGTTGACCAGGCCGAGGCCGCCGCCGACCGCGCAGCCGATCAGGAACACGAGCAGCATGCTCCCGTCCTGGTGATCCTCCAGCCAGTCGGCGACGACGAACGCGCTCATCGCGACGATCGCGCCGACCGAGAGGTCGATCTGGCGGGTGATGATGACCAGCGCCTCGCCGAGCGCGACGATGCAGACCAGAGTCGCCGAGAGCGCCACCTGCTCGAGGTTCGCGGCGCCGAGGAAGCGCGGCTCGCGCAGGGTCACCAGCAGGCAGAGCAGGAACAGCGCCAGGAGGAGGCCGATCTCGCGCACCCGCAGGCCGCGCCCGACCCAGCCGCGCGTGGCGCCGGACCAGCCTTCCCCGGTCGTCGCGCCCGGCCCGGTCACGGCCGAGCCGGAAGGCTGGCGGCCTCGTGATCGCGGACCACATGCGCGGCGGCGAGCAGCATCGCCTCCTGGTCGAACGCCTCGCGGGCGAACTCGGCCACGACCCGGCCGCCGCGAAACACGAGGATCCGGTCGGCCATCGCGCTCACCTCCGCGGCGTCATCGCCGATCAGGATGATGGCGATTCCCTGAGTTGCGAGGTGCGAGACGATGCGATGGATCTCCGCCTTCGCCCCGACGTCGATCCCCCGCGTCGGCTGGTCGAGGATCAGGACGCGCGGCGCCGGGATCAGCCATTTCGCCAGCAGCACCTTCTGCTGGTTGCCGCCGGAGAGCGTGCTGGTCGGCTGCTCGATGCCGGTCGCGATCACGCGCATACGCTGGGCGAAGTCCAGGGCGATCTTCGCCTCGGCCCGGCGATCGACGATGCCGAGCCGCCTGGCCAGCCGGCGCAGGATCGGGAGCGTCGCGTTGGCCCGGATCGGGAACTCGAGCACGAGCCCCTGCTGGTGGCGGTCCTCGGGCAGCAGCGAGATGCCGTGCTGCAACGCGTCCTGCGGCGAGCGCAGGCGAACCCTGCGGCCGTCGAGCTGGACCTCGCCACGATCGGGCCGCGTGATGCCGAACAGCATCTGCGCGACCTCCGAGCGCCCGGCGCCCACGAGCCCGAAGAAGCCCAGGATCTCGCCCGCGCGCAGATCGAAGCCGACGTCCTCGACGAACCCGGCCCCGGACAGCCCGCGCACGCTCACCACCGGCGCGCCGATCTGCGCCGCTTCCTTGGGGAAGAAGGTGGCGAGGTCGCTGCCGACCATGTGCCGGACCGTCTGCTCCGGGCTCAGCTCCGCGGCCGGGCAGGTGACGACCCGCCGGCCCGAGCGCAGGACCGTCACCTCGTCGCCCAGCCGCAGGATCTCGTCGATGAAGTGGCTGATGAACAGGATCGCGACGCCTTGCTGCTTGAGCCGCAGGACGATCTCGAACAGACGGTCGACCTCGCTGCTCGAGATCGCGGAGGTGGGCTCGTCCATCACCAGCACCCGCGCGTCGAGCGACAGCGCGCGGGTGATCTCGATCGTCTGGCGCTCGGCGATGCCGAGCATCTTGACCGGCAGGCGGACGTCGATCTCCATGCGCAGGCGCGACAGGAGCTCGCGCGCCTCCCTCCTCATCGCCGCCCAGTCGATCCGACCCGGCCGCCCCGGCTGGCGGCCGACGAAGATGTTCTCCGCCACCGACAGGTCCGGGAACACCGTCGGGTGCTGGTGGATCACGGCGATGCCGTGGCGCTGGGCGCCGGCGGCGCCGCGGATCGCGACCTCCGCGCCGTCGATCAGGATCCGTCCGCCGTCCGGCTGATGGATGCCGCCCAGGATCTTGACGAGCGTGCTCTTGCCGGCGCCGTTCTCGCCGGCGAGCGAATGCACGCGCCCGGCGTGCAGGCTGAGATCGACCTCGGAGAGCACCTCGACGGGCCCGAACCGCTTGGTGATCCCACGCAGTTCGATCAGTGCGGTCACGCGCCCCGGCCCGACAGCGCGCGGTTCGTGGAGCGGGACGGACGAGCCATCCGCGGGCGACGCCCTGGCGGCGCGAAGGGCTGGCGCTGAAACCCGCGCCGCGCCCCTCGCAGCCATGCCAGAGCCTAGTACGCGTGCTCTTTGTAGTTGGCCTCGGTGTACTGCAGCGGATCGCCGGTGATGATCTCGCCGTTCGGAAGAATCTCGTAGGTGCCCGGCCACTTGTTGCCGGCCTCGATCGTGAAGGTATCGCCGGGCTTGCCGTCGATCTGGCCTTCGGCGAGCAGCTTGGCGGCGTAGTAGGTGATGTAGCCGAGCTTGATCGGATCCCAGAGGTAGAAGACCTGGATCGTGCCGTTGAGCATGTACTCGGCGGTGATGCTCGGCACGCACATGCCGGCGACCTTGATCTGGCCCTTGCCTTTGCCCACCGACTCGAGCGCGCGCGCGACGGCGGGCAGCCCGGGGCAGGTCGGCGCGTAGATGCCGGCAAGCTCCGGGTACTTGGTGGTCAGCGCGACCGTGAGGTCGAACGCCTTCTGCTCGTTGTCCTGGCCGTAGACCTCGTCGACGATCTCGATGTCCTTGTGCTCAGGCTTGCTGAGCTCGTCGCGAAACGCCGCGATCCAGGCGTTCTGGTTGGCGGCGGTCGGCTGCGCCGAGACGATGGCGATCTGGCCCTTGTTGCCCATCGCCTCGGCGAGCCTGACGGCGCCGAAACGGCCGACCGAATCGGTGGTCGCCTGGTTGACGAAGAACGGACGCGCGTCGGGCGCCGAATCGGCGTCGAAGCTGATGACCGCGGAGCCGATGCGCTGGGCGCGCTTCATCGCCGGCGCCACGGCGTTGGGATCGCTCGGCGCGACCGCGATCGCGGGCACGCGGCGATCGGCGAGGTTGTTGATGATGGCGATCTGGGCCTCGGCGCTCGACTGCGTCGGGCCGTAGTTCTTCGCGGTGCCGCCGATCTCCTCGGCCGCCATCAGCGCGCCGGCGAGCGTCGCGTTGTAGTAGGGGTTGGTGGTCTCCTTGATGACCATCGCCAGCTCGAAGTCCTGCGCTCCGGTCGCCCGCGATAGGGCCATCAGCGCCGTCACGGCGAGCGTGACGGTCAGTCGGCGTGTCCGGTCCATCGACATCTGCCTCCCCAGCGTTGTCGTATCCTGTTGCACTACCAGGCGAGAGGCCGCTTCCCTGTCACGGCCAATCGGGCGCTCCGGGAAGCGATCCGCGGCGGTCGCTTCTCCTTACGGTTCTGCCCGCCTCACTCGGGTACTGCGCCGCGAGGGCACGGTCAATCCCGGCGCTTCGCGGGATCACGACCGCGAGGCGACGGGCACCCGATGGCGCGCGACGAAAGCCTCGTCGACCGTGACGCCGAGGCCCGGGCGATCGGGGATCTCGACGTAGCCGTCGACCACCGG
This sequence comes from uncultured Alphaproteobacteria bacterium, assembly GCA_963753275.1. Classification (GTDB taxonomy): domain Bacteria; phylum Pseudomonadota; class Alphaproteobacteria; order Geminicoccales; family Geminicoccaceae; genus DATAOG01. Next base: position 29,009 of record CAVWCE010000039.1, on the reverse strand, counting down.
GAAGTCCTCGAGCGCCAGCTCGTGCAGCATCGGGTTGGCGCCGAGCGAGTACTCGAGGATGAAGCCGCTCGAGGCGACTGCCGCGACGTGCAGGCCGGCGGCGAAGGTCAAGGCCCCACCCCACAGATGCGGGGCGAAGCGCAGCTGGTGCGCGCTCGCCAGCGCCTCGATGCGGAGCGCCTCCGTGATCCCGCCGGCGATCGAGAGGTCGGGCTGCAGGATGTCGACCGCGCGCAGCTCGACCAGGTCGCGGAAATCGAAGCGGGTGAACTCGAACTCGCCGCTCGCGATCGGGATGTCGGTCCCGGCGCGGATCTCGGCCTGGCCGCGCTTGTCGTCGGCGCTGACCGGCTCCTCGAGCCAGCCGATGTTGCAGGCCGCCACCTCGCGGCAGAAGCGCTTGGCCTCGGCGACGGTCCAGGTCCCGTGCGCGTCGCACATGATGTCGATCGCCTCGCCCAGGCCGTCGCGCGCCGCGCGCACCCGCGCGATCGAATGGGCGAGCGTGCCGTCGCCGGCGCCGACCCGCATCTTCACCGCCTTGAAGTCGCCGCGCTCGATGAAGCGCTTAAGCTCGGCCGCGATCCGATCGGCCGGCGCCCAGCCGCCCGAGGCGTAGGCCGGCATGCGCGCCTGGCGGCGCCCGCCGAGCAGGCGCCAGACCGGAACGCCCGAGCGACTTGCCGAGGATGTCCCAGAGTGCGATGTCGATGCCGGCGAGCCCGGCCACCGCCAGGCCGCGCCGGCCGAGGATCGGAAAGGCGTGCCCGCGGGCGATCGCGAAGTGGGCGCGCGAGCCGTTGTACATCACGTCCCACAGGCGCGAGATGTCGCGGGCGTCCTCGCCCTCGATCAAGGGCGCCAGCTCCTGCTCGATGCAGGTCACCAGCGCGGCGTTGGTGCCGGCGCTGCCGACCGCGGCCTTGGCCTCGCCGTAGCCGACGAGCCCGCCTTCGGCCTCGACCCGGACGAGCGCCGAATCGAACGACGCGATCCGCCCGAAGTCGGTGGTGTGCTGCTTCGCCTCCGGGATCGGGACGTGCAGCCAGTCGGCGGTAATCCTGCGGATCCTCATTACTTTAGATTGCGCTCCTTCTCGATGCGGTCGTAGGCGGCGTTGATCGCCGCCAGCGTCTTGTTGGCCTGCTCGACGAACTCCGGCGGCAGGCCCTTGGCGACCAGGCGATCGGGGTGGTGCTCGCGCACCAGCCCGCGGTAGGCCTGCTTGATCTCGTCGTCGGCAGCGCTGCGCGTCAGGCCCAGCACCGCGTAGGCGTCGTCGGCGCCGCTCAGGTTGCGGGCGGTCGCCGAGAAGCGCGCCCGGATCATCTCGAAGGCGGCGATGTCGAAGCCGAAGATGGCGGCGATCCGGCGCAGGAAGTCGACCTCGGCCGGATTGAGCTCGCCATCCGCCCGGGCGACCTCGAACAGGCCGGTCAGGAGCTCCTCGAGCAGGAACGGATCGTTGCCGAACAAGGCCGCGATCTGGCGTGCGTAGGGCTCGAAGCCGCGCGCCGAGGTCTTGGCCTGGTTGTAGATCCGGGCGACGTCGCCGACCTCGGCGTCGTCGATCCGGAACACCCGCTTGAACGCCCGGATCTCGTCGCGCGTGACCACCCCGTCGACCTTGGCGAGCTTGGCGCCGAGCACGATCACCGCGGTCGCGAACGCGATCCGCCGGGTCTCGGTCGGGTCGGCGAACACCGGCGGCGGCTCGGTCCAGGTCGCGCCCGCGGGCGCGCCATCGGGCCAAGGTTCCGGGTCGGGGTCGGGCTCCGGCCCCGCCAGCCGCTCGCGGCTCTCCTCCTCGCGGTAGTGGTCGTAGGCATGGCCGGCGACGGCGCCGAGCACCGCGCCGAGCGGGCCGCCGATCGCGAGCCCGGCCGCGCCGCCGACGATCTTGCCCCAGATGCTCACCGCCGACGCGTCCGACCTGCGCCCTGCCGCCCTCGTGGTCTAGACCGCAAGGGCGGGGTCAGCAAGGGCCTTGCCGGCGCCGGGGTGGGTCCGCCGGATTGGGCTTGCGCGGCCGTTCCGCTATAAGGGCGAGCCCGCGGCCGGGTGGCGGCGAGAGGAGTGGATCGGATGGCGGACGGCGACGCAGGCTGGCAGTTCTGGATCGACCGCGGCGGCACCTTCACCGACGTCGTCGGCCGCGCGCCGGACGGCACGCTCGCGGTGCACAAGCTCTTGTCCGACAACCCGGACCACTACCGGGACGCCGCGCTGCAGGGGATCCGGGATCTGCTCGGGCTCGGCGCCGAGGAGCCGCTGCCGGCCGCGCGGATCGACGCGGTCAAGATGGGCACGACGGTCGCCACCAACGCGCTCCTCGAGCGCCGCGGCGAGCCGACCGTATTGGCGATCACCCAAGGGCTCGGCGACGCGCTCCGGATCGGCTACCAGCATCGCCCGGACATCTTCGCGCGCCGGATCGTGCTGCCCGAGCTGCTCTACGACCAGGTGGTCGAGATCGAGGAGCGGATGCGCGCCGACGGCACGGTCGAGCGCCCGCTCGAGGTGGAGCGCGCCCGGGCCGATCTCCGCGCCGCCTACGGCAAGGGCTTGCGCGCGCTCGCCATCGTGCTGGTGCACGGCTACCGCCACCACGCCCACGAGGCGGCGCTCGCCGAGGTGGCGCGCGCGATCGGCTTCACCCAGGTCTCGGTCAGCCATCGGGTCTCGCCGCTCATGAAGCTGGTCGGCCGCGGCGACACCACCGTGGTCGACGCCTATCTCTCGCCGATCCTGCGGCGCTACGTCGACCGGGTGGCGGACGCGCTCGGCGAGGTGCGCCTGATGTTCATGCAGTCGAGCGGCGGCCTGGTCGACGCGCATCGGTTCCAGGGCAAGGATGCGATCCTGTCCGGGCCGGCCGGCGGCATCGTCGGCGCGGTCCGGGTCAGCGCGCTCGCCGGCTTCGCGAAGATCATCACCTTCGACATGGGGGGCACCTCGACCGACGTCGCGCACTATGCCGGGGAGTACGAGCGGACCTTCGAGTCGGAGGTCGCGGGCGTGCGCATGCGGGCGCCGATGATGGCGATCCACACCGTGGCCGCGGGCGGCGGCTCCATCCTCCACTTCGACGGCGCCCGTTTCCGGGTCGGCCCGGAATCCGCCGGCGCCGACCCGGGCCCGGCCTGCTACCGCAAGGGTGGCCCGCTGACCGTGACCGACGCCAACCTGGTGGTCGGCAAGCTGCATCCGCGCTTCTTCCCCAAGGTGTTCGGGCCGCAGGCGGATCAGCCGCTCGATGGCGAGGTCGCGCGGCAGAAGTTCCGGGAGCTCGCGGCCGAGGTCGAGGCGGCGAGCGGCGCGCGGCGCACGCCCGAGGAGATCGCGCACGGCTGCCTCGCGATCGCGGTCGACAACATGGCGAACGCGATCAAGAAGATCTCGATCCAGCGCGGCCACGCCATCTCCGGCTACGTGCTGTGCTGCTTCGGCGGCGCCGCCGGCCAGCACGCCTGCTGGGTCGCCGACACCCTCGGGCTGAAGCGGGTCCTGGTGCATCCGCTGGCGAGCGTGCTCTCGGCCTACGGCATGGGGCTTGCCGACGTGCGCGCGCTCCGTCAGCGGGCGATCGAGGCCGGGCTCGAGCAGGCGCTGATGCCGCGGCTCGCCCAGACGATCGAGGAGCTCGCGGCGGAGGGCCGCGACGAGCTGCGCCAGCAGAACCTGCCGGCCGACCGGATCACCACGGCGGCGCGCGTCCACATCCGCTACAGCGGCACCGACACGCCGCTCGAGATTGCGGCGGGCAGCCCGGCGCAGATGTTCGAGGCGTTCGAGGCCGAGCACCGGGCGCGCTACGGCTTCGTGGTCGAGGGCCGCACGCTGGTGGTCGAGCAGGTCACGGTCGAGGCGGTCGGGCACATGGCCGAGATCGACGAGCCCGAGCGGCCGCTCGGTGTCCCGCACGGCCGAGCGACCCGCTCCGGCCGGTCGACGAGGTGGTGATGGTGACCGCGCGCGCGCCGCATCAGCCGCCCGAGAGCTTCGCGACGCCGGTGCTGGAGCGCGAAGGGCTGCGTCCGGGCGACCGGGTACGGGGGCCGGCGATCATCGTCGAGGCGACCACCACCGTCGTGGTCGAGCCCGGCTGGCAGGCCGAGCTCACCGCGCGCGACCACCTGGTGCTGAGCCGGGTCGAGCCGCTCGCCCGCCAGGCCGCGATCGGCACGCGCTCCGACCCGATCATGCTCGAGGTGTTCAACAACCTCTTCATGTCGATCGCCGAGCAGATGGGCGTCACGCTGCAGAACACCGCCTACTCGGTCAACATGAAGGAGCGGCTCGACTTCTCCTGCGCGCTGTTCGACCCCGAGGGCATGCTGATCGCCAACGCCCCGCACATGCCGGTGCATCTGGGCTCGATGGGCGAGAGCGTGCGCACCGTCCTCAAGCTGCGCGGCGCCACCATGCGGCCGGGCGACGTGTTCGCGCTCAACAACCCCTATAACGGCGGCACCCACCTGCCCGACGTGACCCTGGTCATGCCGGTGTTCGGCGAGGACGGCCGGCTTCTGTTCCTCACCGCATCGCGCGGCCACCACGCCGACATCGGCGGCATCACGCCGGGCTCGATGCCGCCCGACTCGACCTCGATCGACGAGGAGGGCGTGCTGATCGACGACTTCCAGCTGGTCGATCAGGGCCGTTTCCTCGGGGCCGAGCTCGATCGCCTGCTCGCGTCCGGCCCCTACCCTGCGCGCAACCCGCGCCAGAACACGGCCGACCTCCAGGCCCAGATCGCCGCCTGCGCCAAGGGCCGCAGCGAGCTCCTGAAGATGATCCTGCAGTTCGGCCTCGACACCGTGCTGGCCTATACCGGCCACGTCCAGGACAACGCCGAGGAGTCGGTGCGCCGCGTCCTCGACGTGCTGAAGCCCGGCGAGTTCACCTACCCCCTCGACAACGGCGCCGAGATCCGGGTGCGGGTCGAGATCGACCGGCAGGCGCGGCGCGCGACCGTCGACTTCACCGGCACGAGCGCGCAGCTCGCCGACAACTTCAACGCGCCGTCGGCGGTCTGCCGCGCCGCGGTGCTGTACGTGTTCCGCACCCTCGTCGACCAGCCGATCCCGATGAACGAGGGCTGCCTCAAGCCGATCGACATCGTCATCCCCGAGGGCTGCATGCTCAACCCGCGCTATCCGGCCGCGGTCGTCGCCGGCAACGTCGAGACCTCGCAATGCGTGACCGACGCCCTCTACGGCGCGCTCGGCGTGATGGCGGCGGCCCAGGGCACGATGAACAACTTCACCTTCGGCAACGACCGCTACCAGTACTACGAGACGATCTGCGGCGGCTCGGGGGCCGGGCCGGACTACGACGGCACCGCGGCCGTGCACACCCACATGACCAACTCGCGCCTGACCGACCCCGAGGTGCTCGAGTGGCGCTACCCCGTGGTCCTCGAGAGCCACCGCATCAACCGCGGCTCGGGCGGCGCCGGGCGGCACAAAGGCGGCGACGGCACGATCCGCCGGATCCGTTTCCTCGAGCCCATGAGCGCCGCCCTGCTGTCGAACCATCGCCGGGTCGCGCCCTTCGGCATCCAGGGCGGATCACCGGGTGCCCTCGGCCGCCAGTGGGTCGAGCGCGCCGACGGGAGGATCGAGGAGCTCCCCGGCTGCGCCAGGACCGAGGTCGCGGCAGGCGACGTCTTCGTCATCCAGACGCCCGCGGGCGGCGGCTTCGGCGCGCCGTCGGACTGACGGAAGGCTTGCCTTGCGGCCGCTCAGATCACAATCGCCGCGGTCGCCTGTTCGATGCGCTTGGCGCGCCCCATCTCAAGGAGTGGCAGCGGCGCGCGGTCGGGCAGAAAAGATTTGCCAGCGGCCGGCGCCGACCGCTAACCTGACGACGACGCAACTGGGAGTGACGTCATGATCCGTAGCGCACTTGCCCTCGCCGCTGTGCTGGGGCTGGCGGTGAGCAGCGGGGCGGCCTTCGCCGCCTGCACCGACAGCGAGCATGTCAGCACCGGCAAGCAGACGGTCGCCTCGACCGACGGCAAGTCGAGCACGCCGGTTGTCGTGCCGAGCAGCGGCAAGGAAGGCTGATCGAGACGATCATCGTTGATGGCGAACCGCCGCTCCTCGGAGCGGCGGTTCTGCTTTGGCGCCCGCGTCAGCGCCGGTAGACCACGAACTCGCCGTCCTCGCCGCTGAGCAGGCCGGGCCCAGGCGGGATCTCGTCGACCGGCGTGTAGTCGAACGGCTCGGCGGCGCAGGCCGTGAGCCCGATTCCCGCGAGCAACAGGATCAGCCAGCGCCGCATCCTCGGGCCGCCACTCAGCTCGACATCAGAACTTGACCCGCGCACCGGTCAGCACGGCGTTGATCGGCTCGAAGTCGGCATCGTCGCGCGACAGATCGTGGTGGCGGTAGCCGGCGTAGAGCTCGGTCGCGACCGGGTCGAGGTTCTGGACCGCGTACGCGCCGACCATGACGGCTTCGTCGCCGTCCGCGCCGACGTCCTGGCCGAAGTAGCCGTCGATCGCGAGGGCGGTCGCCCCGATCGCGAACCAGTCGGCCAGGTAGCCGAGCTTGCCGTAGACGAACTTGCCGTCGTCGCGACCGCCGTCGTCGAAGTCGCGCCAGCCCGCGGCCCCGGTGACGTTGAAGCCGCTGGCGAGCAGCAGCGAGGCCGAGCCGTTGACCTGCTGGAAGTCGCCGGCATCGCTGGCGAAGGCGGTCGCGGCGGCGAGCTTGGTGTCGCCGAACGCGCCGCTGTAGAGGCCGGCGACGTCGAACTTGCTGTCGGCGACCGCCGAGGTCGCCAGCTGGAACCCGCCGAACGTCGGGCTGTCGTAGCGGATCCGGTCGTCGCGGCTGAGGCCGTCGAAGTTGTTGAAGCCGTCGGCGATGGTGACGTCGGAGAGGTCATCGTCGTCGACGAACTTGAGACCGCCGGCATAGTCGGGAATGTCGGAGGTGCCGACCACCCCGGTGCCCGACAGGTCGACCTCGGAGGTGTTGTCGGATGCCGTGTGGCCCTGGCCGAGCCAGACCTGACCGAAGGTCGCGCTGTCGACGTAGACCTCGACGCGGCGATCGGCGAAGGACGCGCTGCCGGTACTCTCGTTGTCCTGGCTGACCTCGCGCGTCGAGTTCGACTGCAGCTCGGCCTCGATCACCGCGCCGACGGCGAGGTCCTCGGTGAGCTCGCCGGCGGCCTCCAGGCGAATGCGGCTCGAGGCGTTGTCGTTGTCGACGAAGAACACCTTGGCCTGCTCACCGTCCTCGGAGAACAGCAAGGCGCGGTTGACCTGCCCGGAGATCGAGAGCCTGATCCGGTCCGCGCCCGAGACCACCGGCTGGACCGCGTCGGGCGGCGCCACGGGCGGCGGCGGCATGCGGTTCTCGACCTCGCCGCGGAGCTCGTCGAGCTGCCGCTGCAGCTCCTCGATCTGGCGCTGCAGCTGCTCGATCCGGGGATCCTCCTGGGCCGCCGCGGGCAGCGCCAGGAGCAGCGCGCCGAGCAGGGCGAGCGCGCCCGCCGCCGTCGGCCGCTCGATCCGTCGCGCGCGCGTCGCGTGCGACGCCGGAGCTGGCTCACCTGCTGGCACGACCGCCTCCTCGGGCTCGTCTGACAACTGAGTCGCGATCTTCAGACGGCACTTTATGCGCCGTGGCTAACTCCTGCAAGTCATTACGGCTCCGCAGCGGATCAGAAGCTCGGCAACGCCTTCATGTCCTCGCCCATCCACTTCTGATGGAGCTGCTGCAGATTGCCGTTCATCTTGCTGTAGAAAATGAAGGTATCGAGCCAGCGCAGCAGATTGAACTCGCCGTGGCGCACGCCCATGTGCGCCGGGCTGGTCCGGATCACGAACTTGTTGACCAGATCCAGGCTCGGGTCCTTCCTGACCATGTCCTGGACCAGGATGTTGGCGGTGCCGAACAGGTCGACCTGGCCGGACAGGTAGGCGGCCGCGGTGGTCGCGTCGTCCTCGAAGCGGACGATGTCGGCGTCCGGCGCCATCTCGGTGATGCTGATGTCCTGGGTGGTGCCGCGCGGCACGCCGACCGAATGGTCGCCGATCTCGGCGGCCGAGGTGACCGGCAGGTCCTTCGGGCCCGAACACGCCGATGTAGAGGCTGGCGTAGGGCGAGGTGAACATGATCTGCCGGGCGCGCTCGGGCGTCGCCCCCATCACCGCGATCACGACGTCGACCTTGTCGGTCAGCAGGAACGGGATGCGGTTGATGCCGGTGATCTGCTGCAGCTCGAGCTCGACGCCGAGCTCCTTGGCGACCATGCCCGCGAGGTCGACGTCGAGGCCGACCGGCTGCTGGTTCTGGTCGGTGAAGCCGAACGGCGGCACGTCGATCGGCACCCCGATCCGCACCACGCCCTGATCGAGGATGTCCTGCAGCCGGTCGGCGTAGGCCGGGAACGACAGGCTGAGCGCGAGCAGCGCTGTGACGATGCAGGCCCAGCAGAGACGGCGAAAGCGCATGGGTCATCCTCCCTCGGATATGTCGTTAGCGTCAGGATAGAACCGAGCCCAGGAACTGCTCAAGCTCGGGCGTCCGCGGCCGATCCAGAAGCGCCCTGGTCGGCCCCTCCTCCCAGATCCGGCCGGCATGCATGAACACCACCCGATCGGCGACGTTGCGGGCGAAGCCCATCTCGTGGGTCACGACCAGCATGGTCATGCCCTGCTTGGCGAGCCGCTCGAGCACGCGCAGCACCTCGCCGATCAGCTCGGGATCGAGCGCCGAGGTGATCTCGTCGAACAGCATGATCTTGGGCTGCATCGCGAGCGAGCGGGCGATCGCGACCCGCTGCTGCTGGCCGCCCGAGAGCTGGTCGGGATAGGCGTGCAGCTTGTCCTCGAGGCCGACCTGGCGCAGCGCCGCCTGCGCGACCTCCTGCGCCTCAGCCTGCGCCATGCGCTTGACCACGGTCGGGGCGAGGGTGATGTTGCGCTCGACCGTGAGATGCGGGAACAGGTTGTAGCTCTGGAAGACGATCCCGACCTTCTGGCGCAGCTTGCGCAGATCGGCCTTCGGCGCCGTGACCAGGTCGCCGTCGACCCGGATCTGGCCGCCCTGGATCGGCTCGAGGCCGTTGATGCAGCGCAAAAGCGTGCTCTTGCCCGAGCCGCTGCGGCCGATGATCGCGACGATCTCGCCCGGGGCGACGCGGAGGGTCACGCCGTCCAGCACCTTGAGCGGCCCGAAGCTCTTGTCGACGTTCGCGATCTCAACGAGCGACATGGAGCCTCCGCTCGAGATGCTGGCTCCACAGCGAGAGCGGGAAGCAGATCGCGAAGTAGATCAGGGCGACCGTGACGTAGACCACGAACGGCTGGAAGGTAGCACCGTTGACGATCTGCCCGGCCCGGGTCAGCTCGACGAAGCCGATCGCCGAGGCGAGCGAGGTGTTCTTCACCACCTGGACGAGGAAGCCGACGGTCGGCGGGATCGCGATCCGGAGCGCCTGCGGCAGGATGACGTGACGGAGCTGCTCGAGGAAGCTCAGGCCGAGCGCGGCCGAGGCCTCCCATTGGGTCCTTGGGACCGCCTGCACGCAGCCACGCCAGATCTCGGCGAGGAAGCCCGAGGCGTAGATCGAGAGCGCAGCCCCGGCGGCGACCCAGGGCGAGACGTCGTAGCCGAAGATCGACAGGCCGAAATAGAACAAGAACAGCTGGCCCAACAAGGGCGTGCCCTGGATCGCCTGGATGTAGACGATCGCGAGCCAGTTGACCGGCTTGATGGGCAGCACGCGCAGCACCATCACGAGCAGGCCCACGAGCCCGCCGCCGAGGAACGCGATCGCGGTCGAGCGCCAGCGTCCAGCGCGCCGCGAAGACCAGGTACCAGACCTCGTTGATCGTGAACTCGCGCAGCATCGGCCGCCTCAGCGGCGCGCGAAGGCGAGGCGGTAGAGGCCGGCGAACAGCAGGCGGAAGAACAGCGCCAGCGCCAGATAGAGGCCGGTCACCACGAGATAGATCTCGAAGCTGCGGAAGGTCCGGGATTCCAGGAACGCCGCCATGTGGAACAGATCCTCCGCGGCGATCAGCGAGACGATGCTGGTCGCGAGCATCAGGAGGATGAACTGGCTGGCGAGCGCCGGGTAGATCACCTTGAGCGCCGGGAACAGCACGACGTAGCGGAAGACCTGGAGCCGCGACAGGCCGAGCGAGAGGCCGGCCTCGATCTGGCTCTTGTGGATCGCCTCGATGCCGGCGCGCACGATCTCGGTCGCGTAGGCGCCGAGGTTGACGGCGAGCGCGATCACCGCGGCCTGCCCGGCGGACAGGCGCAGGCCGAGGCTCGGCAGGCCGAAGAACACGATGAACAGCTGGACCAGGAGCGGCGTGTTGCGGATCACCTCGACGTAGGCCGAAGCCAGCCAGCGCAGCGGCCGCGGCCCCCAGGTCTTGAGCAGCGCCATGACGATGCCGAGCACGAGCCCCAGCACCATGGTGATCGCCGAGAGCTCGAGCGTCAGCCAGACCCCCTGCATCAGGACATCGAAGTTGTTGAACACGTCGCGGAAGTTGAAGTTGTAGCTCAAGACCAAGCGCCGGGTTTCGGATTGCGAACTCTGCTCTGCTCGACGCGCGAGGATCACTACCGGCGCGCCGACAGCCGGCCAACATGCGCGGGTGGTTGGCCCTGTCAAGGCATGGCCAGAGCGGTCGAAATCCGCTACCTCAGCCAGAACAGCGAGCCGCTTGGGAGGAATGGCCATGACGATCGCATCGGTGCGGGCGGACCACTATCGGGTGCCGTTGCCGGTGGCGCTGTCGGATTCGACGCATGGCACGATGAGCGCGTTCGAGCTGGTGACGGTGCGCGTCCGCGATCGGGATGGCGCCGAGGGGCTGGGCTACACCTACACCGTCGGCGCCGGCGGCGGGGCCATGCAGCAGCTGATCGCGCGCGATCTCGGGCCGCTCCTCGAGGGCGCCGACGAGACCCGGATCGAGGCGCTGTGGCAGAAGCTTTGGTGGGCGGTCCACTACGTCGGGCGCGGCGGGCTCGCGGTGCACGCGATCTCGGCGATCGATACCGCGCTCTGGGACCTGATGGCCAGGCGTCGCGGCCTGCCGCTCTGGCGCCTGCTCGGCGGCCACGACCCGCAGGTTGTGGCCTATGCCGGCGGCATCGATCTGCAATTCCCGCTCGACCAGCTGCTGCGCCAGACCGAGGACAACCTCGCCAAGGGCTTCCGCGCGATCAAGATGAAGGTCGGCCGCGAGCGCCTGTCCGAGGACACAGCACGGGTCGCGGCGATGCGCGAGCTGCTCGGCCCGGACGTGCCGCTGATGGTCGACGCCAACATGCGCTGGAGCGCCGATCAGGCGATCCGGGCGGCGCGCGCGCTCGCCGCGCACGGGGTCTACTGGCTCGAGGAGCCGACGATCCCGGACGACCTCAGGGGTCACGTCCGGATCCTCAAGGACGGCGGGCTGCCGATCGCCGCCGGCGAGAACCTCCACAGCATCTACGAGTTCCAGGCGCTGATCGCGGCCGGCGGGGTGTCCTTCCCCGAGCCGGACCTCTCGAACTGCGGCGGGGTCTCGGTCTGGCTCAAGGTCGCGCGCCTCGCCGAGGCCGCCAACCTGCCGGTGACCTCCCACGGCGTCCACGACCTCCACGTCCACCTGCTCGCCGCGGTGCCGAACGCGTCCTACCTCGAGGTCCACGGCTTCGGCCTCGAGCGCTTCATCGCCGAGCCGCTCCGGATCGCGGACGGCAGGGCGAGCGCGCCCGAGCGGCCGGGCCACGGCGTCGAGCTCGACTGGCAGGGGCTGGAGGCGCTGCGCGCCGACTGAAGGGCCCGCGGGACTCAGCCCGGCGCGTAGTCGGTCACCACCACGCTCACGCAGTTGCCGCGCTCGACGCGGCCGAAGGCGCGCCGCGCGTAGAGCGTGCCGGAGGCCTTGAACAGGGCCAGCTGCGGCGCCCGCCCCGGGTCGTCGAGGACGTGCACCTGGCCCGCGGGCGCGCCGGCCTCGACCGCATCGCCGAGCTCGTGGAAGGCCTCGAACACGCCCGCGGTCGGGGCGAGGACGTAGCCGGCCGGGCCCGGAATCCGGGTCAGGCGGCTGGTGCCGGACGGCCGCGCGCCGGCCGGCGGCTCGAGGACGCCGAGGTGGGCCAGCAGGTTGCGCACGCCGCGCTCGGCGACGCGCAGACCCTCGCGCGTGACCCCGCCGCCGCCGGTGAGCTCGGTGCCGACCACGGTCAGGCCCGCGCGTACTGCCGAAGCGGTCGAGGTCCGCGGGTCGCCGAGGTTGTCGAGCACCACCGTGAGCGGGGCATCGAAGGCGCGCGCCGCGGCGACGATTCGCGCCATCTGCGCCGCGTCCGCCGCCGGCTCGACGATCGCGCTCGCCAGGATCATGAGCGACGAGCCGCCCGAGTGCAGATCGATGAAGGCGTCGGCCAGCGCGAACAGCACGTGGTCGACGTAGTAGGCGATCTGCTCGGTGGCGCTGCCCTCGGGGTTGCCGGGAAAGGCGCGGTTGAAGTTCCTGCCGTCGACCGGCGAGGTGCGCCGGCCGGCGAGCACGGCCGGCGTGTTGAGGGCGGGGAGGATGATCAGCCGGCCCTGGAGCGCGCCGGGATCCTGCTCGCGGATCAGGCGCGCGAGCGTGATCGGGCCCTCGTACTCGTCGCCGTGGTTGCCGCCGGTCAGCAGGACGGTCGGGCCGCGGCCGCCCTTCAGCACCGCGATCGGAATCGGGATCGCGCCCCAGGCATCGCTATGGGGCGAGTGCGGCAGATAGAGCCAGCCGACCTGCCGGCCGTCCTTGTCGTAGTCGATCTCGCTATGAATCGTGCTCGCCATCGACGCCCCCATCCCTGCCCGGCCGGTGAAGCTGCCATAGCCGGTCTCGGCCGCTTCGCGCCAGAGCAGCCGCAGGGCCTGGTCCGACCCGCGGGTCCGTTTGACTTAAATCAGGGTGTCAATGATGGTCCGCCGGGTATGATGGCAGGAGCACCAGGAGGCAAGAAAGGGTTCGTCCGATGACCACCGGAATCGACACTTTCGAGCACTCTCTGCAGATCACCAACGTCTGGATCAAGGATCTGATGGCGAGGCTCGGCACCGAGGACCGGCACCACGCCTACCTCGCGCTCCGCACGACCTTGCATGCGCTGCGCGATCGGCTCACCGTGGAGGAGGCCGCGCATCTCGGCGCGCAGCTGCCGATGCTGGTGCGCGGCCTCTACTTCGAGGGCTGGCATCCCGCCGGCAAGCCGCGCAAGGACCGCACCGGGGAGGAGTTTCTGGCCCACCTCGAGGGCGCGGCCCGCAATCCGAACTTCGAGGCGGAGAGCGCGGTCCGTGCGGTGTTCGGGCTGCTGGCCGAGCGCGTCAGCGCCGGCGAGATCGAGGACGTCAAGAGCATCCTGCCGCGCGCGATCCGGGCATTCTGGCCGGGCTGAGCCGGCAAAATCCCGGCGCCCCGCACGACGGCAGCGCCGGCCGCAGAGGGAAGCATACGATGACCTACAGGAACCTCCTCGTCCAGGTCGACGAGTCCAGGGGCTGCGCGCGGCGGATCGAGCTCGCGGTCGAGCTGGCCGCGGCCCATGACGCCCACCTGACCGGCGTCTACATCGTCTCGGAGCCCTCGCCCGCGAGCTTCGTCGAGCCCTATCTGCCGCCCGACCTGACGGCCAGCCTGCAGCAGGAGATGCGCGCGCGGGCCGATGCGGCGCTCGCCCGCTTCGGCGAGGTCGCAGGGCGCAACCAGATCGCGTTCGAGACCCGGGTCGACCGGGTGCTCTACACCGAGGTCGCGGAGGCGCTCGCCACCAACGCGCGCTACACCGACCTGGCGATTCTCGGTCAGCACGATCCGGACGACCCGGCGGCGGGGCCACGCTACCTGCCCGAGCAGGTGATCCTCGGCTGCGGTCGGCCGGCGCTGATGGTGCCCTACATCGGCCCGGCCGCGACCTTCGGCGAGCGCGCGATGGTCGCCTGGGACGCCTCGCGCGAGGCGGCGCGCGCCGTCAACGATGCCCTGCCGTTGCTCGAGCGGGCCAAGGCGGTCAGCGTGGTCTCGGTCAATCCCGGCGCCCAGCCGTTCGGCCACGGCGAGGAGCCGGGGGCCGACATCGGCCTGCATCTCGCCCGCCACGGCATCAAGGTCGAGGTCGAGCGCGTCGAGGGGCGCGAGCTGGACACGGCGAACGCGATCCTCTCGCACCTCGCCAGCCAGGGCGCCGACCTTCTGGTGATGGGCGCCTACGGCCATTCGCGGCTGCGCGAGTTCGTGCTCGGCGGCGTGACCCGGACGATCCTTGCCGAGATGACCGTGCCGGTGCTGATGTCGCACTGAGGCGGGCCCGCACACCTTCGGTCGAGGAGGTCCGATGCCGTCGCTTGCAGCCATGGCGGAAGCCGTCGGCGACCTGTTGAAGGCACGCCGGGAGACGGTCGCGGTCGCGGAATCCTCGACCGGCGGCCTGATCGCCGCGGCGCTGCTGGCGGCACCCGGAGCCTCGGCCTACTTCGTCGGCGGCGGCGTGATCTACACGCACAAGGCGCGCGAGGTGCTGCTCGAGGTCGACCTCGCGCGCCATCCCGGCATGCGCCCGAGCACCGAGGCCTACGCCCTGCTCGAGGCGAGCGCGATCCGCGCGCGCCTGGGCACGACCTGGGGCCTCGGCGAGACCGGCGCGACCGGCCCGACCGGCAACCGCTACGGCGACCCCGCGGGCCACAGCTGCATCGCCATCGCCGGCCCGCGCAGCCGTAGTATCACTCTGGAGACCGCGCAATCCGACCGCGAGGTCAACATGTGGCGCTTCGCCGAGGAGGCGCTGACCCTACTCGAGCAGGTCGTCCGCAGCGGGTAGGCGGCAAAGCGACGACCCCGCCATGGTGTCACGTCCCTTGCAAACCTGTCCGGCACGACCAATGATGCCCGCGAAGCAAGGGACACGTGGCTCATGAGTAAGCTTCTGGACCAGGCGATGGAAGAAGTGTCTCGCTTGCCGGAGACGGAGCAGGACCGGATTGCGCGCCTGATCTTGGAGGAGCTGCGAGCTGAGGCAGGCTGGGACGAACGATTTCGGCGCTCGCAGGACAGGTTGTCCCAGCTCGCCGAGGCGGCACGGGAAGAGATCGCGCGCGGCGAGGTGCGTGATGAGGACCCCGGCTCGGCCGGGCGTCGATGAGATCGCGCACGACCAAGCGCTTTTGGCGTCTTTTCGATAAGCTCCCGCAAACCGTGCAGCTCCAGGCGGGCAAAGCGTATCGCCTGTGGCGCGACGATCCACACCACCCGAGCCTGCATTTCAAATCGGTTCACGCGACCGAGCCGATCTATTCGCTGCGAGTGAGCCGAGCCTATCGCGCGCTCGGCGTTCGTGAGGATGACGTCGTCACCTGGTTCTGGATCGGATCCCACGCGGACTACGACAACCTGATACGCTGACGTGAATCGCACAGCCAGCCGCCGCACTGGCTTCGGCACAGCGCAGCCCGGCGCGCCGTCTTACACCCGGGTCAGGAGCTCGCCGGCAGCGGAGAACTGCATCGGTGCCGGGTCGGAGAGGCGTTGGACGTCCTTGCGGCCCTCGAGCTCGGGGAGCAGCGGCGGCGAGATCAGGATCTCGTGCAGGTGCAGGCTCGAGCGGATCTGGCAGAAGCGCACGTTGGTCGAGGTCCGAGCGCCAGCAGGTCGCGACCATCGCCTGGATCACGGTGCGGTCGTCCGGCAGCACCGCCGGCATGCGGGCGCCCTCGGTGCCGCCCGCGGTGATCGAGTTCATGTACATGGGCATCAGATCGACGCCGTTCGCGACCTGGCGCGTGGTGTAGTCGGCGTTGCCGAGGCCGACCGCGTTGCCGTAGGAGTCCTCGGACACGCCGAGCACGGCGAGCTTGTTGACGAACGGCTTGTTCGGATCGGGCACGCTGCGGATCCCGACCCGGCCGACCACCGCGGGGTCCATCCCGGCGCCGCTGATCTCCTTGCCGATCAGCTCCACGATCAGCCCGTCGAGCTGCTCGAACGGCAGGTGAGGCGCGAGCGCCTTGGCCTGCTTGAGGAGGCGCTCGTCGGTTGCGGCGAAGCTCTCCGGCTCGACGCCCTCGATCACCACGAGCTGCTTGTCGGCGTTCTCGACCAGCGCGATCCCGAAGGCGATCGGCGAATGCTCGATCGCGATCTTGGCGAGCGCCGGCAGCACCTCGGTGTAGCCGCGCGGCCCCAGGCGATGGACGTTCTGCGCGCCCGCCTGCTTGCCGAGGCCGACCGCGATCAGCTTGGTGAGCCCGCTCTCGACCGGCCGGTCGAAGCTCGTGTGCGACTTGACCCGGTTGATGCAGAGCACCGCGTCGGCCTCGGCGGCGTTCTTGTCGAAGCGGCAGGGAATGCCGTGCAGCGTGGCGCCGTACTCGACCGTCTCCATGGTCGCGCGGATCGGCGCGCCGACGCTCGCCTCGGTGACCCCGAGGTGGGCCAGCACGCCCGCCTGGCCTTCGGCGGTGGCGCCGCCGTGGCTGCCCATCGCCGGCACGATGAACGGCTGAAAGCCGCGCTGCTTCAGATGGCGGACCGCGGCCGCCACGACCTTCGGTATGTGCGCGATGCCGCGGCTGCCGACCGCGACCGCGACGCGGGCCCCGCTGCGCAGCTCGCCGAGCCGGCGCGATCTCGCCAGCGCCTCGTCGACCGCCGCACCGATGTCGGGAACCGCCGCGGCGCTCGGGTGCGTCAGGCGCAGGCGCAGCATCGGCGGAATCGGCACGTCCCTCAGGTGCGGCAGATGGACTTCCGGGAAGGTCGGGCTGAACATGGCGGGTACTCCCCCCTGCAAACCGCGGCGGCGTTCCTTAAATCCTAGCACTGGTGTAGGGTGGCATGCCAATCCCGCTTGTACGGATCAGTGAGATGCAGCGGATCGAGCTGAACTACGGCCGCGGCCGGCTGCCGGTGGACCTGCCCGACGAGATCGATCTCCGGGTGATCCGCAAGCGCCAGATGCCGGTGCTGCCGCAGCCCGAGGACGCGGTCCGCGAGGCGCTTGCCGCGCCGACCGGGGCCCTTCCGCTCGCCGAGCTGGCGCGGGGCAAGAGGAGCGCCTGCATCCTGATCTGCGACATCACCCGGCCGGTGCCGAACGGCCTCTTCCTGCCGATCCTGGTCGAGCAGCTGCTGGACGCCGGGCTTCGGCCTGAGCGGATCAAGGTCGTGGTCGCGACCGGCCTGCATCGCCCGAACGAGGGCGCCGAGCTCGAGGAGCTGGTGGGCTCGCGCTGGGTGCTGGACAAGGTCGAGGTCGCCAACCACTTCGCGCGCGACGATGCCGCCCACGTCGATCTCGGCACCACGGCCAAGCACGGCGTGCCGGTCAAGCTCGACCGCCGCCTGGCGGAGGCCGACCTCAAGATCGCGACCGGCCTCGTCGAGCCGCACTTCATGGCCGGCTGGTCGGGCGGCCGCAAGGTGATAGCACCCGGCGTCGCGCACAAGGACACCATCACGACCTTCCACAGCGCCCGCTTCATGGAGCACCCGGCCGCGACCAGCTGCAATCTCGACGGCAATCCGCTGCACGAGACCCAGCTCGAGATCGTCCAGATGCTGGGCGGCGCGCTCGCGCTCAACACCGTGATCGACGAGGAGCGGCGGCTGTCCTTCGTCAACTTCGGCGAGATCGTCGCGAGCCACCTCGAGGCCGTCCGCCACATGCGCGAGTACGCCGAGGTACCCGTCGCCGAGCGCTTCAGCACGGTGCTCACCAGCGCCGCCGGCTACCCGCTCGACAAGACCTACTACCAGACCGTCAAGGGCATGGTGACGCCCATGGACATCCTGGCGCCGGGCGGCGATCTGATCATCGCATCCTCCTGCTCCGAGGGCATGGGCTCGAAGGAGTTCGTCGCCGCCCAGCGCCGCCTGGTCGAGCGCGGGGCCGAGCGCTTCCTCGAGGAGATCAGCGCCAAGCGCTTCGCCGACGTCGACGAGTGGCAGACCGAGATGCAGCTGAAGCCGATGCGCGATCGGCTCGATCCAGCTCTACTCCGACGGCCTGCCCGAGCCCGAGCGGCGGCTCACCGGGGTCGAGATGATCGGCTCCGTCGGGGCCGCGGTCACAGCGAGCGTCGCCCGCTCTGGCGACCCTCGGGTCGCGGTGATCCCGGAGGGGCCCTACGTCGTGCCGGTTCATCGGCCGGTCGCCTGAGCGCGCACCGGCTCATGGCGCTCGCGCATCTCCACCTCGACCCGTTGGGCGGCATCGCCGGCGACATGTTCCTGGCCGCGCTGCTCGACGCCTTTCCCGAGCATACGGAGGCGACCTTCGCCGCGATGCGCGCGGCCGGCCTGCCACAGGACTGGCAGACGGGGCTCGTGCCGCATGGCGACGGCGTGCTCACCGGCAGCCGCGTGGTGATCGAGGGGCCGGCCGGCGCCTGCGAGCCCGGGCACGGTCACGGTCCCGGCAGCTTCCGCGCGATCCGCGCCCGGCTGCGCGAGGCGGCGCTGCCGCGGCCGGTCGCCGAGCGCGCGACCCTGATCTTCGCCGAGCTCGCAGGCGCCGAGGCCAGGGTCCATGGCATCGAGGTCGACGAGGTCCACTTCCACGAGCTCGCCGACTGGGACTCGATCGCCGACGTGGTCGGCGCCGCGGCGCTGATCGAGGCGCTCGGCGCGCCGAGCTTCTCGAGCGCGCCCGTGCCCCAGGGCAGCGGCCGGGTGACGACCGCCCATGGCGCGCTGCCGGTGCCGGCGCCGGCGACCGCGCTGCTGCTCGACGGCATGGCGGTGTTCGACGACGGCATCCCGGGCGAGCGGGTGACGCCGACCGGGGCCGCGCTCTTGCGCCACCTCGCGGTGCGCCCGCAGCTGCCGTCCGGGCCCTGGCGCCTCTGCGGCACCGGCATCGGCTTCGGCGCGCGGCGCCTGCCCGGCCTCAGCAACGCGCTGCGCGTGCTCGCCTACGAGCCGGCGGCGAGCGGCCGGGCGGACGACCGGGTCGCGGTGATCGCCTTCGAGGTCGACGACCAGAGCGCCGAGGAGCTCGCCGTCGGCCTCGATGCGCTGCGCGCTCTCGAGGGCGTGCTCGACGTCGTGCAACTCCCTGCGTTCGGGAAGAAGGGCCGGCTCGCGAGTCAAATCCAGGTTCTGGCGCGACCGGAACGGCTGGACGCGGTCATCGCGCGCTGCTTCGCCGAGACCACCACGATCGGCCTCAGGTGGCGGATCGAGGCGCGCGCCGTGCTCGCGCGCGAGGAGGTGACGGTCGAGACGCCGGATGGCATGGTCGCGGTCAAGCGGGTCACCCGGCCGGACGGCGCCCGCACCGCCAAGGCCGAGCTCGAGCCGCTGCGGGACGCTGCCGGCGGCCATGCGGCGCGCGCGGGCCGTCGGCGCGTGGCCGAGGCCCGTGCCCTGGGGAAGGAGCGCGATGAGCGGCACGATTGACCGCGAGCTGGCCGCCCTGGGTGCGGTCATGGACGAGATCGGCAGCGCGGCGGTCGCGGTCAGCGGCGGCGTCGACAGCATGACGCTTGCGGTCGTCGCCGGACGGCGGCTCGGCACCAGGGCGGCGATGATCCACGCCGTCTCGCCGGCGGTGCCGCCCGAGGCGAGCGCGCGCGTGCACGCCTATGCCCTGCGCGAGGGCTGGGCGCTCGAGGTCGTCGATGCCGGCGAGTTCGCCGACCCGGACTACCTCAGGAACCCGGCGAACCGCTGCTTCTTCTGCAAGACCAACCTCTACGGCACGATCGCGACCAGGACCCGGGCGACGATCTGCTCCGGCACCAATCTCGACGACCTCGCCGACTGGCGCCCCGGCCTGCAGGCGGCCGAGAGCCATGGCGTCCGCCATCCCTACGTCGAGGCCCGGATCGACAAGGCGAGCGTGCGCGCGCTCGCCCGCAGCCTCGGCCTCGACGATCTGGCCGAGCTGCCGGCGGCGCCCTGCCTGTCGAGCCGGCTCGAGACCGGTATCCCCGTCACGGCCGAGCGCCTGGAGCTGGTGCACGCGGTCGAGCGCCTGATCCAGGACGAGCTCCGGCCGCGCACGGTGCGCTGCCGGCTGCTGCGCGCGGGCATCGCGGTCCAGCTCGACGCCGACGGCCTGGAGCGGATCCTCAGCCGGCAGAGCGCCCCGCTCCGCCGAGGCGTCGAGCAGCTCCTCGCGCGCCATGGCCAGACCCGCCCCGTGCGCTACGAGGCCTACCGCATGGGCAGCGCCTTCCACCGGCCCGGCGCCGATGTCTGACATCACCTTCGACTTCCAGCGCCGCGAGCGGATCGGCCTCGGCGAGGCGGTGCTCTGCGCCGGCAAGACGCCGCAGCAGATCGGCGAGGCGATCGCGCTCGCGCAGGCGCGCAGCACCTCGCTGCTGTTGACCCGGCTGACGCCCGAGGTGCTCGGCCGGCTCGCGCCCGCCGAGCAGGCGAGCCTCGACTACGACCCGCGCTCGCACACCGCGATCCTGGGGCGTGCCTCGAGCCTGCCCGGCGGCGCGCCGCCGGTCGCGGTGGTCACCGCCGGCACCAGCGATCTGCCGGTCGCGCGCGAGGCGGTCCGCACGCTCGCCTTCTACGGCGTCGCGGCGCGCGAGATCGCGGACGTCGGCGTCGCCGGGCTGTGGCGCATCCTGAGGCACGAGGAGGAGCTCCGGCGCTATCCGGTGGTGATCGTGGTCGCCGGCATGGAGGGCGCCCTGTTCAGCGTGCTGGCCGGCCTGGTCGGCGGGGTGGTGATCGCGGTCCCGACCTCGACCGGCTACGGCGCCGCCCGCCAGGGCGAGACCGCGCTCCATGCGGCGCTCGCGAGCTGCGCGCCGGGGCTGGTCACGGTCAACATCGACAATGGCTACGGCGCCGCGAGCGCCGCGCTGCGCGTGCTCGCCGGGCATCGGCATCTCGCCGGACTGCAGGCCGAGCCGGCGTTCGAGCCGGGTGGCAGCGCGAGCCCGGCCGACTGACGCCGGCCTCGGCGCCAGCCCAGAGCCGGTCGAACCCGCGCCGTTGCGACGCGCCGCTTCCACGGCTTCATGGCCGGGCCGGCACGGGCGCCCGAGGAGGCCTGGACGTGGAGCTCTGGATCCCGATCACGATCGCCGCGGCGTTCTTCCAGAACCTGCGCTCGGCGCTGCAGAAGCATCTCAAGGGGCGGCTCACCAACACCGGCGCGACCTTCTCGCGCTTCGCCTATGCGGCGCCGCTCGCGGTGCTCTACGTCAGCGCGCTGGCCGCGCTGACCGGCGACGCGCTGCCACGCCCGCATGCGACCTTCGTCGCCTATGCGGTCGTCGGCGGCCTTGCCCAGATCACCGCGACCGCGCTCCTGCTCTACTCGTTCTCGTTCCGCAACTTCGCGGTCGGCACGACCTATTCCAAGACCGAGACGGTGCAGACCGCGATCTTCGGGATCCTGATCCTCGGCGACCCGCTCGGCCTCGGCGCGGCGGCGGCGATCCTGATCAGCCTGCTCGGCGTGATGGCGATCTCGGTCGGCAGCACCCGGATGACCTTTCTCGGCCTGCTCGCCAGCCTGACCGAGAAGCCGGCGCTGATCGGCATCGCGTCGGGCGCCTTCTTCGGCCTCTCGGCGATCTCCTATCGCGGCGCGTCGCTGTCGCTCGGCGAGAGCGGCTTCCTGATCCGCGCCGCCTTCACGCTCGCCTGCGTCACCGTGTTCCAGACGCTGGTCATGGCGGTCTACATGCGCCTGCGCGAGCCGGGGCAGGTCACGGCGACCTTACGCGCCTGGCGCGTCGCGGCCTGGGCCGGGGTGAGCGGCATGATCGCCTCGGCCGGCTGGTTCACCGCGATGACGATCCAGAACGCGGCCTACGTGCGCGCGCTCGGCCAGATCGAGCTCTTGTTCACCTTCGCCGCCTCGGTCTTCCTGTTCCACGAGCGGCCGAAGCAGATCGAGGTCGCCGGCATCGTCCTGGTCGTCGGCGGCATCCTGGTCCTGCTGCTCCATTGAGAGAGCGCTCGCCCGAAGCACCTGCCAGCTGCGCCTGCGCTGGGTCCGACGTCATGCCGCATCGCCGCGCCACGCCCGCGGGATCGCCTGGCCTGCCGGATCGACTGCGGCAGGCTCAGGACGATCCGCGCCAGTCCACGGCTCCAGGTCGCCACGACCACGCCGATGATCAGGAAGGCCCAGTCCAGAGGCGGATCCCACCATCTCTTCGATGGCCACTGCAGCCACTCCCGGTAGGCCAGCAGTGGTGCTGCCGCCCAGCCGAACCACGGCACGCCGACGAGATGGCGCGACAGCCAGATCGGCGCGGCGGCGATCAGGAAGTGCGCCGGCTGGTCGATCGCCTGCTTGCCGATCTCCTTCAGGATCTTGCCCGCTCGGGGTGCGGCCGTGCCATCGGCGGGGCTGGGCCGCAGCATCTTCTCTGCGCCCAGCGACAGGATCGCGCCCTCGACCGCGGGCGTCGCCGTGGTGGCCGGAGCGGCGAAGCTCAGGACCAGCACCGACAGGAGAGCTGGCCATCGCAGCCGGCGCGACCCCTTCGATTTTCGTGCAGCCGTCCCGTGCGCAGGCATGATCTCGGCTCCCGTTCGAGCCGTTCTCCCGTTCCGCGGGGAGGATTATGCCTGTTCGCTAAGCGCCTCTCATGGTTACCTTTCTCTTGACGTACGCCAGTGCGACAGCGGCCGGCGCCGTCGCTCAGCGCGCCGGGGCGGGCTTGCCGAGGAGGAGAATGAGCGGCATGGCGAGCAGCGAGGTCAGCGTGCAGAGATAGAACACGTCGACGTAGCCGATCATCAGCGCCTGGCGCGCGATCTCGGCCTCGAGGGCGGCGAGCGAGGACGGATCGGCGACGCTGCCGCCGCCCGGCAGGGCGCTGTGGCGCATGATCTCGTTATAGGGCGAGACGTGCTCGACCAGCACGCCGCGATTGATCCCGGCGGTGCGCACCAGGATCGCGAGCGCGGCCGCGATCCCGATGCTGCTGCCGATCGAGCGGATCAGGTTCCAGATCGAGGCCGCCTCGGTGCGGTGCGCGGGCGGCAGGGTCGCGAAGGTCAGCACGCCCAGGGGGCCGATGATCGAGCCGGCGCCGAAGCCCTGCATCAGGCCGGTCCAGAACACCGCGGCGGCGCCGACCTCCAGGTTCCAGCGCGACATCCACCAGCTCGACCCGGCGAGCAAAAGGAAGCCGAGCGCGATCTGCAGCCTGAAGTCGATCGCCCGGCCGACCCGCGCGAGCACGATCATCGCGGCGAACAGGCCGACCCCGCGCGGGCTGAGCAGGAGGCCGATGGTCGCGATCGGGTAGTCCTGCAGGTCCTGCAGGAACGGCGGCATCAGCACCATCGGCGCGAGCGTGAGCAGGCCGTAGAGAAAGACGAGCAGCATGCCCGAGCGCATAGTTGCGATCGCGCATCAGCCGCAGGTCGACGATCGGGTTGGCGCTGGTCAGGCTGTGGGCGACGAAGAAGTAGAGGCCCGCGATCATGACGATCGCCTCGACCACGATCTCGCGCAACTCGAACCAGTCGAGGCGCTCGCCGCGGTCGAGCATCATCTGCATCGCGCCGACGCCGAGGGCGAGCGCGACGAAGCCGAAGCCGTCGAGCGGCCGCGGGTGCTGCGCAGGCGGCGTCTTGGGCAGGAAGGTGAGCCCGCCGAGCAGGGCGAGCGAGCCGATCGGGATGTTGATGAAGAACACCCAGCGCCAGGACAAGGCGTCGGTCAGATAGCCGCCGAGCGTCGGCCCGATCACCGGACCGAGCACCACGCCCATGCCCCAGAGCGCCATCGCCTTGCCGTGCTCGTCCGTCGGGTAGGCGTCGAGCATGATCGCCTGCGAGAGCGGGATCAGGAACGCGCCGCAGGCGCCCTGCCCGATCCGCAGCAGGACCTCCGCGGGCAGCGAGTCGACCATGCCGCAGAACAGCGAGAACACCGTGAAGCCGCCGATCGCGGCGAGGAACAGGCGCCGGCGGCCGAGGCGCGCGGCGAGCCAGCCGGTCGCCGGCAGCATCACGGCGCTGGCCACGATGTAGGAGGTCAAGACCCAGGAGACCTGGTCCTGGGTCGCGGAGAAGGTGCCCTGCATGTGCGGCAGCGCGACCGCGGCGATGGTCCAGTCGATCGAGTAGATCATGCTGGCCAGCACCAGGGTCGCGGTCACCCAGTTGCGGCGCACCGCCTCGCCCGAGGCGGTCACGGCCCGGGCGCCGGCGAGCGCGCTCATCGCGCGGGCCCCTTCCCCCGCTCGCTCCGCCGACGAGTCGCAGATGACATCATCCAATCCCGTCCGTCGACCGGACCGCCGGCGGCGGCTCAGCCGGCGCGGCGGTCGTCGAGCGGGCCGCGGAACAGCGCGCGCATCCGGGCCAGGATCTGGTCGGACAGGCGCTTGGTCTCCTGGCCCTCCTGCTCGGCGCTGAGATCGGAGCTCGCCTGCGCCCGCTGCAGGCGGCGCTCGGCGACCAGCCAGCTCAGGGCGCCGGCCAGCCCCGGACGGGATTCCAGCAGCGGCTCGAGGTGCTCGCGCGCGATCTCGAACGCCACCACGTCGGTCAGCGCGCGCGCGGTGGCGGAGCGCCGGCCGCCGGTCAGCAGCGCCATCTCGCCGATCGGCTGGCCGGGATGGCGCCGCGCGATCGAGCGCGCAGCGCCGCCGGCTTCGGGCACCACCAGGATGTCGACCAGGCCTTCGGCGAGGATCAGCATCGACTGACCGGTGTCGCCCTGGCGCAGCAGGTCCTCGCCGCGCCGGTAGCGGCGCTCGATCATGCGGCCGGCGAGATCGGCGAGCTCGTCGCGCTCGAGCGTGTCCGCGAGCAGATCGACCTTCGCCAGCAGCGCGACGCGCGACTCGGGCACGTCGTAGGCGCGCACCCGCGCCGGCATGCGCGCGTGGTAGACGTCCTCCTTCGGGTAGGCGGGCTCGAGGCCCGCCGTCGTCAGATGCTCCAGGACCGAGCGCAGCACCGTGCTGCGCGCCATGTTGGGCGGCACCTGCCCCATCCGCAGCCAGTAGCGCACCTTGTACTCGATGCCGCGCTCGCTGACCTCGCCCAGCAGCACGCTCGGCGCGGGCTGCGCGACCGGGCCGTTGGCGCCGACCGAGTCGATCGCGCCGCTCAGCAGCAGGCGCAGCGCGCGCTCGGTCGGCACGCCGACCTCGAGCGGGATGGTGATCTCGAAGCGCGACAGCCGGTCGGGCTTCGAGTAGTTGGTCGTCATCGTCGTGCTCATCAGGTTGTTGGGGATGACGACCTGCTTGGCGTCCTCGCGCTCGATCCGGGTGGTGCGCCAGTTGATGTCGACCACCCGCCCGACCACCGGCTCCTTGAAGTCGCGGTGGTGGACCTCGACCCAGTCGTCGATCTGGTAGGAGCGGTCGAGGTTGATCGCGAGCCCGGTGAAGATGTCGAGGATGACGTTGCGCAGCGCGAGGCCCATGACCAGCGCCATCACGCTCGAGGCGGCGAAGAAGCCGGTCAGCGAGCGGCCGAACACGTCGGCCAGGATGCCGCCCAGCGCCGCGAGGAAGATGATCAGCGTGAGCGCGTCGCGCAGCAGCCGCGGCACCGCCCGGCCGAGCCCGGTCCTGGCGACCTGGTCCCAGAGCAGGCCGTCGACGAGCCGGCTGACGCACCAGGCCCCGGCGAGCCAGATCCCGATCGGAAGGACGTAGTCGAACAGGGTCTCGCGCCCGGGCGCGCCCGCGCCGGCCAGCGCGGTCCAGGCACCCGGGCCGTAGCTCGCGAGGGCGATCAGCGCCGCCAGCAGCAACGCCGGCGCCCATGCCTTGCCGACCGTCCGCCTGATCATCCGCGCCGCCGTGCCGGGAGCTGTCGCGGCAGTCTAGTCGAGCCGGCCGGCCGCGACCAGCGCCGCCTGGACTTGCTAGGACCTGTCCGCTTTGCGTGGGTGTTCGACGGGACGGTCGTGTGGGTGCTTCAGCTACACCGCGGGGCAACCCAGAGCACCGCAAGTCTCATCGTGCCCGGCGAGGCGGATCGCTGGATTCCCTTTGCTGTCGAGCCCGGCTTGGAACAGTTGAGACAGACGATAACGTTGCTCGAACCCGGTGCGGGCCTTCTTCTGCTAGGTGAAGTCGGCCTTACCAGCCACATCGCTGATGTGATCCGCCGTGCGGGCGTGCCAGCAAGGCTCGGCATCTAAGCCTAGGCTCAACAGCGGCTATAGACATTATTCCTATGACCGCGTAGAATGACCGTTCTGGCTCGCGCTCTTCCGTCCGCCCCCGCCCATTCACCAGCCACCGAGGAAACCCGCCATGTCCAGTGTCGGCGCCGCGCTCTGCGCGGCCGTCCCCACGAGCGCTGCGCGCGCCGAGGCCAGCCGCCGCAACGGCGCCATGTCGCGCGGGCCGAGGACGCCCGACGGCAAGGCGCGCTCGGCGCAAAATGCGCTCAAGCACGGCCTGCGGGCGCAGCGGTTCGTCGTGCTGGCGGACGAGGACGGCGCCGGGTTCCGGGCCCTCGAGGCGGCCCTGCTCGAGGAGCTGGCGCCCGCGGGCGCGCTCCAGGCCGTGCTCGCGCAGCGCGTCGCGGTCGCCGCCTGGCGCCTCGCGCGCGCCGACCGGATCGAGGCCGAGCTGCTCGCCGACCAGCGCGGCGAGCCCGATCTCGGCCGCGTCCTGACCCGCGACGGCCACGGCGCCCGCGCCTTCCCGACGCTCCTGCGCTACCGCGGCACGGCGCTCGCCGAGCTCACCCGCTGCCTGCGCGCCCTCAAGGCGCTCCAGGCCGGGCAGGCGGCCACCGCCGAACTGACGGCAAGCCGCCCTTCCCAACCCGATCGGCCCGCCCCCACGTCGCCGGCCCGGACCTCGGCCCGCCCGACGCCGGACCACCCCACGCCGCGCCGCAACCCGAGCGAGCCCGCGCCGAGACCGCGTCCGAACGAACCCGAGCGGCCGCCGTCCGACCCGGCCCGACGCGGTCGAAGCCTGCCGCACCCTGGGCGTCCCCGATCCGAACGAACCCGACCCGGTCGGCGTTCGCGCCGCGCCGCAAGGGGCCCGGGCGGGCCGTGCGTCGTGGCCGGCGGTTCGGCGTCACCAGGATGAGGCACGCAGGTGCTGCCTTGCCGGTTGCGTCGACCCGGACGATGGCCGGCCACGTCAGCCGCACCAGCTGCGCCGCGCGCCGTCCCACGGGCGCGCCAGGCCCTCGGCGACCAGCGTCGCGCCGAGCGAGCGGCCGGCGCGCTCGATGGTCCGGAGCTTGCGGCCGTAGCGGTCCTCTTCGCGGCCGCCGCTGACCAGCTGGAACGGCCCGGCGTTCATCAGCTCGAGGAGCCGCTGGGTCGCGCGCTTGCCGCGCGCCGCCTCGGACGCGCACTTGGGGCTGAAGACCTCGGGCGCATCGATGTCCGCGAGCCGGATCTTGACCCCGCCGTAGCGGATCGTGTCGCCGTCGACCACGCAGTTCGGCCGGCTCGCCCCAGCGCACAGCACGAAGCTGCCGCTGTCGCCGGTTGCGGAGGTGCCATTTCCAACCAGGCCACTCAGCTGGTGCGCTCAATGCTGCCGGTCGGATAACAGCGCCGCCCCGACCCACAAGAGCGCCCGCGACCCCGACCAGGGCCGCGAGCGGCGGCCAGGGCGCGTCCGCGAGCCGCCCCCGCCGGCGCCGTATCCAGGGCCTGGCAGCGCCGCCAATTCTTGAAGGGGACGACTTTGGCCAATGCCCCGCTCCGCTCCGTAAAGGAATCCCGGAGCGCAGCGTAGTGGAGCAAAGTTGTCGATCAGTGTAACTAGAGCGATCGAGCCCTTCTTTCTATCAAACCGTTCGGCGACATATTCCACGTTCTTCTTCTATCACCCCAATGGACGACTTCTAGCATCCGTGAAGGTTGAACTTTCGATCTCAGGCGGGCGCGGTGCGAGGGCGGGGGCGCGCCAGCAGCAGCCAGAACGCGATCGACATGTTGAGCAGGTTCCAGGCGATGCCGTTGAGGAAGGCCGTCTGGTAGGAGCCGGTGAGGTCGTAGATCGCGCCCGACATCCAGCCGCCGGCGGCCATGCCGACACGGTCGCCATCAGCACGAGGCTGACGCGTGCGCCGCCTCGCGCGCCGGAAATAGTCGCGCACGATCAGCGCGTAGCTCGGCACGATGCCGCCCTGGGAGAGCCGAACAGCGCCGAGACGACGTAGAGCGAGGCGAGGCCGTCGAACGGCAGCTAGAACAGGAGCGCCAGGCACTGGAGCGTGGAGCCAAGGATCAGCGTGCCGAGGCCGCCGATGCGGTCGGCGATCAGGCCGAGGCGAGGCGGCTGACGACGCCCGTGCCGAGCATCAGCGACAGCATCTCGGCGCCGCGCGCCGGGCCGTAGCCGAGGTCGCCGCAGTAGGCCACGATGTGGACCTGCGGCATCGACATCGCGATGCAGCAGGCGAGCCCGGCGAGCACCAGGAGCGCCTGGACCGGGAGGGCGACATCCGCAGGCCGCCCGCGATCTCGCGCGCGCCGACCGAGCCGCCGCGCCTCGAGCGGCGCGCGCCGCGCAGCGCGAGCGCTCAGGGCAGCATCGTGACACGCAGAACGCGCCGATCCAAAGGTGCGCCTGGCGCCAGCCGACGCCGTCGATGGCGTGCTGCAGGACCGACGGCCAGATGTGCCGGCGAGATAGTTGCCGCTCGCGACCACCGCCACCGCGATGCCGCGCCGCCGCTGGAACCAGAGCGAAAGTCGGCCACGAGCGGGCCGAAGGTCGCCGAGCTCCCGAGCATGCCGATCAGGAGCGCCTGGGCGAGGATGAACTGCCAGAGCTCGCTCGCCTGCGCCGCGGCGACGTAGCCGATACCGAGCATAGCCGTGCCGAGGACCACCGGCACCATGATGCCGAAGCGGTCGGCGAGCCGCCCCATCAGGACGCCGCCGACGGCGAAGCCCAGCATGGTCGCGGCGTAGGGCAAGGACGCGCCGCCGCGGTCGACGCCGAACTCGGCCTCGATCGCGGGCAGCGCCACGACCACCGACCACAGGCCGATGCCGCCGATCGTGCTCAGCGCGAGCGAGGCCAGAAGCCGC
>CAVWCE010000038.1:0-35629 GCA_963753275.1 uncultured Alphaproteobacteria bacterium | reverse complement strand
GGGAACACCTCGAGGAATGCCTCGGTCATGGCTTCGACCAGCCGGTCGCGGGCGGTCGGGGCGTCCTGTTCGGCCGCTTCGACCACCAGCTCGTCATGGACCTGGAGGATGATCGCGGCGTCGATGCCCTCGAGCATCGATGCCGGCCTTCGCCATCGCGACCAGCAGCACGTCGGCGGCCGAGGATTGGATGGGGTAGTTGCAGGCCAGCGTGTAGCGGATCTGCCCGCCTGGCTCCCACTCGGCCCGCAGCGGCCGACCGAGCACGGAGCGCAGCACGCCGGCCGCGTTGGCCCGGTCGACCGTGCGTCGCTGCCAGGCGATCAGCGTCGGGTACCGGGCGCGCAGCGCAGCCCGGGCGCGCTCGGCCTCGGCGAGCGACATGTCGAGCCCGTAGTCGGACCAGGCCGTCGCCCGCAGGCCTCTGGCGCCCTGGCCGTACAGGACGCCGAAATTGACCGGCTTGGCGGCCTTGCGCTGCTCCGGCGTCACATCTTCTTCGGCCGCGCCCGTGATTGCGCTCGCGGTCACCCGGTGGAGGTCCCGACCGTCACGGAAGGCTTGGCGCATGGCCGGGTCGCCGCTCAGCTCGGCCGCGACACGGAGCTCGATCTGGCTCAGGTCAGCGACCACGAGCATCCTGCCAGACGGGGCGATCACGGCGCGCCGCGCCTCCGGCGGCAGGCCCAGCAGGTTGGGCGCCGAGCATGACGTCCGACCGCTCTTCTGCGCGCATGGGATGAGGTCGCCGTGGAGGCGGCTGGTCACCGGGCTGATCGCCGCGACGAGCTTCCGGCCGAAGCTGCTCAGGCGCTGGTCGGCGCGGGCCACGGCGATCAGCGGGCGCACCCACTCGCACCAGGCTAGCCTCTTCAGGTGCTCGGCGCCCGTCTTCAGGGTGCCGGCCTCAGTGCGCGGCCACCAGCGGAGCTCGTCCGCACCGAGGTCGGCAAGCCGCCGCTCCAGCCAAGCGCTCCGCTTCGGGCCCTGGGGCGGCACCTCCTCGCCGGCCGCCGCGACGAACGCAGCTCGGGCCTCAGCCTGATCACGTTCCCAGCCCGCGACCGTCTCGAGATGGATCGCCGGGTCGAAGGGCAGGCCGGCGAGGCGCATCCTGGCGATCACCGGGACGGCGGCGTTCTGGGCAGCGAAGGCTGGCCGGGCATCCGGCTCGAGATCCCGAAACATCGCCCGGGCGGCCCGGTGCGCGACCACGGCGTCGAGCGCAGCATACGCCAGCTGCGCGCCGGATAGCCTGGCGGCCGACCAGTCGCTCGCCTGCAGGTCCTTCGGGACCTCGAGGCCGAGCGCCGCCTCGGCGACGTTGGCCAGCCGACGGGCGCCCCGCTCGGTACCGTACAGCAGCCCGGCCAGCTGCATGCTGTCGACCACATCACGCGGCCGGCCGTGCAACATGACGATCTCGAACGCGGCGTTGTGGATCACGAGCCGGCGCGACCACAGCTCTCCGAGCGCCTCGAGCGGGACCACCCGCAGATCGATCACGTAGACCACCTCGGCTCGCGGATCGTAGATCTGGGCCAGCCGCGGCCGGGCGCGGTGCGGGTCAAGACCGGTCTCGTCCTTGGATGCGGGCTGCCGCTTCGCCAGGCGACCGGCCTTCGTGATCGCCAGCCAGGCGGGCGGGGGTGCGTGCTCGGGCAAGGGCGCGGTCTCAACGTCGAAGCCGACCGTAGCCGGCAGGCCGTCGACCACCTCCCGGGCGCGGGTCGCGTCCGTGATCAGCTCGAGCTCGACGCCCAGCCGCCCGAGCAGATCGTCGTCATGCGCCGGCGGCGCCAGCCGCTCGCGGATCAAGTCGATGTGGCCCTGGAGCAGCGCCAGGTCGGCCGGCGGCAGGCGACGAGCGCCGTCAACCACCAAGTCGGCGCCGCTGATCCGGAACCTCACGCCCGCCTCGCAGACGGCGGCGATCAGGGTGCCGAGCGGATCTTTGCATGTCCGGCGTAGGCGGGCGGCGATCCCCGGTGAGGCTACCTCAGGGACCGCCGTCGGCCGCCGTCGAGCCGACAGCCGACCCCCGCTGTCGGAAGCTGGCTGGCTTGTCGGGCGGCCCGTCATGACCACACCACCCCCGGATCGAGCGCCTCGGGCTTGAGGCCGCGGCACGCCGGGCAACGCTTCGGCGGGCGACCGCGGGGTGGCCGCGGGAACTCGGCACCCGCAGGACGCGCACGTTATGGTTGAGAGCTCGGCAGGGGGCTCGGGATCGGCGCCGTTACCCGCTATGTGCTCTTGAGTCGTGATAGGTCCCTGAGCCGCTACCCCGCTACCTGATTGATCCTCACCGAGAAAAGAGGAAGCACCTACTTCTGAGGTAGCAGCTACCTCCCCCGGAATTTCGTTGGAAATACCCCCGCCAGGTAGCGGGCTGGAGGGGTGTAGCGGCGAGGTAGCATCGCCCCCACTACCGTCGAAGTCCGCAGGATCACTGGGCTTAGACCGCCTCGGTAGCGGGGTAGCGGCTGTCGGAGTGTATAGGGTCTGAAGTGCAATGGTTGGGGGGCACGTAGCGGGCGATAGCTGCTTCGATGGCCGGCAGCTGGTACCCCCTGCGGTTGAGCTTCCCGATCTTGATCTGCTCAGGCCGGACCTCGTAGGGCGAGAGCAGTCGGGCGATGTCCGTGTCCCGGATATTCTGCCGCGCCTTGCCGAACACGCTCCAGGTCCGCAGCTCCAGCTGGAGCAGCTGCTCGATGATGGCGCCGGTGTGCATGGCCAGCCGATCACCGACCATCCGGCCATGGGCCACGATGGCATCGCGGATATCGAGCAGCAGCTGCTCGCCGAGGCCCGGATCGCGTTCCCGCGCCAGATCGGCCGCGAGTGCCTCGCGCGCCAGCCTCGGCCAGTTCCCGCCAGCGCTGTCGGCAATCGCGAGCATCGGCCGCCAGGTCAGCCTCAGACGGTTGATCACGCCCTCCGGCATTGCCGGGGTGGCGACCGAGAGCGCCAGCTCGCTATCGGCAACCCACCGCTTGATCCGCCCCGCCAGGATGCGCAGCCGGGCGACCGCCTCTCGGTTGCCGAAGATGTCTTCGGCGACCTCCCGCACGCGGGCCGGGCGCATCCGCACGATCAGGGCGCGGGACAGGATCGTCCACGCGAGAACCCGCTCGAGGTTGTTGCCGATGACGGCGATCGGGGCGAACACCGAGAACCGCCGAGGCTCGAGCACTCGCTTCGCGCCGCGGCCGACATCCTCGACCCGGAGGACGGTCGCGCCCTCGACCGTGAAGCCGGCGTTGACGATCTCCCGCAGGGCCTCGTTCCGCGGATACCAGGCGTCCGCCTCGTCGAGCAGGCACGCGCAGTTGAGCGCCTCGATCGTCCTGAAGATGTTCGCCGGCGTCGGGCTCACCATGTGCTCGGCGATGTCCGAGAGGCATTGGATCGTGACCGCCAGCGTGCTCTTGCCGCTGTCCGGGGAGGCGGCGGTGATCACGAGCCGCGGCAGCACCGTCGTGTTGCCGAGGAAGCGTCGGTGCCCGTGAACCGTCCAGAGCACGCACTTCACCCGGTCACCCTGGTCCAGGAAGGCATGCCGTCGGATAGCGTCGGCCACGTCGTCGAGCAGCCGGGCGCCGTCCTGGCGCTCAGCCGCCGGGGCCAGATCCTCGAACACCATCGCTGAGCCGGGCGCCAGGTCCTCGGCGGGCCGGTCGGCCCCACCATCATGGTATCGGCGCACCGCCTCGCGCAGCACGCCGACCCGGACCTTGAGCCGTTTCGCCGCCGCGGTCGTCTCCCGGTCGCGCTCCAGCGGGTCGGCGATGCGGGCGATCCGCCGCGCCTCGCCGTCCAGGCTCAGGCTGTCGACCGGCTGCGCCCGCCTGATCCACTCCTCAAGCAGGATCGCGCCGTGCTTGACCAGGACGTCGTCCGCATCCTTGCATCCGTGGGCGCAGAGCGGCGGGTCGGGCGTGACCGACACGGCCTTGCCGGCTAGCAGGAGAAGGTCCGCCGCACGCTTGTAGTCGCGATCGTGGAGGTCGGCGGCAGTCAGCCCCGTTTTGAGGTCGACCACCTTGTCGTCGGGCCGACGATCGGTGACGAGCACCACCTCGGGCTCGGGCGGCGGAGCACAGCCAAGGATCGCTCGGCCGCCCGCGCCGTAGACCGGCCCGATCCCGAGCGCCGCGACTGCGAGCGGCTTCTCCAGGTAGCCCTCGCAGATGTAGGCGACGTCGCCCGGGCCTCCTCCGGCACGGAAGGTGCCATCGCGCACCCCGTGCTCGCGCAAGGCATAGGTCTGCCTCTTCGGCGCCTTGGCGCTCGGCGCGCCCGTCACGTCGACGAAGGTCAGCTGCAGGCCGCTGATCTCACCATCCCGGTCGCGCAGCAGCGAGGCCACGCCGTAGTCGGACGCTGCGCGGCCCTCGATCAGGGGTGTGATCAGCGCTGAGCTCGGGCAGCGCGGCGCGCACCGCGTCGGCCGGCAGGCGGCGGGTCTTGGTGAGGTACAGCCAGGCGGCGTCGCCCTCGACGACCGGCTCGGCCCGTGCCAACAGCTGCTGCGCCAGCTCGATCCTGCTGTCGGCGGCCGCGAACGTCTGCTCGTGGCTTGGGTAGTCGTCGCGGGCGGTCATGGCCGCCCCCTCCGCCGGCGGGGCGGCGGGGCGCCGCGCTCCAGCATGCGCTCCACGTCGCGTGCGACCACGAACGGCAGCGCGCGCTCTCCGAGCGTCGGAACCGCTGGGCTCGACGGTGCCGGTTGCCGCTCTGGTTGGGCGGCAACGGCTTGGCAGGGAGCTGCGCGGCGCGCTACGTTGCGAGGGTCCGTCGTCTACGTACGCCGCTGCCGCGCCTCGCCCATGCCCGGGCGGGGCGCTCGCACGTCAGGCCGCCGCTCGATTGTGCTCGAGCAGCGCCTCGAGCGCTTGGCGCGTGATCAGCCGGCGCGCCCTGACCTTGACGTAGGCCAGCTGCCCGTTCGCCATCAGCTCGTACAGGGTCGACCGGCCGAGCCCGGCGGCGCGCGCTGCGTCGGGCACTGAATACGCGAGCGGCTCGGGCGGCTCGCGGCGTTTCGGCTGCTTCTTGACCATGGGTGCCCTCACTTGTCCGCGATAGGCCGAGGGCATCCATATATTTCAGATTTCGCACGCGGTCCGGTGGAGACTTTCGCGCGATCTCGAGCATTCTCGCCACTGTGCGGCGCAGCATCGCGCCGGCGCTTGGCCTCCCGGCGCGCGGCGTCCGGCGCCGACACATCGTGCAGATCCCGCCCTCTCCAGGACCGCGGCGACCAGGCGAGGATAGCGGCCCTCGCCCGTGCCGCTGACCGGCACCGCCTCGCCGGTCAGGTCCTCGAATGCGTCGGCCGCGTGGCGGACCAGCCGGTCCGCCCGATGCTTGCCGCCACCGGCCGCGCGGATGCCGTCCCTGGTCTCGGCCACGGCCCGAGCGAGTTCGGCGACCGCGGCCTTGCGCGAGTTCAGCCCCGCGTCGACCGTGCCAGAAGTCCGATAAACGAGCTCCCGGCTCAGGGCCTGCCGAGCCGCTGGCCCCGGCAGGTCGACCTCAAGCAGCCGCATGTGCGTCCCGAACACCCGGCCGGCGGCAGCTCATCCAGGGCCTTCAGCAAAGCCCGAGCGGCCTTGTGGACGTCGTCCAGCGCCTTCGCCACCTTTCCCGGCCGCGGCTGCATGAGCGCTGAGAACCAAGTTTCGTCGATGGCGACCACGTGCGCCAGCTGCCCCGCCCACCAAGCGCGCTGGTCGGCGTCCGCAGCCGGCAGCTCGCGCGCGAGCAGGTCGGCCATGTCGCGCTCGAGGTCGACGCAGCCTCGCGACCATCTCTGGGCCGAAGATCTCGGCGAGCGCGCATAGCCGCCGGCTGCGACTAGCTCGCCGGGGTCATTGGGCGGGCGGTCATGCGCCGCGCCTCGTCGGGGTCACGGCGGCGCATCGTCGCTGATCCGCGGCCGGGCGCAGCGGGGCGACGTTGGTCTCGTGCGCCCCGAGGTCCATCGCCGTCGCGCGCACGGTGTCGCGGATGTAGCTCGGCGCCAAGTGGCCGTAGTGCTTCTCGACCATCCGGGTGTCGGCGTGGCCGAGCACCTGCGCGACCACCATCAGCGGCGCGCCCGTCATGACCCGGTGGCTGGCCCAGGTGTGGCGCAGGCAGTGGAAGTTGGCGGCCGGCTCGATCCTGGCGGCCCGGCATGCCGCGAGCAGCGGCCGGGCCTGGTGCGACTTGCCCCAGGCGCCGCCGTCCGCCCGGCGAAAGATCCGCTCGTCACCCGGCCGGCCGGCGGTGATCGCCTGAAGAACGCCGCCGCCTCGTCATCGAGCGGCACGTGCCGGGCTTGCCGCTCTTGCTCTCGCGCACCAGCAGCGTGCCGGCGTCGCGGTTGAAGTCGCCGACCTCGAGCCCGGCACAGCTCGCCGTAGCGGCAGCCGGTCGCGAGCGCGCCGCGCACCAGCGCGCGGAAGTCGGGCGGGCAGGCGTTCAGCAGGCGCCGGCACTCGTCCGCTTGCAGATAGCGCACGCGCGCAGCGTCGGCCCCGCGGTACGGCTTGACCTTGCGCCACGCCTCCGGGTCGAAGCCGCGACCGCTGCTTCATGACCTTCGGCGGTGCGCCCAGACGTGGTTCAGCGCGGCCTTCAGGACCGTCAGTACGCGGTTGGCGGTGCTCCGGCGCGCCCGCTGCGCCTCTGGGTCGCCCGGCGCCTCGCGGTGACGTGGCGGCTTCGCCGCGCCGGGTCCGCACCCGCGCCGGCTGCCCGGCCAGCTGCTCATGCCAGCGGCGGATCGTCGCCGTCGTCGAGCTTTGCCGGCCTCGAGCTCGCCGAGCGCCGGCCGGATGTGCGCCCGATCGCGCTCGGGTCGCGCCCAGCGCCTTGCGGTGCAGCGCGATACCACTCGAGGTAGGCGTCCAGCGCCTCGGCGACCGTGAAAGGGCCGGCGTCGGGCACCTCCCCGGCCGCCCGCCTCACCTCGGCGTGGAACCACTCGCGCGCGCCGGCCTGCGCCTGGTCGAAGTCCAGGATGGCCCGCCCGTCGGCGTCGAGCATGTCGTCCGCCGTCCCGACCACGTTCTCCTGGTAGCGCCCTCGCGCCGCAATAGCGCCGGGCATCCAGCGCCCGCCGCGGCGCCCTTGTAGTAGCCGACGTGGAGGCGCGCTCGATCGCGCGCCAATAGGGCTTGCGCCGAGCGGCGAGGCGCCGGCGCGCCTCTCGGGTCCCGAGGTTGCGGTCGGCGACCGTCCTAGCCATGGGTCGATTGCTCCGAGGTTCGGTGATGCGACGACGGCGCATCGTCACTGAACCGGCCATCGGCGGCCGGACTTGCATCGGCACCGCGGCCGGTGCTCCGGGCGGCACCACCGGGGCGTCGATGCGCATCGCGGGCCGCGGTCGTTTCGAGGCGCTTCCCCAAAACTTACCCAATATATCTACCCGGACAACGGTGGACAGTCGAGAACGAAATTCCGAGTGATCTTGCTGAATGGCGCCATCCACGGATGTCCGCAGAGGTCCACTTTACCCCTCTCTCACGGCGAAAACAGGGGTTCGAGTCCCCTAGGGGACGCCAGCGTTTCAGCCCCAGTGGCTTTCCACGAGTTCTGCGTAGCGTCGCGCTCCGATCCGCATGAACTGCGAATTGAGCACCGTCATCGGTGCGAGGCATGCCGCAACCCTATTGGGGTCCTCGGCCTCAAACGCCAGATCGAGCAGCCCATTTCGTTCTCGGCTTCGATATCTCTGCCATTCTAAATAGATCTTTATGATGCTTTCTCGGTCATCCCCTTCAAACGCACTGAACCAAAGGAAGGTCATTGAATTCATTAGGAGTCATAGTGCGAGGCTGGTCCAGATTCCGCTGTCGAGATTCACGCTCCATTCTCCGCAAAATGCGGTGCATCCGCCTAACCTCTTGCCTGTTCGCAATGTTGCGAAACTCCTCGAGGATTTCCCAACGAAAGCGGTAGCCTAATCGCAGCGCCGTCGCCAGTGCATCTAGCTCTCTTGGAGCCCGTGGCAGCGGACCCGTCAGCACCTCCTGGAAAGCGACATGCGCCGCAACTAGGGCATCGTTGTGCTTGTAGCGACGGACGGTGTGCAGAACGGGCCGGTATTGCCGGGCGTCTGCCGCCTGGAATACAGCCTCGACGGACTCCGGTTCCCGTCCATCGAACACGGCCTCGATCGTCTTGGCGAGATCATCCAGCCACTCGTCCTGTTCCGGCCCGCGCGCATCACCGCCCAGGATTTCGCCGAAAGTGATCCCATCCCGGCTGCCCGCTTCTGCATCTGTCTCGTCCTGGGTCGGCTTTTCAAGCTCAGCCCCGGCTAGAAACATGCGGTCGAGGTTGAGACCGGCGGTTGCCTGAGTAGCCAAAAGATCAGCCTTATCCCTGATCGGTTTATCCTGGTCAAGTTTAAGGTCAACATAATTGACATAGAAGCGGCGAACCAATTTATAACTTGGTCTAATTTTTTCAACGAGATTGTTAGCAAAGGTTTTTAGGTGGGCATCCGTGAGTGCAGAATTGATGATGTCCATGCCAGGGACAGCACCCTTTGTGCATAACAAACTCTTAAATAGCTGTAGGATCTTTTCGGTATCCGCGGATGTCCTTTCAAATCCCTCGAGTGGCCCTGCCGGCGTTATCGTCGGGTGAAGAATACAAAAGAGCCTGTCCCCTGGGCGCATTGCCCGGCGGAAGAAACCAGCCTCGAACATCGTCCAGCTGCGATCAATGATTGCGTCCGGAAGAAGTAAGAAGAACCAATGCGTCTGGTCAAGAGTTGACCGGATCTCATTCATGTATTCTCTCCCTTGCATCCCCGCTTGCTCGCAAAGGAAAGGGAAACCGCGGTCGCGATCGAATAGAATCCGTCCATTGCCGAACAACAAGAATGGCTCCAAAAGTGCTTGGGCGGCATCACCATGACCGAGCTTATAGCTCACGAATATCTTTATGCCGTTACAGATCGCATCGGCAAGGTGGTCTATACCTAGCAAGCCCTGGTCTATTGGTATTTACGTTCGCATCCCCAGCCAGTCTGTCGAGCGCCGCCGTGATCTCGTGGGAGTGCTGGGGGTACTGCCTTGTCCATTCATTGATAAGTTTATGCTGGCGTAATGCGTCTTTGTGTTCGGATGAAAGGGGCACGGCTCATCCTCCTAAAACATCGAAAGCCCTGTGAGACCGCCGAGGATATTCCACAGCGGTAAGCTGCTGCAAATTATTCAACCGATATTCCCCAGGCGGGCTCGGTCGGCACGCAGCACGGTGCTCCTTTTACGGTACTATTGTCAATCCGAATGCGCGTATAGCGGTGGTCTGGCGGGAGCGCCCCCAAGCCGGTCCGCCGGATCGGTCAACCTCAACCAGGAGGGACCCATGCGTGATGACCTGAACAACATTCGTGGAAACGACAGCTAGCTCTTCCCTCAGCCCCGGCCGATTATGCGCGGCTCCCAACCGCGGGCGGTCCTCGCAAGCCGTCAACCCGGAGCAGGATCTCCGCTAACAGCACCCCCGCATTTGGGATCTCCTCGGTGAAGAGGGTACGAACACCGACATATGAATCTTCTATTTCTCCATGGGGAACGGAGATCCCGCCGGCGGACCCGAGTCTCAGGCCAAGTCGACCAGCGGAGTCGGCGTGGGGCTGCGCAGCAGGGCCTTGCGGGCCTGCCATTGGGTGGTGGGGTCGAGGGGCTCGAGGAGGTGGACCTCGGCGGCGGCGAGCAGCGCGACCGGCAGGCCGTTCCGGTAGAGCAGGCGGTTGCCGGTGTGCGCCGGGAGCCTGGGCCCGGGGGTCAGGATGCCGACGAGGTTGAGCGGGTCGGCGGCGGACAGCGAGACCCAGGCCTCGGAGGCGGGCCTGCGCCGGGCCTCGCGCAGCGCGCCGACCGCATCGGGCAGCGCGAACTGCTCGCCGGCGAAGCCCGCGACGAAGCGCCCGCCGCGGATCTCGCCGCGCGCCTCGAGCCGGCGGTAGACGCGCAAGAGATCGCGCCACGGCGGCAGCCAGTCGGCCTCGCGCTCGAGCAGGCGCCAGAACACCACGCCGTAGCGCAGCAGCAGGCGGCGCGCGACGTGCTCGACCGCCTCGGGCGTGAGCTGCGCGCCGGGCGGCGCGGGCCGCGCCGGGTAGGCGAGCGCCCAGCGCCCGGCGTCCTCCATCCCGAAGCCGATGCTGCGGCGGCGGCGCCGCCCGAGGGCGCCGGGCTTGCGGCGCTCCGAGGGCACCAGCAGCGCGCGCAGGCCGGCGAAGCTGTCCGAGGTGACGAGGCCGTGCGCCACCAGCTCGGCCAGCGCCTCCTCGACCTGTGAGCGCAGCAGGCCCGCGCCCTCGACCAGCTCGTCGAAGAACGACGCGCCATGCTCGCGGATCCAGCCGGCGACCGCCTGCGCGCGCGGGCTGGGGCGGACCTCCTCCGCCGCGCTCGCGAGCGCCGCCCAGTGGCGGGCATGACGGCGCGCGACCAGGGTGATCGGGGTGGTGCGCACCGGCGCCACGGCGCGCTCGCCGCCGTTCGGGCGGCGCTGGCGCGGCTTGAGGCGCGCCCAGGCGATCCGCCCGGCGAGGCACTGGTCGTCGAGCCAGCTCGGCTCGTACCCGGCGATGCGCGCCGGCAGGATCTCGGTCTCCCAGGCGCCGGCCGGCGCCTCGAAGCCTTCGAGCTGGGCGACGATCACCTCGACCGCGTCGGGCCCCTGCATGCGCGCGTCCGCCGCGACCCGCTGCCAGCCGATGAGGAAGCGCAGGAAGTCGCGCGCGGCGACCGGCTCGACCTCGGCGCGCAGACGCTTGACGGTGTAGTGGTGGATCCGGGCGAGCAGCCGGCGCTCGCACCATTCCTCGGCCGCTGCCGCCGGCGTGAAGCGCCCGCGCAGCGCGAAGCCTTCGGCCTCGAGCGCCGCGAGCGCGGCCGCGACCTCCTGCGGCCCGAGCCCGAGCGGCGCCGCGAGCGCGCTCTCAGCCACCGGCCCCAGCCCCTCGAGCCGGCCGCGCAGGATCTCGACCAGGGCGTCCTCCGGCGACCAGTCCCGCCCCTGGTAGGCGGCCGGGGCGGCGATCGCGGGCTCGAGCCGCGCTGCGGGCCAGAGCGTCCGGAACTGCGGCAGCCGCTCGGCGGGGATCCAGAGCGTCGCCCCGGAGGTCGAAAGGCGCGCCACGCGCCGCTCGGCCGCGAGCGCTATGCAGCCACTCGCTCCAGCCCGGCGCCGCCTGCGCCTCCTCCAGGGTGAGAAAGCCGAGCCAGACCAGCGCGTCGTGCAGCTCGTCGGCGTTCGCGGCCTCGGGCCAGGCCTCGGCCCGCACCCGCGCGATCGCCTCGGGATCGAGGCGGCCCAGCTCGGACGCCTCCTCCGGCGCCAGCCAGCGGCGCGCCATCACCGCCTGGGTGCGGCGCTCCTCCAGGGGCGCGTCGTCGAGATAGGCGTAGGGCCGGGCCGAGAGCACCTCGAGCGCGAGCGGCGACGGCTCGGTCAGGTCGCGCGCGACGACCTCGATGGCGCCGGCCTCGAGCCGCGCCAGCAGCCGCTCGAGGCCCTCGATGTCCATCGCCTCGCTGAGGCAGTCGGCGATCGTCTGGCGGACCAGGGGGTGGTCGGGGACCTCGCGCTCGCCGGCCAGGTTCTCGGCGCAGGCGAGCTGGTCGGGGAAGATCGCGGCGACCAGGTCCTCGGCGTCCATGCGCGCGAGCTGCGGCGCGACCTTGCGGCCGCCGCGGAAGCGCGGCAGTGCCAGCGCCACGCCCGCGACCCAGCGCCAGCGCGCGACGAACATCGGCGCATCCAGCAGCGCCTGGACCAGCAGCGGCCGGACGCTCGCCGAATGCAGGTAGCGCGCGACCTCGGCGAGCTCGAAGCTGTGCGCGGTGGTGAGCGAGAGCACGATGTTGTCCTCGGTCGCCGCGGCCTGCAGCTCGAAGTTGAACTTGCGGCAGAAGCGCTTGCGCAGCGCCAGCCCCCAGGCGCGGTTGATGCGGCTGCCGAAGGGCGAATGGATCACCAGCTGCATGCCGCCGACCGCATCGAAGAAGCGCTCGAGCACGACCCTGTCCTGGGTCGGCAGGCAGCCCAGCGCCGCGTGCGCCGCGGCCAGGTACTCGACCAGCTGGGCGGCGGCCGGCTCGTCGATGCCGACCTCGTCGGTGAGCCAGCGCAGGGCCGAGCCGCCGGCCGGATCCGCCGTGAGGCGGGCGGCGATCTCGGCGCGCAGCCGCGACACCGACGCCGACAGCTCGTCGCTGCGGCCGGGCGCCTCGCCCAGCCAGAAGGGGATGTTGGGCGAGGCACCGTGGGCGTCCTCGACCCGCACCGTGCCGCGCTCGACGCGCAGCACGCGATAGGAGGCGTTGCCGAGCTGGAACACGTCGCCGGCCATGCTCTCGACCGCGAAGTCCTCGTTGACGGTGCCGATGAGCTGGTCCTGGGGCTCCATCACCACCCGGTACTCGGCGTTGTCCGGGATCGTGCCGGCGTTGGTCAGCGCGGTCAGCCGCGCGCCGCGCCGGCCGCGCAGGGCGTGGTTCACGGCGTCGTGGTGGAGCAGCGCGCCGCGCCGGCCGCGCCGCGTGCTGAAGCCTTCGGCCAGCATGGCGAGGATGGCGGCGAAGTCGGCGCGCGCCAGCGCGCGATACGGCCAGGCGCGCCGCAGCAGCGCGTAGAGCTCGTCCTCCTGCCATTCGCGCGCCGCGACCTCGGCGACGATCTGCTGGGCGAGGACGTCGAGCGGCTGCTCGGGGATCTTGAGCCGGTCGAGCTCGCCGCGGCCGACGCTCGCCAGCAGCGCTGCGCACTCGACCAGCTCGTCGCGCGAGAGCGGGAACAGGCGGCCCTTGGGCAGGCCGTCGACCGCATGGCCCGAGCGCCCGACGCGCTGCAGGAAGCTCGCGATCGAGCGCGGCGAGCCGATCTGGCAGACGAGGTCGGCCTCGCCGATGTCGATGCCGAGCTCGAGCGAGGCGGTCGCGACCAGCGCCCGCAGCTCGCCGCGCTTGAGCCGCTGCTCGGCGTCCAGGCGCTGCTCCTTTGCGAGGCTGCCGTGGTGCGCGGCCACCTGGCGCTCGCCCAGGCGCTCCGACAGATGACGGGTCACCCGCTCGGCGAGCCGGCGCGTGTTGACGAACACGAGCGTCGTGCGATGGGCCTCGATCAGCTCGGTCAGGCGCGCGTAGACCTCCTGCCAGACCTCGCCCGACATCACCGCCTCGAGCGGCGCGGAGGGCACCTCGAGGGCGAGGTCGCGCGCCCGGCGGTGGCCGGTGTCGATGATCGTGCAGTCCGCGCCCGGGGCGCCGTCGGCGCCGGCCCCGACCAGGAAGCGCGCGGTCGCCTCGATCGGCTTCTGGGTCGCCGAGAGGCCGATCCGCAGCAGCCGCTCGCCCGCGAGCGCGGCCAGGCGCTCGAGCGAGAGCGCGAGGTGGGCGCCGCGCTTGTTCGGCGCGAGCGCGTGGATCTCGTCGACGATCACGGTCCGGGTGGTCTGGAGCATGCGGCGGCCCGGACTCGGAGCCGAGCAGGATGTAGAGCGACTCAGGCGTGGTGACCACGATGTGCGGCGGCGTGCGGGCCATGCGCCCGCGCTCGGCCGGCGGCGTGTCGCCGGTCCGCACCCAGGTGCGGATCTCGACCTCCGGCAGGCCCTGGGCGCGCAACGCCGCGCGGATCCCGGCGAGCGGCGCTTCCAGGTTGCGCTGGATGTCGTTCGAGAGCGCCTTCAGCGGCGAGACGTAGACGACCTGCGTTTCGTCCCGCAGCCCGCCCGCGAGCCCCTGGCGCAGGAGCGCGTCGATCGCGGCGAGGAAGGCGGCGAGCGTCTTGCCGGAGCCGGTCGGCGCCGCGATCAGGGTGTGCCGCCCGGCCTGGATCGCGGGCCACGCCTCGGCCTGCGCCGCCGTGGGCGCTCGGAAGCTGCTCTCGAACCAGGCGGCGACCGCCGGGTGGAACAGGGCGGTTGGGGTCACGTGAGCGGGTCCGGCGTGGCCAGCAGGCGCGTCGATGATAGCGCGCTCGCCGAGGGAGGCCAGCCTGGACTTGGCCGGCGAACGGCGCGGATGCCCTCACGCACCGTCCGTCTAGCGTGGCGTGGAATGGGGCGGCACGGGCGGGCGCTGGCGGAGCGTCTTGGCGCCCTCGTCGAGCTCGAAGCCCGAGCGCTCGAGGTGCTTGACCACGCGCTCGGCGAGCTCCTGCCTGGCCTCGTCCGGCGCATGCTCGCGCAGCAGGCGGCGGA
Organism: uncultured Alphaproteobacteria bacterium; assembly: GCA_963753275.1. Classification (GTDB taxonomy): domain Bacteria; phylum Pseudomonadota; class Alphaproteobacteria; order Geminicoccales; family Geminicoccaceae; genus DATAOG01. Next base: position 21,402 of record CAVWCE010000038.1, on the reverse strand, counting down.
GCAGCCCGCGGCTGCGCGAGAGCGCGAAGCCGATCGAGAACACCAGGTGATCACGGAACGACCAAGGATTCATGCGGGCGGCCTTGTTCTCGTTTCGTTCTAAAAAGCCGCTCGGCGCGCACGATGTCAAGTCTCAGCCGCCGCCCCGTAAAGGAGAGGAGGGCCGCTCGAAGCGGCCCTCCGGAGGATATGTCGTGCCGGGCGCGCGGTGCGGCTCACTCGACCGCGGCGGCGCCGAGCTGGGCCGTCGTCGTCGGGGCCGGCAGAGCGTGCAGCACCATGTCGGTCGCCCGCCTGCTCGGGCCATTGCGGCAGGTCAGGCTTTGGGGCGTGCTGCCCTTGGCGCCGAACTGGCTCCAGAACTGGCGCAGGCAGGTGCCGACCGCCTGCTGGCCGAAGTGGTTCGGATGGAGCGACTCCTGGAGGTCGCCCTGGTCGGCCTCCTTGAGCTCCTTGATGATGCTGGGGCCCAGCACGATGCCAGGCGTATAGAACCGCTTCCACAGCGCCACCTTGGCGAGGTAGTCGAGCTTGGCGCTGGTGTCGTAGTCGATGAAGCGGACCCACTCCGCCTCCTGATCGGTGACGAAGCGCAGGTTGACCGGGCGCGTGGTGCCGCCCTGGCACAGGCGGTGGCCGTCGAACGCGTTCTCGAGGCTGACGAAGCTGACCCCGGCCACGCGCGCGGCGCTCGCCATCATGCCGTTGAGCGCGGGAAGCAGCCGGTCGTCGATCCACTGCGCGTCGGCGCCGTTGAACGGGCAGCGCTTGAGCCGCCGGTCGCCGGCCTCGTACTTGAAGCCGTGGAAGTCCGGGATGATGTTCGGATAGCCCATCAGGACGATCTGGTAGTCGGTACGCTTCCTCGCGCTCATCTCCTTGCGGATCAGCTCGATCGTGCGCGTGATCTTCGGCCGCACCTCGTCGATCCGGCGCAGCATGTCGCTCTCGAGCGCGCCGATGCAGCTCGCCGAGTTCGACGAACGTCATGTGCTTGGTGACCCACGCCATCACGCACTCCCCTGATGACGTCGGAGAAGCCCATGTCGTTGCCGCCGATGCCGACGACGATCAGCTTGATGTCGTGCTGGGCCGCGAGCTGGCCGAGCTGCGTGATCTGCGGCGCCTCGCCGCGGAACGCCTCCCCGCCTTCGCTCGCCGGCCACAGGTTCTTCACCCGCGCGCCGGAGCAGGCGAGGTTGAACACCCGGTCGAAGCGGTCCTGGAAGCGCAGGTCGCGCAGATAGGTGACCGGCGCCGCGGTCGAGCGATGGCAGAGATTGTCGACCGACTTGGCCTCGTAGATGAACTTGAGGTCGACGTGGCCGGCGCGGTCGGTGCCGCCGAGCGTCGGGTCGGCGCTGCGCTGCACGAGATCGCCGTTGCCGCTCCAGCGCCCGCCCTCGCCGGACGAGAAGCTGTCGCCGAGCACGACCGCCGCGATCTGGGGCTTGGGCGGGATCGGGGCCGCATGGGTGTGGAAGGTCGCCACGGCCTCGCGCAGCTTGTGGTCGGTGCCGAGCACCGAGACCTTGACCTCGTAGGCGGTCCGCGGCGCGAGCCCGGTCGCGGTGGCGCTGCGGAAGCCGCTCGAGTTGAAGTGGTCGCTCTTGACCAGCTGGAACTCGCCGCCGCCGTCGCCGGGCGCGCACCAGGACCCGGGTGAAGGGCTCCCCGGCGCACAGGTCGTCGTACTCGATCTCGATGCTGTCCTGGGTGATCTTCTTGGCCGTGGGCAGGTTCGGGGGCGGCGGCGGCTCGGGCTCGAATGGGTTGTCCGGGCGCGTCGGCGGCGCCGCGACCGGGCGGCCGATGACCGGCGCCCGCATCGGGCAGGCAGGATCCTTGAGCGTATTGACGGTCCGGCTGACCGAGCGGGTGACGCCGTCGCTGCCCTTGACCTCGACCAGGAACTGGTAGGGCGTATCGGCGATCAGCCCCGCGCGCGAGGCCTTGCGCCAGCCGCCCTGGTTGAAGCCCTCGGTCTTGATGACCGCGGACGAGGGATGGCCCTGCCGCTGGATCGAGACCCGCGTCGAGGTCTCGCCGCTGCACTGGTCGTGGTACTGGATCTCGAGCAGGTCCGGGGTCTGCGCGGTCACCGCCGCGATCTTGCCCTCGGGCCAGCCGATCACCGGCGGGTTGACGCACGCCGCTTCGGCCTGCCCGCCGCCCGCCGCGAGGCACAAGAGCGTGGCCCCGGGGAGCAGTGGCAGCCAGTTTCGACAGAGCTGTGAGGTAATCATGTCTGCGCCTCCTTGCTGGAGCATCGTGACGAGCGTCGAAGCGCTCGCTGCCGACCCTCATAGGGGACGCCTGTTTCGGTTCGACGTCGGCGCGGCCGGAGTTGCGTTTCAGTTGTTTCGCCGGTGAAGGAGCGCCACCGATCTGGCGACGCCAGAGCGCGCTACCAGGCCCGTCGGTCCGGCGCGCCCGGGGCCGGGTTGAGCCAGCTCGCCAGCAGGACGAGGCCAGCCGCGAGGTAGGCGAAGCCGCCGGCCAGCATGACGATGCCCGCGACCTGCTGGTCCTCGAGCGGGCTCAGGGAGCCCAGGGGGGCCGCCGTGGCGTAGCTCGCGTAGAGCGGCACCGGTGCCAGCGTGATCAGGATCCCGAGCATCCCGCTGTGCAGCATGGTGAGGAACAGCGCGCCGACCCCGGCGCCGTGGCCGAGCGGGGCGCGCCACCAGGCGGTGGTCACGCTCCACCAGAACAGGACCCCGCTGCCGAGCATGGTGAGGTGCTCGAGGTAGTGCACCAGCGGGTCGGCGAGCGCCGCCTCGTAGAGCGCGGGCGCGTGCCACAGCCACACCACCACGCCATGCACGGCGGTCGTGACCGGCAGCGCGAGCAGCCAGCCGCGCAGGCGCCGCAGCGGTCGTGACGCGATCACCCGCCCGAGCGGCGCCCGGAGCCCGCCCGGCAGCCCCGACAGCATCACCACGCCGACGTTGCCGAGCGCCAGCAGCGGCGCCGCGACCACGACCAGCAGCATGTGCTGCGTCATGTGGAGCGCGAACGAGACCTCGGCCGCCGCATCGAGCGGCGTCACCAGCGCGCCGCAGCAGCGCGGCGAGGCCGGCCAGGCAGGCGGCGGCGCGCCAGGCCGGCACGCCCCGGCCGACGCCGGCGCGCGACCACAGCCGCGCGATCCCGAGCGCGTAGAGCAGGGCAAGCGTGAGCGCCGGCACCAGCACCAGGGGATCGAAGCTCCAGCTCCAGGCCGGATGCGCGTGGTCGGAGCGCGGCGGGCGCATGCGCCTGCACGGGCGTCGCGAGGACCAGGCAGGGCACGATCCGCAGGAGGAGGCGCATGACCCTGCTCATCGGCAGCACGCGAAGAACAAGATCGGCAGGGTCTCCCAGACCGTCGCGATCAGGGCGATGCCCGACAGCAAGAGCGCCGGCATAGGCCATGAACCGCCGGCGGCTCGCCGGCATCGTTGCGATCATGCGGCGGGCAGCGGCTCGGGCGCGCCCTCGGTGCCCCTGCCCCGCCAGCGGCGCCAGGAGATGAACATCCCGTCCAGGATCAGCCCGATCGCCAGCAGCGGTCAGCGCGCCGCCCACCAGGAGAACGATGCGCAGGCCGAGGACCTCGTGGTGGAAGAACCCCTGCGCGCAGGCGATCGCGGTGAAGACGTAGAGCGCCAGGAAGTGCGCGGTCCAGACCAGCGGCCCGGCGATCACGGCGAACAGGCTGTCGCGCTCGAACGCCCGGGCGACCATGGCTCAGCTCGCGAGCGGGAACAGGTGGATCGTCGCCATCGCGACCACCCCTTGCAGGACCGTGAAGTACCAGAACAGGGCGCGAGTTGCGCAGCTCGATGTCGTAGCCCGGGAGCGAGGCGGCCGGCCCAGAAGCGCGCCAGCACGTAGAGGCCCATCACCAGCGCCAGCGCGACGTGCAGCAGAAAGTAGCCGAGGATCGTCCAGACGATCGCCGGATAGGCGTGCGCGGTCGGATCGAGGTCGGCGCCGAACAGCCAGAGCAGCTCCAGGGCGGCGGACGCGAGCAGGCAGGCGCAGCCGAGCCAGACCGCGAGCTTGAAGCGCGCCGGTGCGGGCGCCTTGCAGCTGCGCCACGGCGAGCCGGATCAGGCCGCCCGCCAGGACGAGCAGCGGCGAAGGCGAGCGCGGGCAGCACAGTCCGGCTCGCCGGCCGTCAGGCCGGCGGCCAGACTCTGATGGACCGTCCAGTAGAAGAAATAGGCGAAGATCAGCGAGACGAACGCGGTGCCGTCGGCCGAGGACGGTGATGAACATCGCCCACCAGCCGACCGAGCTCGGCCCCGAGACGTAGCGCGGCAGGACGTAGCCGCAGCCGGCGTCGCGCTCGTTCTTCTCCGGGATCTCGGCCGTGTTCCAGACCCAGCACAGGATCAGGACGAAGGCCAGGACCGCCGGAGACCGCCGTGGTCACCCAGGCGTGGAAGGTCGCGCCGATGAAGAAGCCGCCGGTCGCGATCGCGGCCAGGAACGGCCACCAGGAATTGCCGGGCACGCGCAGCACCTGCTCGGGCCGGCCGTCGACCACGCTGGTGATGATGGTCTCGCGCCGCATATCGGGCGCGTCCGGGATCAGGAAGCGCCCGTTGTCGACGTCGTCGAGGAAGTTCGCCTGCTGCCAGAGCGGGTAGCGGGTCGCGACGATCGGCACGCTGCGCGCGCCCCAGTCCTCGGGCGGGATCTCCATCATCCAGTCGAGCGTGCCGGCGTTCCAGGGGTTGCGGCCGACCTTCTCGCCGCGCCAGAAGTGCTGCACGACGTCGAGCACGAACAGCAGCACGCCGGCCGCGAAGGCGAAGGCGCCGACGGTCGAGGTCGAGGTTCAGCCAGTCCCAGCCGAGCCCCTCGGGGTAGGTGTAGACGCGCCGCGGCATGCCGAGCAGGCCGGTGAAGTGCATCGGGAAGAAGCCGACGTGGAAGCCTGTGAACATCAGCCAGAAGGTCGGCTTGCCGAGCGTCATCACGCGGCCCGAGATCACCGGCATCCAGTAGTAGGCGGCGGCGAACATCGGGAACAGCATGCCGCCGATCAGCACGTAGTGCAGGTGCGCGACGACGAAGTAGGTGTCGTGGACCTGCCAGTCGAAGGGCACGAGCGCCACCATCACGCCCGACAGGCCGCCGATCACGAAGGTGAACAGGAAGCCCATGACGAACAGCATCGGCGTCTCGAGCTTGACCTTGCCGGCGAACAGGGTGGCGATGAAGGCGAAGATCTGGACCCCGGTCGGGATCACCACCGCCTCGCTCGCCGCCGAGAAGAACGACAGCGAGATCACCGGCAGGCCGGTCGCGTACATGTGGTGGACCCACAGGCCGAAGCTGATGAAGCCGGTGCCGACCGCGGCGAGCACGATCCAGCTGTAGCCGACGATCGGGCGCTGGGCGAAGGTCGGCACGATCATCGCGACCACGCCGACCGCGGGCAGGAAGACGATGTAGACCTCGGGATGGCCGAAGATCCAGAACAGGTGCTGCCAGAGGATCGGATCGCCGCCGCGCGCGGGATCGAAGAACGGCCAGTCGAGCAGGCGCTCCATCTCGAGCAGGATGTCGCCGGCGATCAGCGGCGGAAAGGCGAACAGGATCATCACGCCGGTCGCCAGGATGTACCAGGCGTAGAGCGGGATCAGGTTGATCGACATGCCGGGCGGGCGGGTCTTGAGCACGCCGATGATCAGCTCGACCGCGGCGGCGAGCGAGGCGATCTCGACGAACGACAGGCCGAGCAGCCAGATGTCGGCGCCGATTCCCGGGCGAAAGCTCGGCGTTGGTGAGCGGCGGGTACATGAACCAGCCGCCGTCCGGCGCCGGCGAGGAAGAAGATGCTGCCGAACACCGCGCCGCCGCCGATCACGTAGCACCAGAAGCCGTAGGCCGAGAGGCGCGGGAACGGCAGGTCGCGCGCGCCCAGCATCTGCGGCAGGAAGTAGATCGCGACCGCCTCGAGGAACGGCACGGCGACGAGGAACATCATCACCGAGCCGTGCATCGTGAAGACCTGGTTGTAGGCCTCCTGCGAGAGGAAGTCGTGGTTCGGCACCGCGAGCTGGTAGCGCATCAGCAGCGCCAGCACGCCGGCGGCGAGCAAGAAGAGCGAAGGTCGTGACGGTGTACCAGAGGCCGACCTCGGTATTGTTGACCGCCGACCAGTAGCGCCAGCCCTTGGGCGCGGCCCAGACCTGCGAGCAGGCGCTCCTCCTGGGCGCGCTTGAGCTCGCGGGTCCGGCGCCGGGTCCTTGCGCTGCGGGCTCGACGCGTCATTCGAGGCTCGCGAGGTAGGCGGCGAGCGCGCGCAGCTCGTCGCCCGGTGAAGGTGTTGAACGACGGCATCCGGTTGGCGGGCTTGAGGTGCTGGGCGTCCGCGATCCAGCCGGCGATCGTGCCGACGTTGTTGGGCAGGATGCCGGCGGCGAGCGAGTGCCGCGAGCCGACGTGGGTGAGATCGGGGCCGAGCTGCGCCGTCGGCCGGCGTGCCGCGGATCGTGTGGCAGGCGCCGCAGCCGCTGTCCAGGAACAGCGCGCGGCCCTGGGCGAGGAACGGATCCTCCGGCGCGGCCGCCGGCCGCGCCTCGCGCTCGAGCCAGCGCGGCGAACCGTCGGGCTCGGCTCGGCGACCGCGTAGAACGCCATCAGCGCATGCGGCCCGCCGCAGTACTCGGCGCACTGCCCGCGGTAGATCGCCGGGCTCGCTCGACCTCGAGCACCAGGCGATTGACCCTGCCGGGGATCATGTCGCGCTTGCCGGCGATGCTCGGCAGCCAGAAGCTGTGGATCACGTCGGTCGCGGACAGGAGCAGCTCGACCGGCTCGCCGACCGGCAGGCGCAGCTCGTTGGCGCTGACCACCGGCAGCGCGCCGCCCGGCGCCAGATAGCGCACCTCCCACCACCACTGCTTGCCGACCACCTCGATGCGCAGCGCCTCGGGCCCGGGCGCCCGGCTGAGGTCGCGGCCGAGCACGAAGCTGTAGGTCAGGAGCGCGCTCAGCACGACGACCGGGAACGCGACGCCGCCGCCGACGATGAACGCAGGTGCCGGCGAAGTCCGGGTGCGGGCGCGGCGCCACGCGCGCCGCGTAGACCGCGCAGCCGATCACGAGCAGGAAGATCACGACCGCGCCGGCGGCCATGACCCACCAGAGGCTCGGCAGCTCGCTGCGCCTCGACGCCGGCCGGGTGCAAGGCCGACTGCGGCCCCTCGCAGGCCGCAAGAGCGAGCAGCAGGGCGAGCGCCGCGCGCCGCGGTCGCGAGCCGTCGCGGCGCGCCGCCACCACGCTCAGCGCAGCGTGTAGAGGTAGGCGGCCATGTCGCGCGCCTCGGTCTCGGTCAGGCCGAGCGCCGGCATCGCGGTCGCCGGATCGATCGCCGGCGGATCGCGCAGCCAGGCGGTCAGCATCATCGGCCGGTTGGGCAGGCGGCCGGCGATGTAGGCGCGCCGCGCGAAGCCGCGAGCGACGGGCCGACGCGTGCCGGTACGCCGCGCGACCCCGGGGATCACGTGGCAGGCGGTGCAGCCGTAGCGCGGCGATCAGCGCGGCGCCGGACCTCGGGTCGCCGCCGATCACCCGCTGGCTCGCCGGCGGCTCGTCCACTCGCAGGCCGCCAGCGATGCACGGCCACCGGCAGCAGCACCCCGGCGCGCAGCACGCGGCCGTCCTCAGCCGCCGCGCGGTCGCGCGCGCGCGCACCCACCCTGGCGCCGCCCTCGCTCTCGCCCCGCCCGGCCGGAGCCACTCGTAGTAGAGCGCGACGGCGCGGATGTCCTCGTCGCTCAGCGCGTCGGCGATCTCGGCCATCACGTCGAGCGGGTCGTTGCGCGCGCACGCCCCTCCTGCCAGAGCTGGAGCTGCAGCTCGGTGTAGGGCGCGTACTGGCCGGCGAGGTAGGGGAACAGCGGCGGATCGCCGGTGCCGTCCGCGGCCATGGCAGAGATTGCAGGCCTCGACGCCGGCCTCGTCCAGGCCGTCCTCGGCGAGCTCGCGGCCGCGCTCCAGCAGCTCCGGATCGACCACCGGAGGCGGCGCGCATGGGCGCGTCCAGCACCGAGTAATAGAACGCGACGTCGGCCATCTGCGCCTCGCGTCATCGCGCGCGCGATCGGGGTCATGACGTCGTTCGGGCGCGCGCCCGAGGCGTAGTCGATCAGCTGCTTGTACATGTAGAACGCCGCCTGCCCGGTCAGCCGGGGGAAGGCGCCGGCCGAATTGCCGACGCCGTCGAGGCCGTGGCACATGAAGCAGGGCGTGACCGAGGCCTCCTTGCCGCCGACCACCACCGCCCGCCCGGCCTCGAGGTCGGCCGCGCGCGCGTCGCGCGACCAGCATCAGACCGGCCAGGCCAGCCAGCGAGCGACCAGCGGCATTCCCCGAAGCATGGTTCCGCTACGCGCGGCTGCAGGTGGTGGCAGTCATACCGGCCATCGCTCCATGCCCCTAAGAACTATCTTGGCAATGATGCGTTCCACAAGATGCGCCGGGCGATTCGCGCCGGCCGGGCACCGGAGGTGGCATGCTGGCAAGGACGATCTCGAGGAGCCTCCTTCCGGCGCGTCGCGCTCGCCGCGGCAGCGCTTCTGGCGTCGGCCCCGCGCGCGCCTGCGGCCGAGGACGAGGACGCGCTGGCCCGCGGCCGCTACCTCTTCCATGCCGGCGCCTGCGACAGCTGCCACACCGACCACCCGAACCACGGCGCGTTCCTCGCCGGCGGCCGGCGCATGGAGACCGAGTTCGGCACCTTCCTCGTGCCCAACATCACCCCCGACGAGGCGACCGGGATCGGCGACTGGAGCGCCGAGGACTTCCGCCGCGCGATGGTCGCGGGCCTCGCGCCGGACGGCAGCCACTACTACCCGGTCTTCCCGTACCGCTGGTACACCGGCATGTCCGAGCAGGACCTGGCCGACCTCTGGGCCTACCTGCGCTCGGTGCCGCCGGTCGAGAACCCGGTCCGCGAGCACCAGCTGCCGTTCCCGTTCAACATCCGCTTCCTGCTGCTGGGCTGGAAGCTCGTCAACTTCGACCAGGGCGACACGGTCGCCGACCCGGAGCGGACGCGCCGCCTGGAACCGCGGCGCCTATCTCGTCAACCATCTCGGCCACTGCGGCGCCTGCCACACGCCGAAGCTGTTCGGGGCGCTGTTCCTGAGCTACGACTTCCTCGCCGGCTCGAAGGCCATCCCGGGCCCCTACCCGGCGCCCAACATCACGCCCGACCGGGCAACCGGCATCGGCCGCTGGACGCGAGGCCGACATGGTGCGCGCGCTCAAGCGCTCGATCACCCCCGACGGCGCGCCGATCCGCGGCCCGATGGCCGAGTACGTCGCGAGCGGCTCGAGCCACCTGAGCGAGGAGGACCTGCGCGCGGTCGCGGAGTACCTGAGCTCGATCGAGCCCGAGGATGGGCCGGTCGCCGAGCGCGAGGAGCGGCTCGACCGCCGCCTGGTGCAGGACGCGGCTCAGTCCGGCAGCGAAGGGGTCGCGGGCGGCGGTGGGATGGGCTCCGCGGGGATGGGGCTGCTGAGGGCGGCGGGCGGCGGGCGGACCCGGGCGAAGTAGAGCGCCAGCGCGCGGATCTCCTCGTCCTCGAGCCGCCGGGCGATCTCCGCCATGACGTCGAGCGGATCGTTGCGGCGGACGCCCGCCTTCCACAGCGAGAGCTGCCTTTCGGTGTAGTCGGCGTGCTGGCCGGCGAGATAGGGAAAGCTCGGCGCGATGCCGACGCCGGCATCCGCATGGCAGATCTCGCACGCGCCGATGCCGCGCTCCGCGTCGCCGATCGCCGACAGGACGCCGCCCCGCTGGACCAGCGAAGGCTCGGCGTAGGGCGCCTCCGGGTAGGGCACCCACCAGAGCGAGCCGTAGTAGGCGGCGACCGCCGCACGCTGCTCCGCGGACAGCGCGCGGGCGACCGGCGCCATCTTCTCGCTCCGCCGCGTGCCCGCGGCGAAGTCGTCGAGCTGCTTCTCCAGGTAGAACGCGGGCTGCGCGGCGATCCGCGGCGCCTCGCCCTCGATCCTGCCCCTGCCGAGCACGCCGTGGCAGCGGGAGCAGGCGTAGTCCGGCCCGAGCGCCGTGCCCTCGGCGATCTCGCGCCCGAGCGCGACGACGCGCGGATCCGCAGCCAGGGCGGCCGGGACGTCGAGACCCAGCGACAGCGCTGCCAGGATGACCAGGCGCATGGCGAAGCAACGGGCGATGCGCCGTTTGGTTGCATCGCCGGGCGCACCTCGCAGTCCCTCCGGATGGTGCCGACGAAACTTTCCGCCCCGGGGGCGCGTTCCCCGATGGTCGAGGAGCGGAGAGGCAACCGATGCAGACCGTGGTGATCACCGGCGGCAGCGCGGGCATCGGCCGGGCGGTGGCCGAGATCTATGCCCGCCGCGGCGGCCGGATCGGCCTGATCGCGCGCGGCGAGGAGCGCCTGGAGGCCGCCGCCGCGGACCTGCGCGGCCTGGGCGCGGCCGCGGTCGCGACCGTGCCTGCGGACGTCGCCGAGGCGAGCGAGGTCGAGGCCGCGGCCGAGCGCTGCGAGCGCGAGCTCGGCCCGATCGACGTCTGGATCAACGCTGCGATGACCACGGTCTACGCGCCGTTCACCCAGATGAGCGCCGCCGAGTTCGAGCGCGTGACCCGGGTGGTCTACCTCGGCGTGGTCAACGGCACCCGCGCGGCCCTGCAGCGGATGCGCCCGCACCGGCGCGGCGCGATCGTCAACGTCGGCTCGGGCCTCGCCTACCACGCGATCCCGCTGCAGTCGGCCTACTGCGGCGCCAAGTTCGCGACCCGCGGCTTCACCGAGGCGATCCGCGCCGAGCTGATCCACGACGAAGTGCCGATCGCGCTCTCGATGGTGCATCTGCCCGGGGTCAACACGCCGCAGTTCGACTGGGCCCGCAACCGCCTCGCGCGGAAGCCGCAGCCGGCGCCGCCGGTCTACGAGCCCGAGGTCGCGGCGCGCGCGATCGTCAAGGCGGCCGACGAGGGCGTGCGCGAGCTGTTCGTCGGCACGTCGACGCTGCAGCTGTTCCTCGGCAGCGTCGTCGCACCGGGGTTCCTGGAGCGCATGATGGCGGCCTCGGCCTACGACGCGCAGCAGAGCGCCGAGCCGGAGCCCGGCCATCGGCCGGACAACCTGTTCGAGCCGGCGCCGGGCCACCACTCGGCGCACGGCCGCTTCGATCGACCGGGCGCGCGGGCGCGGCGTCGTGGTGAGCTCGACCACGCTGCGCCGCGGCACGGTCGCGGGCGGCGCGCTGCTCACGCTGCTGGTCGGCGTCGGCCTCGGCGCCCTGCTGCGCGGTCAGCGGCTCTGACGCTCAACGCCTCTCGCGTCCCGCACCAGTCCGCGATGAACAGCGCCAGCGCCTTCGTGATCCGGCGCAGCGAGGCGAGCTCGACCCGCTCGTCGAAGCCGTGCGCGTTCTCGCAGCGCGCGCCATAGACCAGGACCGGCATGCCGCCGTTCAGGCCGTAGAAGCGCGCATCGGTCGTGCCGGTCAGCGCGCGCCGGGGCAGCTCCGCGCCGAACACCTGGGCGTGCGCTGCCGCGAGCGCGGCCTCGGCGGCACCGCCCGGCGGCGGCACGAACGGCTCGGCCTGGAAGCCGTTCCAGACCACCTCGGGCGGCGCCGCGGCGAGGAACGGATCCTCGCTCGCCGCGCTGCCCACGCAGGCCTCGACCTCGGCGCGCGCGGCCGCGAGCTCCTGGCCGGGCAGGAGCGATATCCGGCACTCGAGCGTGCACCAGGCCGGCACGCTCGAGGCCCAGTCGCCGCCCGCGATCCGGCCGAGGTTGAAGTTGATCGGCCGCGGCCCGGTCCGGAAGTGCGGATCGTCGGCGCGCTTCGCGTTCCAGCGCTCCGCCAGCGCCTGCAGCGCCGTGATCAGGCGGTAGCCGGCGAGGATCGCGTTCGACCCGGTGTCCGCGCACCGCGACGTGGACCGGGCGGCCCGTGAGCCGGAGCTGGAACCACATGACGCCGACCTGCGCCGAGAGCAGCGCCTCGCCGACCGGCTCGGGGATCAGCACCGCGTCCGCCCGGTAGCCGCGCAGGACGCAGGCGAGCGCGCCGTTGCCGGTGCACTCCTCCTCGATCACCGAATGGACCTGGAGGTCGCCCGCCGGCCTGAGCCCGGCCCGGCGCAGGGCCTCGGTCGCGAACAGCGCCGCGATCAGGCCGGACTTCATGTCGCCGGCACCACGGCCGTAGAGCCAGCCGTCGCGGACCTCGGGCGCGAACGGCGGCGAGGCCCACATCGCGACCGGCCCCGCCGGCACGACGTCGACGTGGCCGTTGACGATCAGCGAGCGCCCGCCCGCAGCGCCTGCGCGCAGCGTGCCGACGACCGACAGCGCACCTCCGTAGTCGACGCCGTCCACCGGCGAGAAGCCGCGCGCCGCGCGCAGCTCTTCGGGATCGAGCACCCAGCGCTCGACGGCGTAGCCGCGGCCTGTGAGCTCGCGCGCGATCAGGTCCTGCGCGCTGGCCTCGGCGCCGCGCACCGACGGGCAGCGCACCAGATCCATGGTGACCCGCAGCTGCTCGTCGAAGCCGTCATCGACCGCCTGCAGAACCCGTTCAGCCAGCGCAGGCGTGAGCAACGCCGCTTCTCCCGTCCGGCATCCGCGGCGCAGCGGTCGCGGGCCGCCGTCTCCGAGCTCCGCCGCGCGAACGCCGCCCAGGCCACGGCACCGACCCGGACGGCCGGTTCGCCATCCGGTCATGCCCGGACCCGATCCACGACCCGCGGTCGACCTCTCCCCAACCCACCGCCCGCTACGCCGCCGCCGATCGGCTGGCTCCGGACCCTGAGACCGCGGCGCGCGCCCCGCCGCCCGGCCACTGCACCACCCGGACGGCGAGCCCGACCGCGGATGACGGTTTCGGAGCTTCCTACCCGGTCAGCGCCCGAATCTGACCCATGACCCTCCGGTCAAGCTTCCTCCACCATCGGCCCGCCACGTTACGCCGTTCGGCTGGTCCCTGCGACCCCCGGCATCCGCCCCGCCGCCCTCCGGATTCGCGGGCACGGATTGCCACGGTCCCATGGACCCTCCGAAGATGTGGTTAGCGGCGAAGGGTTAACGCGCGGTTAACGTGCGCGAGCCAAGGCTGGCGGCCCCTCGCGCACCGGTGCGCGCCGACCGAGCCATGCCATTCCGCTCACGGCATCCGGAGCCATCTCCGTGCCGTGCCCGAGAGGGCGGCTTGCCAGGTCTTCCGCCCGCGGTCGGGACCCCGCAACGACTGACGACATCGAGCGAAGGTGCGCCGCCTCAGGAGGTCTTGAGGATCTCGTCGGCGCGCGCGCGAGGGTCGCGCGGCAGCCAGCGCCCGGCCGCGACCTGGGCGTGGAAGTCGGCGACCGCGCTGGTTGAACGCCGCCGGCTCCTCGAGGTTGATGGTGTGCCCGGTCTTGGGCAGCACCAGCAGGCCCGAGGCCGGGATCGCGCGCTTGAGGAAGATCCCGGGCTCGAAGCGTCTGGTCGTCCTCGTCGCCCGCGACGATCAGGATCGGGAGCGCGAGCCGCTTCAGGCGCTCCTCGAGGTCGTAGAGCGAGGGCCGCCTTGCCTGGACGCCGCGCATCGTGTTGGCGGCGCCCGCGGGATCGTGCTCGCCGAGCCAGTTCACCATCTCGCGCCAGCCGCGCGGGTCCTTGGCCTGGAGCTGGACGCGCGCGGCGCTGCTGCCGTAGACCGCGGCGAAGCGCCGGCTGCCCTGGCTCTCGAAGCCTTGGCCGCGGCCTCGGCCTTGGCGCGGAACTCGCGCCTCATGCGCGCTTCTCGGCGCCGTAGCCGATGCCGGCGAAGACCAGCGACAGCGCCCGCTCGGGATGGTCGAGGCCGAAGTGCAGGGTCGCGAAGGCGCCCATCGAGAGCCCGACGACGTGCGCGCGCTCGATCCCGGCGCCATCCATCACCGCGACGATGTCGGCCGCCGCCCGCGCCTGGCTGTAGCGCGCCACCTCCGCCGGCACGTCGGAGGGCGGGTAGCCGCGCGCCGCATAGGCGATGCAGCGGTGGCGCCGGCTGAAGAAGCGCATCTGCGGCTCCCAGCTGCGGTGGTCGCCCGCGAACTCGTGGACGAACACCACCGGCACGCCTTCGCCCGCCTCCTCGTAGTAGAGCCGCACGCCGTCCTCGGCCGTGCGCGTAGGGCATGCCCGGCCCTCCCTCGGCGCGCGGCTCACTCGTCGGCGAAGCTGAAGTCCATCGTGCGGCAGTGGTAGTGCAGCCCGCCGTCCTGGACGATCAGGCAGCTCATCCACTGCGCGCCGTCGTTGTGGTGCGAGTGGACGTCGCCGGGCGGCGTCACCATCACCGCATGCTTCTGCCAGTCGATCCGCCGGCCGCCGATCATCGAGTAGCAGCCCTCGCCCTGGATGCTGAGCGTGATCGCGGCCGAGTTGTGGCGGTGCGGGCGCTGGAGCTCGCCGCGGCGGCAGCTGGTTGACCGCGAGCGTGAGGCTCGGCAGGACGTTGCGCTGGCGCGCCTGGTCGACGCTCGAGAACACCAGCGCGAGGCCGGCGATCTTCTGGCCCTCGAGCTTCGTCGCGACGCGCGCGAGCTGGCGCGCGGATCTCGTCGGCCGGATAGTGCACCGCCTCGGTCACCTCGTTGCCCGGCGCCGGCGGCTCGAGGTGCTCGAAGGCGAGCTCGGGCTCGTTGGTGATCACCCAGAGCACGCAGTCCTCGGCGCCCGCCGTGTGCGCTGCTCTCGCCGCCGCCCGGCAGGCAGAAGACATCGCCCGGCCCCCAGACGATCGTCGTCGTCGCCGTTGCTGGTGCGCGCCGCGGCCGGCGATCACGTAGTAGAGCTCGCCGCTCGCCTTGAAGCGCGTGGCGAGGCGCTCGCCCGCGCGGATCCGGGCGTAGCAGGTCGATGATCAAGGGCGTGGTCGCCGGGAAGTCGAGCCCGAGCGCGCTCGCTCAGATCGAGCGGGATCAGCCCGGTCGGGCTCGCCGGATCGAGCGCGCGGTCGCGCTCGGCGAGGAACTGGTGGCAGGGCACCGGCGGGTATTTCAGCGCGAAGGCGTTGCTCGAATCGAAGTAGCGGGCGCGCTCGGTGTAGGGCGTGTCGGCCTGGACGCGCGGGACGCCCGGGTCGATCTCGGGCCTGCGGACCGCCTCGCCGGCGGTGTGAGTGCGCAGCTGCGTCGCCATCTCGATGCCTCCCCCTGCGGTCGCCGTCGGGGCGGCATCTGATCGCGTCGCCGGCCGCTTGTCCAGCCCTTGTGCCCGGGCGCGCGCAGGGCCTCGGGTCAGGCGCGGGCGGCGGTCCCCAGCAGGTCGTCGATCGGGACCACCGAGCCGCTCGCGAAGGTCCTGTGGTCGGCGGCCAGCGCCGCGATCGCGCCCGCGACCGCCGGCAGCGGCAGCGGCCGCGCGGCGGCGACGCCGGGCGCCGCGGAGACGTCGAGCCCGACCACCCGGATCGCGGTATCGGCGGCGTCGGCGGCGAAGCTCCAGGTCATGCCGCGCGAGCGCCGCCTGGGCCGCGTCGTAGGCCACGACCAGCGGCGGCTCGCCGGCCCCGGGCAGGCCGACCACGGTCACGATCGCGCCGGGTGCCGCCTCGCGCTGCATGACCCCGATCGCGCGCCGCATCAGGAAGAACGGCGCGCGCAGGTTGACCGCGAGCAGATGGTCGAGCTGGTCCTCGAGGCGTCTCGGGTTGGCTGCGCGGCGGCAGCCATGCCGGCGCTGAAGATCACCGCGTCGATGCGGCCGAAGGCCTGGTCCGCCTTGGCGACCAGCGCGGTGCAGTCGTCGAGCTTGGTGAGGTCGGTCGGCTGGAACTGGGCCGCGCAGCCGGCGGCCGAGATGATCGCCGCGACCGCCTGGCCCTGCTCGACGCCGCGGCCGCCGATCAGCACGCCTGCGGCGCCATGCTGGGCGCACATGCGCGCGGCCGCCTCGCTCAGCTCCTGGCCGCAGCCGGTGATCGAGGACGACCTTGTCGGCGAAGGCAGGCTGCACCGCCCGCGAGCAGCCATGTCCTGCATCGTCAGCCGATCCGTTGCTGGCACTGTGGGATGGCCCGCGTCACCGCGGTGCCGCACGGATCGCGCGCCGGACGCCGTCCGCTCAGCGGGTCTGCAGGCGCCAGCGGTCGATCGCACGCTCGAGGAACCCCGGATCGGGCTCGTCGCGCCAGGACGCGGCGAACGACGGGCTGGCGCCCGAGGGCAGATGGCCGCGCTCGAGGTCCTTGAAGCGGATGTGCACCGGCACGGTCACGCCGTCGCCGACCACCACCGCCTCCTGGGTGTTGAGCGACGGCAGGCTGTCGACCAGCCAGCGCGCGTTCTCCGGCAGCGCGCGGGCGACGAAGGCCTGGTCGTGCTCGTTGGTCAGGCGCAGCGCGAACACCGTGTTGCACTGCGACAGGCTGCCGATCGACAGCTCCGACGGCCGCTGGCTGACCAGGCAGAGCGTGACGCCGTACTTGCGGCCCTCCTTGGCGATCCGCGAGATCACCCGCTTGGTCGGCGCGAAGCCGCCGGCGTCCTCCTCCGGCACGTAGCGATGCGCCTCCTCGCACACCAGCAGCACCGGCGGCGCCGAGCCGCGGTCGCTCCACACGGCGAGCTCGAACACCAGCCGGAACAGCACCGAGACCACCACGTCGACGATCTCCGAGGGCACGCCCGAGATGTCGATGATCGTGATCGGCTTGCCCTCGACCGGGATGCGCAGCAGCTGGCCCGAGGATCTGCCGCATGTTGTCGCGCACCGCGAGGCTCGCGAACATGAAGGCGTAGCGGCGATCGTTGCGCAGGCTCTCGATGCGGGCGATCAGGCTCAGATAGGGGCCAGAGCCGTCGGCCTTGTTGAGCGTGCCCATGCCGTCCTTGAGCGCGGCGATCAGGTCCGACAGCCGGTACGGGCGTCGGCGTGTCGATCGGTGATCTGGCCGTCGCCGTCCTGGCTCGCCGAGGAACGCCCGCTTGGCGCGCAGGATCGCGTCCTTGAGGATCGCGGTCTGGGCGAAGCTGTGCTCGTTGGCGCTGCCGCCGATCAGGATGTGGCCGATCTCCTCGAAGTTCAGCAGCCAGTAGGGCAGCTGCAGATTGGAGGGGTTGAGCAGCTCGGCGCGGTCGGCGAAGGCGCTGGCGTACTCGTTGTGCGGGTCGAGCAGCACGATGTGGCCGTTGGGCAATTCGTCGAGGATCGAGCGCAGGATCACCGAGACCGCGCAGGACTTGCCGGCGCCGGTGGTGCCGAGCACCGCGAAGTGCTTGCCGAGCAGGCTGTCGGTGAGGACGAAGGCCGGCACCTTGTGGTTGTGCCGCAGCCGGCCGATGTGGACGTTCGAGACCCGCGGCCGCGCGTAGACCGCGGCGAGGTCGCGCAGGGTCACCGTGGTGACCGGCGCGTCGAGCGGCGGATAGCTCGAGACGCCGCGCTGGAAGCCCGCCGCCTTGGCGCCCGGCGACACGGTCGAGATCTCGCCCAGCACCTGGATCTCGAAGATCGTGCGCTCGGACTGCGGCGCCGCCGCCGTCGCCGTCGCGCTTGAGCGCGTTGACGATGCCGAAGACGCGCGACTCGGGCCGCGCATCGAGACCAGCGCGCCCATCCGCGCCGCGCGCGCCGCGGTGCCGTCGTCGTCGTCGAACAAGGCGCCCCAGACCACCGAGCCGCGGATCGAGACCACGCGGCCGATGGTCACCGCGATGTCGTCGAACTCGTCGATGCGGCGGCTCCTCCTCGTCCGCGCCGATCGACGCTCGGGCGTGGCTCGGGCCGGGGTCGCCCGGCGCGGTCGCCCGATCCGGATCGGCGGCGCCAGGCTCGTCGCGCCGAGCGCCGCGGCCGGCGCTCGTCGGCCTCGGCCGCCAGCTCGTCGATCAGGCTGCGGCGGCTCGGCGGCCGCGGCCATGGCACGCCAGCCGCCGCCCTGCTCGGGCTCGGTCTGGCCCGGCGTGCCGGAAGCCGCCCGCGCCGGCGCGCCGTCGGGCTCGACGCTCGCCCGTGGCGGCCGGCGGCGCCAGCCGGCGGCTCTCCAGTGCTCCCGCCGGGGCGGCGTCGCGTGGCGCCGGACGCAACCCGGCGCCCGGCTCGGCCGGGCCCAGCCGCGGGCCCGGCGACGCCGGCACGCGCGGAGGCTCGTGGTCCAGATCGTTGCCGGCCGACTTGCGGCCGAACGACTGCCCTGGCGGATGGGGGAACCGGCTGAAGCGCATGTGGGACCGTCGGGTTCGGAATGCACGAACCTAGCCAGACGGGGTTTAGGGCGGGTTAAGGGAGCGGGCGCGGCGATTGCGGATGAACCGGGCGCGGCTTTCTGCGACCATCGCGAACCGGCTCGTGGCCCCGCGCGGGCCCCGGACCGGACCTGCCAGGGAGCTCGAGGCCTATGTCGAACGACGTCGTGCTGGCCGCCATCGACGGGCGCGGGGTGGCGACCGTCACCCTGAACCGTCCCGAGGTGCACAACGCCTACGACGAGCGGGTGATCGCCGGCGCTCGGCGAGGCGCTCGGCGCGCTGGCGGAGGAGCCGCGGGTCCGGGTCGTCCTGCTGCGCGGCAACGGCAAGCACTTCCAGGCCGGCGCCGACCTCGACTGCCTGAGGCGGCTCGGCGCCGCCTCGGCCGAGCAGAACCTCGCCTTCTCGCTGCGCACCACCGAGGCGATGCGCCGTCTCTGCGCGCTGCCGCGGCCGACCGTGGCGCTCGTGCATGGCGCCTGCTACGGCGGCGGCGTGGGCCTGGTCGCCTGCTGCGACGTCGCGATCGCGACCCGCTCGGCGTCGTTCGCGCTCACCGAGGTCCGCTGGGGGGTGATCCCGGCGCCGATCGTGCCGCAGCTCTGCGCCGCGATGGGCGTGCGCAGCCTGCGGCGCTACGGCGATCACCGGCGAGCGCTTCACGGCGCGCGAGGCCCTGCGCATCGGGCTGATCCACGAGATCTGCCCCGACGGCGGCCTCGACGAGGCCGCGGCGCCGATCGTCGATGCGCTGCTGCAGAGCGCGCCCGAGGCGGTCGCCCAATCGAAGCGGCTCCTGCTCGAGCAGGCGGGTCTCCAGCTCTCCGCAGCAGCGGGTCCGGGCCCTCGCGCTCCAGGCCGCGCTCAAACGCGCCTCGCCCGAGGCGGCCGAAGGCCTGCAGAGCTTCCTCGAGAAGCGCCGGGCGTCCTGGCACGAGCCAGGCTAGACCGGTAGCGCACCCCCGGACGGCGTCCGGGCGCCTGCGCTACTGCGGCCGCCGCGAAGCGCCGATGCCCTGCGGATCGCTCTGCCGCCAGACCGCGGCATCGAGGCTCGCAGCGCCATTGCTGTCGATCTCGGCATCGAGCAGGCGCAGCTGGCGCTCGAGCGGCGGGCGGCGCTCCTCAGGCGCGCATTGCAGCAGATCCTCGAGGCAGGCGCGCAGACGCCGGGTCACCTGAACCGACGCGGGAGCACCCTTGCGGATCTCCTCGAAGCACAGGCGCACGTAGTCGTCCCACGACACGGTCTTGGTCACGAGCCGCACCCTGCCGGCCTGGTCGCGGTGCTCGCCGCTCGGAAACTTCCGATGCACGAGGTGGCGCAGAAAGTCGTGCAGACGGTCGATGGCCTGCACGGCGGTCGTCGGGTCGAACGGCTCGGCGAGCGAGCGCACGCAGATGTCGACCAGCAGCCTCGGGCCATAGGCGAGGTCCTGGTTGAACGAGCGCTCGGTGTCGAGCGAGATCCTCCGATGGACCTCCGCTGCGACCTCGCACCGCGGCTGCCCCTTGATGCGCACCAGCGGCGCGCCGGCCGGAACGAAGTCGCCAAGCGCGGGCAGCACGTCGAGCACGACGTCGGCTTTGCGCGCGAGTTCGACCAGATGTCGGTGGTCGATGTGGAGCAGCACCCCGGATCGACGGGCGAAGAGGACGCCCGGGGTTCGCGCTCCTCGGTCAGGCGCTCGGGATAGAGCTCGTCGAGCTTCTTGCGCATCTGATTGCCGACGGCCTCGATCAGCGAGGCGGTCCTGAGCTTGCGTCCGATATGGTTCACGTACAGGACCAGCACCATGATGCTGACGATGATCAGAACGAAGGCGACCACGATCGCCACCCCCGGTACGAACTCGTCGCCCTCGGCGGTGCTCACCTGGCTCAACGCCAGCATCGCGTGCGCGAAGGTCCCGACGAAGGTGCCGATCGCGAACTGGCTGGGCTTGTCCTGCAGGATGGAGGCGACGATTCGCGGGGTGAACTGACCCATCGCGAGTTGAATCACCACGAGCACGACCGTCAGCACCAGCGCGGTCAGGCTCACCATCGAGCCCGCGACCGTGCCGAGGATCTCCAGCGCCGCATCGGGGCCGCCGGTGAGCGCGCGCGGGATCAAGGCGCCGTCGTAGGCGCGATCCACCGCGACGCTGATCGCCGACAACGCGACGCCGGCGCCGATGCAGACCAGCGGCCAGAACCACATGCTGGTCTGGAGCCAGTGGACGGCGCGGAACTTCGTGATGGCGATCAAGGCACCGATCCTCGAGAGGCCTGACCGCAACTCCGCGCGAGCACCGCAGCCACCGGAAATCCGCCTGGCCGGTCGAGCCGGAGTTGCCGCCCGCGCAGTCGCTCAACGGGATGCGGAGCGCCGAGTTCCGACGCGGGCGGCGAGCCAGCCGGCGCGAGCGCCGGCGTGATCGACTGCGCAGGGAACATGGCCCGCGAGGTTCACGGGGGTCCTCCTGTGCGTGGGGGGTGCCCAAGAGAAGACCGGAGCCGCGTCTCAACGGTTCCTTCAGCTCTGCGGGCTTAGCTCGTCCGCACACCAGTGGCGCTTCGGGCCCCCAGGCGCTCCCGGTTGACCCGTCTCGAACACGAGCCGACCCGCTGGCCCTCTCTCGGGTCGAGCCGATCAGAGGGCCCGGGGCCGTGCCGAAGGGAACTCCTGAACGCCCCGATCGAAGAAGGCCCATTGCCCTGCGCCGGGCGCCGTAGCCGCGGCATGGCGCAACTATTGGGCAGCCCATCAGCCGCAGTCGCCGGCCCAAGCCGCTGCGGTTCTCATCGCGGAGGGAATCGCGCTCCTGTCCGAGGCCAGTCAGGATGCGCCGAAGCTCATCGAGACCTGCCGACGGAAGTACCCGCGCCTGGATGACGCGATCTCGACGCACATCCCGGCCCACGTGCGCGAGCGGGCGCGACACCTCAAGCGGGAACGCGCCTTTGCGTCGCTCCAGGAGCTCTATCTGGAAGCGATTCTCGGCAGCCTCATCAAGCGTGGCTTCATGAGCCGGAGCTGGAGCCGACCACGGGGCCGCAGCGCGGCTCATCGGTGAGCTGCCCAGCCGTGGCGGCGAGCCGGGTCGAATTTCCGCCAATCCCGTCCGCTGAACGCCACAGCGCGGGCAGCGCCGACTCCTCCCTCAGGCTAGCCTCCTGACCTGATCCGACC
>CAVWCE010000037.1:0-324480 GCA_963753275.1 uncultured Alphaproteobacteria bacterium | reverse complement strand
TCCGCTAGCGGCTGTCGGTTTGCGGCGTCCAGCCGTTCGCAATCTGTTTGCGAAGGAACTCGTGATTCCAGTTGTCGGCGATCGGCAGCGCTCGCTCTTCGTCGCTGAGATTCTGCCGGACGACTTTGCGCCATCCGCCCTCGATCACCCACGATTCGACGGCGCCATCGCGCTCCGCCTTGGGGCGGCGAAAACGCTTGGGAAATTTCGGTGGCGAAGACTGTGCGACGACTTCAACCAGCTTGCCGGAAACCGAAACGGCCGCCGGATAGAACGTGACGTATCCCGTGGAGAAGAAGCCGGTCGCGAAATGCGCTACACGGTCATGCAACTTCGGGCTCACGAGGATGGCCTCACCATACTCGCGATGCTCGCCAAGGAATTGCACATAGCCAAAGCGGTCCCCCACAGGGACTTCGAGGATTTCGCCGCCAACGAGTCGTTTTCTGATTTGAGCCATGGCGAGAGTCTGGCACGTTGCGCCCGGAAAGTTCGGTGTTCCCGCCAATCGTGCGGCCCGTGTCCCACACTGTGAAATAGGGTTTCCGCTAATATTTTGAGCGTGAGATACATCCTCGCCGCCGACGCCGTCATGGCCGTCCACTTCCTGTTCATCGCCTTCGCGTTGTTCGGGTCGTTTCTGGTGCTGTGGAAGCGCTGGATGATCTGGCTGCACCTTCCGGCGCTGGCCTGGGGCGCGTACATCGAGCTCTCAGGCAACATCTGCCCGCTCACGCCGCTCGAAAATCATTTCCGCGAACTCGCGGGCCAAGGCGAGTACTACGGCGGATTCATCACTCACTACCTCGGCCCCATCATCTATCCG
Source organism: uncultured Alphaproteobacteria bacterium (assembly GCA_963753275.1). Classification (GTDB taxonomy): domain Bacteria; phylum Pseudomonadota; class Alphaproteobacteria; order Geminicoccales; family Geminicoccaceae; genus DATAOG01. Next base: position 323,654 of record CAVWCE010000037.1, on the reverse strand, counting down.
GCGGGCCTCACGCGCGGCGGGCAGTACCTCGCGCTCGGCGTCCTGATCGCCATGAACCTCATCGGCTATGGGTTGGTGTGGGCGCGAGCGCGGGCTAGAACGCCGGCAGTAGGAATGCGAATACCGCGCCGGCGGTGAACGACACGAGCGAGACGCCGTACAACACCGCACTCACCTTGCGTAGACGCGTGCAAGCGCGCGCCGCCGCGGGATCCGCGGGACACGGCAGGCTGCGCGCTCGCCATATCAGGACGCCACTCACCGCGAGCAACACACCCGCGGTGAGGAATACCGCAACCTTGTGCTCCGACAGCCAGACAAGCTGTGGGAACGACGACACCAGCCCCACGAGCACAGCGCCCGCGCCCAACGACACGAGCACCGCGGGTAGTACGCAACACACCAGCGTCGCGGAGCTCGCTAACAAGGCGCCGAAGGCGAACCCCACATTGCGCCGCAAGGGATCGATCATTTGGCGGCCTGCTTGAGTCCAGCGCGCACTTCGGCCATCGGGCGCTGCGTGCGCGAGATTCCCTTCACGTCGTAACCCGCGTCGGTTAGCGCCTTGGTGAGATCCGCATCCGGTATGTCCTGGCCAGGGTGCGTGGAAACAGCCACCAACTGGTGCTCGAGACTCACCACCACATCTTCGGTGGCCGGATTCTTGCGCAGGGTCTTCTCGATGCCCTGGGCGCAGAATGCGCACACCAGGCCATAGACCTTCATCTCGACGGTGTCGGCGCTGGCTATGGCACTCGTGAGCGCGAGAATCGAAAACAGCAATGCACGTTTCATACGAATTACTCCAGATTCAAAAATTGACCATGGCCATGGCTTGCAGCTTGCCATCGTCGGTGACGCCGGCCTCGATCCAGCCACCACCCTTGAACAGGCGCAGCAGCAGCGCCCACTCGGTGCCTTCGTGGATCTCGCCCGTAAACCGCCGCGCCTGTACCACCGCCCAGGTGGCCAACTTGTCGTAGTCATGCTCGTAGGGCGCCAGGCCCAACTGCAGTGTATCGATGCGATGGGAGAAGGCCGAGGCCTCATACCAATCCGTCTTGATCGAAGCGTAAACGCGGCGCGTTTCGTAGTCGAACTGCGCGCCAGCATTGCCGGTGAACTCGTGATCGTTACTCTCGCTCACGTAGGCCTGGCCCGCGCCGCCCCACACGAACACATTGGCCTGAGCGGCCTTCATATTCCAGCGCTTCGCGAGGTAGTTGACGCGCGCGTAAGTGATCTCGCGGCGGCGGTGATCGATGTCGCTCTCGAGTTCGAGATATCCCGGTCCCAGCGACAGGAAATACTTCGGCGCGTAGAACACCTGTGCTTCTTTCATGGTGCCCCCGCCGTACTCCGCCATCACCGTCGTGCCTTGCGAAAACGCGATCGGCTTGGGCGTAGCGAACGTGCTGCCGAGCAGCAGCGCTGCGACTACAGCCGCGTAATTGAACCTGTTCATGAATCCTCCAGACGCAAATCGACGAGTCCGTACACACATCAGCGGGCACGGGACCGATCAAGACGGTCAGGCGATTGGAGGTGGCTTGAGAGGTGGGTCGAACACGCGCGAGTGCGCGACGACGATCGGCAGACTGACTCGAAGTGAATCAGCACGAACCTGGGGACACAGAAGGCGAAGAAGTGATGCCGAAGGCGGCGCTGCAGGCCGCGAGGCACGCAGCGACGGAATCCACGCCATCAGGGCAACACGGGCAATGGCCGGCATCCGCGGGCATGCTGGCCATGTCCATCATGCCGTCGCAAGGCGGGGCGTCGGCGCCTTTGCCCGCCAACGCGCTCGCCAATGGCGCCGCAGAGATCAACTGCGCCACAACGAGCACCTGAATCACGATGCGCTTCCAGCGTTTCACGGGGGTAAACATAGCCTTCTGCGTATAGGACCGCCAGTTGCGTGCATTTGTTTCACCGACTACGTCTGTTTCCGCGCGACGCCTGGCGGTTCCCGCGCATCTAATGGGGGTCGTCTATCCCAAGGAATTCCATGCGCCTTCACCTCGCCGTCTTGCTCGCAACCACGCTCGCCGCGCCCGCGCTGCCCGCCGAGAATCCGCTCGCGACCACTGTGAAGCGCGAAGCCGAACGTCGCGCCGCCGCGCAAGGGTTCTCAGGCGCGCTGCTCGTCGCCAAGGACGGCAAGCCCATCGTCGAAGGCGCCTACGGTGGACACGAGATCGACACGAAATTCCGTTTCGGCTCCATGGGCAAGATGTTCACGGCCGTGGCCGCGCTGCAGCTCATTCAGGCCGGCAAGCTCGCGCTGGACGCGCCGATCGCCAAATACCTTCCTGACTACCCGAACAAGGAAGTGGCGGCCGTGACCCTCTCGCAGCTGCTCACGCATACCGGCGGCACGGGCAATATTTTCTCGCCCGAATACTTCGACCATCGCCTCGAGACACGCGAGCACCAGGACTACATCAAGCTCTTCGGCAATCGCAGCCCGATGTTCCCGCCCGGTTCGCGCTGGGACTACAGCAACTACGGCATGATCCTGCTCGGCCGCATTATCGAGGTGGTTAGCCGGCAGTCCTACTACGACTACACCCGCGCCCACATCTTCGAGCCTCTTGGCATGACCGCAACCGGCAACGAACCGGAAGATAGTCACGTGCCGAAGCTATCCACCGGCCAAACGCACATGGGCCCGCGGCCCGGACCTCCCGGACCGCTGCGACCCAACACCGACACACTGCCCTACCGCGGAACCGCGGCAGGCGGCGGCTATTCCACCGTCGGCGACCTGCTCAAGTTCATGAACGGCCTCAACTCGCATCGCTTGTTAGACGCGGCGCACACCGAGATGTTGATGAAGCCCCGTCTGGCCACGGCCCGGCCGGGCAATGAGCAGGCATTGGGGTTTGCCGTCCGTACCTGGCCCGAAGGCGCCGTAAGCATCGGTCATGGCGGCGGCGCGCCGGGCATGAACGGCGAGCTGATGTATTTTCCAAAGGCGGGCTATCTGGTGGTCGTGCTCGCCAACGTGGATCCGCCGGTCGCCACCGACCTCGCAGAGTTCATCGTTCGCCAGCTCCCAAAAGACGACGACCATATATAAGAGTGGCCGTTTTGGGAGCGCAATATCGGCATTGCCGATATCTTGAATATATCGGTAATGCCGATATACTACCGGTATCGCTATTACCGATAAGCTGCCATGCACTCCATCAACAGCCCCACGCAGATCGGCGCCATCCTCACAGGACGCCGCAAGCATCTCAAACTCTCGCAGACCGACGTGGCGAATCGACTGGGCCTCTCCCAGAACCGCATCTCCGAGCTCGAGGCGAAACCCGAAACGCTGACCGTCGAACAACTGCTGGCGCTGCTCAATGTACTCGGGCTGGAGATGGCTTTGGGAGACCGCGCCGGCGGCAAACCCAGGGTTGAGTGGTAGAGAGTGGCGCGCACCGCCCGTACCTTGGCCGTCTGGGCGAACGGCGTTCGCGTCGGTCTCTGGCGCCTGCCCTCGCGCGGCGCCATGGAGTTCGCCTACGACGACAGTTGGCGCGCCGCGGATGAAGCGCGGCCTCTATCGCTGTCGCTGCCCCTGACGCTCGACGCCCACGCGCACAAGGGCGCGGCCGTCGAGGCGTATTTCGACAACCTGCTGCCCGACAGCGAGCCCATTCGGCGACGCCTTCAGGATCGCTTTCACGCCGCCTCGCGCGGCGCGTTCGACCTGCTGGCCGCCATCGGCCGCGACTGCGTCGGTGCCGTCCAACTACTGCCGCCCGACGAAACTCCGGCCGACATCCGCAAGATCGACGCGCATGCGCTGACCACCGGAGCCATTGCCGCCGAGCTGGCCGGCGTCACCTCTCCTGCCGCACTCGCCGGCGAGCTCGAGGATTTCCGCATCTCGATTGCCGGCGCGCAGGAAAAGACCGCGTTTCTCAAGCACCACGGCAAGTGGTGCCGCCCCATCGGCTCCACACCCACGACGCACATCTTCAAGCTGCCGCTGGGGCTCGTCGGCAACCGGCAGGCCGACATGCGTACCTCGGTCGAAAACGAATGGCTGTGCGCGCGCATCGTCGCGGCATTCGGCATTCCGGTCGCCAGTTGTGAGATCGGCGAATTCGGCGAGAACAAAGTGCTCGTCGTGGAGCGCTTCGATCGCGCGCTGCATTCGAGCGGCAAGTACTGGCTGCGACTCATGCAGGAAGACTTTGCGCAGGCCACCGGCACGCCGTGGCATCGCAAGTACCAGGCGGATGGCGGGCCGGGGCTCGAAGCCATCGCGCGAATATTGCGCGGCTCGCAGGAATCGCAACGAGACCTCACCACGTTGTTCCGCGCACAGCTCCTGTTCTGGATGCTGGCCGCGACCGACGGCCATGCAAAGAACTTCAGCATCCGCATCCTCGCCGGCGGACGTTTCCAGCTCACGCCCTTGTACGACGTGTTATCCGCGTGGCCAATCATCGGCAAGAAAGCCAACGAGATCCCGCTCGAGAAGATCAAGCTTGCCATGGCCCTGCCCGGCGAACGGCCACGCTATCACCTGCAAAGCATCCAGCGCCGGCACTTCGAAGCGCTCGCGAAAAAGCTCGGTCTCGAAGCGCAGGCTGAAACCCTGATCAACGACATGGTTGCGCGGACTTCGGCGGTCGTCGACGAAATCCAGAGCCGACTCCCGAAAGGGTTCCCGCAGGAACTGCTCGATCGGGTGCTTGGTGGTCTTCGTAAGGCACACACCCGTTTGTGAATTCCGCAATCGGCTTGCGGACTAACTGCTCGGGGATCGTGCGACCGCCGCCTCGGCCTTTGCGAGGCTCGCTATGCCCTCGTCCAGCAGTTCTTTGTTCGCGCCTGTCAATACGACGCTCTCACCGACCTTCTTCAATCGCACAACGCCTGGCGACAAAGAGTCACGCGCCTTTCGCCAATGCGAAAGCTGCTCACTGGCGCTCAATCGCGGATTTGCAGCGAGCGCCACGTACCTTTCGCCGCCGCGAATGCCCGCGAGCCCCAGGTAAAATTGAACAGGCAGGGAGTCGGCGCTCTTTTCCATCGCCAGCAGTAATTTCTCCGCGTTGGCAAACAGCACTCCCGCTTCGTCAAATCCACCCGTCTTCACCAGGGTACTCGCAAGCCCAAGATGGACCAGCGTGTCGACCCATCTTGCGTTGGCATCATTCGGGTCGCCGGCCTTCTCTCGCGTCACTGCGGCTGCCTGTCTGTACACCTCGATAGCCCGCGCGTACTCGCCCGAGTTGTAGAAGGATTCCGCGAGATTGGCCCGCGTTTCCGCCAGGCTCCAGTGATATCGGAGATTGCCCGGCTCGAGTGCGATCAGAGCTTCATCAGCGGCTATTGCCTTACCCAGCAGCGCAATGTTCCGCTGATAGAAGTCGGCCCGCGGAATAGTGTCGTCGTCGATGATGCTTGCGCTGATGTACGCCGCGTTCAAAGTGGAATATGCCTTCGCCTCGCCCGGATGTGCGGCCGCAAAAGCTTCGCAACCGGCGATCATCTTGTCGACGGCAACCATCGCCTCTCTCGGACGGCCAAGAAAACCCAGCACCTCTGCCTGTGCCGCATAGGCACCGAGAAGCTGGGATGGTCCACCATGATCTTCATAGCTGCCGTCGGCCAGCGATTCAAAGAGCGCGACGGCCTTCGTCAATATCGGCAGCGCTGCCTCTGCGCCGCTCTGCGTGAGGGTCAGGCGACCGTGCTGTAGATACGTCTTGGCAAGCGCAATGCCCGCATCATGATTTGTCGGGTCGGCCGCCACCAACGGCTCTCGCAATGCAATCGATCGCGCATAACTCTGCAAAGCGCCTTTTTCATCTCCCGTGTTCGAAACGAGATCCTGGCCCTGGATATCACCCACCTTCCGGTACGCCTCCGCGAGTTCTTCCTGTAGCTTGCGATCGCTGCCTGACTCCAGGTAGAGCGTATTCAGGTATTCGAGCGAGGTTTTCACCAGCATCTCTCGCGCCTTGGTGGAACCGGCGAGCGGCTCGATCTCGTCGTGCAGATCGAACAACAGGGTATTCGCCATCTTGCGCACGCCGTCGAAGTGACGCTGCGCCACCACGCGCTGGCGCTCCGCCTCGCGCCCCTCGCGGATGGCAATCCACAGGCCTCCGATCAACGACAGGACAACCACCGTCGCGGCCGCGATCTCCAGCTTGCGCCGGCGCAGGAATTTCTCCATTCGATAACGCAGCGCGTTACCACGCGCCTGCACGGGCAGGCCCGCGAGGTAGTTGCGCAGATCGTTGGCGAATTGTTCGACGCTGCCATATCGGCGTGACGTTTCCTTGCGCAGCGCCATGAGCAGGACGTTGTCGAGATCCGTATCGATGTCGCGCGAACGCGGGCGGTCGTCGGTTTGAACCTGGCTCGGACGGGTGGGTGCCGTGTCGCTCAGGATCTCGGCCACGCGTTGCGCGTCGTTCACGCGTGCGCCGTAAGGACTCTGACCGGTCAGCAGGCGGTACAACACAACGCCGAGCGAATACACGTCGCTCACCGTGGTCACGGTGCCGCCGCTGACCTGCTCCGGGCTCGCGTAGTCCAGGGTCATGGCGCGCAGCTGAGTGACAGTTTCATCTCGCAACTCGGTAGCCGCGTCGACTTCCACCAACTTGGCGATGCCGAAGTCGAGCAGTTTCACCGACCCGTCGGCGGTCACGAGGATGTTGTTGGGCTTGAGATCGCGATGAATGACCAGGTGCTGATGCGCGTAACTCACCGCCGCGCACACCTGCAGAAACAGCTTCACGCGGTCGCGCACATTGAGAGCGCGCGCGTCCGAAAACTTGTCGATGGGCTCGCCGGCTCACCAGCTCCATGACGACGTACGTCGCGCCGCCGGCGGTCGTGCCGCCGTCGAGCATGCGCGCAATATTGCGATGATCGAGGCCGGCCAGGATCTGCCGCTCGGTCTTGAAGCGCTGCTCCGCGTGTTTGTCGCTGACGTCGGTGCGCATGAGCTTGATGGCGACTTCCGCGCGGTACTGGTCGTCGTCGCGCACCGCCTTGAATACCTGGCCCATGCCACCGGTGCCGAGTATATCCACGATCCGATACGGGCCGATGCGCTCACCGACGCGGCTCGTGTGCTCCGTGGCTTCGAAGGCCTGCGCTTTGAGTTCCGTCGGCACAGCATCGAGAAAGCCACTCGGCTCCTCGTGTGAAGCCAGCAGTGACTCCACTTCGGCGATGAGCGCGGCGTCTCCTTGCGCCTCGCGCGCCAACAGACGCGGATCGTTCGGAAGCCGGCACCTCGAGCGACGCCGCAAACAAGGTCTTCACCTGCAACCAGCGTTCCTGGCTGAGCTGGGCGTTCACGATGGCGCCAGTTCGCGATGGAGCCAGGCGCGCGCCATGGCCCATTCGCGCTTCACCGACGCCAGTGAAATGCCAACGACGCCCGCCGTTTCTTCGAGCGTGAGGCCCCCGAAGTAGCGCAGCTCCACGATATGACTCTGCGGCGCGTCGATCTTTTCGAGCCGAAGCAGCGCGGTGTCGATGGCCACGACGTCCACGCGATCGTCCTCGAAGGTCTCGACGGCCTGGACTGGTCGACTTCGAGCGCAGCCTGGGTGTCGTGAATGCTCACGTGAGGAGCACCATTGCCGCGGCGCTGGGCGCCGCGCTGACGCGCGTAGTCGACCAGCACGCGGCGCATGATCTTCGCCGCCAGCGATAGAAACTGTTCGCGATTGAGCCAGTCGACCGAGCGTTGGCCTGACAACCTTATGAAGGCTTCGTTGACCAGCGCGGTTCGTTGCAGCGTGTGATCGACCCGTTCGCTCGCGAGCTGCCGACGCGCAAGTCGGCGCAGGTCGTCATACACCAATGGCCACAGCGCATCGATCGCGGAGGCATCGCCTTCCGTCCAGCGCTTGAGCAGGCGGGTGACCTCTCCGGGTCCTTGTTCTTTTTCATTCCCCACGCAACCGATTGTGGCGGGAAAACGCGTGGCGTCAATGAGATACGCGAATTCGTGCGTTAAGTAACGCCGAAAGATCGAAAAACTTGATCCGTATTGCCCGGATTTTCCGCGTTGACCTGCAGGGAAACAACAAGGTGGGCGTCATGCGTACGCGTCTCGGCTCGATTCTTTGCGTATTCAGTTTGTTAGTGGCGCTGGCCGGCTGCGGCGGTAGTGATGATGGTGCTGGCGCAATCACGCCCCCGCCCACTTCGGGCACCCCGCCTCCACCACCTCCTCCACCGCCACCCCCACCGCCGCCGGTCACCGGCGCGGCTGGGGGAACCGTCACGGAAGCGAGCGGCGCGACCGGTCATCGTGCCCGCAGGCGCACTCACCGCCGACACGACGATCCGCATCGCGATGGATTCCACGGGCGCGCCGGCGATACCAGCGGGGCTCCATACCGCTGGCAACATGTACGTGATCACGCCGCACGGCGGAGAATTTGCGGAACCCGTCGAGGTAAGCATTCCCGCCCCCACTACGCCCCTGCAACCGAATCAGGCTCTGAAAATCGCCAAAGCAGAGCCGGGCGGACCTTGGGTGGTGCTCGACGACACGGAGCTGGCCGACGGCAAGCTCAGCACGGAGGTGCACAGCTTCTCGTGGTTCACAGCGATCATCGTTTCCTACCCTCTTCCGATCCTGCAGGCCGTTCCATTTGCGGTAACCACGACGCTCGACTGCGGCAGTGAGAATTGCGCAGAGCGCTGCTGGGCGACATCACGGCCACCTATACCGTCGTAGGCAACAACGGCCAGATCCCTGATGGATGCGATGGAGTTGTGATCGACGACAGAACATCGGTCTACGCCGGTTCCGGCCAAGCGACAGGAATTCCAATGTCGCGATCGGGCGGATCGGTCACCCGGCAATTGTCGGCTGCAGACCTCGCGAGATATCGCTTCGCGGTGGCAATCTCATGCAATGGCTACCTCTCGCGCGTGGACAACAGCTATCACAAGTCCGTTGGAAGTTCGCGCCAAGTTATCCGCGCATGGTCGTCGTGCGTGTGCCCGGACAGATCGACGTTATCGAAGGCTTGCAGGCCAATATCAGCGTAGTGATGAGCGGCGCCGTCAGCTACCACCTGGCTTTCCCATTCCTCCACCTACCGCGACTGACCGCGCGATCATCGAATGGCAACGCAGCAACGACAGTGGAGCGTCATGGCAGCTCGTTGGCCGTTCGTACCAGAACGAAGCGAATCCGACTCCGATATCACTTTCCATTCCGTGGCGCTTCTGGGGTGTTGTCATGGATTCATTGCCACCGCTTCCGCCGGACCGGATCTCCCTCGCGACCAAGCAGACCCGCACCGGGCGCTCGCCCGGGTCGCTGACGAACTCGAAATCAAAACACCAGATCTGCTTGGCGGGGAGATTATTCACGCGCGACCCAGGAGCCGCTTGATTACCGGATGGTTCTCATCCTGGATCAGGTATCCGCAGGAAAATCCGATCCTAAGCAGATCCTGAAAAGTCTTACCCTCGGGCCATACCGGTTCCGGCAGATCAGCAGTCGCTCGAAAGCACTGATAAGCCCCGAGCGATCTGGAAGAGCTCATCCGAACCCAGTGGGACCTAGCTAGTTCGGCGATCTCGAGCGCGGACTTCATGCCAGGCGTTACCGCGGCCGTCGGGTCCGGGCAGCCGGGAGGCCACAGGAACACAACTCCGGCGCGCGTGATCGAGGTGATCAGGCGGACCGGCACCAAGTCTTCGAGCAAAGCCTCCCGAGCGCCTGCCACGGGCATGAAGAATTCGCGATTCTCCCGCAGCTCGACCACAGCGGTGTCAATCTGGAAATGGGGGACGGGTGTGTGCGAATGAATTCTTGTCTCCCGGGCTTTCTTACCGGCACCCGGAGCGACATCTTCTCGACCCAGTCCTTCGCCGAAATCTTCAGAGATCCGTATTTTGTTGAGATCGCTGAAGGGATCGTCGACCGACGACGGGGCCGTGCCGTTGTCGGCGGTTTCCTTGGTCGTGTCGGGGGACGACGACTCGGGCGGGGATGCCACAGTGAGCACGGGACGGCTACGCGGACGGCTCATGGGTTACTGTCCTCTGAAGCGGGCGACCAGGCGCGCAGCAACGCGCCGGTCAAGGGAACGGGTCGCGCCGCGATCTTCGGCGGCGCCAGCAGGCCGCGAGTCGTGACGAACTGGGCTTGAGACGAGCGGAAAGCCGGGCGCGGCGGAGATCCACCCGCGGCGGAGGCGCATGTGCTCGGCGCGATCACTTCGCCAGTCTGCAGGATCGTCGGGGCGCTGGTCGCGCCCAAGGCAAGATCGCGACCGGCAGCCAGGTGCTCGAGCGCCCGCCACTGAGGCCGAGTGGGCGCGATGTCGAGCAGATGCCGGCGCGTCAACGGGCTGGGCTGGCCTGTGACGCCGCGGCCGTCCGCGGCCGCTACAGCCTGCGGCGCTGTGCAGCCGCTTGGCTCGGGCACTCCGGGGGTAACTAACGAAGGGATCTTGTCAGGGGGCGCCGGTACCTACCATCGCCCCCGTCCACGTCAACCACGTCGTGCTTCATTGCTGCGCCGTTCGGGGTGTCCACCCGGGCGGCGCTCGGCGCTTAAGGCGCGGGATCATTCGACCGCCTCCTGCTCGGCGATCAGCTGGTCGACGACCTCGTCGAGGTAGGCTGGCTTCGTACGCGCAGCCTGCCGCCGATGCTGAGCGGCGTCTTCCATTCGCCGGACCTGACCTTGCGCCAGCCGGTCGACTTCGAGATATCCAGAGCGGCGCAGAACCGTCCGAACTGGATGACACGCCTGACAGGCGCGGAGTTCTTGATGTCGGGCATTGTTGACTTCCCTGATGTAGCCCGACGGCCTATTAACCACATGCTTGCAGGGGTCCTCAGGCTATCGCGAAGAACTAGTTTTTTCTCTCCCCGCCTGGGACGCAGCTTTGCACGCCACCGCAACGGCCTGAGCTGACCTCGATCTTAACCTTGACCTCGGCCGGCCGTTCCGATGTGTGCTCGACCCTCGCACCTCGACCTCGGGCGGCTTAAGCGCCTCGCCGGCGCGGTTCAAGGGCTTACGCACGGCGCACCACTCGCGGTCACCGTCCTGGGTCACCATCACCTGCAGCAGCAGCCTGGCGGCCTTGGCCTCGGCCGTGGCGCGCGCGACGTTCTCGGCCTGAGCCTCGCGATGAATTTGAGCTATCCTGGTCTTCCCGACACGCGCCCTGCGCCTAGCGCCGCCGGGATGCCGGTGGGTCTTGAGCTCCTCGAGCTCGGCCGCGAGCTGATCGCGCTCGCCGACGAACTCGAGTAGCTGGCGCTCCCAGGCCTGATTCAGCTCCCTGCGATCGACCGCCCATCGATGACGTCCATCAGATCAGCTCCTCCTTCCGCGGCAGCACCACGACCGTGGCCAGCTGGTCGCCGACCAACCGCGCGACGTGTTCGCACCACTTCTCCAGCGCGACCCGCTGCTCGGCCGCGAAATCGTGTCGCTGATAGATGCCGATCACGCCAGATCTTGACCCGGACAAATGACCGAACAGTTGCTCGGTGACTTCCAGCCTGGTCCCGAGCCTTTGCTGGCCGGTCGCGAAAGACCTTCTCAGGTCATGCAGTACCCAACCTTTGACGCCACTGACGACGTCCAACTGCTTCTTCATGCGATCGAAGCCTGCGATCTTGCGTCCAAAGACGAAGTCGCTGCCATCGAGCCGCAACATGCTTTCTAGCATGGCGATCACGGCGCCAGGCAGTGGCAGCGTGCGGGCGCGCTGCATCTTCGTCTGTGCCGCCGGCATGTTCCACACACGATCCTGCAGGTTGAGGTCAGCTCCAGGTCAGGCCGCGACCTCGGTTCTCCTTTGGCCGGTCAAAACGAGCATCTGGACGTACTGGCGCCACGGCCAGTCGAGCTTCCCGGATGCCTGCCAGACACGACCAACTCGCGATCGTCAAGCACGCGGTCGCGGGCTCTTCTCGACGTGTGGCTTGGTCAAGATCGCGGCCGGATCCTCGCCGTTGAGAAGCCCGCGGGCCTTCGACCACCTGAACAGGCTCTTGAGCAGCGCCGCGACCTTGTTGGCTGCCCTGGGCATGCCCTGGTCGCTGACCGCGTCGACCACCGTCAACAGCTCGTGGCGGGTGACGCTGCCGATCCGGCGGCCGGCCAGGCGCGGCAACACGTAATGGCGCAGCATGCTTTCGGCCTCGGCGTGCTCTTCAGCCCTCGGGCGCGGTACTGACGGGCGACGTACTCGGTCGCGACCTGCTCGACCAGGTCGCCGTTCTGGTGACGCCTCGCCTGCTTGTCGAGGGCCGGATCGGCTCCCCTGGCGACCATCGTCAGGGCGTCGCGGGCGAGCTCGCGGGCCTTGCCGCAGCCGATGCCCGGCCACGCCCGAGCGTCAGCCGCCGGGTCCGCGGATCACCCGGCACGCGGTAGACCGCGCTCCACGACCGAACGCCCGCGCTGGTGATGCGCAACCATAGGCCGGGGATCACGGCGTCGGTATCTGCGCCCGGCCGGCCGCGGGTGGCTTGATGGCCTTGATGGCCAGGTCGGTGAGCCGCTTGCGCTTCAGCGTGATGGTCGGCGTCTTCGGCTCAGGCCGCAGCGCCTTGGCGGCCGCGAGCAGTCGGCGGCGCTGGGCGTCGAGCTGCGCCAGCTCGCGCTCGATCTCCTCGACGGTCTCGGGCAGCTTCGACATGGCGATGTCTCCTCGCGCAGGGCGCGGAACGGGGTCGCCAGGGCGGACGGCCGCCCAGATGATCGCGGGGCCGTCACGGCAGCTCCTCCAGGTCGATCACGGCGGTGGCGCGCAGCAGCCGGAAGGCGACCTCCTCCGCCTGAACGGGCGCCAGGATGACCTCCAGCTCGCGGTCGCGGATCACCAGCGTGATCGCGCCGATGTCCGGACGGAGCTCGACGGCGACGCCGGTTTCGACGAAGCCGAGCAAGTCGCGTTCGAAACTGAGGAGTTGACCGCGCGCGCGGCGCGGCTAGATTGACGGGCAGCCATCATGGCCTCCACAGAAGGTGGTGATGGTCAGCAGCCTCAGGTGTTTCCAGCACCAGCGGGGCTGCGCACGTCGGCGGCTGAGTGGGGCAACGCTGGGGGTGCCGCCAGAACGTGCGTTTCAAAGCTACGCTATGGCATCGCCTGACGCAAGGGCCGCTGCGAAACCGCAGCGTTGCGGCCGGCGGGCGACGCCACCTGCACCAGTGTGACGCGATAATTCACAGGATGTGAAAGCTCATGCCGGTCCGGATCACGAGATCGCTGTCGTGGCGCAGGCCGGTGACCCGGTTGCCGCCGGTCCAGCTCGGCGGGAAGCCGATCCCGACCAGGTAGCCGCAGTGGTGGCGGCGGTAGTGGGGGAGCCCGGCGCGGTCGACCACATGCTGCCAGGCGCCATAGACCTCGCGCGCCAGCGCGCCCGGCCGCAACGCGCCCAACACCGCGTCGAACGCGTCCAGACAGATCTGCGCCATGCGCTCGGCCCCCCGCGGCAACGAGCCGACAAAGACCAGGCGGCCGAGCGGCGCGTGGTAGCGGCGGACGCAGCCGGACAGCTCCAGAAAGACCGTGTCGCCGGCGGCGAGCGTGCCGTGCCCCCAGGTGGTGTGCTCCTCGCCGAGGCGGGCGGCCGGGCGGATGAAGGGGCCGAAGCCCGGGTAGGTGCCGCCGGCGGCGATCAGCGCGCGCTGGCACTCGGCCGCGACCGCGCGCTCGGCGGCGCCGATCCGGATCGCTGCGAGCGCGGCCGCGAGCGCGGCGTCGGACACCTGGGCCGCGGCGCGCAGACAGCGCTGCTCGGCCGGGCTCTTGATCAGGCGCAGCTCGTCGACCAGACCGGTCACGTCGACCCACTCGGCCGCGGGCAGGCCCGCGGCCAGGCTCTCGGCCAGGCCATAGGGCAGGCCCGAGGACCACTTCTCGAGGCCGAGCCGCCGGCGGCCGCCCGTCAGGTCTCCCAGCGTGCCCGCCACCACATCGGCGAGACTTCTCGTGATCGCCGTGCCCCTGAAAGCGCGCGTTGCGCACCTGGCGCGCGACGGTCACCCTCTCCATCGCCCGGGCCACCAGCACCATCTCGCCGGCGGCTGGCACGACCAGCAGATGCGGCGCGAAGTAGCCCCAGTGATCGAGCCCGGTGAGGTAGTAGATGTTCTCGGGCGTCGAGAGCAGGCAGACCTCAGCGCCGCGGTCCGCCATGCTCGCCCGCACCGCCTTCAGGCGCGCACGATACTCCGCCTCGTCGAAGGCGGGCTGAGCCGGCCCGGGCGCGCTCATCGATCCTCCGCGGCGAGCCGGTCGAGGGCAGCACCGGTCATGCGGTAGGGCAGCCAAGCCCTGGACTCGTCGAACCCGAGGCGGTGGTAGAACGCGCGCGCCGGGTTCCAGTCAAGCACCATCAGGCTGAGGCTGGCCGCGCCGCGCTCGCGCGCGATCGCCGCGAGCCGTGCCAGCAGCATGCGTCCGACGCCTTGTCCGCGCGCGGCTTCGGTGACGAACAGGTCCTCGACGAAGATCCCGGCGCGACCGGCGAAGGTCGAGTAGTCGGTCATGTAGAGGGCGAAGCCCACCGCCGCGCCCGCGACCTCGGCGAGCAGGCACTCGAAGCACGGGCGCGGCCCGAAACCATCCCGCAGCACGTCGGCCTCCTCGATCCGCACCTGATCGAGCAGCTTCTCATAGTCGGCCAGCGCCCTGATCATCCGCACGATGGTCGCGGCATCCGCGGCGGTCGCCGGCCGGATGCTGACCGCGGCCCTCGCCTTGTTCATTGGGGCGCCGGCTCCGGCCCGCCGGGCCGACCGCCGCCGACCGTATCCTGACACATCGCGATCGCACGCCACCTGAACAGCTCCGCCCCTTCGGTCAGCATTGCGTCGATCCCCGCCGCCCGCTCGCCAATGCAGGCCTGGACCGGATCGGTGGCGTTCGCCGCGACCGGCGACGGGAACGGCCGCTCGCGCTCGAGCCAGGCGAGCAGGGCGAGGCAACCAACACCCCGGCCGCCAGGCCGCGCGCGAGCGGCCGGTCCAGAAACGCCCGGTCGGAGGAGCGAGCCATGCGATCCGGCTAGCCGAGCGCCGGCTTGGTCTTGGCGACCGCCGGCCGGGTGCGGATGTCGTCCCACCATCGGCGCAGGCTGGGTGTGCCCGCGAGCAGCTTCGCGCCCTCGGGCGTCTGCGCAAGGTAGTCGTAGATCGGCACCAGGAGCAGGTCGGCGATGCTCAGCTTGTCGCCGGCGAGATAGGGATTGCCGTCGATCAGCTGCTCGAGCGCCTGAAGGCAGGTCTCGGCTTTGGGCAGCGCGGCGGCGATCGCCGCTTCGTCGTGGGATTGCCGAGCATCGGCATGACGGCGCGCTGAATGAAGATCTGGGTGATCAGGCAAGGATAGGCGTAGTTGCCGATGATGCCGATCGCCTGGGTCATGCGGGCGCGCGAGCGGGCATCCGCGGGCACCAGATCGGTGCCGGGGAAGCTCTCGTTGACGTAGCGCGCGATCGCATCGGTCTCGTAGAGCGCGAAGCCGTCATGCTCGAAGGCCGGCACCTTGCCGAACGGATGGCGGGCGAGATGCTCGGGCGTCCGGTTGGCGCCCTGCAGAGCGTCGACCTCGACGAGGTCGTAGTCGACGCCTTTCTCCTCGAGCACGAGTTCGGACGGTGCGCGCATAGGTGCTGTAGGCTGGTCCATAGATCACGGGCTTGGCCATGACGGTGGTTCTCCCTCGTTCGGCAGGTTGCTCAGATCAACTCGATCTTGCCGTCGATGCGCTCGCTCAGCGCGACGCCGCCGAGCTTGATCGTGACCTCGGCATCCAGCGTCTCGTCACCCTTGAGTCTGCCGGAATCGATGGCCTCGCGGACCGCCCTCTCGATCTCGCGCTGCGAGGTCACGCCGACCTTCTTGAGGAACTTCCGCAAGCTCATGTTGAACACGTCCTCGTTCATCCTCTCCTCCGTCACCAGATCAGGCGCTGCGGGCAAGCGGCAGATTGACCAGGAGGTTCTGCGGCTTGAGCTTGAGCCGCCCCGCCGGGCTCATCGCGAGCCCGAGATAGACCGGGCGCCCGCGCACCCTCGGCAACATGACATCGGCAAAAGCCGCCGGACACCGCCCACTCCTCGGGAGCTGCGGCGCGCTCAAAGACGTGGGCGTCCGAGGCATCGGCGGATCGTTCTGGGGAAGCGCATCGCGATCTGGCGGTAACGGCGCCGGCGTGGCCTCAGACCGACCAGCTCGGCACTCGCATCGCTTCCTCGAGCGAGATCGTCTGCGTCACGCCCTCATTGACGAGACGGATCGCGCCGCTGTCGGTCAGGCCCGCGAAGGTGCCTTGCCGCCGCTGGTCGCCGACCTCGATCCCGACCGGTTTGCCGAGCCCGGTCGCGCGGGCCATCCAGGCCTGCCGGACCGGCCCGACGCCGTCCTCCTGCCAGCGGTGAATCCAGGCCAGAAAATGGCGCGCGAATGCCTCCAGCAGATCGATCGTCTGCACGTCGCCGCAGCCCTCCTCGGCCAGCGTGGTGCGATAGAGGTCATCGGCAGGCTCAGCGTCGCTGCCCCAGGCGCCGCGCGACGCGACGCCAAAGCCGACCACCATCCAGTCCGGCACCTCCGTTGGCGAGCGCGCCGCCGCGTGCGCCATGCGCACGCCGCCGATCACGCCGCCGTTGACCTCGATCCGGTCGGGCCAGCCGAAGGTCACCGCGACCACCGGCGGCGCCAGGCTGCCGAGCGCGTCGCCGAGCCCGAGCAGCGCGACCAGGACCACCGGCAGCGACGCCTCGAGCGACTGCTCGGGCGCCAGGACGATGGCGCATTCGCAGGCTTCCTGACCGACGCTCCAGAGCAGCGTGCCGGCCTCGGCGCCTTCGGCGGCGACCGTCACACAGCGCTCGAAGGGATCGACCTCGGTCGTGACCGCGAACGGCCGATAGAGCGGCGGGAAGTACGGGCGCTCGCTCATGTCGCCCGCCCTCGCCGCTGCTCCCGCCTCCTGTCGACCCGGCCGATCTGCCACCTGCCACTCGCCACCTGCCGCTCCCCGAACTCTGCCGCAAGGCGCCGCATGCCCCTACTTGCCGGAATCGCGGTCGATACGAAAGGACTTACCCGCCTCCGCCCGCTCGAAACGCACGCGCACCACCTCGACGACCCGGAGAGGCGCTGGAATTGACCTGTCGCGCTCGCGCTCTAGCAGGCGGCGTCGAGCCGCGCGAAGCCGGCCTCGAGGTCCGCGATCAGGTCGTCCGGATCCTCGAGGCCGGCGTGGATGCGGATACTGGGGAACGAGGCATCCCAAGGCGTTGCGCTGCGATAGCGCGCGGGGTGGTTCGGCATGATGAGGCTCTCGTAGCCGCCCCAGGAGGCGCCGAGGCCGAAAAGCTCGAGGCCGTCGACCAGGGCGTGCCAGGCGGCCGCCGGGCAGGGCTTGAGCAGTACCCCGAACAGCCCCGAGGCGCCGCGGAAATCGCGCCGCCACAGTGGGTGGCCGGGATCGTCCGGCAGGGCAGGGTAGAGCACCCGCGCGACCTCCGGCCGACGCTGCAGCCAGAACGCGAGCTCGAGCGCGTTGGCCTGATGGCGCTCGAGCCGCACCGAGAGCGTGCGCAGGCCCTTGAGCGCCTGATAGCAGTCGTCGGGCGCGGCGTAGGAGCCGAGGTCGTACATGCCGGCACGAAGCTGCGCATACAGCGCCTCGCCGCTCAGCGCGACCCCCATCATCGTGTCGGAGTGACCGCAAATGTACTTGGTGGCGGCATGGAGGTCGATGTCGACGCCGTGCTCGAGCGCCTTGAAATGCAAGGGCGTCGCCCAGGTGTTGTCGAGCATGGTGAGGACCCCGTGGGCGCGCGCCACCGCGGCGATCGCCGGCACGTCCTGCACCTCGAAGGTCAGCGAGCCCGGCGATTCCATGAACACCACGCGGGTCTCGGGTCGGATCAGTGCCTCGATGCCGGCGCCGATCAGCGGGTCGTAGTAGGTCGTCTCGACGCCGAATTCGGGACAGAACGCGATCGCACAGCTGGCGGGTCGGCGCGTAAGCGCAGTCGGCCATCAGCAGGTGATCGCCGGCCTCGAGGAAGCTCATCAGGGCCTGCGCGATCACGGTCTTGCCGGAGCTGGTGATCACCGCGCCGTGGGCGCCGGCCAGCGCCGCGAGCGCGTCCTCCAGCGCGAAGGTGGTCGGCGTGCCGCCGCGGCCGTAGTACACGCCCCGCACCTCGCGCGGCCGCTCGAAGGTTTCGACGTCGGGGTAGAGGATCGTGGAGGCGCGAAAGACCGGCGGATTGACCACGCCGGAATAGCGCTGCGGATCGCGCCCGGCAGCCACCAGCACTGTATCGTCCTTCATCGACACTCCCTCGAGTACGGGCCTCGGGGCTGGATTTCCCAGCTCCTCTGTGGCAAGACCCTTAACAACGACCAGCGCGCCGACGTCCCGGGCACGGGCGTAGCCCGCGCGCCATCGGCCCGCTGGCGCAAGATGATGGAGGTCCGTTGATGCGTCTAGCTACCACTCTCCTGGCCGGCAGCGCCCTCGCGCTCTCGGTCACCATCGGCTCCGCTGAGGCCGGCCAGATCCTCGATGCGATCAAGAGCAAGGGCTTCGTTCAATGCGGCGTCAGCACCGGCCTTGCGGGCTTTTCCAATCCCGATGACGCCGGCACCTGGTCGGGCATTGACGTCGACGTCTGCAGGGGGTCGCTGCGGCGGTGTTCGGCGATGCCGACGCCGTCAAGTTCACGCCGCTGACGGCCAAGGAGCGCTTCACCGCGCTGCAGTCGGGCGAGGTCGACGTGCTGTCGCGCAATACCACCTGGACCCTGAACCGCGACACCGCGCTGGGGCTCGACTTCACCGGCGTCACCTACTACGACGGCCAGGGCTTCATGGCGCCGACGACGCTCGGCGTCAAGAGCGCGCTCGAGCTGGATGGCGCCTCGATCTGCGTGCAGCCCGGCACCACCACCGAGCTCAATCTCGCGGACTATTTCCGCGCCAACAACATGAGTTACGAGCCGGTGGTCATCGAGCGCCTGGAGGAGATCCGCACGGCCTACGATCAGGGTCGCTGCGACGTCTACACCACCGATCAGTCGGGGCTCTATGCCGAGCGCACGGTGCTCACCGACCCGGCCGCGCACATCATCCTGCCCGAGGTCATCTCGAAGGAGCCGCTCGGTCCGGTGGTGCGCCATGGCGATCACGAGTGGAGCGACATCGTGCGATGGACACTGTACGCCATGCTCGAGGGCGAGGAGTACGGGGTCAACCAGTCCAACGTCGACGATCTGAAGGCGAACGCGACCAATCCGGTGATCCGCCGTCTGCTCGGCGCCGAGGGCGACATGGGCCAGAATCTCGGCCTGGCGCCGGACTGGGCCTACAACGTGATCAGCCAGGTTGGCAACTATGGCGAGATTTTCGAAGCGAATCTCGGCCAGGGCACGCCGCTCAAGATCGAGCGCGGGCTGAACGCGCAATGGAAGGATGGCGGCCTGCAATACGCGATGCCGGTACGCTGATCCGGCGGGTGTCCGGCCGGCGCGTCCGGTGACGCGTCGGCCGCCGCCGAGGAACCAGCATGGCGGTCGACATCCCGCGTAGGCGCGAGGGCGATGCGGTTCCGCGCGCGGCGCTCTGGCGCGATCCGCGGGTTCGCTCGATCGTCTATCAGGTCATCACGCTCGCTCCTGTTCGCGCTGTTCTATCGCCTACATCGTCCACAACACGCTGACCAACCTGCAGCGGCAGGGCATCGCCTCCGGCTTCCGCTTCCTCGACAAGACGGCCGGCTTCGACATCGGCTTCACGCTGATCGACTACAGCGCGGTCTCGACCTACGGCCGCGCGTTCTGGGTCGGCCTCCTCAACACGCTGCTGGTCTCGGCGATCGGCATCGTGCTGGCGACCATCGTCGGCTTCATCATCGGCATCGCGCGGCTCTCGGCCAACTGGCTGGTGGCGCGGCTCGCCACCGTCTACATCGAGACCGTCCGCAACATCCCGCTGCTGCTGCAGCTCCTGTTCTGGTACTTCGCGGTCCTGCAGGCGCTGCCGCACCCGCGCGAGAGCATCGCGTTCGCGGATCTGTTCTCCTCAACAACCGCGGCTTCTAGCGTGCCGCGGGCGGAGTTCGGGGAGGGGACCGGCGCGATCCTGATCGCCATCGCGGTGGCGATCGTTGCGGTCGTGCTGCTGGCGCGCTGGGCGAAGCGCCGGCGCGAGGCGACCGGGCAGCCGTTCCACACGGTCGCTGGTATCGCTCGGGCTGCTGGTCGGGCTGCCGCTCGCTGACCTTTCTGGCGCTCGGCGCGCCGGTCACCTTCGAGCACCCGGAGATGGGCCGCTTCCGGCTCGAGGGCGGCCTGACCCTGCTGCCCGAGTTCGTCGCGCTGCTCACCGGGCTCACGATCTACACCGCGGCGTTCATCGGCGAGATCGTGCGCGCCGGCATCCACGCGGTCAGCCACGGCCAGGTCGAGGCGGCCTCCGCGCTGGGCCTGCACGCACGGCCAGACGCTGCGGCTGGTCGTGATCCCGCAGGCGCTGCGGGTGATCATCCCGCCGCTGACCAGCCAGTACCTCAACCTGACCAAGAACTGCTCGCTCGCGGTGGCGATCGGCTATCCCGACCTCGTCTCGTCGTTCGCCGGCACCACGCTCAACCAGACCGGCCAGGCGGTCGAGGTGATCGCGATCACCATGGCGGTCTACCTGACCCTGAGCCTGCTGCATCTCGGTGTTCATGAACTGGTACAACCGGCGCATGGCGCTGGTGGAGCGGTAGCGATGGCCGAGGTCCACGCCGAGACAGCCACGCCGCGCGCCACCGGCCGAGTCGAGACCGCTGGCGCCGCCGACCGAGCCGTCGGCGTGCTCGCGCTGGATCAGGCAGAACCTGTTCAATTCGCCGCTCAACGCCGTCGCTGACCCTGCTGTGCCTGTGGCTGCTATGGAAGACCGTCCCGCCGATCCTGAACTGGGCGATCTTCGACGCCACCTTGCAGGGCAACTCGCGCGAGGACTGCGCCGGCGGCGAGGCGCCTGCTGGACCTTCATCAAGGTCGCGCTTCGAGCCAGTTCCTCTACGGCTTCTACCCGGCCGGACGAGCGCTGGCGGGTCAACCTCGCCTTCCTGATCCTGGTCCTCGGCGCTGATCCCGCTCTTCCTGCCGCGGGCTTCCGCCACAAGATCGCGCTCGCAGCGGCGCTGCTGCTCGTCTATCCGGTGATCGCGTTCTACCTGTTCCACGGCGGCGCGTTCGGGCTGCGCGTGGTCGAGACCCCGCTCTGGGGCGGCCTGTTCCTGACGCTGGTCATCGCGGGGTCGGGCATCGTCGCTCGCTGCCGCTCGGCATCCTGTTCGCGCTCGGGACGGCGCTCGGAGATGCCGATCGTGCGCATGCTCTGCATCGCCTTCATCGAGCTGATGCGCGGCGTGCCGCTGATCACGATCCTGTTCATGGCCTCGGTGATGCTGCCGCTGTTCCTGCCGGAGGGGGTCAACTTCGACAAGCTGCTGCGGGCGCTGGTCGGCGTCGCGCTGTTCTCGGCCGCCTACATGGCGGAGGTGGTGCGCGGCGGCTTGCAGGCGATCGGCAAGGGCCAATACGAGGCCGCGCAGGCGCTCGGCCTCAGCTATCTGGAAGATGATGGGGCTGATCATCCTGCCGCAGGCGCTCGAGATCGTCATCCCGGGCATCGTCAACACCCTGATCGGCCTGTTCAAGGACACGACGCTGGTGCTGATCATCGGCCTGTTCGACCTGCTCGGCATCGTCCAGGCCGCGCTGACCGACGCCGTCCTGGCTCGGCTTCGCGACTCGAAGGGCTACGTGTTCGCGGCGTTCGGCTTCTGGATCTTCTGCTTCGGCATGTCGCGCTACGCATGCCACGTCGAGCGCAGGCTGCACACCGGCCACAGCGCTAGAGACGACCATGGCATGGCGGTGGCACCAGGACGACGCGCCGATGATCGTGCTGCGCGGCGTGCACAAGTGGTTCGGCCAGTTCCACGTGCTCAAGGACATCAACCTCGACGTCTGGAAGGGCCAGCAGCATCGTGGTCTGCGGGCCGTCGGGCTCGGGCAAGTCGACCATGATCCGCTGCATCAACCGGCTCGAGGAGCACCAGCGCGGCCACATCGTGGTCGACGGCATCGAGCTCACCAGCGACGTCAAGAACATCGACGCCACCCGGCGCGAGGTCGGCATGGTGTTCCAGCACTTCAACCTGTTTCCGCATCTCACGGTGCTCGAGAACCTGACGCTCGCGCCGATCTGGGTGCGCAAGGTGCCGAAGGCCGAGGCCGAGGCGACCGCGATGAAGCTGCTCGAGCGCGTCGGCATCCCGGAGCAGGCGCACAAGTACCCGGGCCAGCTCTCGGGCGGCCAGCAGCAGCGCGTGGCGATCGCGCGCGCGCTCTGCATGTCGCCGAAGATCATGCTGTTCGACGAGCCGACCTCGGCGCTCGATCCGGAGATGATCAAGGAGGTGCTCGACGTGATGATCGAGCTCGCCGAGGAAGGCATGACGATGGTCTGCGTGACCCACGAGATGGGCTTCGCCAGATCGGTCGCCGACCTGATGGTGTTCATGGACCAGGGCGAGGTGGTCGAGAAGAGCCCGCCCAAGGAGTTCTTCACCAACCCGCAGTCGGAGCGCACCAAGCTGTTCCTCAGCCAGATTCTCTCGCACTGACCGGATTCTCGGCTCGCGCCCACGCGTGCGAGTAAACACACGATAACAGATATTATGACAAATATCTCCTTTCAGGCGATCGCGGCGAGGCGCATCTCGCGGTTACAGGAAAATAATCCTTTACTCGCCCGGGCGCGGCGGTGTATGACCACACTCACCGGCGGTCGCCGACCAGCAACGATCCTCTCCTCGCAAAACTCGGAGACTGGGCCATGCGGCTCCGCAACCGTGTCCTTGCGCGCGTCGACAGCGAGCATCTGCTGCTGCTCAAGGCTCTGCTGCTCTGGGCGGTGATCGGGGTCGCGTTCCTCGCCGCCTGGCACTATGGCCTGCTGCAGCGGGTCTGGATCGACGATTCGACCGGGCTGTCGGTCGCGATCACGCTGGTCTTCCTGGCGATCGCCGTGCGCGGCAGCTGGCACGTCCTCAAGCTGTCGCGCGCGCTCAACCACGTCGCCGACGTCCACCGCGCGATCATGCGCGCGACCGCCCCCGAACCGGACCGCGCGCGCCGCGGCACGGTTCTGCCAAAGGGTTGCGTGACCGAATACATCCGCACGCTCCAGCCCAAGGCGAGATCGGCGGGCGCCGTAGCGTGATCGACCAGAGCCTGCTGCTCGATGCCTTCGAGGCCGATCTGCGGCGCGGCCACGAGCTCGGCTGGTTCGTCGCCGATCTCCTGCTCTCGCTTGGCCTCCTCGGCACGGTCATCGGCTTCATCCTGATGCTCGCGCCGATCAGCGATCTCGACACCGCCGACGAGGGCGCCATCCGGGTGGCGCTCGCCGCGATGAGCGGCGGCATGGCGGTGGCGCTCTACACGACGCTCACCGGTCTGATCGGCGGCATGCTCCTCAAGATCCAGGGTTTCCTGCTCGACGGCGCGGTCCACGAGCTGGTGCGACGGACCACCCAGCTGACCGAGGTCTACGTCCTGCCGGCGCTCGAGCGGAGGCAGTCGCATGCGACGGTCTGACCATGTCGGGGTCGGCTTCACCGACCTCCTGTTCAACGCCTTGCTCGGCTTCGTCGTGATGTTCGTGCTGGCGTTCCTGCTGATCAACCCGATCGCCAAGAGCGGCGCGATCGATCCGAAGGCCGAGTTCCTGATCACGCTGACCTGGCCCGATGGCCGGCGCGAGGACGTCGACCTCTACGTCGAGGACCCGGCCGGCCGAGCTGGTCTGGTTCCGCAGCCGCGAGGCGGGCCTGATGCATCTCGATCGCGATGACCTGGGCGAGCGCAACGACGCCATCGAGGTCGCGGGCCGCCGCGTGCTCAATCCTCTCAATCAGGAGATCGTCTCGATCCGCGGCATCCTGCCCGGCGAATACGTCGTGAACCTGCATCTCTACCGAGGCGATCGGCGACCAGCCGGTGCCGGCGACGGTCAAGATCGAGAAGCTCAATCCCAAGGTCGAGCTCGTGTTCTTCGGGCCGCTCACCCTCACCGAACAGGGCGACGAGCAGACCGCGGCGCGCTTCTCGCTCGGCGCCGACGGCCGGGTGCGCGATCTCAATCGATTGCCGAAGCAGCTGGTGCCGCTCCGTCGCCTCGCCAGCGCGGCCGACGGAGCCTCCGCCATGACCGCGGCCGTGGTCGGCCTCGCGGCAAGCTATCTGGTGATCCTGCTCCTGCTGCTCAGCCTCAACCTCAGGAGCGCCTGGCGCTGGCCGGTGAAGGCGGGCGCGATCCTGGTCACGATCGGCTTCCTGGTCGGCGGTTTCCTCGCCCTCGAGGCGATGCTCGGCTGGCCCACCGAGGCGACGCCGCCCGCCCGCTTCCAGCTCCATGCTGCTCTGGTACACGAGCCCGATCGGATAAGTCGCTCGAACGGCGCGATCTTCCTTTGGCTGTCGCCGCAGGATGCCGAGGGCCGGCCGGGCGCGCCGCCGCGCGCCTATGCCCTGCCCTATTCGCGCGCGCTGCACGAGCAGGTCGCCCGCGCCCAAGGTCGGCTGCAGGAGGGCAGCCCGGTCGAGGGTGACCGCTGCCTTGCTGTCCGATCAGTACCGTCTCGGCACGCGCGCCGTGCAGGTCGAGCTGTTCACGCGCGCCGCCGACGCCGCCCTGCCGCCCAAGACCGGCTGAGCGGCGGCTGCGTGCTGGGCCGATCATTCGGGTGGTGGTTCAGGCAGCTGCGCCAGCGCCTCGACGAAGCGCTGCCGCCAGTAGACGATGTCGCGCTCCTGGATCTGTGCGAACAGCCGGCGCCAGCGGTCCTGGCGCTCGTCCAGCGACATGATCAGGCCGAGATGCATCGCCTCGGCGACCGCCTCGATGTCATAGGGATTGACGATCACCGCGCCGTCGAGCTCGTCGGCCGCGCCGGCGAAGCGCGAGAGCACCAGAACGCCGGGGTCCTTCTCTGACTGCGCCGCGACGTATTCCTTGGCGACCAGGTTCATGCCATCGCGCAGCGGCGTGACGAGCGCGATCCGCGACAGGCGGAAGAAGCCGGCGAGCGTGCGTCGGGTGAAGCCGCGGTTGATGTAGCGCAGCGGCATCCAGTCGAACTCGCTGAAGCGACCATTGATCCGGCCCGAGGTCGCCTCGACCTGGCGGCGCATCTCGAGGTACTCGGGCACCTCCTCGCGCGAGGGCGCGGAAATCTGCACGAAGGTGACCTGGCCGCGCTGGCGGGGGTAGCTCTGCAGCAGCGCCTCGTAGGCCCGCAGGCGCTCGGTGATGCCCTTGGTGTAGTCGAGGCGGTCGACGCCGATGATCAGCTTGCGGCCGAGCAGGCTGCGCGAGAGGCGCTGGCTGGCCCGGACCGCTTCGCCCGAGGTCGCCATGCGGGCGAAGTCCTCGGTGTCGATGCCGATCGGGAAGTCCTGCGCCTTGCAGGGTCCGGCCGAAAGCGTGCACGAGCCCATCCGAGAGCGCGTAGCCGACCCCCTCGCGATAGAGATAGTCGTGGAAGTTGCGCAGGTCGTTGCTGGTCTGGAGGCCCACCAAGTCGTAGTGGCTGAGCGACTCCAGCAGCCGGTCATGCCAGGGCAGCGCGACGTAGACCTCGGCCGACGGAAACGGCACGTGCAGGAAGAAGCCGATCCGGCTCTTGATGCCCAGCTGACGCAGCTCTTCGCCGAGCGGGATCAGATGGTAGTCGTGGACCCAGATCAGGTCGTCGTCGCGCAGATAGGGATAGAGCTGCTCGGCGAACAGCTGGTTGACCCGGCGGTAGCCGACGTACCAGTCGCGATCGAAGCTCGACAGATCGAGGCGATAGTGGAACAGCGGCCACAGCGTCCGGTTGGAGAAGCCGCCGTAGTAGCGCTCGAAGTCCGACTGGAGCAGGTCGATCGTGATGTAGGTGATGTTGCCGGTCCGCACCACCTTGGGGATCGGCGTTCCGGCCTCGATGGTCTCGCCGCTCCAGCCGAACCAGATGCCGCCGGTCTCGCGGAGCGCCGCAAGCACGCCGACCGCCAGCCCGCCGGCCGTGGCGGCCTTGCTCCCCGAGATCGGCGTGACACGGTTCGAAACGACAACGAGGCGGCTCACGGCCTCCTTCTGCGGCGCCTCAAACGACGTCCTCCCAGGTTTTGCTCAACGTCATCGCGCAGTTGATAAGGCCGACCAGCCAATACGTCTGCGGGAAATTGCCCCACAGCCCGCTGCTCTTGGGGTTGATGTCCTCGGACACTAGGCTGAGGTAGTTACCGCAATCAAGCCTGTTCTCGAACAGGGCGCGTTCCACGACGGCCGAGACCCGCTCAGGCGGCCTGCGCGGCCAGGAGATCGGCGAGCCAGCTCTGCATCGCGCCGACGTCAGGGTGGCCGTAGTCGGCGGCGGTCGGCGCGATCCTCGGCGCCGATCCGGATCGAAACGCCGCCCAGCTGTTGACCACCGTGAACCCGGCCTCGTCCGTGACGTCGTCGCCGGCGAACACCGGCTGCCGCCCGGCGAACGGCGGCTCGCGCATGAAGGCGGCGATCGCCTGTCCCTTGTCGAAGCCCGGGGGCTTGAGCTCGAAGACCATCTTGCCTTCAAGAACTTCCAGGGCGCCCTCGCTCGCTATGACCACGTCCTCGACGAGCCGCGCGGCCGCGGCCCGCTGCTCGGGAGCCTTGCGGTAGTGAAGGGCGAGGGTCAGGCCCTTGTCCTCGAGCAGCACGCCCGGATGCTCGTCGGCGAAGGCGCTCAAACGCCGGCGCGCAGCGTCCAGGATCGCCGGGTCGGGCTTCGCCCGCACCACCTCGCGGCGCAGATTGCGCCGCTCCAGACCGTGCAGACCGGCGGCGCTCAGGCGGAGCGGCGCGAACAGCCGGTCGATCTGCTGCAGCGAGCGGCCGCTGACCAGGGCGAGCGCGCTGTCGACGGCCTGCTCGAGATCGGCCAGGATCGCGCGCAGTCGCTCCGGCACACGGACCGCGCCGGGCTCGCGCTCGATCTCGACCAGAGTGCCATCGACGTCGAGGAAGAGCGCGATGGCCTCGGCGCGGAGTTGCGGCGGCGGCGGCAGAGCAGCAACGGGCATTGCGATCGCACCATGCTCGGTTCAACCGTAGTCAGATGGGCAATAGCATTGCCTAGCCCGGCAAATTGTTGCAACGCCGATCTGGATTCGGCGTGAACGCCGGCTGGACCCGGCGCGAGCCCCTCGGGCGCTCTCGATGACCGCCCGGGCGACCGACGCCGCCCGAATCCCGGTCGCCTGCGTGATGCTGGCGCCCGGCCTCGGCGGGCTGGAGCAGTCGCTGGTCGACTACTGCGAGGCCTTGCTGCTCGAGCGCCATCAGGTCCATGCCGTCATCCATCCGCGCTGGCCCGGACGTGCCGCGCTCGAGCGGTTGCCGCTCGCGACCATCGTGCCTTTGGCCAACTGCAACGAGTGGGATCCGCTTGCGGTGCACCGCCTGCGCGGCTGGCTGCGCGCCGCGGCGCCGCGCCTGGTCGTGACCATCGGGCGGCGGGCGAGCACGCTGGTGCGGCGCGCGCGCGCGGCGGCTGCCCCAGCCGTTGCAGGTCGGGGTCGCGCAGAACTACAGCCTCGGCCCGCTGATCGGGCTCGACCACGTGCTGGCCACCACCTCGGACCTGAGGGATGCGCTGATCGCGGCGGGACAGCCGCCGGCTCGGATCACGGTCGTGCCGAACCTGGTGCGCATGCCAGCCGAAAGCGGGCCTGCCAGAGCCGACCCGGACGGCGTGCCGGTGATCGGCGCGCTTGGCCGTTTCGTGCCGAAGAAGGGCTTTGCCGACCTGATCGAGGCGCTCGCGCGCCTGCGCGCGCGCGGCTACCGGTTCGAGGCGCGGCTCGCCGGCAGCGGGCCCGAGGAGGCCGAGCTGCGGGCGCTCGCAGGCCGTTTCGGGATCGAGGATCGCCTGCGGTTCCTTGGCTGGATCACCGACAAGCGAAGCTTCTTCGAGGCGCTCGACCTGCTCTGCGTGCCGTCGCGCGAGGAGCCGTTCGGCATCGTGGTGCTGGAGGGCATGGCCCACGCCCGGGCGACGATCGCGACCGCCGTCGCGGGGCCGCGCGAGATCATCCGTCATGGCAGCGACGGGCTGCTCGTGCCGCCTGCCGCGCCCGAGGCGCTGGCCGACGCCATCGGGCACCTGCTCGACGAGCCGGACCGCCGGCGCGCGCTTGGCCCGCGCCGGGCGCGAGACGGTTCGGGCCCGCTACGATCTGCCGGTCGTGGCCAGGAAGATCTCGGAGACGCTGCGCGAAGTGGTCGAGCGGACAGCGCCGCTTGAGCCTGAGCCCTAGGACTTGCGGCCGGCGGCGGCGCCACCACCTCTAACCAGCGGACAGCTTGGGGATCGATCGGGAGATGTCGTCGAGCGGATATGTCGCTCTGTCCGAGCGCGGCGTGATCGCGCTGCGCGGCGCCGACCGGGTTGCCTTCCTGCAGGGTCTGATCAGCCGGGATCTGGACCAGATCACCTCGGAACGAGCCGGTTATGGCGCATTGCTGACCCCGCAGGGCAAGTTCCTGTTCGACTTCATGATCCTCTCCACCGGCGAATCTCTCTTG
The DNA here is from genome assembly GCA_963753275.1 of uncultured Alphaproteobacteria bacterium. Taxonomy (GTDB): domain Bacteria; phylum Pseudomonadota; class Alphaproteobacteria; order Geminicoccales; family Geminicoccaceae; genus DATAOG01. The sequence goes on along the minus strand of CAVWCE010000037.1, from coordinate 294,973 downwards.
CTCGAAGTCGAGCGCGCGCGGCTTGCCGAGCTGCTGCGTCGGCTCACCATGTACCGGCTGCGCGCCAAGGTCGAGCTCGAGGACGCCAGCGGCAGCTATGGGGTAGCGGCCGTGCTCGGTGACGATGTCGCCGCGCGCTTCGAGCTCGAGACCCGGCCGGGAGCCTGCCGTCGGCTCGGCGCCGGCTTCGCCTTCGTCGATCCTCGCCTCGTCCGGTTGGGTGTGCGGGCGCTGCTGCCACCGGCCGAGCTCGGCCCGACCCTCGAGGGGCTGGGCTTCCGCGCGCTCGATCCGCAGGCCTACGAGCGCTTGCGGATCACCGAAGGGGTGCCGGACGGCAGCCGCGATCTGGTGACCGAGAAGTCGACCCTGCTGGAGAGCGGCTTCGAGGAGCTCAACGGCGTCGACTTCGCCAAGGGCTGCTTCGTCGGGCAGGAGCTGACCGCCCGGATGAAGTACCGCGGGCTGGTGCGCAAACGGCTGCTGCCGGTGGTCCTCAAGGGCCCGCGCCCGGAGCCCGGGACGATCATCCGCCTCGGCGAGCGCGAGGCGGGCGAGATGCGCTCGAGCATCGAGGGCCACGGCCTCGCGCTGCTGCGCCTCGATCGGATCGCCGAGGCGGCAGAGGCGAGCACGCCGCTGTGCGCCGGCGCCACCCAGGTGGTGCCCATCAAGCCGGACTGGGCGAAGCTCTGATCGGCGCCGCTCGCCGCTCCCTCCCCTCACCTCGGACCATGCTCGAAGGATCCACGGACGAGGAAGGCGAGGGTCTGGCGGATGGTCTCGGCGCGCGCGGCGATGAAGGTGTGCCCGCAATCGACGTCGATGCAGTCCTGGAACGGCGGTAGCCAGGGTGCGCCGCAAGCCGAGTCGCGCTCGACGGTGCCGTCGGTCGAAGCGATCAGGCCGAGCCGCGCGTTGATCCAGGCCGCCGGCACGAAGGGGCGAAACCTGCCGCGGCCGGCGATGGCACCGATCTCGAGCGCGCTGTTCGGGCGCGGCAGCGCGCGCAGCGCCGGGCTCTCCCAGGCGAGATCGGCGAGCACCGGCCCGAAGAAGCGCCGCGCCGCAGAGTTGCGCAGCAGCGGAGCGACGATGCGGGCGCCCCGATGCGGCGCGGCGATGCTGACGAGGCGGCCCGGGCGCCAGCGCGGCGGCGGGTCGGCGAGAACGGCTCTCAACACCACCCCACCAAGCGAATGACCGACTCCGTAGGCGACCGGCTCCGCGCCCGGAGCCGGGCTGTGGGCGGCGAGCGTTGCGCGCACCACGTCCACCAGCTCCCCGAGCGGCAGCCTGCGGCAGGGATACGACAGGCTCTGCACGTCGAATCCGGCTGACTGCAGGGCGAGCGCCATCCTCCTCAGACTACGCGGGCCGCGGGCGAGACCGTGGAGCAGGAAAACCGTCGCCGGCGCGCGGCCGGTGGTCAGCGGTCGGTCTCCCAAGCGAAGCGATCGGCGCCGCGCTCACTGCGCAGCTTGCGCGCGAGCTCCCGCAGGCGCCGGAAGGGCGACTGCCCCGGCGGCGTCGCGAGGCCCTCGAGCCAGCGCGTCGCCTGCGCCAGGCCGTGGCGGCCGAACTCCTCCCGCAGCGCGTCGCGCAGCCAGCTCTCGGCCTGAGCGGCGCGCTTGCCGTCGAGGAGACCCTGGGCAGCGAGAAAGCGGGCGTGATCGGCCAGGGCGTCGAGCAAGGCGTCGATCCCTTCGTCCTGCAGAGCGCTGAGCAGCTGAACCGGCACCGTCCAGCCTGCGGTGGGTGTGGCGGCGAGCTGCAAGGCTGCAGCGACGTCGCTCCGGGCGATCTGCGCGACCGTCCCGAGATCGGCCTTGGTCACCGCGACGATGTCGGGGATCTCGGCGATGCCCGCCTTCATGTACTGCAGGCTGTCGCCCGAGCCCGGCTGGATGCAGAGCACCACCGTGTCCGAGAGCGCCGCGACCGCGGTCTCCGACTGGCCGACGCCCACGGTCTCGACGATCACCTGATCGTAGACCGAGCGCATCAGGACCACCGCCGCGGGCGTCAGCGCGGCCAATCCGCCCAGGCGCCCGCGGGCCGCCATCGAGCGGATGAACACGCCTTGATCCTCGGGAGCGGACTCGATGCGGGCCCGATCGCCGAGCAGGGCGCCGCCGCTCCTGCGCGACGACGGATCGACGGCGATCACGCCGACCGTGCTGCCACGCCGGCGATAGCCCTGGACCATGCGTGACAGGAGGGTCGATTTGCCGACCCCCGGCGGGCCCGTCACGCCGACGACATGGGCCCGCGCGCCGGCATAGGCGGCATCGAGCAGCGCGAGCGTCTGCGGCTCGCCGGCGGCCGCCTCGAGTCGCGCCAACGCGACCGCCATCGCGCGCTTGCCGCCGGTCCGTAGCGCCTCGAGCGGCGTTGAGCCCGGCGCGGCGCTCAAACCGTCCCGGCGCCCTTCCCGCCGCGCGACCCCAGCGTCGCCTGCGCTGCCGCCAAGCGGGCGATCGGCACCCGGTAGGGCGAGCAGGAGACGTAGTCGAGCCCGACCCGCTCGCAGAACGCGATGGTCGCGGGATCGCCGCCGTGCTCGCCGCAGATGCCGAGCTTCAGGTCGGGCCTCCCCTCGCGCCCCTGCTCGCAGGCGATCTCGACCAGGGCGCCCACGCCGTCGATGTCGAGCGTGCTGAAGGGATCGGACGGAAAGATCTTGCGCTGCAGGTAGTGCTCCATGAACTTGGCCGAATCGTCGCGCGACAGGCCGAGCGTCATCTGGGTCAAATCGTTGGTGCCGAAGCTGAAGAATTGGGCATGCCCGGCGATCTCGCGCGCGCAAAGCGCGGCCCTCGGGACCTCGATCATGGTGCCCACCTGATAGGTCAGCTCGGTTCTGCTCTCCGCCATGACCTCCTTCGCGACCGCGTCGATCTCGGCCTTGATCAGCTCGAGCTCGCGCGCGGTCCCGATCAGCGGCACCATGATCTCCGGCACCACGGTCTGGCCCGATCCCTCGGCAACCGCAACCGCCGCTTCGAAGATCGCGCGGCTCTGCATCTCGTAGATCTCGGGGAACAGCACGCCAAGGCGGCAACCGCGCAGCCCCAGCATCGGATTGGCCTCGCGCAGCTCGCCCGCGCGCCGGTGCAGCGCCGCCGCATCGAGGCCCGAGGCCTCGGCGAGCGCGGCAATCTCCTCCGGCTCGTGCGGCAGGAACTCGTGCAGCGGCGGGTCGAGCAGCCGGATGGTGACCGGCAGGCCGGCCATGATCTCGAACAGCTCGATGAAGTCCTGACGCTGCATCGGCAGGATCTTGGCGAGGGAAGCGCGCCGGCCGTCGGCATCATCGGCGAGGATCATCTCGCGCATCGCCGCCAGACGGACGTCGTCGAAGAACATGTGCTCGGTGCGGCAGAGCCCGATGCCTTCGGCGCCGAAACGGCGCGCGGTGCGCGCATCGAGCGGCGTCTCGGCATTGGTCCGGACGCCGAGCCGACGGTGCTCGTCCGCCCAGCCCATGAGGATCCCGAAGTCGCCGGACAGCTTGGGATCGACCGTCGGCACGGCGCCCAGCATGACGGTGCCGTTGCCGCCGTCGAGCGTGATCACCTCGCCCGCCGCGAGCTCGCGCTTGCCTGCGCTCAGACGCTGGCGTCGATAGTCGATCACCAGGTCGGCCGCGGCGCACACGCAGGGCTTTCCCATCCCGCGCGCGACCACCGCGGCGTGGCTGGTCATACCGCCGCGCGAGGTCAGGATGCCCTTGGCCGCGTGCATGCCGTGGATGTCCTCGGGCGAGGTCTCGATCCGGACCAGGATGACGGCCTCGCCCGCGGTGGCCATGCGCTCGGCCTCGTCGGCATTGAACACGACCTTGCCCGAGACCGCGCCCGGCGAGGCCGGCAGGCCCTTGGCGATGACCTCGCGCGGCGCCTGCGGATCGAGCGTCGGATGCAGCAGCTGCTCGAGCGACGCGGGCTCGATGCGCGCGACCGCATCATCCCTGCCGATCAGGCCCTCGTCGGCCATCTCCACGGCGATCTTGAGGGCGGCGTGGGTGGTGCGCTTGCCGTTGCGGGTCTGCAGGATCCACAGCCGGCCCTCCTGCACCGTGAACTCGATGTCCTGCATGTCGCGATAGTGCGCCTCGAGCCGATCGAACACCTCGGCAAGCTCGGCATAGGCTTCCGGCATCACCTCTTCCATGGCCGGCAGCTTGGCGTTGGTCGCCTCCTTCATCGCGAGCGTCAGCGGCTGCGGCGTGCGGATCCCCGCGACCACGTCCTCGCCCTGGGCATTGACCAGGAACTCGCCGTAGTAGCGCTTGTCCCCGGTCGACGGATCGCGCGTGAACGCCACGCCGGTGGCGCTCCGGTCGCCCCGATTGCCGAACACCATCGCCTGGACGCTGACCGCGGTGCCCATCGCCTCGTCGATGCCGTGCAGGCGCCGGTAGGTGACCGCGCGCGGCGTCATCCAGGAGCCGAAGACCGCGCCGATGGCACCCCAGAGCTGCTCGCCGACGTCCTGCGGGAAGGGCGCTCCGGTCTGCTCGAGGACGGTCGCGTGATAGCCCTCGATCAGATGGATGAGGTCGTCGGCGGCGAGCTCGGTGTCGAGCTGACAGCCCTTCTGTCGCTTGATGTCGTCGAGCCGATCCTCGAACAGATAGTGGTCCACGCCGAGCACCACGTCGCCATACATCTGGATGAAGCGGCGGTAGCTGTCGTAGGCGAAGCGCGGCTGCCCGGTCGCGGTCGCCAGGCCCTCGACGGTGCGGTCGTTGAGGCCGAGGTTCAGCACCGTGTCCATCATGCCGGGCATCGACAGCGGCGCGCCGGAGCGCACCGACACCAGCAGCGGCTGCTCCGGGTCTCCCAGCCGGGCGCCGATGCCGGCCTCGACCACCTCCAGCGCCGCCCGGACCTGATCGTCCAGGCCCTCGGGATAGCGCCGGTCGTGCCGATAGTAGTAGGTGCAGACCTCGGTCGAGATCGTGAAGCCGGGGGGCACCGCGAGACCGAGCCTGCTCATCTCGGCGAGGTTGGCGCCCTTGCCGCCCAGCAGGTCGCGCATCTCGCTGCCGCCTTCGGCGGCGCCGGCCCCGAAGCTATAGACCCACTTGCTCATCACGCCACCCGGCGATCGCTGTCATCGGTCACGGTGTCCTCGATCAGGGAAAAGTCGGCGACCGCCCCGAGAGCCGAGCGGATCTGGTCCAGAAGGTACAAGCGGTTGATGCGCAGCTCAGGCTCCTCGGCATTGACCGTGACCCGATCGAAGAACGCGTCGACCGGCTGGCGCAGCCGCGCGAGCGCCCGCATCGCCTCGGTGAACTCCTCGCGCTCGAGCGCGCTCGCGATGTCGCCGCCCACGGTCATCAGGCGGAAGAACAGCGCCTGCTCTTCCTTGGCCTGCAGGCGCTGACCGTCGGGCTGGCCGGCGTAGGAGCGGCCGTCGCGCTTCTCCTCGATGCGCACGATGTTGCTGGCGCGACGGTGCGCGGTCAGAAGATTGGCGCCGTCCTCGGTGGCGAGGAACCGCTGCAACGCAGCGACCCTGGCGAGCAGGCGCAGCAGATCGTCCTCCCCGGCGACCGCGAAGACCGCGCTGATCAGGTCGTGGCGCACGCCGGCGCCCCTCAGGTGCACGCGCAGGCGATCGGCGACGAAGTCCATCAGCTCGGCGGTCACGGCTTCGGCATCGACGTTGGCGAGCCGCTCGCCGTAGCCCGTCAGCGCCTGGCGGAAGGCTTGGCGCAACGGCAGATGCAGGCGGTTCTCGAGGATCAGTCGAATCGCACCCAGTGCCGCCCGGCGCAGCGCGTAGGGGTCGCGGGAGCCGGTCGGCTTGTCGCCCTGCGCGAAGAAGCCGGCCAGGGTATCGAGCCGGTCGGCGAGGCCGACCGTGACGCTGACCGGAGCCGTGGGGCAGAGATCGGTCGGACCCTGCGGCGCGTAGTGCTCGGCGATGGCGGCCGCGACGTCCTTGTGCTCCAGGTCGTGCAGGGCGTAGTAGCGTCCGATCACGCCCTGCAGCTCCGGGAATTCGCCGACCATCTCGGTGACCAGGTCAGCCTTGCACAGCAGCGCCGCGCGAACCGCATGCTCGACCGGGGCTTCGGGCGCGTGCTGCGCCAGCCAGGGCGCCAGCCGCTGCAGGCGGCCGACCTTGGCGCCGAGCGAGCCGAGGCCGGCGTGGAACACCACGCCCTCCAGCTCGGGGACGCGGCTGGCGAGCGGCCGCTTGCGATCCTGGTCCCAGAAGAACTGAGCGTCCCAGAGGCGCGCCCGAAGCACGCGCTCATTGCCGGCGACGATCGCCCGACCGCCGTCCTCCGCCGCCAGGTTGGCGACCACCAGGAAGCGTGGCGCGAGCCGGCCGTCCTGGTCCTCCAGAGCGAGGTACTTCTGGTGCTGGCGCATCGAGGTCACCAGCACCTCCTGCGGCAGCGCCATGAACCTCGGATCGATCCGACCGAGCAGCACGACCGGCCACTCGACCAGGCCAGTAAGCTCCGTAAGGAGGCCCGGATCGTCCCGCAGGACGAGGCGTTCCGCACGCGCGAGCTCGACCGCGGCGCTGGCGATCTCGTTCTGCCGATCGCCGCCGTCGAGCTGTACGTAGGCGGCGGCAAGCTTCTGGCGATAGTCCTCGAAGTCGCGCACCTCGATCGGCGCCGGGGCGAGAAAGCGATGTCCGACCGTAGTCGCGCAGCCACGTAGCGGACCGAACTCGACCGGCACCACCTCGCCGTCGAGCAGGCAGACAATGCGGTGGAGGGGACGAACCCAGCGAATTCTATGCTCGCCCCAGCGCATCGACTTGGGCCAGGGGAAGCGCGCCAGGATGTCGCCGAGCGCCGGGACCAACACCTCGGTGGCAGGCTTGCCGATCCGCAGGTAGCGCGCGACGTAGATCTGTCCCCTCTTCTCGTCCCGTTCCTCGAGCACGTAGTCGGCTACGCCGAGGGAGCCGATGAAACCATCGAGCGCCTGGCTGGGCGCTCCGACCCGAGGACCGCGCTTCTCGATCTGGACATCCGGTTGCCTGGCAGCCAGGCCACGCGCCACCAGAGCGAGCCGGCGCGGGGTGGCGTAGGTCGAGATCTGCTCGAACGCCAGCTCGGCGCCGTTCAGCGCCTCGCTCAGCAGCTGCTCCAGATCGTCGGCGGCGCGCTGTTGCAGGCGCGCCGGAATCTCCTCCGACAACAGCTCGAGCAGCAGTTCGGCCATGGCTCAGGCCGCCGCGTCGACGGCAAGATGGCCGCGGGCATGGAGCCAGGCCTCGCAGCAGGCCCGGGTCATCGCCCGTACCCGGCCGATGTAGGCGGCGCGCTCGGTGACGCTGATCACGCCGCGGGCATCCAGAAGGTTGAACAGGTGGCTCGCCTTGAGGCATTGGTCGTAGGCCGGCAGGGCAAGCGGCGGCACACGGCTCAGCAGGCTCTGGCATTCGGCCTCCGCGTCGGCGAAGTGGCGGAACAGGCGCTCGGTGTCGGCCGCTTCGAAGTTGAACGCGGAATACTCCTGCTCGGCCTGGAGGAAGATCTCGCCGTAGCTGACGCCCTGGCCGTTGAAGTCGAGCTCATAGACGTTCTCGACGCCCTGCACGTACATCGCGAGGCGTTCCAGGCCATAGGTCAGCTCGCCCGATACCGGTCGACAGTCGAAGCCGCCGACCTGCTGAAAGTAGGTGAACTGCGTGACCTCCATGCCGTCGCACCAGACCTCCCAGCCGAGCCCCCAGGCGCCCAGCGTCGGGCTCTCCCAGTCGTCCTCGACGAAGCGGATGTCGTGCGCCAGCGGATCGATGCCGATCGCCGCCAGGCTCTTGAGGTAGAGATCCTGCAGGTCGTCCGGCGACGGCTTCAAGATCACCTGGAACTGATAGTAGTGCTGCAGCCGGTTGGGGTTCTGGCCGTAGCGCCCGTCGGTCGGTCGTCGCGACGGCTGCACGTAGGCCGCCCGCCAGGGCTCGGGACCGAGCGCGCGCAAGGTGGTCGCGGGGTGAAAGGTCCCGGCGCCGACCTCGAGGTCGTAGGGTTGCAGCAGGACGCAGCCTTGCTCGGCCCAAAAACGCTGCAGGACCAGAATCAGATCTTGAAAGCTCGACGGGCGGCTCCGGCTCACTGCGCTTCTGTTCTTTGAGGAGGCGACGGGCCAGCGGAAAATAGCCAGGGGTCTCGACAGGGTCAAGGAATCGCCACGTCTGCGGCCGAGCATGCCGCGCCGCCGTCCTGTCGGTCAGGCGCCACCACGCTCGCAGCGGCAACCCTCGCCCGGATCGACATAGGCGCCGCAGCGCGGGCACTCGACCAGCTCGATCGTGCGCTTCGAAGCGGCAGCGGCCCGGTTCCCCGGACGGCGCCGCAGCGCCTCGGTCTGCCGGCGCTCCCGGGCCAGACGGCCCACCAGGGCGAAGCCTTTCCAGACCACGATCACGACGAGGATCGTGAACAGGATCTTGCTCAACGTCAGGCCGAACACCGGTCCCTCTCCCCTGCCCTTTGCTGCGCCGGTTGGACGCCAATCGCGCGCCATGCCCGCTCGGACGACCCGCAGAACGGGCGGCAGGTCCAAACCGCCAGCATCGCCGCGCTCGGCGCGAGAAGTCGAGCGGGAACGGCCATGTGGCGACCGTTCAGCGGAGATGATCCGTTGCGTGGCCCGGGCCGCTGCCCAGGTGGTACGTCGCGCCGGGCGGTTGTCGACGCCTCACAGGTTGAGCTGATAGCTCGCCGGCACCCAGCGGTACTCGCTGCCCGCCCGGTCGATATAGCCGATCGGCCGGGAACGGCATGTGATAGCCGGTCACCGGGATGCGATCGGCGGCCGCGAGGTCGAACAGGCGCCTGCGGGTCGCGGCGGCCGCCTGCTTGTCCATGTCGAACCGCACATGCCAGTCCGGCCGCTGCACCGACAGGACGTAGTGGTTGGCGCTGTCGCCCCAGAGCAGCAGCCGGCGCCCGTCGCTCTCGATGTGGTAGGCCATGTGGCCTGGCGTGTGGCCGAAGGCGCTCAGGCCACGGATGCCGGGCACCACCTCGCCCTCGTCGCCGAGGAAAGTGATCCGGTCTGCGAGCGGCACGACGTTCGCCTGGACCAGCGTGGCGGCGCCTTCGGTCGGGCCCGAAAGACGCTCATCCTTCGACCAGAAGTCGTATTCGATCTGCCCGGTGACGTAGCGGGCGTTCGGGTAGGTCGGGGCCCGATCGGCCATCAGGCCGCCGACGTGGTCGGGATGCATGTGGGTGATGACGACCACGTCGATCTGGGCCGGATCGAGGCCGGCAGCCTGCAGCGCCGCGACGAGGTTGCCGGCGCCGGGCCGCCGCTCGGGCGCGTTGCCGCTGTCGAACAGGACCAGATCGGAGCCGGTGTTGACCACCACCGGCGTGAAGACGATCTCCATCCGGGTCGCGGGCAGGAAGTTGGATTCCGCGAGCTGCCGGACGGCTTCCGGGCTCTGATCCTGGCCGAAGATCGGGTGCGGGCCATCGAGCTGAATCGCGCCATCCAGCAGCGTGGTCACCTCGAAGGCGCCCAGCTGGAAGCGGTAGTAGGTCGGGCGAGCGGGGCCGAGAGCCGGTGCGGCGGCGCGCGCCGAGCGGCTGATTCCGGTCATGCTCAGAGGGGCGAGGCTGGCGGCGCCGAGCGCGCGAAGCGCGGTGCGGCGGCTGATCGTGGCATGGCCCGACATCGATCTTGTCTCCCTTCCGTTTCTTGCCGAAGTCTCTCGAGCGATTACCAGGCATGACGCCGCTCGTTTCGATTTGTTCCCGGCAACGCTCCGCTGACGAGGTCAAAGGCCGTAGCGTCCCCAAAGCGCCCGCTCCGCCAAGCCGTCGAGCACGCCGTCGACCAGCGCCGCGGGCTCGATCGCCGACGGAAGCCCGAGCCGGCGCTGCCACCAGGGCCGGACGACGCTGATCTGCGGCAGCTTGAGCTTGTCGCCGAAGCGCGCCCTGAGAACGCCATGCAGCGTGCCAAGGCCGTCGATCAGGCCGAGCTCGAGGGCGCCCTGCCCGGTCCAGATCTGGCCCTCGAACACCTCGGCATCGCTTGCACCGAGGCGCGTCCCGCGGCGCTCGCGGACCATCCCTTTGAAGCCGGCGTGGATCTCGTGCAGGATCTTCTCGAGGCGCTGCACGTCGTCGGGGTCCTCGGGCCGAAACGGATCCAGCAGTCCCTTCTCGCTGCCGGCCGTGTGCATACGGCGCTCGATGCCCAGCCGCTCGATCGCCTGCGCGAAGCCGAAGCTGGCATGGATCACCCCGACGCTGCCGACGATCGAGCGCGCATCGGCGAAGATCTCGTCGGCCGCGAGCGCCAGCCAATAGCCCCCGGACGCGCCGACGTCCTCGATGAACGCCAGGACCGGCAGCCCCTTGTCGGCCGCCAGCGCCCGGATCCGCTCGGCGATCAGCGCCGACTGCACCGGCGAGCCGCCCGGGCAGTTGATCGCGAGCGCCACCGCCTTGGCGCCCCGGGTCTTGAACGCCCGCTCCAGGGCCGGGTTGATGCCGTTCAGCGTGAGGCCGCCACCGCGCAGCGAAGGAGCACCGCCGATCACGCCGACCAGGCGGATCACGGGCACCACCGGAACGCGTGGCCGCGGCCAGAGCCGGCCCCAGCCTTTCGAAAGCGCCCGCTCAGCCATCGCCAGAACCGTTGCGCGGGTCGAGCAGCACGAGGTCCTTGGCGTGGCGGAGCACGGCTTCCGCGGCCGCGCTGAAGCCGCCGCTTGCGTCGTGCAGCACCAGGCCGCGCGCCAGCCTCAGCGGCCCGCGGCGGCCCTTGCGGCCCTGCACCAGGACGCGCTTCGCCGGGCGGTCTCCTGCCCCCGGCCAGAGCGGGTAGATCACCAGATCGCCCAGCGGCCCGCGCAGGGGCGCGAGCGCGTCGGCCAGACGGTCGGCGCGGTGGACGAGGGTCAGGACGCCGCCCGGCCTGAGCATGCGCAGGCAGGCCGCAAGCCAACCCGCGAGGTCCAACTGGTGCTCGATATGGGCGCGCGCGCGCTCCTCGACCGGCGAGGCGATCGCCGCGGCCGCAGCGAGATGGGGCGGGTTCGTCATCACATGGTCGAAGATCGTGCCCGCGAGGCGGGGCGGCGGCCGTCCGAGATCGCCTTCGATCACCTCGACCCGGCGGCCGAGCTCATTCTGCCTGGCGTTGCGGCTCGCCAGCCGCTGCAGGTCTCGCTGGATCTCCAGCCCGACGATGCGACAGCCCGGCACCCGGACCGCCAGCGCCAGGCTGGCGGCTCCGGTGCCGGCGCCGGCGTCGAGCACGGTCTCCCCCGCGGTTGCGGGCACGGCGGCTGCCAGCAGCACCGGGTCGATCGCCGCCCGATACCCGCGGGCCGGCTGGCTCAGGCGAACCCGGCCGCCGAGGAGGCTGTCCTCGGTCAGGCTTTCCGACAGGGCTTCAGGCACCGGCGAGGGCGTCTTGGGCCTGCTCGAGCAGTCGCCGCGCGCTCTCGAGATGGAGATCCTCGACCATCAGCCGACGAGGGATCGCGCCGATGCTGCCCTCGACCCCGCTGACATGGTCGTCGAGCAGCAGGCAGGGGATCGCCTCGGCGGCCAGGATCGCCTGCGCCCAGGACAGGTAGACGAGGTCGTTACTGCGCAACAGTTCCCGCATGGTGAGGGCATCCTATATTGACCGCGGTCATAGAGCCAGGTTTGCATTGCATCCTGTGCCCTGATAGCTAGGTGCTCAGCGCGCGCGACGCGCAGGGCCGGGAGAAGTCGGCTTGACTGCCGTAAGTCCGCAACGACAACCACCGCCCGAGCGCAGCAAGCTCGAGCCGCTGCAAATGCTGGTCGCGGCGGACATGCGTCGCGTCAACCAGCTGATCGTGGCGCGGCTCGACAGCCCGATCCGTCTGATTCCCGAGGTTGCCGGCCACCTCGTGGCCGCCGGCGGCAAACGGGTGCGGCCGATGCTGACCCTGATCTCGGCCCAACTCTGCGGCTATCGCGGGCAGCGCCATATCCAGCTCGCGGCAGCGGTCGAGTTCATCCATACCGCGACGCTGCTGCACGACGACGTGGTCGACCAGAGCGAGCTCCGGCGCGGCCTGGCGACCGCCAACGCGATCTGGGGCAACAAGCCCTCGGTGCTGGTCGGCGATTTCCTGTTCGCGCGCGCCTTTCAGCTGATGGTCGAGGACGGCTCGCTGGAGGTCCTGGGCATCCTCGCCGACGCCTCGGCGGTGATCGCCGAAGGCGAGGTGGCGCAGCTCATGACCGCCAACGATCCCGAGACCACCGAGGCGAGCTATCTGCGGGTGGTGAGCGCCAAGACCGCGACCCTGTTCGCGGCGGCGGCTCAGATCGGTGGCCTCGTCGCACAGCGCCCGCGCGCCGAATCCGACGCGCTGCGCGACTATGGCCAGAACCTTGGGATCGCGTTCCAGCTGATCGACGACGTGCTCGACTACAGCGCCCGGGAGGTGGTGCTGGGCAAGAGCCTAGGCGACGACTTCCGCGACGGCAAGATCACGCTCCCGGTGGTTCTGGCGTTCGCGCGCGGCAGCGCGGAGGAACGCCGGTTCTGGCAACGCACGCTCGCGCAGGTCGAGCAACAGGAAGGCGACTTCGGCCATGCCATCGAGCTGCTGCACCGCCACGGGGCCCTGGCCGACAGTCTCGCTCGCGCCGCTCGCTATGGCGATGCCGCGCGCCGCGCGCTCGAGGCTTTCCCGCCCTCGCAGCCCAAGCAGGCGCTGGTCGATCTGGTCGATTTCTGCATCGAGCGCGCCTACTGAGAGCGAATGGCCCCACTCGGCGACCCGGCCGCGTGCCACTCCCGATGCGGCGTCGCTCTAGCCGCCGGTCCTACGCTCTCAGGCTCCTTCCCGGCTTCCGACCGAGCGCCGCCTCGCCCCCGCGCCCCGCCCCGCCACCCGGCGACGCGGCTGAGAACGCTCCTGCGATGGGGCCGGGATCGGAGACGGACATGAGCAAGACCCTCGATGTGATCTGCATCGGCCGCTCCTCGGTCGACCTCTATGGCGAGCAGGTCGGCGGGCGGCTCGAGGAGATGGCGAGCTTCGCCAAGTACGTCGGCGGCTGCCCCACCAACATCGCGATCGGCACCGCCCGGCTCGGGCTCCGGCCCGGCCTGATCACCGCGGTCGGCGACGAGCACATGGGGCGCTTCATCAAGGAGCAGGCCGCGGCCGAGGGGGTCGACATCCGGGGCGTCAAGACCGATCCCTTGCGGCTCACGGCGCTGGTGATCCTCGGCATCCGCGACCGCCATACCTTCCCCTTGATCTTCGTGCGCGAGAACTGCGCCGATGCGGCGCTGACCGAGGACGACGTCGAGGAGGACTACATCGCGTCGGCCCGCGCGGTCGTGGTCTCGGGCACCCACTTCTCCAAGCCCAACCTCGATGCCATGAGCCGACGTGCGATGCGCCTCGCCAGGCAGCACGGCGGCCGGGTGATCTTCGACATCGACTACCGCCCGGTGCTCTGGGGCCTGACCGGCCATGGCCTCGGCGAGGAGCGCTTCGTCGCCGACGAGAGCGTCTCGGCCCACCTGCAGACCATCCTTCCGGGCTGCGACGTGGTCGTCGGCACCGAGGAGGAGATCCACATCGCCGGCGGCACCACCGACACGCTCGCCGCCTGCCGCCGCATCCGCGAGCTCGCGCCCGAGGCGCTGATCGTGGTCAAGCGCGGCCCGATGGGCTGCGTCGTGTTCGACCGCGCGATCCCCGCGGACATCGAGGACGGCATCAAGGGCCCGGGCTTCCCGATCGAGGTGTTCAACGTGCTTGGGCGCGGGCGATGCCTTCATGAGCGGCTTCCTGCGCGGCTATCTGCGCGACGAGCCGCTCGAGACCGCCTGCAAGTACGCCAACGCCTGCGGCGCGTTCGCGGTCTCGCGCCACGGCTGCGCGCCGGCGGTGCCGAGCTTCACCGAGCTCGAGTACTTCTTCGCGCACGGCTCGAAGGAGCGGGCGCTGAGGAAGGACGCCAAGCTCGAGCAGGTGCACTGGGCGACCACCCGCACCAAGCACTGGCCGCAGCTGCTGGCGATGGCGTTCGATCACCGCGCCCAGCTCGAGCAGATGGCGGATGCCGCGGGCATCAGCCACGAGCACATCCCGTACTTCAAGGGATTGTGCCTCAAGGCGGCGCGCGAGGCCGCCGGCGGCCGGCCGGACTTCGGCATCCTGCTCGACGACCGGTTCGGCCGCGACGCGCTCGACGAGGCGAGCGGCGAGGCGCTCTGGATCGGCCGCCCGATCGAGCTGCCGGGCGCGATCCCGTTGCGCTTCGAGGGCGGGCCGGACGTCGGCTGCACGCTGCGCGAATGGCCGACCCGGCACTGCGTCAAGTGCCTGATCCTCTACCACCCGGACGATCCGGAAGCCCTGCGGGCCGAGCAGGAGGCGCAGGCGCTGCGGCTGTTCGATGCCTGCCGCCGGACCTTCCACGAGCTGCTGCTGGAGATCGTCCCGAGCCGCTCGGCGGCGCCGGTCGACGAGACCACGCTCGCCCGCGCCATCGAGCGCTTCTACGCGCTCGGCATCTGCCCGGACTGGTGGAAGCTGCCGGATCCGCAGAGCCAGGCCGCCTGGGACGCCATCGCCGCCGCCATCGCGCGCCACGACCCCCACTGCCGCGGCGTCCTGCTGCTCGGCCTCGACGCCCCGCCGGAGACGCTCGAGGCGAGCTTCGCGCTGGCCGCGCGTCAGCCGGTCTGCAAGGGGTTCGCGGTCGGCCGCACGATCTTCGGCCGGCCGGCCCAGGCCTGGATGAAGGGCGAGATCGACGATGCCGAGGCGGTGCGCCGCATGGCGACGAGCTACGCCCGCCTGATCAGCGCCTGGGAGGCCCTGCGATGAGCGAGTTGCTGCTGAAGAACCATGCGCCCGACCCGACCGGTCTCGTGCACCGCGTCACGCCGGAGAGCGCCGGCTGGGGCCATGTCGGCTTCGAGCTCTACCGGCTGCAGACCGGCCAGAGCCTCGAGGCGGCGACCGCCGAGCGCGAGGTCTGCCTGGTGCTGGTCGGCGGCAAGGCGCGGGTCCGCGCCGGCGACCAGGACTTCGGCGAGATCGGGGAGCGCATGGGCCCGTTCGAGGGCAAGAAGCCCTATGCGGTCTACCTCCCCATGGGCAGCGACTACCGGGTCGAGGCGACCAGCGCGCTGGAGCTCGCGGTCTGCTCGGCGCCGGGCGGCGGCAACCACGAAGCGCGCCTGATCGGCCCCGATCAGGTCGCCTATTCCAGGCGCGGCAAGGACACCAACACCCGCCACGTCCACGACATCCTGCCGGAGAGCGAGCCCGCCCACTCGCTCCTGGTGGTCGAGGTGGTCACGCCGTCGGGCTGCTGGTCGTCCTACCCCTCGCACAAGCACGACACCCTCGACCTGCCGCACGAATCCGAGCTGCAGGAGACCTACTACCACCGCCTCAACCCGGCCCAGGGCTTCGCCCTGCAGCGGGTCTACACCGACGACCGCACGCTCGACGTCACCATGGCGGTCGAGGACGGCGACGTCACGCTGGTGCCCAGGGGCTACCACCCCTGCGGCACCGCCCATGGCTACGACCTCTACTACCTCAACGTGATGGCCGGCCCGAAGCGCCTCTGGCGCTTCAACACCGAGCCCGCCCACCGCTGGCTGCTGACCGGCTGACGTCCACCCTGCGGCGCGGCTCGGCCCCGAGCCGGATACCGGCGGATCAAGCGGCGGAAGCGAGGCGAGGCATGCGGATGTCGAGCGCACGGCCAGGCAATCGGCTCGATCGTCCCGTGGACGAGAGCTACGACCATGTCCTCGGCCCCGCGAACGCCCAGATCACGCTGGTCGAGTACGGCAGCTATGCCTGCCCGTACTGCAGGGCGGCGAACGAGCAGATCGCCACGGTGCGCGACGAGCTCGGCGACCGGCTGCGCTACGTGTTCCGGCATCGGCCGATCGCCGGCAGCGACCTCGCCCGGCCCGCCGCCGAGCTCGCGGAGCGCGCCGACACGCCAGACCGGTTCTGGCGTGCTCATATCGAACTGATGACCCGTTCTGAGACGTTGACCGAGGACGATCTCAGCGCCGTCGCCAACGACCTGAGCCTCGTGCACGAAGACGCCGAAGAGGCCGACCAGGCGGCCCGGCGCGCGAAGAGCGCGGGTCGAGGCCGACGAGAGGAGCGCGCGCGCGAGCGGCGTGATGATCACGCCGACCTTCTTCATCAACGGCCGCCGCTACGACGGACCTTGGGACGAGAGCTCGCTTGCCGACGCGATGCTCGGCACGCTCGGTCACCGCATGCGCTCGGCCGCGCTCGACTTCGCCAGCTGGGGTCCGTCCGCGGGCATATTGCTGCTGTTGGCGACGTTGCTCGCCGTGGTCTTGACCAATTCGCCGCTCGGGGAGGGCTTCGCCGCGTTCTGGCAGCAGGACTTCGGCGTCGCGCTCGGCGAAGCGAGCTTCCGGATGTCGTTGCAGCATTGGATCAACGACGGCCTGCTGACGATCTTCTTCCTGGTGGTGGGGCTGGAGATCAAGCGCGAGTTCACCGTCGGTCATCTGGCCAGCCGGCGTTCCGCGGCGCTGCCGATCGCTGCGGCGGTCGGCGGCATGGTCGCGCCGGCGGCGTTGTATTCGCTGGTGATCGCGCAAGGGGCGTGGTCGCACGGCTGGGGCGTGCCGATGGCGACCGATACCGCCTTCGCCGTGGCCCTGATCGTGATGATGGGAGAGCGCGTGCCGATCGAGCTGCGCATCTTCCTGACCGCGGCCGCGATCGTTGACGATATCGGCGCGATCCTCGTGGTCGCTCTCTTCTATTCCGGCGACCTGCACGTCGGCTATCTGGCTGCCGCCGCCGCGCTGACCGGCGCGTTGGCGCTGCTGAACCGGTCCCATGTCTATCGCGTGCCGCCGTACATCCTGCTCGGCATCGCGCTCTGGGCTTGCGTCCATGGCGGCGGCCTGCACGCGACGCTCGCCGGCGTGCTGCTGGCCCTGTTCATCCCGACACGACCGCCGCCGAACCTGAAAGCGTTGATGACGCAGGCCAGCACGATCGTGACCGCCGAGGCGCGCCACGGTGATGAGGTGCTGCGGCACGGCCCCTCCTTGCCGGCGCTGCGCGCGCTGGATGCGATCCACGACCGGCTGGAATCGCCGGCGGACCGTCTCTTGAGGCATGCCGGGGCGCGCTCGAGCTACCTGGTGCTGCCGCTGTTCGCGTTGGCCAACGCCGGGGTCGCGATCACGCCGGAGGTCCTCAAGGGGCACGAATCCCTGATGCAGGCGATCATCGTCGGCCTCGTGATCGGCAAGCCGCTCGGCTTGATCTCGGCGTCCGCGCTCGCGGTCCGGCTGGGGATCGCCGTCAAGCCGGACGAGTACTCGTGGCGCCAGCTGGCCGGCGCCGGCGCCCTGGCCGGCATCGGCTTCACGATGTCGCTGTTCATCGCCGGCCAGGCGTTCCCGGCGGCAGCCGACTTCGCCGCCGCCAAGATCGCCGTGTTCGCCGCCTCGCTGCTGTCCGCGGTGATCGGGGTGGCGCTGCTGTGGGGTGCCGGCCGTGCTACGGACGAGGCTCGCCCGGCGACGCGACCGTTCGAGGCGAGCGACGCCTGCTGAGGAGAAACCGATGAGCGAGCAAGCGCGCCGTCCGCAGGCCGAGGCATGGCCCGCGTTGCCGTACGAGGCCTGGAAGAAGACCTGCACGACGCTGCATCTGTGGACTCAGATCGTCGGCAAGATCCGGCTGGCCCAGACGCCGTGGGCCAACCATTCGTGGCACGTCACCCTCTACGTCACGCCGCGCGGGCTGACCACCTCCGCCATCCCGTACGATCAGCGCGCGTTCCAGATCGACTTCGACTTCGTCGACCATGCGCTGCTGGTCTGGACCAGCGACGGCGGCGCGCAACGGCTGCCGCTCGCGCCCCGGCCGGTCGCCGACTTCCACGACCAGCTTATGGCCGCGCTCGCCGAGCTCGAGATCCGGGTCCGGATCCACGGCAGCCCCAACGAGGTCGCGGAACCGATCCCGTTCCGCGCGGACCGCGAGCATGCCGCCTACGACCCGGACGCTGCGCAGCGCTTCTGGCGCGTGCTCGTCCAGGCGGATCGGGTGTTCAAGCAGTTCCGCACCGGCTTCCTCGGCAAGGTCAGCCCGGTTCACTTCTTCTGGGGCAGCTTCGATCACGCGGTGACGCGCTTTTCCGGGCGCCGCGCGCCGCTGCACCCGGGTGGGGTGCCCAACCTGCCGGATCCGGTGACCCGCGAGGCGTATTCGCACGAGGTGAGCAGCGCCGGCTTCTGGCCGGGTGGCGGTGCCATCGACTATCCGGCGTTCTATTCCTACGCCTACCCCATGCCCGAAGGGTTCGCCGCCGCGCCGGTGCGGCCGGAGGCGGCGTTCTTCCATCAGGCGATGGGCGAGTTCATCCTGCCCTACGACGCCGTCCGGACCGCGGCGGCGCCGGACGAGATGCTGCTGGCCTTCCTGCAGACCACCTATGAGGCGGCGGCCAATGCGGCGGGGTGGGATCGCGCCGCGCTGGAGTGCCCGCAGGGCCGGCCCAGGGTTCCGCGACCGATCGCGTGAGGCCGCCGATCTGCTGCCAAGGTCAGCCGAGACCCTCGAACAGCAGCGTCGAGATGTAGCGTTCGGCGAACGAGGGGATGATCACGACGATGAGCTTGCCCGCCATGTCGTCGCGTCGGGCGACGTCGAGCGCTGCGGCCAGCGCGGCGCCGGACGAGATGCCGCCGGGGATGCCTTCGGTGCGGGCAAGCTCGCGGGTCATCGCGACGGCCGCCTCGTTCTGCACCTGCACCACCTCATCGATCTGGTCGGTGTCGAGGATCTCGGGGACGAAGCCGGCGCCGATGCCCTGGATCGGGTGCGGGCTGTGCTGGCCGCCCGAGAGCACCGGGCTCGCCGCCGGCTCGACCGCGATCATCCTGAGCTCCGGTTTCCTCGGCCTGAGCACGCGGGCGCAGCCGGTGAGCGTGCCGCCGGTGCCGACGCCCGAGACGATCACGTCGACCCGGCCCTCGGTGTCGGCCCAGATCTCCTCCGCCGTGGTGCGCTCGTGGATCAAGGGATTGGCCGGATTGCCGAACTGGTTCGGAATGACCGCATCCGGCAGCGTCTCGAGCAGCTCCTTCGCCCGCGCGATCGCGCCATTGATGCCCTTCTCGCGCGGCGTCAGCTCGAGCTCGGCGCCGAGGAAGGCGAGCATCTTGCGCCGCTCGATCGACATCGAGTCCGGCATGGTCAGGATCAGCCGGTAGCCGCGCGCGGCGCAGACGAAGGCGAGCCCGATCCCGGTATTGCCCGAGGTCGGCTCGATGACCACGGTGTCTGGCCCGAGCCTGCCCTCGGCCTCGAGCGCCTCGATCATGCTGACCCCGATCCGGTCCTTCACGCTCGCGATCGGATTGAAGAACTCGAGCTTCAGAACGATGTCGGCGCGCGCGCCGTGCGCCCGGGCGATGCGCGGGATGCGGACCAGCGGCGTGTTGCCGATGGTCTCGGCGATGCTGTCGTAGATCCGCTTCCTGAGCGGCGGGTCAAGCTTGAGCGCCGGCTTCGGCATTCCATTCTCCTCGACGTCGCAGGATCAGCCGACCAGCTCGGCCATCAGAGCGCGGGCCTCGACGAGATCGGGGCAGTCCGCCGCCGGACCCGCGATGGCGCTGTCGAGCGCGGAGCGCGCCGCGTCGCGCCGGCCCTGCGCGCGCTCGAAGACGGCGCGGGCGCAGGCCGCGCGCGCCGCGAACCCGATCACGCCCTGCGCGCAGGCCACCTGCAGCGCCTTGGCGAGGGCGTCGCGCACGACGTCGGCCGGCCGCTGCTCGAGGTCGCAGACGGCCGCATCGATGCGGTGCAGCTCCGCCAGCATGAAGGCTTCGTCGAAGGCAGCGCAATGGGCGAAGGCGGCGTCGAGGTGGGCGCGCGCCTGCTCGTGGTCGCCCTGGCGGGCATGCGCTTCGGCCAGAAGCCCGCGCAGCAGGGTCGTGCTGAGGGCGGCGCCGGTGGCGCGCCAGGCCCGTGCGCCGTCCTCCATCATCTCGAGGCCGGCCGCGGGCTCCGCGATTCGGCTTCGAGCCCAGCCGGCGAAGAAGGTCGACCACGCCCGCCACTGCGGCAGCCGGTAGGTGGTGGCGAGCTCCTGCGCCTCTTCGGCGAGCGGCAACGCCGTCTCGGCCTCGCGCAGGAAGGCGTGCACCAAGGCGCCGCAACAGAGCGCCCAGGCCACGGCGTGCGGATTGCGCAGGCGGCGCGCCAGAGCGATCCCTTCCGCCGCCATCGCCGTCGCTTCGCCCGCCCGCCCGAGCGGCGCCAGCGCCCAGCCCCGGTAGACGCGGCACAAGATCGCCGGATGCTCGCCGTAGACCGCGAAGCGCTCCGGCGGGATATCGTCGGCGGCGAGCTCGATCCCCCGACCCAGCGTCGCCTCCGCGTCCGAATAGCGGCCCAGGAAGAACTCGCTGTAGCCCTTCGCCCGATGCGCCACCGCGAGCCGCGCCGGATCGCCGTTCTGCTCGGCGAACGCCATGAGCTCACAGGCGAGCGCGTAGGTCGGCGCGTGCGGTCGCCGCATCAGCGAGGAGTTCCAGACCACCCGCAGCACGGCGAAGCGCCGGTCGGGAAGACCAAGCGCATCGCTCAGCTCGCGTGCGTCGAGAGCGCATTGCTCGACCGCGGTCGAGCCGAAGCCATGCAGCGCGATCAGCGGGACGCTCAGCTGGACCCGCAGCAGGAGCTCGCGGCGATCGCGCTCGCGCGACGGCGGGAGGCTCTGCAGCGCCGCGATCGCGGCCTCGAAATGGGCCACCGCTTCGGCGTTGGCGCAGCGGGCGACCGCCCGCGCCCCGGCCTGCTCGCGAAACTCGATCGCCCGCTCGACCCGCCCCGCCTCGGCGAAGTGCTGGGCCAGGAGCTCCGGCTCGCTCTCGGCGCGCTCGGGGTTGAGCTCGAGCATGGCCTGCGCGATCTCGAAGTGGATCTGCTGGCGCCGTGAGCGCAGCAGGGTGCCGTGCGCGACGTCCTGAACCAGCGCGTGCTTGAAGACGTAGGTCGCCTCGGGGCCGCTGCCGCGGCGGAAGACGAGGCCCGAGTCCAGCAGCTGGTCGAGCGCACCGTCGAGCTCCTCGGCGCCGAGCCGTGACACGGCGCTCAGCAGCCGCCGGCTGAACTGCCGGCCGATGCAGGCGCCGATGTTCGCGACCTCCTTGACCGGTGCCATCCGATCGAGCCGCGCCATCAGGCTGTCCTGCAGCGTCGCCGGGATCGCCAGCGGCCCCTTGAGCGTGAGCCTGGCACCCTCCTCGACCAGAAGGCCAGACTCGAGCACGGCCTTGGTCAGCTCCTCCACGAAGAGGGGGACGCCGTCGGTCTTATCGACGATGTGGTCGAGGGCCTCTGGCGCCAGATCGCGGCCGCCGGCGACCGCGCGCACGAGAGCGGCGCACTGCGTCCGGCCGAGCCGGTTGAGGACCAGCCAGGTCACGTGGCTGTGGTCGCCCCAGGACGGCCGATACTCGGGCCGGAAGGTGACGATCATGAGGACCCGTGAGTCGCGCAGCCGGTCGATGAGGCCGTGCAGCAGTTCCTCGGTGGTCGGATCGATCCAATGGGCGTCCTCGAACAGGACCAGGACCGGCTCGCGTCCCGCGAGCGCGAGAATCTGAGCGATCAGCGCTTCCGCGGTCGCGTTCCGGCGTTCCTGGGCACTCATCTCGGCGAGCGACCCCTCGTCCGCGAAGGGGATCGACATGAGGCCCGCGAGCAGCGGCAGTACGCGCTCCCGGTCGATCGGCGCCTCGGCCAGAACGGCGTCGAGCTTCTGGAGCTTGTGCGCGGCCGGATCCCCGGGAGCGATGGCTGCAGCGTGCTGAAGATGCGCGATGATCGGGTAGAGCGGGCTGTTGGTGCGGAAGGAGGAGCATTGGAAGCGCAACCGTCTATGGGGCTGCCCGTCGAGCCGTTCCCGCAGCGCCTCCAGGATGCGCGACTTGCCGACCCCGGCTTCGCCGGCCAGCAGCACCACCTGGCCCTCGCCGCTCCCGGCCTGCCGCCAACGCTCGAGCAGGAGCTCGACCTCCTGCTCGCGGCCGATGAACGGGCTCAACCCGCGGCCGCGAGCCGCCTCGAAGCGGGTCTCGGCCCGGCCGCTGCCGACGACCCGCCAGACCGGCACGGGTGCGGCGAGGCCCTTGAGCTCGCGCTCGCCGAGGTCTTCGAGGTCGAAGGTGGTACCGATCAGCCGCCGCGTGCCCGGCCCGATGACGACCGCCCCGGGCGCCGCCAGCCCTTGCAGTCGGGCAGCGAGGTTGGGCGTCTCGCCGATCACCGCCTCCTCCTGCGCCGCGCCCTCGCCGATCAGGTCGCCGACGACGACGAGGCCGGTCGCGATCCCGACCCGCACCGCGAGCGGGGTGTCGTCGGGCGCGCGCAGGCTGGCCACCACGGCGGTGAGCTCGAGGCCGGCGCGCACGGCCCGCTCGGCATCGTCCTCGTGCGCCCGCGGCCAGCCGAAATAGGCGAGGAGGCCATCGCCCATGTACTTGGCCACGTGGCCGTCGAAACGCTCGATCACGCCGGCGCAGGCGCCTTGATAGGCCGCCACCAGCTCGCGTATCTCCTCGAGGTCGTGCCGGGCGGTGAGCGCGGTCGAGCCGACCAGGTCGCAGAGCAGAACCGTGAGCTGCCGCCGCTCAGCCTCTGCCGGATGCGCCTTCAGCCGATCCCCGGTGTCGGCTGCGCTCTCCGTCGCGCCGGCCGCTTCCGTCAGAGCGCGCCGAAGGCGCCGTCGATGGCCGAGGGAAAGGCCGAGCTCCTTGAGGTCGTCGTCGCTCAGATCGGGCAGCACGTCGAGGTCGACGTCGTTCTCGGCCAGCACTCGGGCATACTGCTCGAGCCCGAGCGCAGCGAGAAAACGGTGCAGGTCGACCACGTACCTTCCTTCCGGATGAGCGCCAGATCTGACGGCTCAGCCGAAATTGCTGCGCTGCCGGCCGCTCAAGACCGACCTTGCCGCCCTCCGGAGGGGAAAGCAAGCTCATACGGGCCGCTCAGGCGGATGCGCGGGTCGCTCGGCGTTGCTCGCTCGGGGCGAAGCGTAACGGAACCATCACGGGCTGGTGCTAGCTGGAGCATCAACCTACAAGTTTCAAGCGGGTCAACCATTGATTCGGGAGGGCATGACCGATGCGCGCCAGCACGACCACGCTCGCACTCACCGCAACTCTGATGACGCTCCCGGCCCTGGGCGGCGCGACCGAAGGCAAGGGCGATCCCGGCATCCAGTTGGGGCCGCGCCCGTTCTACCTCGTCAACGACATGGACCAGAGCGAGCTCAAGGAGGCGCTCGAGCAGTGCAAGGAGGGCCCGTTCGAGCGCACCGACTGGTCGATCGGGCACCGCGGCGCGGCGCTCCAGTTCCCCGAGCACACCAGGGAATCCTATGTCGCGGCCGCGCGCATGGGCGCCGGCATCCTGGAGTGCGACGTCACCTTCACCAAGGATCGCGAGCTGGTCTGCCGCCACGCGCAGTGCGACCTGCACACGACCACGAACATCCTCGCGACCGATCTGGCGGCGAAGTGCACCGAGCCCTTCACGCCGGCGGATCCCGCGGCCGGCACGCCCGCCTCGGCGAAGTGCTGCACGAGCGATCTGACCCTCGCAGAGTTCAAGTCGCTCCAGGGCAAGATGGATGCCGCCGACACTACGGCGACGACCGTCGACGACTACATCAACGCGACCGCCGACTACCGCACCGACCTCTACAGCCCGGGCACGCTCCTGAGCCACAAGGAGAGCATCGAGCTGTTCAAGGAGCTGGGCGTGAAGTTCACCCCGGAGCTGAAGGCGCCGGAGGTCGAGATGCCCTTCGAGGGCGCCTACACCCAGGCGATGTACGCTCAGCAGCTGATCGACGAGTACGAGCAGGCGGGCGTGGGCCCGGGCGCCGTCTGGCCGCAGTCGTTCAATCTCGAGGACGTCCTCTACTGGCTGGCGAATGCGCCGAGCTTCGGCCAGCAGGCGGTGTTCCTCGACGACCGCTACGACAAAGCCGCAGGCTTCGACTTCCAGGACCCGTCGACCTGGTCGCCGACCATGGAGGAGCTCGCGGCGCGGGGCGTCCAAATCATCGCGCCGCCGATGTGGATGCTGGTGACTCTGGACGACGACGGCAAGATCGTGCCGTCGGTCTATGCCAAGCGCGCCAAGGAAGCCGGGCTGGAGATCATCTCCTGGACGCTCGAGCGCTCGGGACCGCTCGACGAGGGCGGCGGCTTCTACTACCAGTCGATCAGTGACGCGATCGACAACGACGGCGACATGATGGTGCTGATGGACGTGCTGGCGCAGGACGTCGGCATCGTCGGCCTGTTCTCGGACTGGCCGGCCACGACGACCTTCTACGCCAACTGCTTCGGCCTGAGATAGCCGCGGCTCCCCTGATCTCCCTGCGAGAGGGAGAGTCCGCTTCCGGGCGCGGTGCCGAACCATGAGCCTCCCCCACCCCCTATGGCCCTCGAGGTTGCGCGTTCCGTCGTGCGAGCAGCGGGCGCCGAGCAGGTCCAGCGTCCTGGAGCCGTGCTCGCGTGAGCAGCGCCGCAACTCCTTTTATGGTTGAAATACCCGGAGAGCTAACGGCTTCTTAACCTTGTCCCGGCATACCGCTGGCGAGGTCAGCGGAAGCGGGGATGCCCTCGATGAGCGTCATGCTGTGGGTTCGCGCGGTCGTGAGCGCCCTGGCTCTGATCCCGGTGCTGGCCGCCTGCTCGGTCGGCATGGCGCTGAGCGGCGAGGAGAACCCCGATCTCGGCGCGATCCGGGTCGGCGCCGCCCGCGGCGAAGTCGAGCTGCATCTCGGTGCCCCGATCAGGTCGGCGTCGCTCGACGACGGTCGGCGGGCCGATGTCTACAAGTACCAGATCGGCAACCAGCCGAGCGCCGGTCGCGCGATCGGTCACGGCGTGATGGATGTCCTCACGCTGGGGCTCTGGGAGGTCGTCGGCACGCCGATCGAGGGCGTGCAGGGCGAGACCTATCACGCCACGATCACCTACGACCGGGACGACAAGGTGGTCGACATCCAGACCAAGAAGGCGGGGTCGACCATCTGATGCCCAGGTCCGCCGCAGGCCGAGCGCGCGCGTTGGCGCGCCCGCCGACCGGCCCGAGCGGCTCGGAGCCTGGCTTATCGGACCTTGCCCTGAGGGGAGCTCCCAACGGAGCCCTGGGCGTGGCGACAACCCTGCCGCAGTTGGGCTACCCGCCGGATCGGAGCCTGGTCGGACACGGGCTCGGAGCCCTGATCGGGTACTCAAACGGCGCGCTGAGCATCGTCAGCGGAACCAAGCTGCCGGGCAACCGGGCGCCTGCCCTACGAGGAGCGGCCGCCGCCTTCGCGGTAGACCTCGAGCGCTTCCGGCATCAGCTCCTCGAGGCGTTCGATGCGGGTGCCCTCGGAGGGGTGGGTCGAGAGGAACTCCGGCGGGCGCGAGCCGGCGAGCGCCTGGAAATTCTGCCACAGCTCGACCGCTGCGCGCGGATCGTAGCCCGCCCTGGCCATCAGCATCAGGCCGATATGGTCGGCTTCGCTTTCCTGCTTGCGCGAGTAGGGCAGGATGACGCCGAGCGTGGCGAGCTGGGAGTAGGCCTGGACGTAGGCCTGGTTGCCGGTTGCCGCTCCGACCGCCACGCCGCCGAGCTGGGTCATCATCCCCTGCGACATGCGCTCCGCGCCATGGCGCGCGATCGCGTGGCCGACCTCGTGGGCCAGCACCGTGGCGAGCTGGTCGTCGTTTTTGGCGACCTTGAACAGCCCGCTGTAGACGCCGACCTTGCCGCCCGGCAGCGCGAACGCGTTCGGCTCGTCGTTCTCGAACACCGTGAACTGCCAGTCCCAGTCCGGCTGGCCGCTGACCGCGGCGATTCGCCTGCCGACCTCTTGCACACGCCCGTTGAGCTCGGCGTCGCGCGAGACCCGCTCCTCGCTCCTGATCTGCTGGTAGGCCTGCAAGCCGAGGTCAGCGTCCTGGGATTCCGGCACCAGGATCAGCTGGTTGCGCCCGGTCACGGGCGCGCTCTCGCAGGCGCCGAGCGCGAGCGCGACGAGCGACAGAAGCGCACCCGCGGCGGCACGGCCCGGCGCGCGCGGCCAACTCAGGTATTTCGGCATCATCGTCCTTCTCCGACGGCTGGCTGGCGCAAGCGGCGCGAAAGTGGCGGGCCTCCTTGCCTCCAGGAACTTTACCGGCCGCGAACCGTTCTTTTCCACTCTACGGTGGCCCTTGACGGGGGCCAATGGCTTGATCCACGTGCAGCTAAAAGGAAACCGCAATGAACTGGTGGCGGAGGACTCTCCTGTCGGCGGCGGTGATCGCCCCGCTCGGCATGGTTCTGTCGGCCTGCGAGGAGGGGCCGGGCGAAGAGGCCGGCGAGGCGATCGACGAGACCGCCGAGGAAGCTGGCGAGGCCGCCGAGGAGGCGGGCGAAGAGGCGGAGGACGCCGCCGACTGACGGCCGCACCGTCTCATTGTCCGAGCCGTCCCTCGAACATCGTGATCGGGGGATAGGCCTCCAGCTCGGTGACGACGTCGAGCAAGGTCGGCTCGCCGGACGCGAGCGCGGCCTCCAGCGCTGGCCGATAGGCTTCGGGGTCCTCGATCCGGAGCGCCCGCCAGCCGCAGGCAAGGGCGATCTGGGCGTGGTCGACGGCGCTGAAGTGGCAGACCTCGGTGTGGGCGCCGAACAGCACGTCCTCGGCGTCCTTCTGGTAGCCGAGGCCCTGGTTGTTGAGGACCGTGAGCACCACGGGCAGGTCCATGCGGCGCGCGGTCTCGAGCTCGGCCCAGCAGTGGCCGAAGCCGCCGTCGCCGGCGAGGCAGAGGACCGGGCTTTCCGGGGCTGCGACCTTGGCGCCGAGCGCCAGCGGCAGGCCCCAGCCGAGCCCGGCGATGCCGCGCGGCGTCAGGAAGCGCATGCCGGGCCGCAGCGCGTGCAGGTAGTTGCCGACCCAGATCGAGGCGTAGCTCGCGTCCGCGACCACGATCGTCAGCGGCGTCAAGAGCGCATCCATCTCGGCCATGAGCCGCTCAGGCCGGATCGGCCGCGCCGCGCTGCTCAGCACGTCCGAGGCCTCCTCCCGGTGCGCCTTGCGCCCGGCCGCGATCGCCGCCGCGAGCACGGCGCGGCCCGCCCGGCGCCGGCCCAGGTCCTGCCGCGCCAGCGCGGCCCGAAGCGCCTGCAGCGTTGCGCGGGCGTCGCCGAGAAGGCGCAGCGCCTCGTAGTTGCGTCCGATCTCGCTCGGATCCGCGTCGAGGTGCAGATAAATGGCGCCGGCCGGGAACAGCTGCCAGCTGTCGGTGCCGTTCTGGTTGGTGCGGGTGCCGATCAGCAGGATCACGTCCGCGCCCTCGACCAGCTGGCGCTGGTGTTTCGCCATCGCGCGGGTGCCCATGTAGTAGCCGACCACGCCGAGCGAGAGCGGATGGCGCTCGTCGACGGCGCCCTTGCCCATGGTCGTGGTCGCGACCGGCAGCGCCGCCTCGTGCTGGAGCAGCGCCAGCTCCTCCGGCGCATCCGACAGATGCACGCCGCCGCCGGCCACCACCAGCGGCCGCTCGGCCCTGGCCAGCAGCTCGGCCGCGCGCCGCACCGCCTCCGGATCGGCGACCGGACGATCGAGCGGGTAGGCGCCGAGGCTGGCTCGCCGGCCCGAAGGTGGCGGCGCCGGCTCGCCCAGCAGATCGGGCGGGCAGAGCAGCACGACCGGGCCGGGCCGGCCGCCCGCGGCCGCCGTGAAGGCCAGGTCGACGTAGTCGTCGATCCGGCTCGCCGTGGGGACGCGCAGCACCTGCTTGGCGCAGCCCTGGAACAGGGCGATGTGATCGAGCTCCTGGAAGGCGTTGCGGTCGGTCTGATCGCGGCGCAGGTCCTGCACGATCGCGACCACCGGGATCGATGCCTTGAGGGCCTCGGCGAGCCCGGGGACGAGCAGCGTCGCCGCCGGACCGTTCTGGGCGGTGACCACCCCCACCTTGTGGCGGATCCGGGCGTAGCCGTCGGCCATCGCGGCGCCGGCGTTCTCGGTGCGGTAGCCAATCTGGCGGATGCCGAACTCGGGCGCGGCGAGATGGAGCTGCGAGGGCAGGCTCTGACCGAACATGACCTCGACGCCGTGGCGCGCGAGCGCCCCGGCGAAGCGATGGGCGACGGTGGCGTTGCCGGGCATGGCGCTTCCGGTACTCGGGATTGGATCGGCACAGGGCGCGCGCAGCGTATCAGGATCGTTCCGCCCGGCAAGCGACGCGGCGCGCCGCAGCTCCGACCGCAATCACACTGGGGTGCATGCGCGACCGCTTGCGGCGAGCGGTTCGCCTGCGGCTTAATGGTTGGGTAACCTAAGCCGATCTTAACCAACGCCGCTCAAGGTCAGCGGATGTGCCGGCGGTGCCGAGCGAGGTCGACGAGATGAATCTGATCCGTCCCAACGGCCTGATCGAGCGGCTGACCCCGATGCCGCAGCCCCAGATCGGGCTGAACGGCTACGGCCGCTCGCAGCCCGGACCGGCGACCGCGACGACGATGCGTCTGGCCGCGCGCCAGGAGCGCCGGGTCCAGCCCCGGCGCAAAACCGAGCCGCTGCGCGGGCGGCTGGTCGACCTCACCGCCTGAGAGTCGCGCGCGCCGCCGGCCGCTTCCCCCGGCCGGCGGCGCGCCGCGCGACCCTGACCGATCCCGTCGATGGCCATCGTCACCGCGGCACTCGCCAACGCAGGCCAGCACCCCGGCGTTCGCGCGGCGTCGCGCACGGAGCAGCTGTCGGTTGATCTGCAGCCGGACCGCACCCGGCATCAGCCTGAGCGAGCGGGCGCGGCTCCGAGTTGCAGCGTGCCAAGGCTCGATCGCAATGCCGGCTTCCTAGTCCACCAGCTGCTCACGGATGCGCCCGGGCGGCCCGCCACCCCCGAGCCGGCGCATGACGCATGCACGCCGCATCCACTACTCCGGCCCGGTGACGCCGATCGATCTCCGCGTCTGAATCGGCGAGGCATCCGCCCGCAAGCCGGCGCAACGCTCGCGTCAGGCCGCCCGCGCCGCCTTGTCGCCGGGCGCAGCGGTCCGCTCGGCGCTCGGCAGGACGCGTGACAGGAACAGGAGACCGGTCAGCGCCGCCACCACCGAGGCCGCCAGCACGCCGATCTTGGCCTGATCCAGCTCCGCGCCCGTCCCGAACGCCAGATTGGCGATGAACAGCGACATGGTGAAGCCGATCCCGGCGAGCAGGCCGACCCCGATGATCCCCGCCCAGCTGGTATTCTCCGGCAGCCGCGTGACGCCGCTCCTGACCGCGAGCCAGACGAAACCCGCGACCCCGACCGGCTTGCCGATCAGGAGGCCAAGGAAGGCGCCAATCGAGACCGCGCTGATCGGTCCCGCCTCGCCGCCGGCGAGCATGACCCCGGCGTTGAAGAAGGCGAACACCGGCATGACCACGAAGGCGACGTAGGGTGCCAGCGAATGCTCGATGTCGTGCAGCGGGCTGTGCGCCTTGGCCAGCACGTCCTCGAGATGCTGCATCACGGCCTCGACCTGCTCGAAGCCCCCGCCCTGCCCCATCAGCGGCCGCAATTCCTGCTGCAGCTCCTGTGGCGAGAGGCGGTGGCGCAGCGGGACCGCGAGCGCCATCAGCACGCCCGCGATCGTCGCATGCACGCCGGACCTCAGCATGAAGTACCACATCACCAGGCCGATCAGCGCGAACGCCAGGGGCTTTGCTCCGCCGGCGCGACCGTAGGCGAGCGCTCCGCCCCAGACCAGCAACGACAGCAGCAGCGCGCCGACGTTCAGGTTCTCGGTGTAGAACAGCGCGATCACCAGCACCGCGCCGAGGTCGTCGACGATGGCGAGCGCCAGAAGGAAGACCTTGAGCGCCAGCCCGACCCGATCGCCGAGCAGCGCCAGGACGCCCAGCGCGAAGGCGATGTCGGTCGCCATCGGGATGCCCCAGCCGCGCGCTGTTGGCAGGCCGAGGTTGCATGCGAGGTAGATCAGCGCCGGCACGATCATGCCGCCCAGCGCGCCGGCGATCGGCAGCGAGGCGCGCCGCCAGCCGGCGAGCTCGCCGACCAGGACCTCGCGCTTGATCTCGAGCCCGACCAAAAAGAAGAAGACCGCCATCAGCAGGTCGTTGACCCAAAGGATGAGCGGCTTCTCGAGCCCCCAGGCGCCGAAGCCGACGCCAAGCTCGATCTCGAGGAGCGCGAAGTAGCTCGGCGCGAAGGGCGAGTTGGCCCAGGCGAACGCGACCACCGCCGCGGCAATCAGGATCACGCCGCTGGCGCTCTCGGTCCTGATCAGCTGCTGCACCGGCATCAGCAGACGGCCGACCGCGCTGCGCGTGGGCGCGGGTTTCCGAACCGCAGGCTTCTTGGCCATCGACGCCGGTCCCCTCTGGCGCTGTTCGAACCGCTGATCGCGACCCGAGCTCGTCAGCCGGCAGGCGCGCGGCGCCGCCGATCTCAGTAGCCGAGCGCCAGCCCGTCCTTGCGCGGATCGGAGCCGCCGCGCAGCACGCCGTGCTGGTGGTCGATCATGATCATCTGGCCACCGCCCAGCGGCTTGCCGCTCGGCACCACGCGATGGCCGCGCCGGCTCAGCGCCTCCGCGGTCGCGGCCGGGACGCCCGTCTCGAGCTGCAGCTCGCCGCCGTAGGCGAAGCTGCGCGGCGCGTCGATCGCCTCCTGCGGGTCGAGGCCGAAGTCGAGGACGCCGGTCAGCACCTGCGCCTGGCCGACCGGCTGGTAGTGGCCGCCCATCACCCCGAACGCGATCGCCGGCCGGCCGTCCTTCAAGGCGAGCGCCGGGATGATGGTGTGCATCGGCCGCTTGCCCGGCGCGATCGCGTTCGGATGACCCGGATCGAGCGAGAAGCACATGCCGCGGTTGTGGAAAAGCACGCCGGTCTCGGGACAGACCAGGCCGCTGCCGAAGCCCTCGAACAGCGAGTTGATGAAGGAGACGGCGTTGCGGTCGCGATCGACCACCGTGAGGTAGACCGTGTCGGCATGGGCGACCAGCGGCGCCTCCGGCAGGACAGGCATCGCGCGCTCGGGATCGATCGAGCGCCGCAGACTGGCGGCGTAGCCGCGGTCGAGCAGGCGCCCGACCGGGACCTCCGCCTGGGCCGGGTCGGCGAGCCAGGCATCGCGTTCGCGATAGGCGAGCCGGGTCGCTTCGGCCAGGAGGTGGAGGCGCAGGGCGCCGTTCGGGTCGAGCCCGGCGAGCTCGAAGCCCTCCAGGATGTTGAGCATCAACAGCGCGATCACGCCCTGGCCGTTGGGCGGGCACTGATAGATCTCATGGCCGCGGTAGGTGGTGCTGATCGGGTCGACGAACTCGCCGGCCGCGCTCGCGAAGTCGTCGACGGTGTGCAGGCCGCCGGCCTCGGTGAGGAACCCCACCATGCGCTCGGCGAGCTCACCCCGGTAGAACGCTTCGGGCCCGTGCGCCGCGATCCGCTTCAAGGTGTTGGCGAGCGCCGGCAGGCGGACCTTCTGGCCGGCGGTCGGCGCATGATCGTCGGGCAGATAGAAGACGCGGCCTGCGGTGCTGCGCAGCAGGCGTTCGCCGGCCTTTGCCCAGTCATGGGCGACCCGCGGGGTGACGATGAAGCCGCGCTCGGCGTAGCCGATGGCGGGCTGCAGGAGCTCGTCCAGCCCCTTGCTGCCGTGGGCCGCGAGCAGCCGCGCCCAGGCATCGACCGCGCCCGGCACGGTCACGCAATGGGCGTTGGCGTCGAGATCGGTGACGCCCTGCTCCCGCAGGCGCTCGAGGCTCGCGGCGGCCGGCGCCCGGCCGGAGCCGTTGAGCGCGACGACGCCGCCGCGAGACGGCGCCAGCAGCACGAAGCAGTCGCCGCCGATGCCGGTCATCGCCGGCTCGACCACGCCCTGCACGGCGACGGCCGCGACCGCGGCGTCGACCGCGTTGCCGCCGGCGCGCAGCACGTCGAGCGCGGTCAGCGTCGCCGCCGGATGCGATGTCGCCGCCATACCGCTCTCGCCGTAGGCGACCGACCGCCCCGGCAACGCAAAGTCACGCATGCCACGCCTTCCTCGAATTCAGTGCGACGCGCATCCTTGTACCGCGGCGAGCGGTTTCAGGCAAAACCTTGCGATTGGCGCTTTCCATGGTCGGCCCAGGAACTACAATCCCGAACAGTTCGTTCTGAATCAAGCGCTGGGATGAACCGCTGGACCCGTTCAGCGGATCGCGTAGGGAGCCCGAGCAGGAGCGGCCATCGAGGAGACGGCGGATGCGCGATATCGAGCTGATGGTCAAGGACTACCGCCTGACGACGGCGGAGATCCTCTATCACATGCCGGACCATCCGAGCCTCCTGCAGACCTATGTCTGGCAGGGCCTCGATCTCGCACCGAAGTTCCCGACCCTCCACAAGTTCCTGGCGTTCTGGGAAAGCTCGCTCGACGGCCGCCTGCACAGCGTCAAGATCGCGAGCGCGGAGCTGCTCAAGCCGAACCGCTTCCGCTACGCTCGTGCCATAATGCGCCTCCACTGACCACCCGCACCGTACGCCGCCTGAGCCTGCCGGCGGCCTGACTTCGAGGGCGGAGAGACGTTGCGGGCCGTCCGCGGCGAGGCCTCGAGCACGCCCAACTCGCAGAAAGCGCTTGATCGGCCGCGCCCGATGAGGGAAGCGTTAGGCGCGATGCTCCGGGGACACCGGCTCCACCGGCCAAGGGTGATCCGAGCGGCAACCGCCGCCCAGCCCTGCCTCGCAAATTCTCACCGCAGCGGAATCGGTGCTGACCACATGGACGAGATGGCCAAACTCGACCCTCTCCTCGCCGCTCCGGACGCGACGGGCGAGCCGGAGATGGAGCTTACCGGCACGCGGGTCGTCGAGGAGGGGCAGTTCGCGCGCGACCTCATGGCGGCGCTCGAGCAGGTCATCGTCGGTCAGCGCTACATGCTGGAGCGCCTCCTGGTCGGCCTGCTCGCCAACGGTCACGTGCTCCTGGAAGGCGTGCCGGGGATCGCCAAGACGCTCGCGGTGACCACCCTCGCGCAGGCGCTGCACGCCCGCTACCAGCGCATCCAGTTCACCCCCGATCTGCTGCCCGCCGACCTGATCGGCACCCTGATCTACCAGCCGCAATCGGGCGAGTTCCGGGTCCGCAAGGGGCCGGTGTTCGCCAACCTCCTGCTCGCCGACGAGATCAATCGCGCGCCCGCCAAGGTGCAGAGCGCGCTGCTCGAGGCGATGCAGGAGAACCAGGTCACGATCGGCGACGAGAGCTTCGCCCTGCCGCAGCCGTTCCTGGTGCTGGCGACCCAGAACCCGATCGAGCACGAGGGCACCTATCCCTTGCCCGAGGCGCAGGTCGACCGCTTCATGCTCAAGCTCAGCATCACCTATCCCAATCGCGCCGAGGAGCTGGAGATCCTCGAGCGCATGGCGCGCACGGCACCGATCCGCCCGATCGCGCCGGTCGCCGATACCGCGCAGGTGCTGCGCGCCCGCCAAGTCGTCGACCGCATCTACCTCGACGACAAGGTCAAGCGCTACATCGTCGACATCGTCTTCGCGACCCGGCGAGCCGCGCGAGTTCGGCCTCGATCTCGCCAGCTACATCGATTACGGCGCGTCGCCGCGGGCCTCGATCTACCTGGCGCTGGCGGCCAAGGCCCACGCCTTCCTCCAGGGCCGCGGCTACGTCACGCCCCAGGACGTCAAGTCGATCGGCATGGACGTGCTGCGCCATCGCATCCTGACCACCTACGAGGCCGAGGCCGCGGGGGTCACCGCCGAGGATCTGGTCGCGCAGATCTTCGAGCACCTGCCGGTTCCTTGAGCGCCCGGCCGTCGCGATGCTGACCGTCGAAGCTCTGCGGCAGGTCCGACGGATCCACATCCGTACCCGCCGCCTGGTCGACGGCATCTTCGCCGGCGAGTACCACAGCGTGTTCAAGGGACGCGGCATGGAGTTCGCCGAGGTGCGCGAGTACGTGCCGGGCGACGACGTCCGCACGATCGACTGGAACGTCACCGCGCGCATCGGACATCCGTACGTCAAGCGCTACGTCGAGGAGCGCGAGCTGACCGTGATGCTGCTGGTCGACTTCAGCGCGTCGGGCCAGTTCGGCAGCGTGGCCAAGATCAAGACCGAGGTCGCGACCGAGCTCTGCGCGCTGCTCGCGCTGAGCGCGATCAAGAACAACGACAAGGTCGGCCTGATCCTGTTCACCGACCAGATCGAGCGCTTCGTGCCGCCGCAGAAGGGCAAGAATCGGGCTCTGCGGGTGATCCGCGAGATGCTCTACTTCGAGCCCGAGCGGCGCGGCACCGACATCGGCCAGGCGCTCGAGTACCTGCACCGGATCAGCCGGCGGCGCTCGGTCAGCTTCCTGCTCTCGGACTTCCTCGCCACCGGCTACGAGCGCGCGCTGCGGCTCGCCCGACGGCGCCACGACGTGATCCCGATCTGCATCTCCGACCGGCGCGAGGCCAGCCTGCCCAACGTCGGCCTTCTGACCTTGCGCGATCTCGAGAGCGGCCAGCAGGTCCTGATCGACACCGGCAGCGCCAGGGTGCGCGAGGAGTACCGGCGGCGGCGCGCGGCGGCGGTCGCGGAGCGTCGCCGCGCGTTCCGTGCGCTCGGCATCGACAGCATCGAGGTCGAGACCGACCAACCGATCATCCATCCCCTGATGCGCTTCTTCCGCCAGCGCGAGAAGCGCCTGCGGGAGGGTCGCTAGCGTACCGGGCCCGAGGGATGGCGAGCTTCCTCCCGCTTGGCCGTGCGGTGCAGGCCTACGCTCTGGTGGCCGGAGTCGCGGCCGCACTCGCGGCGGGTCTCCCCGGGCCGGCGCGCGGCCAGGACCGTCCGGACGATCCCGGCGCGGCGCGCCAGGAGCTCAGCCAGGGACCGGTGCGCGTCACCCTGGAGGCCGATCGCACCACGATCCCGATCGATGGCCACATCCGCCTCACCCTGCTGGTCGAGGCGCCGCGCCACACGATCGTCACCCTGCCCGAGGTCGGGTCGAGTCTCGGACCGTTCGTGGTGGCCAGCCAAAGCGCGCCCGAGCCGTCGACCGAGAAGACGGGCACGGAGCTCTGGCGCCGCGACTACCTGCTCGAGGCCGAGGACGTCGGCGCGCTGACGGTGCCATCCTTGACCGTCACCTTCCAGGAGGAGATCGAGCTCGAGGGGAGTGCGCGACAGCTTCAGACCGAGCCGCTCGCCATCACGGTCACCTCGGTGCTGCCGCCGGACGTCGACATCAGCGGCGCCGAAGGACATCGCGCCGCCGGTGCCCCTGCCGCGCGCGGCCGGGTCATGGCTGCCGTGGCTGCTCGGCCTGCTGGCGCTCGGACTGATCGTCCTGGCGGCGCTCGCCTGGCGGCGCCGCAAGAGCCGGCCGCCGGCGGCGGCGTTGCGGCCGGCGCATCTCCTGGCGCTCGCCGAGCTCGAGCGCCTGCAAGGCCGGTTGCCGGCCGGTCGCGGCGGCAGCGAGGCGGACTACGTGCGGCTTGCGGACATCCTGCGGCGCTACCTCGTCTGGCGCTTTGGCGTGCGGGCACCGACCCAGACCACCGAGGAGCTGCTGGCGACCGCCGACCGGACCGGCGGGCCGATCGCCGCGCGCCGGCACCTGATCGCTCCGGTCCTCGCGGCCTGCGACCTGGTCAAGTTCGCGCGCCATCGCCCGGCGCCCGATGATCTCCAGACCCGCCTGCGCCAGGCGCGCGACTTCATCGAGCAGACCGCCGATGAGCAGGTGACCGTGGGCGAGCTCGCGGCGGCCGGCAGCTCATGAGGCTCGCCGCCCCCTACGCGCTGCTGCTCCTGCTGCTGCTGCCGCTGCTGCTCGCCGCGCGCTGGCGCCGCCAGCAGCCGGCGGCGATCGGCTATCCGTCGGTTGGCGACCTCCTGCGGCTGCCCCGCTCGCCCGCGGTCCTGCTGAGCCGCTGGCTGCCGTTGCTGCGCGCCCTCGTGCTGGGGCTCGCCATCCTGGCGCTCGCCCGACCGCAGTGGGGGGCCGAGGCGACCAAGATCTATCGCCAGGGCATCGCGATCGCCATGGTGGTCGACGTCTCGAGCAGCATGGCGGCGCTCGACATGGAGCAGGGCGATCGCCCGATCAACCGTCTGGAAGCGGTCAAGGCGACCTTCCGCGCCTTCGTCGAGGGCGATTCCGGCGCGCTCCCCGGGCGCGAGGGCGATCTGATCGGCATGATCCTATTCGCCCGCTACGCCGACACCATCAGCCCGCTCACGCTGGACCATCGGGCCGTCCTCGAGCTGCTCGACCAAGTCGAGCTGGTAGCCTTGGCGGAGGACGACGGCACCGCCGTCGGCGACGCGATCGTCGCCGGCGTGGACCGCCTGCGCGAGGCCTCGGGCGCCAGCCGGGTCATGATCCTCCTGACCGACGGCAGCCACAACGCGGGCGAGATCGAGCCGCTGGCCGCGGCGCGCGTGGCGAGCGCGCTCGGCATCAAGATCTACACCATCGGCGCCGGCAGCCGCGGCATCGCCCTGATGCCCGTGCGCGCGCGCAGCGGCGGGCTCGAGTACCGCCCGGCCCAGGTGTTCATCGACGAGCACACGCTCGAGCAGATCGCGGCGCTGACCGGCGGCCACTATTTCCGCGCGACCGACGCCGAGGCGCTGCGCGCGATCTACGCCGAGATCGACCGGCTGGAGACGGCGACCAACGTCGCCGAGCACTATCAGCGCTATATCGAGGCGTTCCCGCTCGTCCTGCTGGCCGCCCTCGCCTTGCTGGTGCTCGAGATCGTGCTGGTCAACACGCGTCTGCGCACGGTGCCGTGAGCGCCGTGCAGTTCGACGGCTGGCCCTATGCCGCGCTGCTCGCGCTGCTGCCGCTGCTGCTGGTGCTGAACGCCTGGGCGATCCGACAGAAGCGCCGGGCGCTCGCCGCCTTCTTCGACCGCAGCACGGCGCTGAGCCCGCGACTCCAATGGCGACGGGCGCTCGTGCTCGGCGCGGCCGGCGCCTGCCTGGTGCTCGCCCTGATGCAGCCGCGCTGGGGCACCGCGGTCCAGGACGTGCCGCGCGAGGGCCGCGATCTGATCGTGCTCCTCGACGTCTCGCTCAGCATGCTCGCCGAGGATGCTTCGCCGAACCGGCTGCAGCGCGCCAAGGCGGCGCTCCGCGAGCTGGTCGCGGCGATCGCGGCCGAGGGCGGCCACCGGCTCGCCCTGGTCGCCTTCGCCGGGCGCGCGAGCCTGCGCTGCCCGCTGACCCTCGACTACGGCCTGTTCCTCGAGCGCCTCGAGGAGGTCGACGTCGCCAGCGTCGACCAGAGGGGCACCCGGATCGGCGACGCGCTGCGCCAGACCCTGCAGGGCTTCGGCGAGCTCGACTACGCCTACGCCGATCTGCTCCTGCTGAGCGACGGCGAGGACCAGGGCAGCCTGCCCCTCGAGGCCGCCACCTTCGCCGGCGCGCATCACCTCAGCCTGCACACGATAGGGGTCGGCGACCCCGCGGCCGGCGCGGCGGTCCCGGTTGACGACGGCGACGGCCGCCGCACATATCTGACCTACCAGAACCAGGAGGTGCGCTCGCGCATGCAGCCGGATCTGCTCCGGCAGATGGCCGACGCCACCGGCGGCGGCTACCTCGCGCTCGCGGCCGGCGCCGACGGGCTCGGCCGGGTCTACGCCGAGCGGATCGAGCCCAAGCCCAGGCGCCAGATCGATGCCGCGACCAGCGATGGCCCGGCGCATCGCTACCATTGGTTCGTGGTCCTCGCGCTGCTGCTCCTCGCCTGGGACATGCTGCGCCCCGGACCGGGCGTCGGCACCGCTTGATGGCCGGACCGCTGGTGCGCCGTAGCGCCCTCGCGATCGTCCTGCTCGGTCTCCTGACGGGGCTCGGCGGCGGCGATGCCGCGCACGACGCCGTCGACCAGGGGAACGCGCTCTATCGCGCGGGCCAGTACCAGGCCGCGGCCGAGCACTACGCCCGGGCCGCAGCCGCGCTCCCCGAAGCGGCCGAGGTCCGCTTCAACCAGGGCGACGCCGCCTTCAAGCAGCACCACTACGACCAGGCGGCCGAGCACTACACCGCCGCGCTGGTCACCGAGGACGCGCGGCTCGCGAGCCAGGCGCAGTACAATCTCGCCAACGTCCGCTACCAGCAGGCGCTCCAGGCCATGCAGACCTTTCAGGATGCGCTCTCGCTCGTGCAGGCGGCGATCGCGTTCTACCGCGACAGCCTGGAGCTCGACCCCGAGCGGGTCGACGCGCGCTACAACCTGGAGCTCGCCTACCGGCTGCTGCATGCGATCGAGAGCCAGGCGGTGCAGGCGCAGCGCAACGCCGAGACCCGCGACCAGGAGACCTCGGACAACCAGGGCCAGCCGTTCCAGGAGCACGCCGAGGAGGAGGCGACGACGCCGGACGAGGCGCGGCCTGACGAGCAGCAGCAGGCGCAGGGACGCCAGGCCCGCCAGGCGCCGCCCGACAATGCCGCGACCCGCGGCGCCAACCAGCTGCGCGAGGCGAGCGCGCCGCAGGACATCACGCCCGAGGAGGCCGAGGCGCTGCTCGAAGTCTTCCGCGAGC
Source organism: uncultured Alphaproteobacteria bacterium (assembly GCA_963753275.1). Taxonomy (GTDB): domain Bacteria; phylum Pseudomonadota; class Alphaproteobacteria; order Geminicoccales; family Geminicoccaceae; genus DATAOG01. The sequence continues at coordinate 256,353 of CAVWCE010000037.1, read as the reverse complement.
GTTCCCAGGCGGCGCAGAGCCTGCGCCTCGATGCGCGCCGCGCGCGCCTGCGCAACTCCGGGCTCGACAGGTATTGGTGAAAGGGATCGTTCATCCGGGCGCACGTGTTATTCTCGTGATCTGACGGCGATGGCAACGGAGCGCACGGAGCATGCTTCTCCGGTTCGGATTGATGCAGGTCGAGTTCAGAACCAGTCCGATCTATTTGGCGATCATTGGGGCGATGCTGGCCGTCGGCGGTCCGGCAGCTGCCCAGACCGGGACGGTGCGAGCCCGCGGCGCTGCTGCGCAGCGCGATCGATCTCGCCTGCCATGCGGCGACCGGGGTCGAGGTCCGGGCGCTGCGCCTGCAGCTGCCGCTGGTCGCCGGTCGTCCGGGGGGCGCCCGGTGAGCCTCAGCCGGCTCGGCTGGCGCGGCCGGTTCGACGTGCCGGGCGGCCGCCTCACCCTCGAGCGCCTTGCGCCCGGCGGCCGCTTCCAGCACATCAGCGCGCAGTACGATGCCAGGGACGATGACGGCCCGGCGGCCGCGGACCGCCGGCGGCCCCTGCTGCTCGCGATGACCGACGGCAGCTGCGCGATCCGGACCGCGCGCCGGCTGCACTACGACGACGACGGCCGGCCGGCCTGGCTCGAGTGGCTGGACGGCCTGCTCGAGCCGACCGGCGAGCGCGAGGAGCTCAACCCGCCGGTGCCGGACGGGGCGGATCCCGGCGGCGTGCCGGTCGCCCTGGTCGATACCGGGGTCAACTATCTGCTGCCGGCGATCGCCGCGCGGCTCGCCCGCGACCCCGACGGCGCGCTGCTCGGCTACGACTACTGGGACCTCGACCGGCGGCCGTTCGACGCCCATCCGGTCCACTCGCCGTTCTTCCCGATGCGGCACGGCACCCAGACCGCGAGCCTGCTGCTCGCCGAGGCGCCGGTCACGCGCCTGCTCGCCTACCGCTACCCGCGCCCCGACATGAGCCGCATGGCGGCGCTGATCGAGGATGCCGCGGCGGCGGGCGCGCGCCTGGTCAACCTGTCCCTGGTCGGCAACCAGGCTGCCGAATGGGCGGGCTTCGAGGCCGCAGCACGGCGCCACCCCGAGATCCTGTTCGTCGTCGCCGCCGGCAACCACGGCCGCGACCTCGACCTGCGGCCGGCCTGGCCGGCGGCCCTGCCGCTCGCCAACCTGATCGCGGTCACCGCGGCGCAGGCCGACGGCGCGCTCGCCACCGCCGCGAACTGGGGGCGCGCGAGCGTCGACCTGATGGTCGCGGCCGAGGGCGTCGCGGTCACCGGCTTCTTCGGCGAGCCGCGCACGGTCTCGGGCTCGAGCTACGCCGCGGTCCGGATCACCGCGCTCGCCGCCTGCCTGCTCGCCGCCCACCCCGACTGGCGGGCGGCCGAGCTCAAGGCGGCACTCTTCGCCCTCGCCCGCCCGCCCGCCGACCCGGACCGGGTCGCGGTCGGCCTGATCCCCGCCTCAACCCTCGCCAACCAAGGCGCCTGCAGCACGCCCACCCACCAGGTCAGGCGTGTAGCTCAACCGCCTAAGTGCGTCGAGCGACTCGCGCACGGTAGTAGTTAATGCACTCGCATTTTCGCTTGTTGTTGACCCAGTAGCAATCCCAGTAACACTGCCGTCCGCTCTTGCCCGTTACACTGACCATATAAACCTCTACCGGGATCGCTACCTGACCTGACTCCCGGAGAGTCGTGCGGATATATACTTTGGCAGCTGGATTGTCACGTCGATGAAGTTCGCGGATTGGCGTCGTTGTGGCGCATCACGTCTGATCACAACGCCATTGGTCTTCTCGCTTGTTGTCTCTTTTGATACTGCTGTTGTACCCCGAATATGTCTTTGTACTCTCCAGATACTCTTCTTGATCACGCGGAGCAAAGCGGTGCTGTCGCCGCAGATTTCATCTAGTCGGATTTCCTCGCAGTCCTCCGGCAGCTCGTGATGGGGCCAGAATTCTTCCAGCTTCTTCTGCTGTGAGTTTCGCTGCAGGCGTAATGCCGACCCCGCCGAATATCAGCAGCACTGGGGCAGCTCCGCCAATCACCGCATCGGAGTGTTCCGAAATCAATAGTAAGCATCGGCAGCCTCCAGTTGCCGTTGACGGTTCGTCAGAAGCTCAGCGTCGCTCGGACGAGCACGCTGCGATCAGGTGATAAACGTGGCGATGTCGGTTCCGAGGTCCGAAGTTATCATCCTGAAAACGGAAACTCTCATCTAGCCGGTTGCGCCTCGATGCTCAGGATCCCGCGCCGTTGCGGAGCCGATAGCCGATTGCCGCATCGAATATGGCGAACTCATCCTGCCCCTCGGCGAGGACCCCGGGCCGGGGTTGCGTTCCACCTCCTGGTGGACCAAGGTGACGCCGAGCGCGCCGAATAGCCCGAAGTCGCCGAAATAGCGGGCGAACACTGGGATCGAGAAGGTCTGGACCTCGCGTGGCGCCTCGCCGGCCGGGTCATCTCGTCGCTGCGGAACCGGTCATAAGTAAACTCGGTGTGAAGATCCAGTGCGGCAGCGGGGCCCAGTAGAGGTAGCCGCGAGCAGATCCTGTTTTGGTTGACATTCACCACCAACTGTCAGCGCCTAGAACGGAGACGACCGGCACTCCAGGTCGCGATGCGACGCCTCGATCCCCGCATAAAGGCTATGCGTCGGCCGCATCGAAACCGACCCCGACGCGGTCCGCGCGGGTTCCGCTTCGTCATCGAAAAACTGGTTGAACCCCGCGACCTCAGTCGGCTCGACGTCTGGTCGACCACAATGGCCCGCTTCACCGTCCGCATGAAGGCGCCCCGGAAGCGCAACGCATCAGTGATCTGCAGCTCGATGCCAAGCTTTGGGACAATCTCATCCACCTCGACCAGATCCCACTCGTAGGATTCGAACCCGAGGCCAAGTGTCCAGGCGACGGGCTTCGGCAGTTCGAGGTAGCCATAGATGTATCGCCAGTCTGCTGCTCCTCGCTGCCATGTCGCTGTCGCCGGGGTCCTCCCGACGTGCCGTCTGGCAGTGTGACGGTGCGCGCAGACCTCGCCTCGAATCGGTCGCATAGCTGCCGAAGCCGGCAGTCACGCGCAGCGGATCAAGGCGGAGTAGGTACTGCGCCTCGCCTTGGTAACCGCTGTCAACGCCGCGGATGTCGGTGTCGGTGGTCAGCGGACCATCCGGAGTTTGAAAGGTCAGTGAACTGAGTACGATCCTCCGTTCGTTTGCTATAAATAAAGGACAGCAAAGCATTGGCGTTTGGCGTTAGGCCGTAGCGTAGCCCGAGCCGGGATGTGTCCTGCTCGATCTCGACCTCGTCTGGTGCGGGCGTCTCAGGGTCGAAATTGAAATTTAAGTCCCCTGATGGTGTCCCTGTAGCGGTACTCGGCCTGCAGGCTGAGCTTCGGCGTGACTGCCACCTGCCCAGAAGGCGTCGAAGAGTTGTCTCTGACGTCGTTGTTGTCACGGAAACCATCGGTATCGAAGACCGAGCCCGCCGACCGACAAGGACGTGCGGTCGCATGACGCAGTTCATGACACCTTCGCCGCCATAGGTGTTGTTGTTGCCGACGACGCCGGTCGCGGTCAGCTGAGCATTGTTGCGCGGCGAACAGCGGCGTGAACTCGTTGAAGCGGCTTCGCGCGGGCCGGCACCGGCGACTGATGTTGAGATCGGTCAACGGCGAGGCTCGGCTGCACCGGGTTGATGTTGATCGGCTGCAGCAGCTGCGATTGCAGCAGCTCGCTGACCCGCGCGATCTCGTGGCGCGGCAGGCCGCGTAGGTGTCCGAGAGGAACCGGTGCGCCGACGAGTTGGCGGGGTCTGCGCTCAGCGACCTGGTCGCCTCGTTACCAGGCCAGCTGATCGAAGCCGAGGTCGTCGTAGATGCGCGCGAGGCTGACGCCGCGGGTGGCGCGGTCCTCGTCCAGCAGCAGGCGCGAGCGGTAGATCGCGCGGTTGTCGTTGAGCGCGATCGACTTCTCGAGCTCGCGCAGGGCCTCGACCGGGCGGTTCTCGGTCTGGAGGCGGATCGCGTCGTAGAAGTAGGGGGTGGGGTCGTTGGGGTCGAGCTGCTTGGCGATCTGGAACTGATCGGCGTCGAGCGGGCCGCGGCGCTCCTCGAAGTAGGCCTTGCCGAGGTAGCTGCGCAGCAGCGAGTTGTTGGGGTCGAGCGCGGCGGCGATCTCGAGCTCGCGGCGGCCCTCCTCCAGGTCGCCCTCGCGGATCGTGGCGAGGCCGAGGCCGAGGCGGGCGAGCGGCAGCGCGGAGTCGAGCTCGATCGCACGCTCGGAAGGCCGCCTTGGCCTCGTCGATCGTCGATCCGGGTGAGCGCGGCGAAGCCCAGCACCATCTGGGTGCGGGCGAGCCCCGGCGCCAGCGCGACCGCGCGCGCGGCGGCGGCCTGCGCGGCGTCGAGATCGCCGAACGAGAGCTCGATCTCGGCGAGGCGCGCGAGCACCAGCGGGTCGTCGGGCGTGCGCGCCGCCGCCTCGCGCAGCACCTCGCGCGCGGCCTCGAGCTCGAAGGCCGCCTGCAGCGCATAGGACAGCGCGATCCGCGCCGGCGCCGAATCGGGCGCGAGCTCGACCGCGCGCCGGGCGTCGGCGAGCGCCGCCTCCTCCCGGTTCTGCACGACCGCGATCACCGCCCGCTCGGCCAGCGCCTCGGCGGCATCGGGGTCCAGCGCCAGCGCCCGCTCGATCGCGGCCGCGGCCTCGTCGACCCGGCCGACGTTCAGCAGCACGCCCGCGCGGTAGGTGTGGTAGCGGGCGTCGCGCGACGCGTCGGGCACGGCATCGAGCGCGGCGAGCGCGCCGGCGTAGTCGTTGGCGGCGACCCGCTCCACGGCGCGTTGCAGGCCCGCGGGCAGCGACGGCGCTGCCGCGCGCTCGGCCAGCGGCGCCAGGATCGGCGGGTAGTAGAGCGCCCAGGCGACCGCATCGCGCGGCCGGGCGACGATCTCGCGGCGCGGCGCCGCGCCCGCCACCGCCACGCCGGCGATCGCCGCTCGCCAGCAGCACCTCGCCCTCCGCGCTGGCCAGCCGCACCCGGCCGTCGAGCAGGATCACCTCGGTCCGCTCCGGCCGCGCGCGCACCAGGAACTCGGTGCCCTCGGTGAAGGCGTTGGCGATCGGCGTGTCGACCTCGAGCGCGCGCGGCCGGTGGCTGAAGAGATGCACGTCGCCGAACAGCAGATCGAGCCACGAGCGCCCGCTCTCGGTCTCGCCGACGAAGCGCATGGTGGTGAGCTGATCGAGGCTCGCGACCGAATCGTTGGCCAGCGCGACCGCCGCCTGCGAATAGGCGCCCGACCCGAATGGTGTCGCCGATGCAGAGCCGGTCATCCAGGCCGGCACGCGCCCAATCGGCCGCACCCGGCGGGCTGCACCTCGACCAGGCCCTGAAGGGAGACGATGCGCCCGACCGACGGCTCGCAAGGCTCCGCCGCCTCGCCGGCCCGGCCCGGCAGCAGAGCCGCCATGGTCGCGAGAGCGGCGAGCGCCAGCAGCGCGCGGGCGCAGGGCGTGTCGTTGCCAATCGGCGATGCCTTCGTCGCGGGCATTTGGCAAGCCACAACTGTAAATCCTTAGCCGCTATCGTTTTCACGCTAATACAGATTGAATTTCATAACAATGCCGTTGATGCCGGGACGTGCAGCCGCTACCGACGGCTGAGCTGGCGGTCGGCCGGGGCCCGCACTCACTTGTGCTCGAGCCGGATCAGGGCGGGATCCGGCGGCAGCGGGCCGCCGCGTCTGATGACGGCGGCAGCGCTCGAGATAGAACCGGCTCGGGCCGTCGGTCGGATGCCCGGCCAGGACCGCCTCGAAGCGCGCGGCCGCCTCCGGCCAGCGTTCCGCCTGAAAGCAGCGCCAGAGCCTCGGCGAAGCCCGCGAGCAGCGCCGCGTCCTGCGGGTCGCCCCGGCGGCCGAGCACCTCGGCCAGCGCGAGCGGCTGGCTGCGGCCGACCAGCACGAAGCGGCCGAGCGGCCGGGTCACGAGATCCCCTCGAGCCCGCTCGGTCACCGCCTCGCTCGCCAGGATGCGGGTGCCGAGCTGCTTGTTCAGGCTCTCCAGCCGCGCCGCGGTGTTGACGCAGTCGCCGACCACGCTGTAGGCGAAATGCCCGCTGCCGCCGACGTTGCCGACCATCACCAAGCCGGCGTTCAGGCCGATCCGCGTCGGCAGGGCCAAGGGCGCGGAACGCCGATTGAACTCGGCGATCTCGCGGCCGATCTCGAGCGCCGCGCAGGCAGGCGCGCCGGCAGCAGTCCGGGGTCCGGTCCGGGCCGCGCTCCAGATGCAGGTCATGCCGTCGCCGACCACGTCGGTCACCACGCCGCCGTGGCGCTCCACGACGCCGAACAGGAGCGCGAAGTAGCGGTCCAGGAACGCGCTCAGCTCGTCCGGCGTCATGCCCTCGGCGAGCGTGGTGAAGCGCTGGGCGTCGGCCACCATGCAGGCGGCGAACAGCTGCTCCTTGAGCGCGCTCGGATCGAGCGGCGCCTCGGCGAACCCGGCGGCGACCCGCTCCGGCAGGTAGTAGCGCAGGCCGCGGCTGATGTTGGCGCGCGCGCGTCGCGCGTCGCGGTACTGCAGCAGCAGCCCTGCGAACAGCCCGAGCGGCAGCTGGATCAGAAGCGGGATCGTCACCGGCAGCCACAGCTCGGCGCGCGCGAACGCGGTCTGCGCACCGAGGTAGCCGGCGCCGACGAAGGCGAGCGCGAGCGGCAGCGCGACGAGCGCCGGCAGCAGCCCGGCGATCAGGGCCACGACGCAGGCCGAAGCCGCCGATCCAGAGCAGGGTGAGCGCCGAGCCCCGCCGGTCGCAGCAGGCGCCCGTCGAGCAGATTGGCGAACGCCGTCGCGGCAATCTCGACGCCGCTGATCCTGGCGCCCTTTGGACCGGGAACACGGTGATGAAGCCGTCGTCGCTGGCGTTGATCAGCTCCGACTGGCCGACGAACACCACCTTGCCCGGCGAGATCCAGATCCGCGCGCCGCCCCGTCGCCGGCGATCAGGCGGTGCAGCGGGCACGGTCCGGACCCGGCCGGGTCGGACCGTAGAAGTTGAGGTAGCGGCTGTCCGGTCCCTCGTAGAGCCGGATCAGGGCAGCGAGCAGACGGCGCGTGCCGCCATCCAGCGGCGCCTCCTCCAACCCGGCGCGCAGCCGGGCGCCGAGGCTGGCGTCCGCGAGGAATACCAGACGGAGGCTGCGCATCGATGCCGACAAGGCGCCGGCCCGCGCCAGTTGCGCCGGCTCGAGCACCAGATCGCCCTGACCGACCGGCACTCCCGCGGCACGCAACAGGCGTGCCCAGTCCGCCAGCGCCGGCATCGCATGGCGCTGCAGGGCGACGACCGGCAGGGTCGGGCGCTCGCCGAGACCCGAGGTGAACGCCCAGAACTGGCTGACCCGCTCGGTGGTCGCGCGGCAAGGGAAACGGCGCGGTCGCATCCGCTGCCGCCGCCAGCTCGGGCAGGGGCGGCCGCCACTGCTTGGCGGCGAGCAGGCCGCTCGCCGCCCCGTTGCCGTCCGGCAGCACGCGGAAGTCCTCGTGCAGGTATTCGAACAGCACCACCCGGCGGGCCGCGGCGATCGCCTGCGCCAGAGCCCGATCCTGCGCGGGCGCGCGCGGCCGGTTGAACATCACGTCGAAGACGATCACCGAGGCGCCGGCTGCGGCCAGGCGCTCGACCAGCCGGGCGTGGACGTCGCGCGGCCAGTCGCTGATCTTCTCGGGCAAGCCCAGCCGCTCGGCCGATTCCGCGATCCAGGCTGACCACGACCGCGTCGGCCGGCGCCTCGAGCGCGCCGCGCAGCCAGAACAGCCAGCTCAGGCCGAAGCGCTCCTCGATCGCCACGCCGAGCGGCGTGAGGGCGAGCGCCACCCCCAGCCCGCCGGTGCCGAGGCCGAGCCCGCAGAGCTTGGCCCATCTCGCCATCGCGTCCGCCACCGTCTGCCAAGGGTATCGGCGCTTCGGATGGCAGCCTGCTCGGCCGACCGCCGCCCCGTCAGTGAACCAGTTCACACGCGGTGGTAGGGATGGCCGGCGAGGATCGCCTGCGCCCGGTAGAGCTGCTCCGCCAGCAGCACCCGGACCAGCCGGTGCGGCCAGGTCATCGGGCCGAGCGCCACGACCAGCTCGCGCGCTCGCGCACCGCGGCTGCGAGACCGTCGGGGCCGCCGATCAGAAAGGCGATCTCGGACCGTCCCTGGTCCCGCCAGCGCGCCCAGGCGGCGCGCAAAGGCCAGACTGTCGAGCTGCCGGCCACGCTCGTCGAGCGCGACCACGACGGCGCCCTCGGGCACCGATCGGAGAAGCCGCAGCGCCTCCTCGGCGAGGCGGCGCGCGAGCGGCAGCCGGCTCTGCGGCGGCAACTCGATCAGGCGGAGCGGCCAGAGAGAGCGCTTGCGGTAGTCGTCGAACAGCTGGCGCGCCGGACCGCCGCGATCGCGGCCGATCGCAGCGACCGTCACCCGCACCGCCGCGCTCCACGACCGCGCACGCGGCGCCCGCCGGCTAGGCGTGGAGCCGGACCACCGAGGGTCTTCGGGCAGCGCCGCGCCCCAGAGCTTCTCCAGATCGTAGAAGCGGCGGAGCTCGTCCTTGAAGAGATGCACGATCACGTCGCCGGCATCGATCAGAATCCAGTCGGACTGCCCGGTGCCCTCGGAGCTCAAGCCTTTCAGCCCGGCCGCCTTCAGCCGCTCGAGCAGATGCTGGGCCATGGTCGCGAGGTGGCGCTGGGAACTGCCGGTCGCGACGACCATGGCATCCGCGATGCTGGTTTTGCCGGTGAGATCGACCGTGACAGGCTCGATCGCCTTGTCGTCGCTGAGCGAGGAGTGGACCAGATGCAGCAGGTCAGGGCTTGCTGGCCGCGTGGCCGTGTCCATGCCTATGACGGTTGCTCCTTTTCCCGGGCCCGCCGGCCTGACCCCGTCGCCCGGCGGATCGCCGTGCCCGACTCCTGATGCCGACGCAGCCACAAGTAAACCCACGCTGGCGGGCGGCGTGCCGCCAAGGCCGGCGCGTCGCGTTCCGGCAGGCGGCGTTGCGCATAGCGCCGCGCAACCCGGCCAACCGCCGCAGGATAAGAATAGGGGTCGCGGGCGAACACGGCAATGGGGACCAGCGCCAGGAGACGCACCCAATGGCGCCACTGGGGCAGCTGCAGCAGGTTGTCGGCGCCGACCAACCAGACCAGGCGATCACGGCTGTGCTGCGTCAACCAGCGCAGCGTGTCGACGGTGTAGCTCGTGCCCAGCCGCTGCTCCAGGTCGCTGCAGACGATGCGGCGGTCGTGCGCCGCCAGCGCCCGGGCGAAGGCGAACCGGGCCGGAAAGCTCGCCATGCCGGCGACCGGCTTCAACGGGTTCTGCGGCGAGATCAGCCACCAGACCCGGTCGAGCCGCAGGCGTGCGAGCGCCTCGCGGCTGATCGCGAGATGGCCGTGATGGGCCGGGTTGAACGAGCCGCCGAGCAGTCCGACGCGGCGCCCCGGCCGCGTGCGCACCGGCGTCGCGGCCGGCCGCGGCCGATTGATTCGCGCTACCGGCCGGCGGTGGTTCATGCCGGCCGGATCTGACCGCTGCCGCGGACCACGTACTTGAAGCTGGTCAGCTGCTCGACGCCGACCGGCCCGCGGGCGTGCAGCCTCCCGGTCGAGATCCCGATCTCCGCGCCCATACCGAACTCGCCGCCGTCGGCGAACTGGGTCGAGGCGTTGTGCAGCACGATCGCGCTGTCGACCTCGGCGAGGAAGCGCTCGGCGGCGGCCGGGTCGCCGGTCACGATCGTGTCCGTGTGCTGCGAGCCGTAGCGGTTGATGTGCGCGATCGCCGCCGCGAGCCCGTCGACCAGCTTGATCGAGAGGATCGCGTCCAGATACTCGGTTCCCCAGTCGGCCTCGCTCGCGGTCGCGATGCGGCGGTCCATCGCCTGGACCGCGGGCTCGGCGCGCAGCTCGCAACCGGCCGCCAGCAGCTCCGCGACGACACCGGGCAGAAGGCGGTCGGCCGCGCTGCGATCGACCAGCAGGGTCTCCGCGGCGCCGCAGACCGAGGTCCGGCGCATCTTGGCGTTGAGCGTGATCGCGCGCGCCATCGCCGGATCGGCGGCGGCATGGAGGTAGACATGGCAGATGCCGTCGCGATGCGCGAGCACCGGGATCCGGCTTTCCCTCTGCACCCGCTCGATCAGGGACGGCCCGCCGCGCGGCACGATGACGTCGATCTGATCGATCATGGTCAGCATGATGCCGACCGCGGCGCGCTCGGTGGTCGGCGGGCTCTGGATCGCGGCCTCCGGCAGACGGGCCTCGGCGCAGGCCTTGCTGAAGGCAGGCGAGGATCGTCCCCGACGAGTGGAAGCTCTCGGACCCGCCGCGGAGGATCGCCGCGTTGCCCGCCTTGAGGCACAGCGCGCCGGCATCCGCGGTGACGTTGGGGCGGGACTCGTAGATGATCCCGATCACCCCGAGCGGCACCCGCACGCGCGCGATGTCGAGTCCGTTCGGACGCTGCCAGCGCGCCATCTCGTCGCCGACCGGATCGGCGAGCGCGGCGACCGCCTCGAGGCCCTCGGCCATGGCCTCGACGCGCTGGTCGTCGAGCGCCAGGCGATCGAGCAGCGAGGCGCGCAGGCCGCGTGAGCGCGCCGCCGCCAGGTCCTCGGCATTGGCGGCGAGGATCTCGTCCCGTCGCGCCTGAAGCGCGCCCGCCGCGGCGTGCAGAGCGCGATCCTTGGCCGCGCGCGGGGTCGTCGCGAGCACCTGGGCCGCGCCCCGCGCCCGCTCGCCCAAGGCCCACATCTCCGCCTGCAGGTCATGCCGTAGCGCCGTTGCCATCTGCGATGCCTCCTCGCCTTCTTCGCCATCTTAGGCCGAGCGGCGCGCCGGCGCCACGGCGGCGGGCAGGGCGAACAGCTCGACCGGCTCGGCGAGGCCGCGGATCGCATGGGCGCCGATCGGGACGAGCTCGCCGCCGACGTGACGACCGAGCGCCGCCGTTGCGAGCAGCGGCTGACCCAGGACCTTGCACAGGCCTTCGATCCGGCTCACCAGATTGACCGCCGGGCCGATCACGGTGAAGTCGAGCCGGCCCTGACCGCCGATGTTGCCGTAGACCACGCGCCCGACGTCGAGGGCGACGCCGAAGTCGAGCGCTGCGGCGCCGGCCGCGAGCCGGGCCCGGTTCGCCACGGCGAGGGCGTCGCGGGCCGCGACCGCGGCCGCCAGCGCGCGCTGGCAAGTCGGCGCCAGCGCGCCCGCCTCACCGATCGGGAACACCGCCAGCAGGCCGTCGCCCATGAACTTCAGGACCTCGCCGCCGGCAACCGTGATCGCATCGACCAGCGCCTGGTAGTAGGCATCGAGCGCGGCCAGGAGCTGCTCGACGCTCCAGCTCGCCGCCTTGGCGGTGAAGTCGCGCAGATCGGCGAACAGGATCACCGCCTCGAGCTCGCGCCGGTCGCCGCGCCGGATCGCGCCGTTCAGCACCTCGCGGCCCGGCCCGCGGCCGAGGTAGGTATCGAGCAGGGTGCGCGCGGTGCGCCGCCACTCCAGCAGATCCAAAACCAGGCCCAAGGGCCCGGCCAGGTTGCGCAGCTCGTTGCGCTGCCCGAGCGAGAAGCCGCCCGGCGCGTCGGTCGCCCAGCTGATCGCGTTGCGCCGACCATCGGCGAGCGGCACCGCCATGACCAGACATTCGCGCGCGCCCTCGGCGCGCAGCCGCTCGAGGCCCGGCGCCGCCAAGCCGGGCTCCGGCGCGGTCAGATCGATTCGGAGCTCGTCGCTGCCGAGCATGATCCGGCGCAGCGGGTTGGCCTGCCAGGCGCGCGGGTCCTCGCCGCCGCGCCAGTGCAGCTGCACCTCCTCGGGCGCACGGTCGTCACGGTGCCAGATGCACTCCACGCCCTGCATCAAGGGGTGCAGGGTCGGCGTATACTGGTTCACCTGGTAGAGCGGCATGCCGCGCTGGCACAGCGTCGCGCATAGCTCGACCAGGAACTCGAGATGGGAGCCCGCCTGCGGTCCGCGCGCCAGCAGGCGCCGCGTGGTCGGGGTCTGTCGCCAGTCCTTCAGCATGAGCCGTCGCCCGTCCTGCCGGCGCTCAGAGCAAGACCAGATCGTCGCGGTGGATGAGCTCGTCGCGGCCGCGATAGCCGAGCAGGGCCGCGATCTGCTCCGTCTTCTGGCCCTGGATCCGGCGCGCGTCGGCGGCGTCGTAGGCGGACAGCCCCTTGGCCAGATCGCGGCCGTCGGGCCCGCGCACCAGCACGGGGTCGCCGCGCTCGAAGACACCTTCGATGCCGGTAACGCCCGCCGGCAACAGGCTGCTGCCGCGGCACAGGGCGCGCGCCGCCCCGGCGTCGATCCGGATCACGCCGAGCGCGCCGAGCGAGCCCGCGAGCCATTCCTTGCGGGCCCGGCGCGGGGTGGCCCGGGCCGGAAAGCGGCTGCACGGGCCGCCCGCCGCCAGCCGCTCGAGGGGGCGCGGCACGGTACCGGGCGCGATCACCACCGCGCAGCCCGCCCGGGTCGCGATCTTCGCCGCCGCGAGCTTGCTCACCATGCCGCCGGTGCCGGCGAGACTGCCGGCGCCGCCGGCCATCGCCTCGATCTCCGGCGTGATCGCGGTCACCAGCTCGATCCGCTCGGCGCCCGGGTCGCGCGCCGGGTCGCGGGTGTAGAGCCCGTCGACGTCCGACAGCAGCACCAGCTCGTCGGCGCTGGCCATCACCGCGACCCGCGCCGACAGCCGGTCGTTGTCGCCGAAGCGGATCTCGTGGGTCGCCACGGTGTCGTTCTCGTTGACCACGGGGATCACGCCGAGCCTGAGCAGGGCCTCGACGGTCGAGCGGGCGTTGAGGTAGCGGCGCCGGTTCTCGCTGTCGTCCAGGGTCAGCAGCAGCTGCGCCGTGGCCAGCCCCCGGCGGGCGAGGCTCGCCTGCCAGGCATGGGCGAGGTTGATCTGGCCGACCGCGGCAGCCGCCTGCTTCTCCTCCAGGCGCAACGCGCCGGCATTCATTCCGAGCGCCGCCCGGCCGAGCGCGATCGCGCCCGAGGTGACCACGATCACGGCCTCGCCGCGCTCCCGGCAGGCGACAAGGTCCTCCGCCAGGGAGTCCAGCCAGGCGCGGCGGATCCGGCCGGCGTCGTCGACCAGCAGCGACGACCCGATCTTGATCACGCGCCGCCGGGAGACGCTCATGGCGAGGCCTCCTCCCGCGCCGCCCGGATCGCCTGCCAAGCCGCGCGCAACACCTCCTGATGGCCGCGTCCGGACACCCCGGAGGTCACGAACACCGCATGGCCGGCGGCCCGCTCGAGCGCTGCCGAGCGCTCGATCGCCAGCTCCTCGGTCAGCGCATCGGCCTTGTTCAGGCAGACCAGCTCCGGGCCGCTCGAGCAGCCGCGGGTCGTAGCTCGCGAGCTCCTGCCGGACGGTCGCGATAGGCAGCGCCGACGTCGTCCGCGGTGCCGTCGACCAGATGGATCAGCACCCGGCAGCGCTCGATGTGGCCGAGGAAGCGATCGCCGAGCCCGGCGCCTTCATGCGCGCCTGCGATCAGGCCCGGGATATCGGCGATGACGAAGCTGTCGTGGTCCAGCTGCACCGTGCCGAGCTTCGGCTCGAGAGTCGTGAACGGGTAGTCGGCGATCTTGGGGCGGGCGCGCGAGACCGCCGCGAGAAAGGTCGACTTGCCGGCATTGGGCAGGCCGACGAGCCCGGCATCGGCGAGCAGCTTGAGCCGCAGCCAGACCCAGCGCTCCTCGCCCGGCTGGCCCGGCGTCGCGTGGCGCGGCGCCTGGTTGGTCGACGACTTGAAATGGCTGTTGCCGAGACCGCCGGCACCGCCTCGGGCGAGCACCACGGCCTGCCCGCCCGCGAGCAGGTCGGCGAGCACGGTGCGCCGATCCTCGTCGAGGATCTGGGTCCCCGGCGGCAGAGCGAGCTCGACGTCGGCGCCGTCCGGGCCGGTGCGGTCGCGCCCCATGCCGTGACCACCGCGCGGCGCCCGGAAGTGCTGCTTGTAGCGATAGTCGATCAGGGTGTTGAGCGCGCCGTCGGCGCGCGCGATCACATGGCCGCCGCGGCCGCCGTCGCCACCATTGGGGCCGCCGCGCGGGATGTACTTCTCGCGCCGGAAGCTGACGCAGCCGTCGCCGCCGTCGCCGGCCTTGACGTAGATCTTGGCCTCATCGAGGAAGCGCATCGCGCTTCGGGTCCATCCGCTGCACGGACATCAAAAAAGGGGAATGGCGCGCCATTCCCCTTGCAGGACAAGCGGGCGCGCCCGGCTATTCGGCCGCCGGCTCGCTCGGGACCACCGAGACGTAGGACCGGCCGCCGGGGCCGGAGCCGAAGCGCACGCTGCCCTCGATCAGCGCGAACAGGGTGTGGTCGCGGCCCATGCCGACGTGCCGGCCGGGGTGCCAGCGCGTGCCGCGCTGCCGGATGATGATGTTGCCGGGCACCACGCGCTCGCCGCCGAACTTCTTGACGCCAAGGCGCTTGCCCGCCGAGTTGCGCCCGTTGCGCGAGCTGCCGCCTGCCTTTTTGTGCGCCATCTTCGCTCTCCTTCGCCTGCGCCGGTCGGATCGTCAGGCGACCGCGATGTCCTGGATGCGCAACACCGTCTGCAGTTGCCGGTGGCCGCGCTTGCGCCGGTAGTTCTTGCGCCGCTTCTTCTTGAAGACGATGATCTTGGGCGCCTTGGCCTGCTCCAGCACCTGGGCCGTGACCTGAGCGCCTTCGACCAGCGGCGTGCCGACCCTGGGCTCGGCCCCGTCGCCGGCGCTGCCGACCATCAGCACGTGATCGAACGCGATGGTCTGGCCGACCTCGCCCGCGAGGCGCTCGACCTTGATCACGTCGCCATGGGCGACGCGGTACTGCTTGCCGCCGGTTTTGATGACTGCGTACATGGCCTGCGCTGAGCACATTCATGCCGGTTCGGGCCACTGCCTGCGCAGCCGGCCGACCGGTCGCTTCGAGAGAGCGCGGATACTAGCCGCAATTCGGCCGCTGTCAACGTCCGCAAAACGTGGTCGCCCGGCCGCGTCAGTTCTCGTAGCCGATCAGCAGGCCGCCGAGGCCGAGCCCGGCCAGCGCCATGATCCAGACCGCCCGGTGGTCGACCCCGCCCGAGGCCGCCAGAGCGCCTAGCCGTGCGGCGTGGTCCTTGTGCTCCTGCGCGACCTTCGAGGCCATCCTCCGGAAGCGCTGCATGTAGAGAGTGTTGCCGTACAGGCCCACCACCACAGCGATCGCCGCCAGGATCACCGCCAGCACGCCAAGCGAGACGCCGTTCAGCCCCAGCAGCAGGAGCAGCCCGAGCCAGCCGAGATAGAGCGCGGCGAACGCGTACAGGCGCCGATAGGCGAGCCAGCCGCCGAGGGTCAGGGCGGCCGACCAGTTCCAGCTGCGAGTTTGGCCGCGCCACTCCATCCAGCGCCAGCGCTCGTCGTAGTAGGTGCCGTTCGGACCGACGAACGTCTTGGTCGAATTGATCGGCAGGATCGAGTCCGGGTTCAGGATCTGGCTCCCGGCGATGGATTTGGGCGGCGCCGGCGGCCGGCGAAGTCGCCCGAACGGACGCACGCTCGGTGCCGGCCCGTCAGCGGCGTCGCCCGCGGGCTTGTCGACGAGCGCGGGCCTGTTGAGTTCTGTTGCCTGCAGCACGAAAGCTCAGCCTCTGCAAAGAGTTCAGGTGATCCGGAGGTCGAAACCGTCCGCACGGTCGGCGCCCGCTCGTTATTTCCTCCGGTAACCCGATCAGCGCGTCCGGTCCAGAGCTTACGTGCGATTCGTCGTCGTTCGATTGAGATTCACGACTTCGCCGGTCGACAGCGGCCGCGGCGCCGCTGCGCGCAGCAGGCGATCCCGGATCGCCTCGCCGAGCCCGGCGCCCGGGATCGGCATCACCGCGATGGCGCGGACCTCCGGTCGGTCGAGACGGCGCAGCATCGCGAACAGGTTGGCCGCCGCCTCCTCGAGGTCGCCCGCCGTGCTCAAGTTGAGCATCGCCCCAGCGCCCTCGAGAGGCCGCGGACCGAAGGCAAGCAGCGCCTCGTCCGCGGCGACCGCGCGCGCGTCGAGGCGAAGCGGCCGCGCCGGCGCATAGTGGCTGGCCAATTGGCCGGGCGCCCGCGGAGCCCCGCCCGGGTCGGGGGCCCCAGTCGCCAACGGCCCGAGCTCGGCCTCGAGCGCGCTCCTGGTGACGCCGCCCGGCCGCAGCAGGCGAGGCCGGGGATCGGTCAGATCGAGCACGGTCGATTCCACGCCGATCGGGCAGCGGCCGCCGTCCAGGATGAGATCGACCTGGTCGCCAAGGCCTTCGGCGACGTGGTCGGCGGTGGTGGGGCTGACCCCGCCCGCCGGATTCGCGCTCGGTGCGGCGACCGGCAGAGCGGTCGCCTCGAGCAATGCGCGTGCGACCGGATGCGAAGGCAGCCTGAGACCCACCGTCTCGCCGCCCGCGCTGACCAGAGGGGACAGCGGGCAGCCATCCGCCCGCGGCAGGATCAGGGTCAGGGCGCCGGGCCAGAACCGTGCGGTGAGACGCTCGGCGAGATCGCTCCAGCGCGCGAGCGCCCGCGCCGCCCCGCGGCTCGCAACGTGGACGATCAGCGGGTTGAGGCGCGGTCGGCGCTTGGCCGCGAAGATCGCCGCGACCGCGCGGTCGTCGGTGGCGATGCCGCCCAGGCCATAGACCGTCTCGGTCGGAAATGCCACCAGCCGCCCGGCCCGCAGCGCCGCAGCCGCCTGCTCGATGTCGCGCGGCGTCGCGCCGAGGCGCTCGCTCGCCATCGGACCGCCGTCAGCCGCCGCTGCCGAGCGCGCGCCAGCCGATGTCGCGCCGGCAGAAGCCTTCCGGCCAGTCGATCCGGTCGATCGCGGCGTAGGCGCGTTCGTGCGCCTCGGCGAGCGTGGCGCCCTGCCCGGTCACGTTCAGCACGCGGCCGCCTGCGGCCAGCACCCGGCCGTCCTCGATCCGCGTGCCGGCATGGAAGATGGTGACGCCGGGGACCTCGGCCGCCGCCTCCAGGCCGCGGATCTCGCTGCCGGTGTCGTAGGAGCCGGGATAGCCTCTCGCGGCCATGACCACGGTCAGCGCGGGCTCGGGATACCAGCGCAGGTCCATGTGGCCGAGCGCGCCGTCGGCGACCCCGAGCAGGAGCTGGCCGAGATCGGTCATCAGCCGCGGCAGCAAGGCCTGGCATTCCGGATCGCCGAGGCGGACGTTGTACTCGATCAGCTGCGGCCCGCGCTCGGTCAGCATCAGGCCGGCATAGAGCACGCCCTGGTAGGGGTTGCCCTCCGCCAGGAGGCCGGCGACGGTCGGGCGAAGAATCTCGGCCAGCGCCCGTTCGGTCAGGGCGGGCGTCATGGCGGGCGCCGGCGCGCAGGCCCCCATCCCCCCGGTGTTGGGGCCCCGATCGCCCTCGCCTGCCCGCTTGTAGTCCTGCGCCGTGCCGAACGGGAGCAGGCTCTCGCCGTCGACCAGGGCGAAGAGGCTCGCCTCCTCGCCGTCCAGCCATTCCTCGACGACCACCGTGCTGCCGGCCGCACCGAACGCGCCGCCAAAGGCCTGATCGAGCGCGGCCTCCGCCTCCGCGACGGTACTCGCGACCGCGACCCCCTTCCCGGCGGCGAGCCCGTCCGCCTTGACCACGATCGGCGCGCCTTCGGCGCGGACGTAGGCCCGCGCCGCTTCGGCCTGCTCGCGCCGGAAAACCCGATAGCGCGCGGTGGGGATCCCGTGGCGCGCGCAGAAGTCCTTGGCGAACGCCTTGGAGCCCTCGAGCCGGGCCGCCGCCGAGCTCGGCCCGGCGGCCTTGATCCCGGCGCTCGCCAGGCGATCGACCAGCCCCAGCACCAGCGGCAGCTCGGGGCCCGGCACGACCAGCTCGATCGCCTGCTCGCGGCAGAAGGCGACGATGCCGTCGAGATCGTCGATCGCGAGCGGCACGCAGCTCGCCTCGCGCGCGATCGCATCGCTGCCGGGCGCGCAGAACAGCTCGCTCACCAGGGCCGAGGCGGCAAGCGACCAGCAGAGCGCATGCTCGCGGCCGCCCGAGCCGACCACCAGGACCTTCATAGGGACATGCCTCCTCGTTCGAAGCTGTTCGTAGCGGCGTGGAGCGCGGCAACAGTCCCAAACTTTGGGGTCCAATCCCGCGCCGAAACGTGACATAAGCGCAGACCAGAAGGCAACCGACGGCGTGCCGGAGGGCGCGCGGGGACCGGGCGATGACGGCAAACAGCGTAAGCGTCGGCATTCTGGGGGCGACCGGCTACACGGGGATCGAGCTGCTCCGCCTGGTCCAGGAGCATCCGTCGGTGCGCGTCGCCTGCATGACCTCGGAACGCTACGCCGGGCAGCCGATCGCGGCGGTGTTTCCCCATCTTGCCGGGCGGGCGCTGCCGGTCCTGTCCAAGATCGAGGACTGCGACCCGGGAGCGGTCGACGTCCTGTTCGGCTGCCTGCCCCACGGCACCACGCAGGACGTGGTGCGGGAGCTGCCCCGCGGGCCGAAGGTGGTCGATCTCTCGGCCGACTTCCGCCTGCGCGATGCGGCCCTCTACGAGCGCACTTACGGCCAGCCGCACCGCGCGAGCGAGCGTCAGAAGGACAGCGGTCTACGGCCTGACCGAGTTCGCCCGAGAGGCGCTCAGGACGACCGATCTGGTGGCCACGCCCGGCTGCTACCCGACCACCAGCCAGCTGCCGCTCCGGCCGCTGCTCGAGGGGCGGCTGATCGCGCTCGACCCGATCATCATCGACGCCAAGTCGGGGGTCACCGGCGCCGGGCGGACCGCCAAGGAAGCCTCGCTGCACAGCGAGGTGAGCGAGGGCCTGCACGCGTACGGGGTCGGCAACCACCGCCATGCGCCAGAGATCGAGCAGGGCCTGTCCGACTCGGCGGGCCAGCCGGTCGTGGTCAGCTTCACGCCGCACCTCGTGCCGATGAACCGCGGCATCCTGGCGACGATCTACGTCCGCCTCGCCGATGGCGTCGCGGCCGAGGACCTCCAGGTCGCGCTCGAGCGGCGCTACGAGGGCGAGCCGTTCGTGCGCGTGCTGCCGTTCAGGAGCCTGCCCGCCACGCGTCACGTGCGCGGCACCAATCTCTGCCTGATCGCGGTCCATCCCGACCGGGTGCCGGGCCGGGCGATCCTGCTCAGCGTGACCGACAATCTGGTCAAGGGCGCCTCCGGCCAGGCGCTGCAGAACATGAACGTGATGCTCGGCCTGCCCGAGTCCTGGGGACTTGGCCAGGCGCCCTTGTTCCCCTGAGGCCGCCGCGGCCGGGCCGGCGGGCAGCATGAGGATCGGTCTCGCCGAGATCGAGGCCGCCGCCGGCGTCCTGGAGGGGCACGTCGTGCGCACGCCGTGCCTGCGCTCGGAGCGGCTGTCCGAGGTGCTCGGCGCCGAGATCACCCTCAAGCTCGAGACTCTCCAGCACAGCTCCTCGTTCAAGGACCGTGGCGCGCTGGTCAAGCTTGCGAGCCTCACCGCCGCGGAGCGGGCGCGCGGCGTGATCGCCATGTCGGCCGGCAACCACGCCCAGGGCGTCGCCTACCACGCGACCCGCCTCGGCATTCCGGCGACCATCGTGATGCCGCGCCTGACGCCGTTCGTGAAGGTCGAGAAGACCACCCAGTTCGGTGCCAAGGTGCTGCTCGAGGGCGATACCGTCGACGAGGCCGCCGACTATGCGCAGAAGCTCGCGGCACGGCGCGACCTGGTCTTCATCCACCCCTACGACGATCCGGCGATCATCGCCGGCCAGGGCACGATCGGCCTCGAGATGCTGGCCGACGTGCCGGACCTCGAGGTGCTGGTCGTGCCGATCGGCGGCGGCGGGCTGATCGCCGGCGTCGCGACCGCGGCCAAGGCGAAGGACCCCTCGATCGAGGTCGTCGGGGTCCAGGCCGCCGCCTGCCCGTCGATGTACCGCCGGCGCGCCGGCCTGCCGGAGGCGCCGCTGCGCCCCACCATCGCCGAGGGCATCGCGGTCAAGCGCCCGGGCGAATTGACCTTGCCGGTGGTGAGAGCGCTGGTCGGCGACATCTTGCTGGTCGATGAGGACGCGATCGAGGCCGCTATCCTTGCCCTGCTCGAGGTCGAGAAGCTGGTGGTCGAGGGCGCCGGCGCCGCCGGGCTCGCCGCGGTCATGAGCCAGCGCGAGCGCTTCGCCGGCCGGCGCGTCGGCCTGATCCTGTGCGGCGGCAACATCGACCTGCGCCTCCTGTCGGTCGTCATCCTGCGCGGCCTGGTCCATTCCAAGCGCCTGATCTCGCTCCAGGTCGGCATGCCGGATGCCCCCGGCAACCTGGCCAAGGCCGCGGCGCTGATCGGCGAGGCCGGCGGCAATATCCTGGAGGTCGAGCACCAGCGGGCGTTCTCGCCGCTGTCGATCAAGTCGACCGGCGTGAGCTTCATCATCGAGACCCGCAACGCTTCTCACGCGAGCGAGGTGATTACCGGGCTGCGCGCCGCCGGCTTCGAGGTCCGCGTGCTCGAAGGTGGGAGCGGCGGCGGCTTTTGAGCAGTGTCGAGGACTTCGCCGTTCGTGAGTCACCAAATCGAAACCCTGGAACTTCATGCGGGGTTTACGCGACCGGCTGCACAATCGGCCCAGCAGTCGAGGTCTGCGGGGACGAACTGCCGTCCCCGCAGAGGGGGCTCATCCGAGACCGGCCCCCATCGTAGACCCGATCTGCCGTTGCGCCCTCGACCGTCGAATCCCGCGCGCGACCCGCGCTTGCTCGATTGCCATCTCAGCCCGGGCGAACAATATAGGTCGTAACCAAATTCCGGAGGGATCGCGCTCAATGCGCCGCCTGATCTTGTGGACGCTGGCCCTGCTCGGGGTGCCCCACCTCGCCGCCGCCGATGTTGCGACCGGTCTGACCGCCGGGCAGGTCCTTGGCGATGCCGAAGCGGCGAACGAAGCCAGCGATACGCGCGTCCTCGAGTTTCCGCCCGCCCTTGACCTGCGGATCGGCGGGCGGCAACTGCCGACCGGTCAGGACCGGCCGATCGATCCGGGCGTGCTCGGCGCCGGAGGGGCCGATCGCTATGGCGCGGGCGCGCGGGACTCGGCCGACGAGGGATTGTCGTTCGGCCTCGAAGTCAAGCGGCGCCCGCAACTGGAGAGCCGGCCGCGACCGGACGGGGACGAAGCGCCAAGCCTGCAGGACGGGATCGAGAGATTGATCGAGCACTCGACCTTGGGCATCCGCGGCACCTATCGGTTTTGAGCCGCGACCGCGTCGCTCAGGCTGCACATCCAGCCCGGTGCGTCGCGGACTACCCGCGCCACAAGAAGCGCAAGTCGCTGCTCGGCGAGATCTTCGACTTCCGACCTCTTGGCGCGGGTTGCGCGCCCGAGACCCGCCACCGCGAGGAGGCGCCGGCGATAGCGCGATCGCGTCGCGCCGTGCAGTCGGTCCCGGCGGTTCGCCTGGCCCGCTCAGGGCGAGTGGCCGCCGCCCGAAGCCGCGGGTACAAGGTCGAGCACCCCGCTGCCACTCCTGAGGGAGACCACCGATGCGCAAGCTGCAATCGCAGGGCGTCCATCACATCACCCTGGTGGGCGCCGATCGCCAGACCTCGATCGACTTCTGGGAAGGGGTGCTCGGCATGCCGTTCGTGTTCGAGCAGCCGAACCTCGACCAGCCGTCGGAGAGCCATCTCTACTTCGACCCGGGCGACGGCCGGCTGATCACGGTGTTCACCGACGAGGAGCGCCGGCCCGACCCGACCCGAACCTCGACCGACATCGGCACGGTGCACCACATCGCGTTCGCGGTCTCCCGCGCCACCTTCCAGCAGGCGATCCTGCGGCTGGACGAGCGCCGGATCCGGCACAGCGGCGTGAAGGACCGGGGCTTCATGGACTCGATCTACTTCACCGATCCGCTGGGGCTGCTGATCGAGCTCGCGTCCTACCGCTTCGAGCCGCCGGCGGGCTGCACGCATGCCGACGTCCTGATGGAGAGCCATCGGATCCGGGTCGAGCGCGGCGACTACAACATTGCCGAGATCCATCTCGCCGACGCGATCGAGCGCCTGACCGCCCGCGGCCGGGCGAGCCTGTCGGAGGACCGCTCGCCGAAGGACCCCTACTGAGTCTACCGCGCCGGCGGCTCAGCCAGGAACCGCCGCACCTCGGCCAGGAACTCGGTCGGGCGCTCGGCGTGGACCCAGTGGCCGGCGCCGGGGATCAGCGCGTGCTCGGCGTTCGGGAACAGGCGCGCGATCAGCGGCCGGTGCTCGGGCTTGACGTAGTCGGAGCGCGCGCCGGCGACGAACAAGGCCGGTCCGGGATACTCCGCATCACCGGATGGTGGAAAACTCAGGAGCTCCGCCATGTTGGCGGCAAGCGCCTCGAGATTGACGCGCCAGACGAAGCCGGCCTCGGCCTTGACCAGGTTCTGCAACAGGAAATTGCAGACCACGGGATCGCGGATCGTGCGCTCGAGCTGCAGCTCCGCGTCGGTGCGCCGCCGCACCGTCGACAGGTCGACCGCCGCCATCGCCTCGACGAACGGCCCGAAGCTATGCGCATAGGTGACCGGGGCGACGTCGACCACGACCAGACGCGCCACCCGATCGGGACGGGTCAGGGCCAGGCGCATCGCGACCTTCCCGCCCAGGCTGTGGCCGATCACGGTAGCCGATCGCAGGCGGTGGGTGTCGACGAAATGCTCGACGTCGCCGGCCATGGCGTCGAAGCTCATGGTCCCGGCCCAGGGCGAGCGGCCATGGTTGCGCAGGTCGAGCACGAAGACGCGGTGGCTCTCCCCCAACTGCCTGGCGATCGTCGTCCAATTGCGCGCCGAGCCAAGGAGGCCGTGCAGGACCAGGACCGGCGCACCGGCGGCGCCGAACTCGTCGTAGGCGAGGTCGAGAGTGGTCAACAGCTCATCCTGCCAAACGCCGCGGTGGCGGCAGCGCCCGTTCCCCGCCAGCTTCGATCGACCGGCGCTCGATTGCAACCGCGCAGGTCGTGGCGACCGTCCGATGGGGACGACTGCAGCACCGCCCGTCCCGCCGGCCCGCGGCCGAAGTGCCGAGGCACGGGTGTGGACGGCGCGTATCTCCCGCCGACCGGACTACGGCCGAGGATCCCCGCGAAGAGACGAGGCCGGCTGCCGGGCTCCCGGTCACGACCGTCAGCGGAGCGGCGAGCTCCCGCGCAAATGCCGGCCGTGGGCGGGCGTCTAATGGCATCCGGGCCCGGTCAGACGGCACTGGCGGAATAATTTGACAGCCCCAATGGCGCTAACTACGCTTTCTTCCGCAGCGCTTGACCGCGCCAAGCAGAACCACCCTCAAGGGAGGACATGGGAGATGCGCAGAGGCCTTTCACTGGGGCTCGCCTTGGCTGCCGCAAGTCTGCTGGCAGCCTCGCCCGGCCCCGCGACGGCGCAGACGGTCGAGGAGCCGCTGGTCCTAACCGGCCAGTCCTCGCATCCGGCGGCGGCGAACTTCCACCTGGTGTTCCAGCACATGGGCCGAGTCGGTCGAGAAGATGGCCGGCGGCCGCGTGAAGATCGAGCCGCTGGCGGCGGGCGCGGTCGTGCCGGCCTTCGAGGTCTTCGACGCCGTATCCCGCGGCGTCCTGCACGTGGGCGCCTCACCGTTCGGGTACATCCTCGGCAAGAGCCTGGCGGGCATTCCGATGTCGCACGGGCCGGTGTTCGGCATGGACGGGATGGACTACTGGGGTTGGTACTACGACGGCGGCGGCGTGGCGCTGCTGGAGGAGTTCTACCGCGACGTCCTCAAGTTGAACCTCGTCGGGTTCCCGGTGCCCACCGACTATCCGCAGGGCCTGGGCTGGTTCAAGGAGCCGATCGCCAGCCTCGACGACCTCAAGGGCATGAAGTACCGCATCTACGGCATCGGCGCCGAGACCTACGGCCGGCTCGGCGTCTCGGTCGTCACGCTGCCGGGCGGCGAGATCGTGCCGGCGATGGAGCGCGGCGTGATCGAGGGCGCCGAGTGGATCAACTGCGTCGAGGACCAGAAGCTCGGCCTGCACAATGTCGCCAAGCACTACTACACGCCGGGCATGCACGAGCCGGTCACCGGCGGCCAGATCGTGATCAACGGCGACGTCTGGAACGAGCTCCCGCCGGACCTGCAGGAGATCATGCGGGTCGCGAGCGTCAATGCCACGGTGCAGCGCAACTTCATCCTCAACCGCGAGACCGCGGACGCCTGTCAGGAGCTGATCGCCGACGGCGTGACGCTGCATCGGACGCCTGACGACATCCTGGTGAACTTCCTCCAGGAGTGGGAGAAGATCCAGGCCGAGTACGCGGCCGCCGATCCCTTCTACGCCAAGGTGATCGAGAGCCAGAAGAAGTACGCCGAGGTCGTCGTGCCCTTCAGGATGTCCTGGTACCCGCCCTACGACTTCGCGGGCAAGTTCTACTGGAAGGACAAGATCTACCTGAGCACCGCGGCCGCCCAATAAGCCTGCAGCGAGCGTACCCGGAACCCAGAGCAGGGTTTCGGGTGCGCCGCCGCGCGCCGCTGCGACCACCGAGACAAGCGCGGGCCCGGCCTGCGCTGGCGCTCGCGCCGGTGCGCTGAAGGCTGGCCAGACAATGCTCCCGCCAAGCTCGAGGGGGTACCTGCGTGGCTCATGAGACCCGATCCGCGGCGGGCGCGCCGCCGCGTGCGCTCGTCGCCGTCGTCAGCGCCATCGACCAGATCGCGATCTGGAGCGGCCTGCTGTTCTGCTGGCTGGCCGTGCCGCTGGTGCTCGGCCTGACCTACGAGGTCTTCGCGCGCTACCTGTTCCACGCGCCGACGATCTGGGCCTATGACGTCACCTATATGCTGTACGGCAGCCATTTCATGCTGGGCGCCGCCTACACGCTGTACAAAGGCGGCCATATCCGCACCGACATGTTCTACCAGAACTGGAGCGTGCGGACCCGCGGCGTGATCGACGCGACGCTCTACCTGTTGCTCTTCTTCCCGGGCATCGCGCTGTTCTTCTGGATGGGATTGCAGGAAGCGCTGCACGCTTGGGACATCCGTGAGGTGTCCGACGCCAGCCCCTGGCGCCCGATCCTCTACCCCTTCAAGGCGGTGATCCCGCTCTCGCTGCTCCTGCTGATGATCCAGGGCGTGTCGGAGTTCCTCAAGAGCGCCTATGCGGCGCGCACCGGAAGACCGCTATGAGCGGCGAGATGCTCGGCCTGGTCCTGCTCGGCGCGCTGCTGACCGGGATCTTCGTCGGCTTCCCGATCGCCTTCACGCTGATCGTGCTGTCGGTAGTGTTCGGCTACATCGGCTTCGGCGACACGGTCTTCTACCTGATGGTCTTCCAGACCATCGGCCTGATGAAGGAGGAGACGCTCGCGGCGGTGCCGCTGTTCATCTTCATGGGGCACCTGCTCGAGCAGGCTGGGCTGATGGAGCGGCTGTTCAAGTCGTTCCAGCTGATCCTCGCCCCGCTTCGCGGCTCGCTCTATCTGGGCGTGCTGCTGACCGCGACGATCTTCGCGACCGCGACCGGCATCATCGGCGCCTCGGTGACGGTGATGGGCATGATGGCGGCGCCGGCGATGATCCGCGCCGGCTACGACCCGAAGATGTCGGCCGGTGCGATCGCCGCTGGCGGCACGCTCGGCATCCTGATCCCGCCGAGCGTGATGCTCGTGGTGATGGGCCCGATCGTCGGCGTCTCGATCATCAAGCTGTTCGCCGCCGCGCTCCTGCCGGGGCTGATCCTCGCCTTCCTCTACATCGCCTACACGATGATCAGGAGCCACATCGACCCGAGCCTCGGGCCGCCGCTGCCGCGCGACCAGTGGGCGACCTCGTTCGGGCAGATCGTGGTCGAGTTCGTCTCGGGCATCGTGCCGCTCGCGGTCGTCATCTTCGCCTCCTTGGGCAGCATCATCTTCGGCCTTGCGACCCCGACCGAGGCCGCCGCGATGGGTGCTTCCGGCGCGTTCCTGTTGATGGTCGGCTACGGGCGCCTGACGCTGCAGAGGCTCAAGCAGGCCTGTCTCAACACGCTCGAGACCTCGAGCCTGGTGCTGTTTCTCGCCGTCGCCTCGAACATCTACGGCGCGGTCTTCACGCGGCTTGGCACCAGCACGATGATCGCCGAGTGGCTGCTGGCGCTCGGCCTGCCGGAGACCGGGCTGCTGCTGCTGCTGATGGGGGTGATCTTCCTGCTCGGCTGGCCGCTCGAATGGCCGGCGATCATCTTCATCTTCCTGCCGATCTTCCTGCCGGTCGTCGAGTCGATGGAGGTCGACCTCTTGTGGTTCAGCACTCTGGTCGCGGTCAATCTGCAGACCGCGTTCCTCTCGCCGCCGGTGGCGATGGCGGCCTATTACCTGAGGGCCGTTGCCCCTCAATGGGAGCTGAGCTCGATCTATCGCGGCATGGCGGACTTCATGGTCCTGCAGCTGATCGGGCTGATCCTGGTGTTCATGTTCCCGCAGATCGCGCTCTGGCTGCCCACCGTGCTGTTCGGGAACTAGCCACACCCGCTCGGACCGCGCGTTGCCGCCTTCTGCCGAGCGGGACAAGCCGCAGCGGACACCACCGCACGAATTGTGTGCAGTGGCTTTCCCCTTGCGCGCACCTGGGCTAGGCTCGGTGCAAGGGTCCATGAGACCGCAGGGCAAGCAAAACGGAGGCTACCATGCGCAAAATGATCCCCGGCATGGCTCTCGGCCTGCTGTGCGCCGCCCCGCTCGCGGCGGCCCAGGCGGCGACGATCTCGATCTCCTGCGGCGCCGTCGGCCTGGAGCTCGAGCTCTGCCAGGAAGGCGCCAACGCCTGGGCGGAGGAGAGCGGCAACCAGGTCAACGTGATCTCGACGCCGAATTCCGCGACCGAGCGCCTGGCGCTCTACCAGCAGATCCTGGCGGCGGGCTCGGCCGACATCGACGTCTTCCAGATCGACGTGATCTGGCCCGGCATCCTGGCCAGCCACTTCATCGATCTCAGCGAGCACGTCGATCAGGAGCAGGTCGACCAGCACTTCCCGGCGATCGTCGCCAACAACACGGTCGAGGACGCGCTGGTGGCGATGCCCTGGTTCACCGACGCGGGGCTGCTCTACTACCGCACCGACCTGCTCGAGAAGTACGGCAAGGAGCCGCCGACCACCTGGCAGGAGCTGACCGAGATCGCCAAGGAGATCCAGGACGGCGAGCGCGCCGAGGGCAATGACAAGATGCTGGGCTTCGTCTTCCAGGGCAAGGCGTACGAGGGCCTGACCTGCGATGCGCTCGAGTGGGTCGACAGCTTCGGCGGCGGCACCATCGTGGCCGACGACGGCTCGATCACGATCAACAACGAGAAGGCGGCCGCCGCGCTCGATCTGGCCGCGACCTGGATCGGCGAGATCACGCCCGAGGGCGTGCTCAACTACGCCGAGGAGGAATCCCGCGGCGTGTTCCAGTCGGGCAACGCCGTGTTCATGCGCAACTGGCCCTACGCCTGGGCGCTCGGCAACGCGCCCGACAGCCCGATCGCGGGCAAGATCGGCGTCGACCAGCTGCCCAAGGGCGGCGCGGACGGCAAGCACACCGGCGCGCTCGGGGGCTGGCAGCTCGCGGTCTCCAGGTACTCCCAGAACGCCGAGGCCGCGGTCGATCTGGTGAGGTACCTGACCTCGCTCGAGGAGCAGAAGCGCCGCGCCATCAAGGGCGCCTACAACCCGACCATCGCCGCTCTCTACCAGGACGAGGAGGTGCTCGAGGCGACGCCCTTCTTCGGTGAGCTGTACGACACCTTCACCAGCGCGGTCGCGCGCCCGTCCAAGGTCACCGGCGCGAAGTACAACCAGGTAAGCTCGGAGTTCTACAACGCCGTCCACGAGGTGCTGAGCGGCAAGACCGACGCGGCGTCCTCGCTCGAGGCGCTCGAGAGCAAGCTCGACCGACTGTCGCGCGGCGGCCGCTGGTAAGCTCGAGCAGGCCCTTCCGCCGACGGAGCTGGTGAGATTCCGGTCTGAGTTCGTCGAGCAGGGAGCGCGCCATGAGCACCGTCGTCGTTGCCGCCGAACAGGTCGTCGCGCCTCCGGAGAAAGCCTCGCGGCTGACCCGCGAGCGGGTCCGCTCGGCCTGGCTGTTCATGGCGCCGATGCTGGTGGTTCTGGCGCTGGTCGCCGGCTGGCCCCTCGCCCGCACCATCTGGTTCGGCTTCACCGATGCCAATCTCTCCGACCTCGCGGCCGCCGAGTTCATCGGCTTCGTCAACTACGTCTACCTGCTGCAGGACCCGGACTGGTGGAACGCAGTCTGGAACACGGTGGTCTTCGCCGCGATCTCCGTGACCGTCGAGACCGCGCTCGGCCTGGCGATCGCGCTCGCGCTCAACGCCCACTTCGGCGGCCGCGGCCTGTTGCGCGCGGCGGTGCTGATCCCCTGGGCGATCCCGACCGTGGTCTCGGCGCAGATGTGGAGCTGGATGTTCCACGACGTGTTCGGCGTGATCAACGAGATGCTGAGGGTCCTCGGCCTGATCGCCGAGCCGATCGCCTGGACCGCCTCGCCCGAGACCGCGCTGATCGCGGTGATCCTGGTCGACGTCTGGAAGACCACGCCGTTCATGGCGCTGCTGCTGCTCGCGGGGCTGCAGATGCTGCCGCAGGAATGCTACGAGAGCGCCCGGGTCGACGGCGTCCACCCGGTCAAGGTCTTCCTCAAGGTGACCTTGCCGCTGCTCAAGCCGGCATTGATGGTCGCGATCATCTTCCGCGTGCTGGATGCGCTGCGCATCTTCGATCTGATCTACGTGATGACCGGCAACAACAAGGACACCATGTCGATGTCGGTCTATGCCCGCCAGCAGCTGGTCGATTTCCAGGACGTCGGCTACGGCTCGGCCGCGGCGACCATGCTGTTCCTGATCATCGCCCTGTTCACCGTGGTCTACCTGACCCTGGGCCGCGTCGGCCGCGATGACTGAGGAGGAGAGCGGGTCATGAATCGCAAGGCCAAGAAGCTGCTCGGCCGGATCGCCTTCTACCTCCTCCTCGCGCTGATCGTCTTCTATACGGTGTTCCCGTTCTATTGGGCGATCGTGTCCTCGCTCAAGGCGGGGTCGGAGCTGTTCAAGGTCGAGTTCTGGCCGAGGGATCCGGCCTGGGACAACTACGTCGCGGTGTTCCGCGAGCAGCCCTTCGGGCGCAACATCCTGAACTCGGTGATCGTCGCGGTCTCGACCGTGCTGCTCTCGCTCTCGCTCGCCGTGGCCGCCGCCTATGCGCTCGGGCGGATCCAGTTCCGCGGCCGGACCATGCTCCTGTTCGTCGTGCTCGGGGTCTCGATGTTCCCGCAGATCGCGGTCCTGTCCGGCATGTTCGAGCTGATCCGCGCGCTCGGCCTCTACAACAACCTGCTGGCGCTCACGCTGTCCTACATGATCTTCACCCTGCCGTTCACGGTGTGGGTCTTGACCACCTTCATGCGCGAATTGCCCAAGGAGCTCGAGGAGGCGGCGATCGTCGACGGCGCCAAGCCCTACACCATCGTGACCAAGGTGTTCATGCCGCTGATGGGCCCGGCGCTCGCGACCACCGGCCTGCTCGCCTTCATCGCCGCCTGGAACGAGTTCCTGTTCGCGCTGACCTTCACGCTCTCGTCCGAGCAGCGCACGGTGCCGGTCGCGATCGCGCTGATCTCCGGCGCCATCGCCTTCGAGTTGCCCTGGGGCAACATCATGGCCGCCTCGGTGATCGTGACCGTGCCGCTGATCGTCCTGGTCCTGATCTTCCAGCGCGCGATCGTCTCCGGCCTTACCGCCGGCGCGGTCAAGGGGTGAACTCCAGCTGCCGTATCCGGGACCGCTTGCGAGCCACACGGTTGACCTTTTCGCGTTGTGGTTGATAATTAGGCGGGTACGTTTTGTGGGTTCACCATGCTTCTGTTGCTCGCCATTGCCCTGGTGATCTGGCTGGTAATCGGCTTCGGATTCGGCCTTCGAGCTCGTCAGAAGTACCATCACGAGATCTCAAGCTATCCGATGCACTACCGGCAGAATCCGAGAGCCGTCAAATTCGACGCGTTCGTGGACGCCAGCATCACGCTCCTGGGCTGGATGACTCTCGGCTTGTTGGCGGTTGTGGCCTTCGTCGCCTGGAGGGCTTGGGAGATGTACTTGGCTGAAACCAAGCGACACAGGTGGTGAGCACGCGTTTTGTGATAACCAGTCGCCGGTTATTTGGTCGAATGTATGGGATTGGCCGAATGGTCGCCTGGAACTGCGCAGGCGGTCCGCCTGCTCCAAGGCAGATCCCTCACGGCAGCCAGTCGCCGGTGATCTGGTCGAGCGTGTAGGGGCAGATGGCGGGCAGGGCGTCGGCGGCCGCCGGCTCGCCGTGGTCGCGGAGCGCGACTTCGGCGGCGCGGCGGGCAATGCCGTAGATGCGTGGCCGCTCGTCATCCAGGATTTGGCGAAGACGCGGGGTCAGCTCAACCTCGAGACGGGCGCGGTGCTCGACCACCGAGGCCCGCCAACCCATGCGCGGATCGGTGGCCGGGCTGTGCTCGAGCTTAAGCAGGTGCTCCATGATGACGCGCGCGTTGTTGAGGACCGCGCTCCGCTTGACGTCGGCCAATCCCTCCACCTCCTCGATGAGGTTGTCGAGGTCGAGCGCATCGAACCGCCTGGCGCGCAGGCGGTCCGCCTGGTCCAAGGCCCAGACGTAGAAGTCCTTCCGGTAGAGTTGATTCTTCTTCGGCTTGAACTGGGTGGCCATCGAACGCTCCAAACGCCGCTTGGCTGGCAGCTCATGAATTGTGCTCAGACCGCTGACGGCAGCCAGTCACCAATGATCTGCTCGAGCGTGTAGGGGCAGGTTGTGGGCAGCGCGTCCGCCGCCGCCTGTTCGCCATGCTCGCGAAGCGCCGCCGCGGTGTTGCGGCGAGCCTGATCGTAGGTACGCGCCAACGCCTGTTCGATCCTCGGTCGGAGGCTCGGCGACAGCTCGTCTTCCAGGTCGCTTCGCTGCGTCATGACCGTCTCGACCCAGCCGGCACGCGGATCGTCGACGGTGAGGACTCAAGCTTCAGGAGGTGCTCGATGATCGTGCGGATGCGCGAGCGCGCCGAACGGTAGAGGCTCTCGCCCAAGTCGTCGACCTCCTCGATCAGATGCTCCAGGTCGAGGTCGACATAGCGCCCGGCGCGCAGGAGACCGGCCTGCGCCTTCGACCAAGCATAGAAGTCCTGCTCGTAGACCGGGTTGGGCGGCGGCGTCATCCGAGTCGCCATGGCTGGCCTCCAGCTCTACCGTGACGGCGACTTAAGTTAGCACAGCCCGCCCCTCACGGCAGCCCATCCCTCGTCTCCGGCCTGAGGAGGTCTCGACGCCGCCCGTCCGCGCGGTGAAGGTCCAGGTCCCCGCTTCAACGCGCAGGAGCGCAGGGTCACGTCTCGGGCTCGATCTCCTGGGTGAACAGGGTGGCGCCGGTCAGGTCCTTGAGGTGAACGGTCATGACCTCGCTCGCGCCATCGATGTCGACCTGACCGAAGAACTGCAGGCCGGCGGACGGCGGCAGATTGACCTGGCCCGCGGGCGGGTGCTTCTGGAAGACCACCTTCGGCCCGAAGGTGTTGTCGAGCTTGCCCGGGCCGAAGCTGCCGGCGTTCAAGGGTCCCGAGACGAACTCCCAGAACGGCGCGAACTCCCGGAACTGGGCCCGAGCTGGGTCGTAGTGGTGCGCCGCGGTGTAGTGCACGTCGGCGGTGAGCCAGACCACGTTCCGGATCTCGTTGTCGCGGATGAAACGGAGCAGGCCGGCAATCTCAAGCTCGCGGCCGCGCGCCGGCCCGTCGCGTTGGCGCCGTTCTCGAACCGGGTCTCGCCGTCGGGCACGATCAGCCCGATCGGCATGTCGGATGCGATCACCTTCCAGGTCGCCTCGGAGGCGAGCAGCGCCTGCTTGAGCCAGCGGATCTGCTCGCCGCCTAAGAACGTGGTGTCCGGGCCGGGTTGGGGCTGATCGTTCGCGGTGTTGGGCCCGCGATAGCTGCGCATGTCGATCCGGAACACGTCGAGCAATGGACCATGGCCGAAGGCGGCGTAGACGCGCTCCGGCTCGAGCGGATGGCGCCGGATCGGCAGGTAGTCGAAGAACGCCTGGGCGGCCCGGGCGGCGAGCAGGTCGACGCTCGTGACCTTGTAGACGGCCTTGGTCGGATCGCCGGCGAGGTCCTCGCCCGGGTACCAGTTGTTGGTGACCTCGTGGTCGTCCCATTGAGCGAACATCGGCACCTCGGCGTTGAAGCGCCGGACGTGCTCGTCCATCAGGTTGTAGGCGTAGTTGCCGCGGAACTCGGCGAGCGTCTCGGCGACCTTGGACTTGGCCGGGGTCGTGACGTTCCGCCATACGCTGCCGTCGGGCAACGGCACCTCGGCCGCGAGCGGGCCGTCGGCGTAGATCGTGTCCCCGGAATGGATGAAGAACGCGGGCTCGAGCTGGCGCATGGCCTCGTAGATCTTCATGCCGCCCCAGGCGGGGTTGATGCCCCAGCCCTGGCCCGCGGTATCGGCCGACCAGACGAAGCGGATGTTCTGCCGGACGGCGGGCGGGGTCCAGAAGCTGCCGGCGACCGGCTCGCTGACGAGCTTGCGGTCGGCGAGGTCGACCATGGTCACGCGGTAGTGGATCTTCTGGCCGGGCGGCAGCCCGGCGAGGTCGATCTTGGCAGCGAGATCGGCGTCGTCGAGGGCCGCGGGACCGCGCAGCGTCCGGGCGTCGGCAAAGCTCTCGGTCGTTGCCCATTCGACCATCATCCGCGCCGGCCGGTCGGCCCGCGCCCAGAGGATCGCCCGGTCGCCGGCCAGATCCCCGGTCTGCACGCCGTACGGCAGGGTCGGCCGCATGCGCTCGCTGGTGATCACGGCTGGAGCGGTCGCTTGCGAGAACCCGCGTGCCGGCAACAGCGTGCCCGCGACGAGAGCGCTGCCGGCCTGCTGCGAACGACGCAGGAGAGAGCGCCGGCTGAGGGGGAAGATCGGCCGGATCCGCGCCATGGTGCTCTCCCGGAAATGCGATCGCCCGTCGACGAGCGATAGAGGCGGCCTGCGACAATCGATCGGCGGTTCGGTGAGAGTCGCGCGACAGAGGGCTCAGCGCGCCCTCTGCCACCACCGGTCATAGGCCTGCGCGAGCGCGTCGTCACGGCCGAACAGCGGCAGCTCGTCCGGACCCGCCCGCTGCAGCAGGCGCCGCTCGGTCGCATCCTGCGCCTCGACCGCGCCGTCCGCCAGTATGTGATCGATGCGCCCCGCCAGCGGCGCGACGTAGCGGCAGATCAGGTGCAGGCGGTGACAGTCGAGCGGATCGCGCTCGCGGCACACGATCGCGACCCTCTGCCGCCGCGCCACCTCGAGCAGGCGCGCGACGCCTTCGCGGAACTCCGGCTGACCGATGCGCGACGCATAGTCGGGCGCCGGCGCCTCGCCACGCGGCGGTCGGCCGCCGAGCTCCTGCCCGAGATACAGATAGTCGATGCCCTCCTCCACAAGGTTGCGCCGCAGCCGCTCCTTCGAGAAGTGCGGTACGAAGCGCGAGTAGGGCCGCGAGCGCACGTCCGCCACGGCCCCGATGCCATGCCGGCGCAACAGGTCGAGAAAGCGCTCGAGCGGGTGGTTGGAATGGCCGATCGTGAACAGGTCCGGCGCGCAGCGCGTCACCATCTCAGGCTGCCCCCTCCTCCGCGACCTTCGGTTCCTCGAGCGGCAGCAGCAGGAGTCCGCCGATGATGAAGAAGGCGAGGATCGTGGCGACGCCCCAGCGCTGGCTGCCGGTCCAGTAGGTGACGGTGCCGAGCAGGAACGGCCCGATGTAGGCGGTGATCTTGCCGGTCAGCGCGTAGAGGCCGAACATCTCGGTGCGCATCTCGGGCGGCGCCATGCGCGCCATCAGCGAGCGGCTCGCCGCCTGGGTCGGGCCGACGAAGATCCCGAGCAGGCCGCCCGCGATCCAGAATGCGAGCGTACTGGTCGCCAGCACCGCGGCCATGCCGCAGGCGAACAGGCCGCATAGCGCGATCAGGATCGTCCGCTTGGCGCCGAGCCAGTCGTCGATCCAGGCGAAGGCCAGCGCGCCCAGACCCGCGGTGACGTTCAGGAGAATGCCGAACTGGATCACTTCGGCCATCGCCATGCCGAAGGTGCCGGCGGCATAGATCCCGCCGAAGGCGAACAGCGTGTTGAGGCCGTCGGTGTAGATCATCCGCGCGATCAGGAAGCGCACGATCGCGCGGTAGCGGCGGAGGTTGGCGAAGGTCCGCCTCAGCTGGTCGAGCCCGCGCCGGACCGCCTCGCGCGGCGGCAGGCCGCTGCTCTGCTTGTCGGGCGTGAACAGGAACAAGGGCAGGCTGAACAGCGCGAGCCAGACGCCGACCAGGGGCCCGGTGATCCGCACGTGCTCGGCCGCGTCCTTGTCGAGCCCGAGCAGCGGCCGCTCGGTCTGGACGAAGGCGAACAGCGCCAGGATCAGGCAGGCGAGCCCGCCCGCGTAGCCGAGCCCCCACGCCCAGCCCGACAGGCGGCCGAGGTAGTCGCGGCTGACGATCTCCGGCAGCATGGCGTTGTAGAACACGCCGGCGACCTCGAAGGCGACGTTGGCGAGGGCCACGACCACCAGCGCGTACAGCGCGAAGCTCGGGTCCGGCCTTGCGTACCAGAGCAAGAGACAGCCGATCACGGTCAGCACGGTGAAGGCGAAGACCCAGGGCTTGCGCCGCCCGCCGGCATCGGCGATCGCGCCGAGCACCGGGCTGATCACGGCGATCGCGATGCCGCTCGCGGTCATCGCCCAGCCCCACCATGCGGTGCCGTCGACCGCATCGGCGGCGATGCCCTGGCTGAAGTAGGTCGCGAACACGAAGGTGACGATCACCGCCGAGAACGCCGAGTTGGCCCAGTCGTAGAGCGCCCAGGAGGCCTGCCCGAGACGCGTGGCAGGCAGCGGTCATGGCGGCGGTATGCCCTGCCCCAACCGGCGAAGCAAGAGCAGGCCGCTGCCGGCGTCGCGGCCCGCCTGCCGCTGCGCTCCGGGCGCGCTATGCTGGGCGCCGGCTCATCGCTCAGGAGGACGACCCATGACGACTTCCGAGGTCGCGGTTGGCAGCGAGCCGCGGTTCGGCGCGGCGGAGATCGGCGCGCTCGCGCATCTCTATCGGGGCGAGATGTACCGCAGCAAGGTCTGGCGGACCCGGCTCGATGCGACCACGAACTGGGCCGTGGTGACCACCGGCATCGCCATGTCGGTCACCTTCAGCAGCGCGGAGGCCTCGGTCCTGCCGGTGGTCCTGGTTTCGCTCCTGGTGGCGGTATTCCTGATCTTCGAGGGGCGCCGCTACCGCTACTTCGACATCTGGCGGACCCGGGTGCGGATCATGGAGGTCAGCTTCTACGGGCCGATCCTGCGCGGCCAGGGCCTGTCGCACGGAGAGCGGCTGGAACCACGTGCTGGCCGACGAGTACGCCGGTCTCTCCTTCCACATCAGCTTGCTCGAGGCGGCCGGGCGGCGGCTGCGGCGCAACTACTGCTGGATCTTCGGCGTGCAGATCGTGAGCTTCTGGGGCAAGGTCAGCATCCATCCGACGCCGATCGCATCGCTCGACCAGCTGTGGCAGCGGGCGAGCGTCGGCCCGCTGTCGGGCCAGGTCGTGCTGGTCATCGGCGCGCTGTTCTACCTCGGCCTGCTCGCGCTCGGCGTCTTGACCCTGCGTGGCCAGAGGGCTTTCGGGCGCGCGCATCGCGCGGCGGACCTCGAGGCTCGTCTGGCCGCGCTGGCGCGCACCGAGCACTACTAGGGGCGCCGGCCCGGCCATACGCCTCGTCAGGGCGCAGCCGGGGCGCTAGATAGAGGGCGTCGTCACTCGATCTGCGGGAGGATGATCCGTGCCAGAGACCCCGATCTGCAACTTCGGCGAACCCGCCAAGCCGTTCGACCTGCCGGGCACCGACGGCAGGCGCTACACCCTCGAGGACGTGCGCGGCCGCAACGGCACGCTGGTGATGTTCATCTGCAACCACTGCCCCTACGTCAAGGCGGTGCTCGACCGCATCATCCGCGACGCCAACGACCTCAAGGAGCACGGCATCGGCGTGATCGCGATCAACGCCAACGACCCGACCACCTATCCCGACGACAGCTTCGAGAACATGAAGCGCCTGGCCGAGGCCAAGCAGCTGCCGTTCCCCTACGTGTTCGACGAGAGCCAGGAGGTGGCGCGCGCCTACGGCGCGGTCTGCACGCCCGACTTCTTCGGCTACAACGCCGATCTCGAGCTGCAGTACCGCGGCCGGCTCGACGCCTCCAAGACCACGCCGGTGCCGGGCGCGATCCGCGAGCTCTACGAGGCCATGGTCCAGATCGCCGAGACCGGCCGCGGCCCGGAGCAGCAGATCCCCGTCGATGGGCTGCTCGATCAAGTGGAAGGCGGCGGCCTGACCTGAGCTTCGGCAGCCCGCGCGCCCCGTGGCCTACGAGTTGCTGCGCGACTTCATCGAGCGGCTCGAGCGCGCCGGCCGGCTGGTGCGGGTCAAAGCGCCGGTCTCGCCCGTGCTCGAGATCACCGAGATCCACACCCGCGCTGCTCGCCGAGCACGGGCCCGCGGTGCTGTTCGAGAACGTCGAGGGCAGCAGGCTGCCGGTGCTGACCAACCTGTTCGGCACCATCGAGCGCGTCGCCTGGGGCATGAACCGCGAGCCGCACCAGCTGCGCGAGCTCGGCGAGCTGCTCGCGTTCCTCAAGCAGCCGGAGCCGCCCGGCGGCTGGCGCGAGGCGGTCGAGATGGTGCCGCTGCTCAAGGCGGCGCTGACGATGAAGCCGAAGACCACCGCGCGCGCGCCGTGCCAGGAGGTGGTGCTGCGCGGCGCGGAGATCGACCTTGGCCTGCTGCCGATCCAGACCTGCTGGCCGGGCGAGCCGGCGCCCTTGATCACCTGGCCGCTGGTCGTCACCAAGGGGCCGGGCACCGAGCGTGCCGATGCCTTCAACCTCGGCATCTACCGGATGCAGGTCACCGGCCGCGACCGCACCCTGATGCGCTGGCTGAGGCATCGCGGCGGCGCGCAGCACCATGCCCGCTGGCAGCAGACCAGGCGCGAGCCGCTGCCCGCGGCGGCGGTGATCGGCGCCGATCCCGGCACCATCCTGGCCGCGGTCACGCCGGTGCCGGACACCATGTCGGAGTACCAGTTCGCCGGCCTGCTGCGCGGCCGGCGCGTCGAGCTCGTCGACTGCGTCTCGGTGCCGCTCAAGGTCCCGGCCACCGCCGAGATCGTGCTCGAGGGGCTGGTCAGCCTCGAGGACTACGGCGACGAGGGCCCGTACGGCGACCACACCGGCTACTACAACGCGGTCGAGCCGTTCCCGGTGTTCACGATCACCGCCATGACCATGCGGCGCCAGCCGATCTACCTCTCGACCTTCACCGGGCGGCCGCCGGACGAGCCCTCGGTGCTCGGCGAGGCGCTCAACGAGGTCTTCCTGCCCCTCTTTCGCCAGCAGTTTCCGGAGGTGGTCGACTTCTGGCTGCCGCCCGAGGGCTGCTCCTACCGGGTCGCGGTGGTGACCATCAGGAAGGCCTACCCCGGCCACGCCAAGCGGGTGATGCTCGGCGTCTGGTCCTATCTGCGCCAGTTCATGTACACCAAGTTCGTGATCGTGACCGACGACGACATCGACGCGCGCGACTGGCAGGACGTGATCTGGGCGCATCTCGACCCGCGTCGACCCGGCCCGCGACCTCACGATCCTCGAGAACACCCCGATCGACTACCTCGACTTCGCCTCGCCCGAGTCCGGCCTCGGCTCCAAGCTCGGCATCGACGCCACCAACAAATGGCCGCCCGAGACCAGGCGGGAGTGGGGCCGCAAGATCCGCATGGGCGACGAGATCGTCGCCCGGGTCACCGCGCGCTGGGCCGACTACGGCCTGCCCGGCTCCGGCAAGCCGATCTGGAGGTAGCGTTTCGGGCGCCAGAGTCAAAACTTGTCGCGCATCCCGTGACTACTAGCGGCCAAGTCGCTGTCGCAGAGTGCTCCCCAGTGGGAATCGAACTCGACAAGTCTTGAGATTCGAAATGATCCAACTGACCTTCGGCACTGACGTACTGCGCGACTGTGTAGACCCCCACCGGGAGCACCATCAACCTCCCATAGAGCTGGTACGTCTAGATGACGAGAAAACCTGCGATCCCGACGCCGATCCTAATATCAAAAAGAAGAAGAACCGCGTTGCTGATGTTGGCCTCCTTCTCGGCAAGTCGCGCAGCCAGCTGTTCGCCGATGCTCTCCGCGCCTACGTGGAGCGGTATTCGGACGAGGCCGTCACCCGGTGAATCAACGAGATCGTCGATGCCGACCCGGATGTCGACCAGGCTCGATCCGGTGCTCGACGCCCTCCAGCTCGAAACCCTGCGCAAGGTCGAGTGGTAGGTGCAGCGGGGTGAGATCTGGTGGGCCGACCTTCCCGAGCCGGTTGGCTCGGGACCGGGCTTCCGTCGCCCGGTCGTGATCATCCAGGCGGACGCGTTCAACCGGAGTCGGATCAGCACGGTCGTGGTCGCCACGATGACGAGCAGTGTGAGGCTCCGCGCTGTTCCCGGCAACGTCTACCTGTCGCCTCGCGAGGCGGGCCTCGACCGACCATCGGTCGTCAACGTTCGCAGCTGGCGAGTTTGGATCGCGGTCGGCTGACCCGCACGTCGGCAACCTGCCCGTGCGCGAAGATGCGCGCGCTCGACGACGGCCTGCGGCTGGTGCTGGCGCTTTGAGGCGATCCGTTCGCCGCTCAGCTTCCTCGGCCTCGCCTTTGGGTGATGCATTTCTCGCCGCTCCGGCGCTTATCTAGGCAGCAGACATTCGCCTTTCCCCGCAGTGAGCCCGTCATGCCCGAGTCCGACAACGCCCTCGACCTTCTTGCCGACCTGATCGCGCGCGCGCAGGAAGGCCGGGGCCGATGCCGCCGACGCGATGCTGGTCGAGAGCGCCGGCCTGAGCGCGACCCGGCGCCTCGGCAAGCTCGAGAAGGTCGAGCGCGCCGAGGGTGTGACCTCGGGCTGCGGGTCTTCGTCGGCAAGCGGCAGGCGTTGGTCGCGACCGGCGACCTCGAGAGCGCGAGCCTGGATCGGCTGGTCGAGAACGCGCTGGCGATCGCGCGGGCGGTGCCTGAGGATCGCTATGCCGGGCTCGCCGAGCCGACCAGATCGCGCGCGAGCTGCCCGCGCTCGATCTCGATGACGGCCAGGAGCCCGGCGCCGAGGCGCTGGCGCGAGCTCGCTGCCGCGGCCGAGGATGCTGCGCTCGCGCACCCCAAGATCACCAATTCCGAAGGCGCGGAGGCCGGCTGGTCACGCTCGCGCACGACGCTCGTCGCCTCCAACGGCTTCGTCGGCAGCACGGCGCGATCGAGCCACAGCCTCAGCGCCGCGGTGATCGCCGCCGCCAACGGGGCGATGGAGCGCGACTACGAATTCGCCACCGTGGTCCGCGCCAAGGATCTGCCCGAGGCGGCCGAAATCGGCCGCCGCGCGGCCGAGCGCGCCGCGCGGCGCCTCAATCCGCGCAAGGTGAAGAGCCAGAGCGTGCCGGTGGTCTTCGACCCGCGAGTCGCCGGCGGCATCGTCCGCCACCTCGCGAGCGCGATCAGCGGGCCCGCGGTCGCCCGTGGCACGACCTTTCTCAAGGACCACCTCGGCGAGCGTATTTTCCCGGCCGGCGTGACCATCGTCGACGACCCGCTGCGCCCGAATGGCCTGCGCTCACGCGGGTTCGATGCCGAGGGCATCGCCGCCACGCGGCGCAAGCTGATCGACGACGGCGTGCTGGACGACCTGGCTGCTGGACTGCGCCTCGGCGCGCCAGCTCGGCCTCGAGACCACCGGGCCACGCGTCGCGCGGGGTCTCCTCGCCGCCCTCGCCAGCGCCGTCGAACGCCTATATCGAGCCCGGCGCACTCAGCCCCGAAGACCTGATTTCCGACATCAAGGAAGGCGTCTACGTCATTGAGATGCTTGGCATGGGCATCAACTACGTCACCGGCGACTACAGTCGCGGAGCGGCCGGATTCTGGATCCAGAACGGCGCAGCTCGGCTGGCCGGTCAGCGAGATCACGATCGCCGGCAACCTGACCGAGATGTTCCAGCACGCTCGACCCCGGCGGACGACCTCGAGTTCCGCTATGGTATCGACGCGCCGACCCTGCGCATCGACGGCATGACGGTAGCCGGCCAGTGAGCGACAGCTCCGACCTCGAGGCCGACCGCCGGCTGCTGCGCCGCGCCGTCGACCGCCGCCGGCGCGCTCGCGCTCGAGCATTTCCGCGCCGGGCCCGGCGCACTGGCACAAGGCGCCCGGCCAGGTGCGTGACCGCGGCCGATCTCGCGATCGATCGGCTGCTGTACGATATCCTGATCGGCGCCCGGCCGGACGACGGCTGGCTGTCGGAGGAGCGCGCCGACGACGGCTCGCGCCACCGCCGCCGCCGGGTCTGGATGGTCGATCCGATCGACGGCACGCGGGCGTTCGCCGACGGCGAGCCGGAGTTCGCGATCAGCATCGCCCTCGCTGGTCGACGGCGAGGCCGGTGCTCGGCGCGGTGCTCAACCCGGCGACCGGAGGAGCATTTCGAGGCCGAGCGCGACGCCGGCGCCCGGCTCAACGGCGCGAGCCTGCGGATCAGCGAGCGGCGCGAGCTGACCGGCGCCAGGCTGTTGTCGAGCCGCACGCGAGATGCGCCGCCGCGACTGGCCGCAGCTGATCCCCGAGGCGCGCAGTTCACCACGATGGGCTCGCTCGCCTACAAGCTCGCCCTGGTCGCGGCCGGCCGCTTCGATGGCCTGGTCTCGCTGCGCGCCAGCCACGACTGGGACCTGGCTGCCGCCGCCCTGCTGATCGGCGAGGCGGGCGGCCGGATCAGCGGCGCCGACGGCGCGCCGCTCGTGCTCAACCAGCCGACGCCGCGCCACGCCGGCCTCGCCGCCGCCGGCACCGACCGCTCTGCACCGGGCGCTGGTCAACCGGCTGCGCTCGGTCGAGGGCGGCTGATGCGCGCTCGCGGTGACATTTCATGCCGGCCGCCCCGATCGTAGTGGCGGAGAGTCACAGGCAGCGCGCCGGGCGGAGTTGGCGTCCGACCTTCGGTGTGGTCAGTCTGTTGCTCCGATGCAACAGCAGGCAACGAAGTTGCAACGGAATCAGCAGGCCGGCGCGTAGCCGGAATATTGGCAGTGGCTCCTTGTTGGCTTGCGTGAAACAACGGTGTGGCACGTCGCCACGGTCCGTGGTCACGAAAACGCTGCAGGAGGGCATGGATGAGGGCGGCGT
Source organism: uncultured Alphaproteobacteria bacterium (assembly GCA_963753275.1). Taxonomy (GTDB): domain Bacteria; phylum Pseudomonadota; class Alphaproteobacteria; order Geminicoccales; family Geminicoccaceae; genus DATAOG01. Next base: position 214,983 of record CAVWCE010000037.1, on the reverse strand, counting down.
GTCAGACACCGAACATCTGATCGCAGAGCAGATACCCAAGCTGCGACGCTACGCGCGGGCCTTGCTCGGCGATCCGATACGGGCGGACGACCTGGTGCAGGAAGCCTTGGTCAGAGGGCTGTCGCGCAGCCATCTTTGGCAACCCGGAACCGACATCCGGGCCTGGATGTTCACGATTCTGCACAACATTCACATCAACAATCAGCGCCAGCGCCGGACCCGCGCCGACTATCAGGAGCTCGATGACGATCAGCCGGAGATGGCGACGCCGCCGAGCCAGGAACGCAGCCTCGAGATCCGCGACCTGGCGCGCGCTCTGCAGCTGCTTGCCGGAACCGCAGCGCCAGGTGGTGCTGCTCGTCGGTCTCGAGGGCATGAACTACAAGCACGTCGCCGCCGTGCTCGACATCCCCATAGGCACCGTCATGTCCCGCCTGCATCGCGGCCGCGAGGCCCTGCGCCGCTTCATGGCGTACGGCCCCGCACCGCAAGCTGCCGGGCAGGACCCCAAGTTGCGTAACATGCCATGACCAACTCGCCAGATCTCGATCGACGAGGACGACTTCCAGGCCTTCGTCGACGGCCAGCTGCCTCCCGAGCCGACGCCGGGCGGTGATGGCCTATCTCGCCGGCCGTCCCGACGAAGCGGCGCGCATGGACGACTACCGGACGCTCAACGAGGCGCTGCATCGTCGCCTATGACGAGGTGCTCTACGAGCCGCTTGCCCAAGCGCCTGCGGGTCGAGCATTACCGCGGCCAGTCGTCCTGGGCCGGTCCGGCTCGGGGACTGGCTCGGCCTCGGCCGGCTCGGCCCGGTCGCCGCGCTTCGCCGGGGTCGCCGTGCTGCTGCTGGCGAGCACCGGCGGCGGCTGGCTGCTGCACGACCGCTACGACCAGCTGGACGCCGAGACGCCGGCGATGAGCTTCGCCCGGCAGGCCGCCAACGCCCATCTGCTGTTCGCGCCCGACCTGCGGCATCCGGTCGAGTTCGGCGCCGACCAGCAGGACAGCCTGCTGCTCTGGCTGTCCGAGCGGCTCGGCCAGGCGATGCACGCGCCCAACCTGCAGGACGCTGGGCTTCACCCTGGTCGGCGGCCGGCTGCTGCCGGCCTCCGGGCCAGCCGGCGGCGCAGCTGATGTACGAGAACCCGGACGCCCAGCGGATCACGCTCTACATCCGCGCCCGCTGGGCGACGCCGCTGAGCGGCGCGCAAGAGGGCACCGTGAGCTTCGCCGGCGAAGGCGGGGTCAGCATGGTCTACTGGATCGAGGGCTCCGCTCGCCTATGCCCTGATCGGCCCGATGGACCGCGAGCAGCTGTTCGGCGCGGCCAAGACCATCCAGCAGCAGCTGCAGGTGCCGATCCTGCCGACGCCGGCGCCCGAGCAGACCGCGACCACCGAGAAGGACGCCACCTGAACCGCGTCGGCGCCGCATGAGCGCGGACTGGACCAAGCGCCGGCGCCGTCCCCGTTTGCGGATCGCTCGCGCGCGGCTACAGCTCGGTGCGGACCTGCCAGAGCTCGGGAAAACAGCAGACGTCGAGCGCGCGCTTGAGGTAGCTCGACGCCGGAGCTGCCGCCGGTGCCGGTCTTGTGGCCGATGATCCGCTCGACCGTGGTGACGTGGCGAAAGCGCCACTGCCGGAACCAGTCCTCGAGGTCGACCAGCTCCTCGGCCAGCTCGTACAGGTCCCAGTGCCGGCCGGCGTCCCGGTAGATCGTGGCGCCAGGCCGCGCGCACGCTCGGGTCGGCCGCGTAGGGCCGGCGCCAGTCGCGCTCGACGCGCTCGGGCGCGATCGCCGAAGCCGCGCCGCGCCAGCAGCGGCATCGCCTCGTCGTAGAGGCTGGGCTGCGCCAGCTCGCGCCGCGAGCTCGGCATGGACCGCCGGCGTGTGCCGGTGCACCGCGAGCATCGCCGGCCTGCTTGTTGCCGAGCAGGAACTCGAGCAGCCGGTACTGGTGCGACTGGCAGTCCGGACGCCGGCCCGAGCCGGTCGCGGAACGCCAGGTAGTCGGCCGGCGTCAGCGTCGAGAGCACGTCCCACGACTGGATCAGCTGGGCCTGGATGCGCGAGACCCGCGCCAGCATCTTGAACGCCGGCTGCAGGTCGTCGGTCCGCGATCCGCGCGCGCGCCGCGCGCAGCTCGTGGACCATCGAGCTTGAGCCAGAGCTCGGTCGCCTGATGGATCACGATGAACAGCAGCTCGTCGTGGCTGTCCGAGACCGGCCGTCTGACAGCTCGAGCAGCTCGTCGAGGGCGAGATAGCGGCCGTAGGTCAGCTCACCCTCCAGCTCGGTCCTGGACGCCGGGCTCGAGCTCCGGTCTCGGGCACGGCTCGCTCGGCTCATGTCACGGCGGCTCGCCGCTTGAAACTCCGGCCGGTCCCAGGCGCGCTGCGGCCATGACCTGGCGCAGCCGCGTCGACCGCGTCGAACACGTCGACGAAGCGGACGTAGAGCGGCGCCAGGCCGAAGCGCAGGAGATCCGGCGCGCGGAAATCGCCGATCACGCCGCTGCGCGATCAGCGCCTGCATGATCGGATAGCCCTCCGCGTGGCGGAGCGCCACCTGCGAGCCGCGCAGGGCGGCCGTCGCGCGGGCTCGCGAGCGCGAAGCCGAAGCCCGGCGCAGCGCTCCTCGACCAGCCGGATGAACAGCTCGGTCAACGCCAGCGGACTTCGCCGCGCAGCGCCGCCGGGTCGACCTCGAGCAGCATGTCGACGCCCAGCCTCGAGCGCCTTCAGGCTGCAGGATCGGCGGCGTGCCGGCGAGGAAGCGCGCGATGCCCGGCGCCGGCTCGTAGTCGGCCGCGAAGGCGAACGGCTGGCGGTGGCCGAGCCAGCCGGTCAGCGGCTGCCGCGCCTGCTCCTGCCAGCGCTCGGCGACGAACAGGAACGCCGGCGCCCCCGGCCCGCCGTTGAGATACTTGTAGCCGCAGCCGACCGCGAGATCGGCGCCGGCGGCGTTGAGCTCGACCGGCACGGCGCCGGCGCTGTGGGCGAGATCCCAGAGCGCCAGGGCGCCCGCTGGTGCGCGGCCGCGGTCAGGCCTGCCATGTCGTGCATGCGGCCGCTGCGATAGTCGACATGGGTCAGCATCAGCAGCGCGGTGTCGCTCGTCGAGCGCCGCCTCGAGCTCGCGCGCGCGCGACCGCACGCAGCTCCACCCGCTCGCCGAGCAGCGTCCGGCAAGGCCCTGGGCGACGTAGAGATCGGTCGGGAAGTTGCCGCGCTCGGTGAGGACCACGCCGGCGCCCGGGCCGCAGCTGCAGCGCGGCTGCGATCAGCTTGAACAGGTTGACCGAGATCGAATCGGCGACGACACCTCATGCGCCCGCGGCGCCGATCAGGCGCGCGATCTTGGCGCCGAGCCTCTGCGGCAGGTCGACCCAGCCGTGCCGGTTCCAGCTGGTGATCAGGTCCTGGCCCCACTGCCGCCGGACCACGTCGCTCGAGGACCGCTGCGGTCGCCTGGGGCAGCGGCGCCGAGCGAGTTGCCATCCAGATAGATCACGCCCTCGGGCAGAGCGAAGCGCTCGCGCCAGCCGCGCCAGCGGATCGGCGGCATCGAGGGCTTCGAACTCGGCACGGCTGGACGATCTCATCGAGCGTAAGCCTTGCTCTGTAGCCTTCGCCGGTCCCGAACCCCGCATCACCAATCTGGCTCGGAGCCCCGGTCCGACAAGGTCGCGCTATCCCTAGTCGACTGATCGCTGAAACTACCATAGATTGAGAACGGCCCGTGTCGCACGGCGACCTTCGCCGACAACATTCCTGGCGCCGTGCCCGCAGGTAGGTACCGCCCGCTTCGCTGAGGGTCGGCGCGTGATCGACGCCTTTGTTTCGGCGAACTTCTGCACCGCCTTAGGCGCGAACGCGGCGATCAGGAAGCCGAAGGTGATCGTGATCGCATCGCCGCCCCCGCTGGCGGTGCCCAGCAGACCGATCGCGGCGAGAAGATTGATGCTACCAAAGGCGATTGCGGTCAGCAGCGCCAGCATGCTCATCAACCGCATCGCCGACTTGTTGCCGCTGTCTTCGTCGAAGAAACCGACCGACGCCTGTGGTGAGGCCTGCTCAGTCCTCTGAAGCTCAACTACGCCTGGCACAATGCCCTCCATGCGTTCAGCTTGCGATATGAGGCGGGTTTTCGGGATAGGCCCGGTCCGCCCGGCGCAAGCTGGGGGGCAGTTTGGAGCTGACGCCCCAAAGAGATCACGCCATGGTCGGCATCTTGAACTCGGCGCCGGCGCGGATGCCGGTTGGCCAACGCGTGGTGACCGCCTTCTGCTTGGTGTAGAAGCGTACGCCCTCGGGGCCGTGCATGTGGTGGTCGCCGAACAGCGAGCGCTTCCAGCCGCCGAAGCTGTGGAACGCCATCGGCACCGGGATCGGCACGTTGACCCCGACCATGCCGATGTTGACCCGCTCGGCGAAGGTGCGCGCGGCGTCGCCGTCGCGGGTGAAGATCGCGACGCCGTTGCCGTACTCGTGCTGGTTGACGATCTCGACCGCGCTCTCGAAATCGGGCATGCGCACGACCGACAGCACCGGGCCGAAGATCTCGTCCCGATAGATCCTCATCTCGGGCGTGACCCGGTCGAACAGGCAGCCGCCGAGGTAGTAGCCGTTCTCGTAGCCCTGGAAGCCCTCGAGCCTGAAGTCGCGGCCGTCGACCACGAGCTCCGCCCCCTCCTTGACGCCCAGGTCGACGTACCCCTTGACCTTGGCGAGATGCTCGGCGGTGACCAGCGGGCCCATCTCGACGCCGGCCTCGTGACCCGGCCCGATCTTGAGCTCGCGCACCCGGGGCGCCAAGTCCTCGATGAGGCGGTCGCCCGCCTTGCCAACCGCGACCGCGACCGAGACCGCCATGCAGCGCTCGCCGGCCGAGCCGTAGGCCGAGCCGAGGAGCGCATCGGTCACCTGCTCCGGATCGGCGTCCGGCATCACCACCATGTGGTTCTTGGCCCCGCCCAGGGCCTGCACGCGCTTGCCATGCGAGGTGCCGGTGGTGAACACGTACTCGGCGATCCGGGTCGAGCCGACGAAGCTGACCGCGGCGATCTCGGGATGTCCGAGGATGGCGTCGACCGCCTCCTTATCGCCGTTGACCACGTTGAGCACGCCATCCGGCACGCCCGCCTCCTTCGCGATCTCGGCGATCCGCAAGGGACAGGACGGGTCCTTCTCCGACGGCTTGAGGACGAAGGTGTTGCCGCAGGCGAGCGCCATCGGGAACATCCAGAGCGGGATCATGGCCGGGAAGTTGAAGGGCGTGATTCCGGCGCATACCCCGAGCGGCTGCCGGAACGACAAGAGATCGACGCCGGTACCGACGTTGCCGCTGAACTCGCCCTTGAGCAGGCTCGGGATGCCGCAGGCGAACTCGACGACCTCGATGCCGCGGGTGATCGACCCCTTGGCGTCGGCCAGCGTCTTGCCGTGCTCGGCGCTGACCAGGAGCGCCAGCTCGTCGATGTTCTGCTCGAGCAGGTCCTTGAGGCGGAACATGATACGGGCGCGGCGCAGCGGCGTGGTCGCGGCCCAGCTCGGTAGCGCGGCCCGCGCCGCCTGCACCGCGGCGTCGACCTCGCCAGCGCTGGCGAAGGCGACCCGGCCGGACCGCTCACCCACGGCCGGATTGAAGATGTCGCCATGGCGGCCGCTGGTGCCCGGGACGCCGCGACCGCCGATCCAGTGCCCGATGTCCTTGCTCATCTCGCCCTCCCCTAGCAGCCGGCGGTGCCGTCACAGCGAGCCGTGCGCAGGGTATCAGATACGCTCGCCCGGGCCGCGCCGTCCACCCCAGGGGCGCTGCTCAGTGCGCCAGCTCGCCAAGCAGCACCACTCGGGCGCCCAGCTCCGAACCCTCGCGGACGGTCGGCGCGAAAACGCCGGTCGGCGGTGAGATCGGGTGTCACAGCGCCAGCCCGAGGTCCCGCGCGCCTCGCTGGTACTCGCAATCCGCAGCGGAGCCTGGCGCAGGCCTCGCTCAAGGGAGAACTTGGCGACGCGCCCGCCACGGCCTATCGTCCCCAGCCATGGCGATCGAAGTCCTGCTGGCGCTCAAGGCCCTGCTGGTCGGCGGCGCGTTCGTGTTCTTCGCGGTCTACGAGCGCCTGCGACCGGCGGCGGACAGCCCGCTGCTGGTGCGCTTCGGCCGGGCGAGCGCCGCGGCCTGGCGGCGGCTGGCGCGCAACGTCAGCCTGTTCGGCCTCAACCTCCTGCTGTCGCCCCTCGTCGTGCTGCCGATCACCGTCGGGGCGGAAAGCTTCAGCCTCGGGCTGCGCCCGGCCTGGTGGACCGGCTGGCCGGGCCTGCTGCTCGACCTGCTGCTGCTCGATTTCTGGATCTACTGGTGGCACCGGGCCAACCACGAGCTGCCGGTGCTCTGGCGCTTCCACCAGGTCCACCATTTCGACGAGCTGCTCGACAGCACCAGCGCGGTCCGCTTCCACTTCGGCGAGGTCCTGCTCTCGGCCTTGGTGCGCGCCGCGGTCATCGTGCTGTTCGATCTGCCGCTCGCCTCGGTCCTGCTGTTCGAGGCGCTGGTGCTGATCTCGGCGATCTTCCACCACAGCGACGCACGCCTGCCGCCGCGTCTGGAGAGCGCGCTCGCGCGGGTGATCATCACGCCCTCGATCCACTGGGTGCACCATCACGCGAGGCGCGCCGATACCGACAGCAACTACGGCACGATCTTCAGCTTCTGGGACCCGCTGTTCCGCTCGCGCAGCCCGACCCGGCGCTGGCCGGCGATGCCGATCGGGGTGCAGGGGCAGCGCGACCGGCCGCTGCTGCGCCTGATCCTGACACCGTTCGAGCGCAGCCAACCGGGCCGCGATCGCTCCTCGGGTCTTCAGGGCCGTCTCCCCTGACCTGATCCGGCCGGATTGCGCGCCGTCAGCGGGGGCGCACCAGCGGTTGTCAGCCGGTGGCGCGGTGCTATTCAATCGCCCGAACAATCTCGGGAATCACGGGGAGGCGGTGGGATGAGCAGGATCGACCGGGTCGAGATCCAGGGCTTCGGCTACGAGGTGCCGAACCTCGGCCTGCCCGCGCACGGCGCCGCGGGCGTCGGCAACTGGGTCCATCAGAAGGGCAGCAAGGCCAAGGCGAGCCGCTACGCGATCCGGATCCGGACCGACGACGGCCTGATCGGCGAGTATGTCACGCATTGGGTCGGCACGCCCGCGGCGATGGCGCAGAGCCTCATGCTCGCCCCTCACCTGCTCGGCCGCGACCCGGAGGCGCGCGAGCAGATCTACGACGACCTGAAGCGCGAGCTGCGCGCCTACGACCACATGGGCCACGGGCCGCTCGACATCGCGCTCTGGGATCTCGCCGGCAAGAAGTACGGCGCGCCGGTCGCAAAGCTGCTCGGCGGCTTTCGCACCCGCCTGCCGACCTACGCCAGCACCTACCACGGCCAGGACCAGCCGGGTGGGCTCGACAGCCCCGAGGCGTTCGCCGACTTTGCCGAGGCCTGCCAGGAGATGGGCTACGCCGGCTTCAAGATCCACGGCTGGCACGATGGCGACCGCCGGCGCGAGGCCAAGAACCTGCTCGGGGTGCGGGAGCGGGTCGGCGACGACATGGCGCTGATGATCGACCCGGCGTGTGAGCTGCGCACCTTCATGGACGCGCTCTATGTCGGCCGCGCCTGCGACGAGGCGAACTATTTCTGGTACGAGGACCCCTACCGCGATGCCGCCGTCTCGGCCTTCGGCCACAAGCGGCTGCGCGAGAAGCTGAAGACCCCCCTGCTGGTCACCGAGCACGTCCGCGGCCTCGAGCAGAAGGGCAGCTTCGTCGTCATGGGGGGCTGCGACATGGTCCACGCCGATCCCGAGTACGACATGGGCATCACCGGCTGCATCAAGATCGCGCACCTGTGCGAGGCGCTCGGCCTCGACGTCCAGCTGCACGCGTCCGGCCCGGCGCATCGCCACTGCATCGCGGCGATCCGGAACACCCACTTCTACGAGCTGGCGCTGGTCGGCCCGGACATGCCGAACGCGATGCCGCCGGTCTACCGCTGCGGCTACAGCGACCTGCTCGAGGACATCGGCCCGGACGGCTGCTTCCCGGTGCCGGACGGCCCGGGCCTCGGCGTCAGCTACGACTGGGAGTTCATCGAGAGCCATCGCACGACGCATCACGCTTTCGAATAGGCGGGGCCGCATGAGCGACGCACGGCGAGGCGCACGTCGGGCAGGCGCTGCGCCGCCTTTCCTGCAGTCGGTCGGTAACGGCAGTTGAGCGCCCGGTGGCATGCTTCGCTCTCGACCCGGCGACCTCGGTCCGGCTTACCGATCGATTAAGCAGAGGAGGTTAGGCTCTAGCCGACCGCCCGCAGGCCTCCGGAACCTGCGCGGGGCGAGTTGGAGACGAGCCCGATGGCGCAGCCGATCGCCCGCGACGCCCTGGACTTCGCGCGCCTCCTGTTGCAGACGGTCGAGCGGCTCGGCGCCGGCGGCGAGTGGGTGCCGGCGCGCGTGGCCTTCGAGCGTGCCGCGGCGGACCAACCGGACCATCCCTATCTCGGCCACATTGCCGCCAAGCCCGGCCGGCGAATCGGGCTCAGCGCGATCGCCGAGCGTCTGCGTGCGGCCGAGTTCGCCCACATCGAGCGCCGCAAGGCCGGCACGCGGCGCAACGCGCCGGTCCTCTACCGGGTGGGGCGAGCCGCCATGGAACTCGGTCTGCAGCTGCCCCACGATGCCCCGGCCCGTCACCCGTTGGTCAGCCGGCGGCGCGCGGTCGAGGCCCAGATGGAGCGGGGCAGCTCGGCGCGGCGCGTCGCGCTCACCGAGCCGGCGGCCAAGTCGCCCTGGCGGCGCCGGCTGCTGCCGCGCCCGAGCGCAGCCCCGGACGGCGTGGCCCAGGCGGTGCGCTCGCTGCGGCGCTGCTGGCGACGCCTGCAGGCGCTCGCGGCCACGCTCGTGACCGGCACGGCCCGGCGCTGACCGGCCCGCCACCCGAGCCGTCGCGCCTGGGACGGCATTCCCGGCCTACTCCTTAGTTAGCGACCGGCCGCACGACCCGGGGTTGCAGCCCCGCGGCTTCCAGCCTGAGGGCGGCGCCTGATCCCGACCTCCCCAAGACTACAAAACCCGCTCGTACAACGGATCGGGATCGGCGCGCGCCGCGTTTTTCTCGCGCAAGGGATCGGGTGACGGAGACAACGAGCATGAGGATCGCCCAGATCGCGCCACTGATCGAAAGCGTGCCGCCCAAAGCGTACGGCGGCACCGAGCGGATCGTCGCCTATCTGACGGACGAGCTGGTCCGGCCAGGGCCATGAGGTGACGCTGTTCGCGAGCGGCGACTCGTGCACGGCCGCCGAGCTGGTGCCGTGCGCGGAACGCGCGCTGCGGCTCGCTTCCGAGGTGCGCGACCCCCTGCCCTACTACATGGTCCAGCTCGACCGGGTGCGGCGCCGGGCGCACGGGTTCGACGTCCTGCACTTCCACGTCGACTACCTGCACTTCCCGCTCTTTCGCGACCGCGCCGCGCACACCCTCACGACCTGCCATGGGCGGCTCGACCTGCCGGACCTGTCGGTCGCTCATCGCGCCTTCCCCGAGTTTCCTCTGGTGTCGATCTCCGACCATCAGCGCCAGCCGTGCCCGGACTGGCACTGGCTCCGCACCGTGCAGCACGGCCTGCCGCGGAACCTCTATCGGTTCGCGCCGGGCGCGCGCGACGGCTATCTCGCCTTCCTGGGACGGATCTGCCCCGAGAAGCAGCCCGACCAGGCGATCGAGATCGCCCGCCGCGCCGGCATCCCGCTCAAGATCGCGGCCAAGGTCGACCGCGCGGACCAGGCGTATTTCGAGGAGGTCATCCGGCCGCTGCTGCGGGATCCCCTGGTCGAGTACATCGGCGAGATCGGCGAGCGTGACAAAGGAGAGTTCCTGGGCGGCGCCCGGGCGCTGCTGTTCCCGATCGCCTGGCCGGAGCCCTTCGGCCTGGTGATGATCGAGGCGATGGCCTGCGGCACCCCGGTGATCGCCTACCCCGGCGGCTCGGTGCCGGAGGTGATCGAGGACGGCGTGACCGGGTTCATCGTCGACGACGTCGCGGCGGCGGTCGCGGCGCTGGGCGAGCTGGACCGGCTCGACCGCCACCTGATCCGCGCCCGTTTCGAGCGGCGTTTCACGGCCGAGCGGATGGCCAACGACTACGTCGCGGCCTATAGTTCGCTGAGGTCCGTCCTCGAGCTGCCGCTGAGCGCCGGGCATCTCGCTCTCGGCAGCGGTCACGCGCGTAGGGTCGGGGGCGACCAGGACCAGGGAACCGTGTCCGCCGCCTGAGACGAGGGCTCATGACAGCCGACGATCAGCCAGCCGGTGCCATCGCGCTGCCGCCGCCGCCGCCGGCGGTCCAGTTCTACATCCCGGCGACCTCGTCCTTGCAGGAGCGCCGCCCGCGCACGCTCAAGCACGGCGACACCTTCGGCCTGTTCGACCACTACGGCGACATCGTGCCCGGCGAGGGCAGCCCGGAGGGACTGTATCACCAGGACACGCGCTTTCTGTCCGGCCTGCAGCTGCTGATCAACGACCGGCGGCCGTTGCTGCTGAGCTCCACGGTCCAGGACAACAACGCGCTGCTGATCGCCGATATCACCAACCCCGACTTCTTCGACGACGACGGGCGCCTGCAGCTGGCGCGCGACACGATCCACGTGGTACGCGCGAAGTACATCTGGCAGGCGCGCGCCTACGAGCGCCTGGCGGTGCGCAACTTCGACGCGCGCAGCCAGGGGATCCGCCTGACGCTGCTGTTCCAGACCGACTTCGCCGACCTGTTCGAGGTGCGCGGCCACCGTCGCGAGAGACGCGGCCGCACGACCGCGACGGTGATCGACGGCAAGGCGGTCACCTTCACCTATCACGGCCTCATTGGCGACCTGCACCGCACCAGCCTGCAGTTCGCGCCTGAGCCGACCCGGCTCGAGCCCGACCGCGCGGTATTCGATCTGGTGCTGAAGCCCTACGAGCGCATGTCGCTGTTCTTCACGATCGAGTGCGACGGCGAGGAGCCGCCGCGCCCGGGGGCGGAGCGCTTCTTCGTCGGCCTGCACGCGGCGCGCCGGGATCTGCGGACCTCGACCGCCCGCGCCGCATCGGTCGCGACCTCGAACCAGATCTTCAACGAGATGCTGCGCCGCTCGATCGCCGACCTCTACATGCTGATGACCGACACCGCGGACGGCCCCTATCCCTATGCCGGCATTCCCTGGTTCTGCACCGCGTTCGGCCGCGACGGCATCATCACCGCGATGCAGCTGCTCTGGATCGACCCGGCGATCGCGAGGGGCGTGCTGAAGTTCCTGGCTGCGACCCAGGCGACGGAGGAGCGGCCCGAGGCCGACGCCGAACCGGGCAAGATCCTGCACGAGACCCGGCAGGGCGAGATGGCGCGCCTCGGGGAGGTGCCGTTCGGGATGTACTACGGCTCGGTCGACGCGACGCCGCTGTTCGTCATGCTGGCGGGCATGTACTACGAGCGCACCGGCGACCTCGACACCATCCGCGCCGTCTGGCCGAGCGTGCAGCGCGGCGCTGCGCTGGCTCGACGAGCGCGGCGATCGCGACGGCGACGGCTTCATCGAGTACGCGGCGCGAGACCGAGCGCGGCCTCAGCAACCAGGGCTGGAAGGACTCGCAGGACTCGGTCTTCCACGCCGACGGCCAGCTCGCCGAGGGCCCGATCGCCCTGTGCGAGGTGCAGGGCTATGTGTTCGCCGCCAAGCGCCATGCCGCCCGGCTGGCGACCGCGCTCGGCTTCGGCGGCCTTGCCGACTCGCTGCGCGGCGAGGCGTCGGCGCTGCGCGACCGGTTCGAGGCGGCGTTCTGGTGCGCGGACATCGCGACCTACGCGCTTGCCCTCGACGGCGCCAAGCGACCCTGCCGGGTGCGCACCTCGAACGCCGGGCAGGTCCTGCTCTCGGGCATCGCGACCGCGCGGCGCGCCGGCCGCATCGCCGGCGGCCTCATGGACAAGGACTTCTTCTCCGGCTGGGGCATCCGGACGGTCGCCGACGGCGAGGCCCGCTACAACCCGATGTCCTACCACAACGGCTCGGTCTGGCCGCATGACAACGCGCTGATCGCGCTCGGCTTCGCCCGCTACGGCCTGAGCGAGCACATCCTCAGGCTGTTCCATGGCATGTTCGATGCCGCCAGCTACATCGACTTGCGCCGCCTGCCGGAGCTGCTCTGCGGCTTCCGCCGCGTCGCCGGCAAGGGACCGACCTTCTACCCGGTGGCCTGCTCGCCCCAGGCCTGGGCGGCGGCCGCGCCGTTCGCCTTCCTCCAGGCCTGCCTCGGCCTGAGCTTCGATCCGGCGGGCGAGCGGGTGCGCTTTCGCCAGCCGCTGTCTGCCCGAGTTCCTCGACGAGGTCGTGATCCGTCAAGCTGCGGGTCGGCGACAGCCAGTTCGACGTCATGCTGCGCCGCTACGGTGCCGACGTCTCGGTCAACGTCCTCGATCGCCGCGGCGACGGCCGGGTCGCGATCACCTTGTGAGCCGATGACCGCCAGCGGACGCGCGCGGGCAGAGGGCGCGTCGACGCTTCCTCGAGCAGCCGCCGAGCTGCCGCGGGAACTTCGCAGCGGCGTGGTCCGTTTGCTCCGCGCTCGTCATCCGCGCGGAACGGTGCCAACAACATGCAGCGCAGCAACGGTAAGATCGCAGAGATCGCCCTGGCGGCCGAGACGGATCCCGAGGCTGCGGCCGCGGCGGCGAAGGCGGCCGGCCTTCGCTACGTCACCGACAGCATGCCCGGGATCACCCGCAGGCGCGCGGGCCGCGCCTTCAGCTATCGCGACCCGCAGGGCCGGCCGATCAAGGAGCCCGCCGAGATCCGCCGGCTGCGCGCGCTCGCGATCCCGCCGGCCTGGACCGACGTCTGGATCTGCCCGCATCCGCGCGGCCACATCCAGGCGACCGGCCGCGACGACCGCGGGCGCAAGCAGTACCGCTACCACCCCGAGTGGCGCGCGGTGCGCGACGCGCACAAGTTCGACCGCATGCTGGTTTTCGGTCGGGCGCTGCCGCAGATCCGCGCGCGGCTCGATGCCGACATGCGGCGCCACGGCCTGCCGCGCGAGAAGGTGCTGGCGACCGTCGTGCGCCTGCTCGAGAGCACCTTGATCCGGGTCGGCAACGCCGAGTACGCGCGCGAGAACAAGAGCTTCGGCCTGACCACGATCCGTCACGATCACGTCGAGGTCAACGGCACCGAGCTGGCGTTCGAGTTCCGCGGCAAGAGCGGCAAGCTGCACAAGGTGACCACCCGCGACCGCCGCCTCGCCCGCATCGTGCGCGCCTGCCAGGAGCTGCCGGGGCAGGAGCTGTTCCAATATGTCGATGACGGACGGCGTGCGCCACGACGTCGACTCGGCCGACGTCAACGCCTATCTGCAGGAGATCACCGGCGAGCCGTTCACCGCCAAGGACTTCCGCACCTGGGCCGGCACCGTGCTCGCCTCGCTCGCGCTCAGCGAGTTCGAGACCTTCGATACCAAGGCGGCGGCCAAGCGCAACGTCACGCGCGCGATCGAGCACGTCGCCAACAATCTCGGCAACACGGTCGCGGTCTGCCGCAAGGCCTACATCCATCCCGCGATCCTGAACTCCTATCTCGACGGCAGCCTGCTGGAGTTCCTCAAAGGGCAGGTGGAGGAAGCGCTGCGCGAGGAGCTCGACGGCCTGAGCAGCGAGGAGGCGGCGGTGCTGGCGTTTCTGCAGCAGCGCCTGGCGAGGGAGCTCGAGAGGCGCAAGCATGAGCCGCGCGACCTGAAGGAGGCGTTGCGCGCGTCTTTGCGCTGAGCAGGGGGAGTCCAAACGACGCGGGCGGACCGATCCGGCGGCTTCAGGAGGAGCGGCGGTCGCCCTCCGGCATCCAGCGCCGCGGCGGACCGTCCGCGGCCGGCATCGCCAGCGGAAATCGCGCCAGCAGCAGCACGCGCAGCTGCCGCGCCGGCTCCTCCTCCAGCTCTTCCAGGAGCTCGAGCGCTTGGCGCGCCAGCCCGGCCGCCTGGGTGGGATCGCCTTGTTCGTCGAGGGCCAGGGCGAGATTGCCCGCCCGGTAGCCCTGGCCTCGCCTATCGCCGATCTCCTCGGCGATCGCCGAGGCCTGCCGATAGAGCTCGATGGCGCGCTCGACCTCGTCGAGGCAGAGGTGGATGCTCGCCAGATTGGCGCGATAGACGCCCTCGCCGCGCCGGTCGCCGACCTCCTCGGCGCAGCGCAGCGCGCGCTCGCCGCAGCGCAGCGCCGCACGATGGCGGCCAAGCGCGAGATAGGCCGTCGCGAGATTGCCCTGATGGCTCGCCTCGGCGCGCAGGTCGCCGCAGAGCCGCGCCAGGATCAGCGCATCTGAGAAGCAGCCGATCGCCCGGCGCGGCTCGCCGAGGTCGGCGTAGGCGCCGCCGAGGTTGCCCAGGCGGACGCTCTCCTGCTGGCGGTCGCCCAGCTCGCGCGCGAGTGCGACCGCCTCCTGATAGCAGCGGATCGCGCCGGCGACGTCGCCACAATCGGCATAGGCATTGCCGAGGCCGGTGAGCCGGCCGCCTTCAGCGGCGGGGTCGCCGAGACAGCGGCAGGCGTCGACCGCCGCCGCATGCCAGGCAACGCGCTCGCGCGCATGCAGGCGAAGATTGATCAGATAGGGCGCGGCCGCGCCGTAGCCGGCGAGCAGCGCGCAAGCCGGTCTCTTCGGCCGCGCGCGCCAGCGCGAAGGCGTGTCCCGCCACGATATGCTGCCGCTCACGGTCGAACAGCTGCAGACCTTCGAGCGTGGCGGTACCGCCGACGCCGTAGAGCCGCTCGCAGCGCTCGAGCACCCATTGGTAATAGGCAGAGTGACGCAGAGCGGCGGTCGCGAGGCGGCGCTCGAGAGCCGCTGCTGAAGCGCCGTCGCTGGTCGTCGCCAGCGGAAGGCGAGCGACCTCGCGCATGAACGCGTTCCAGTGGTAGCGCCGCGTCGGCGGATCGTAGCGGATCATCGCCCGCCGCAGCAGCTCGCTCAGCGCCGCGCGCGCCTCCTTGAGCGGCGCGTCCCATACCGCCGCGGCCGCGGTCGTGTCGAACCGCCCCGAGAACACCGAGAGCTGTTGCCAGCTCTCGGCCAGCGCCGGCTGCTCGCGCGCGAGGTCGCGCGCGCTGAGCGCGAGCACGTCGGCCACGTCCAGCGTCGCCGCGCCCTCGATCCGCAGCAGCTCCAGGCGCTCGCACTCGTTTCCGAGGCTCGAGACGTACTCCTCGATCGTCCAGTTGGGATGCATGGCGAGGAACGTGCCGGCGACGCGCAACGCGATCGGCAGATGCCCGCAGCGCTCGGCCAGCCTGGTCGAGCTCGGCATCGGAGATCTCGCGCCGGCCCAGGATCACGCGCAGCAGGGCGCCGTGCCTCCTCGCGCAGGCATGCACGTCGAGCTCGAGACGCGGCACGCCAGGCAGAGCCAAAGCCTCGCGCAACGTCATCAGGACGCGCGTGGTCGGCGCCCGCCAGCGCAGCAGCGGCTCGACTTGGGCCGCGTTGTTGACGTCGTCGAGCAGGATCAGCACGCGCCGTCCGTCGAGCACGCTGCGGTAGAGGCGCTCCAGTTGCTCGGGGGCGTCCGGCAGCCGCGCCTCGGGCTCGAAGCTCAGCACCACGCGGCCCATCGCCTCGACCGCCGAAAGGGGCCCGGCCGAGGTGCCCCCGAGCTCGATGAACAGCCGACCGTCGGGACTCTCGTCCGCAAGGCGATGGGCGACGTGAAGCGCGAGCGCGGTCTTGCCGCTCCCGCCCATCCCGCACACCGCCGCCGCCATCGCTTCCCCGCGCAGCGCCTGCACCAGCTCCTCGACCTGCGGCTCGCGCCCCACGAAATCGATCAGTCCGGCCGGCAGCTGGTTCGGGATCGGTGCGCGGCCGCGCGCGCGGCGCCGACCGCCGCCTGCGGCCAGCGGTCGCGCCGGGCCGTCCAGCCGCCGATCCGCTGCACGAGGAAGTCGTAGAGCGTATGGTCGCGGTCGGCGGCTTGCAGATCGAGGCGTGATCGGCATCCAGCGGACGCGGCACGACCCCGGTGATGCCGGGATCGGCGCTGGTCTGGTCGACCACCATCACGCCCTTCATCGGGTAGCTCTCATAGAAGCAGTGGGTCTCGATGCCGAGCCGAGCGGCGTTCTCGCGGTACCATTCGTTGAGGTTGCGCAGCAGCGCATTGTGCGCCCGCAGGTCGTCGATCGCGGCGCTCGCCCGCAGCAGCGAGCCGAGGCGGCCGAGCCAGGTGGCGAGGTCGGCGCCGGCGTGCGGCGTGGCAAGGAACACCACCGCCCGGGTCTGCGCGGCGATCTTGCGCCAGCCGGGCACCGACTTGTCCTCAGCCTCGCGCAGCAGCTGCTTGATCAGGAGCCCGCCCAGGCTGTGGCCAACGAAGACGATCGGCCGGGCGCCGATCGCCATCGTCTCGAGCTCGGTCAGCACGTCCTTGGCGCGGTCGATCAGCGGCATCGCGCGGCCGAGCCAGCCCGAGAGGCTGGCCTCGTAGGCCAGCGTGTGGACCGCGATCCCGGGCAACTCCTCGGCCAGCCAGTACAGCCAGCAGTCGCGCCGACCGGCTCTCGTCGTGGCACCAGGTCAGCACCGGGTGGCCGCCGAGGCCGTGCACGAAGATCAGGTCGGCGTCCGCGGTTCGCTCGTCGCGCGGGCCGATGCGGTGGAGCTCGCTCACGCTTCAGTCGCTCCGCGATGGTGCGCGCGCACGCAGAACGACAATCTGCCACAGCCACGTTCGCGGCGCAAAGCTCCGCCTGCCGCGCTGTCCTGGATACGGAGTCGATCCGGAGGCGCCTACACGGTCCGGCGGAAGATTTCAGCTCCTCTGTCCTGGCTTCCTGCGGATCCCGACCGGCTCGCCGTTCGCGGTCACCGGGCGGATTGCGGTAGTCCTCACCTACTGGCCGCACCGAGTGGATGCATTGCCCAGGCGGCCGGAAGCCGCTATATACAGGCGCGACTTCGGATCGGAGTGTAGCTCAGCCTGGTAGAGCACCGTCTTCGGGAGGCGGGGGTCGCGTGTTCGAATCACGCCACTCCGACCAAGTATCCAGGACATGGGTGGACCGGCCGCCCGCCACCTTCAGGGCGCTTTGAGGGTGGCGACAGCCAAGCTCGGCTGCCGATCGGCTCAAACCGGCGATTCTCCTCCGCCGAAGCTGTGCTTGTCTCGAGCCGCTGTGAACCAGTTCACAGCGTGATGCGGGCGTCCCTGCCAGGATCTCGCCGTTGCCCGCGGGCTGAGTAGGCACAAGATGGCGAAGGTTGCGGTCCGGGTCCTCGGCTGCGGTGATGCGTTCGGTAGTGGTGGCCGTTTCCAGACCTGTTTCTTCGTGAGCGCGGGACGCGCTCGCTTCCTGATCGACTGCGGTGCCACCGCCCTGGTCGCGATGCGACGCTTTGGCGTCGACCCAGGCACGATCGATACGATCTTCCTCAGCCATCTCCACGGCGATCACTTTGCCGGGCTGCCCTTCCTGCTGATGGAGGCGCAGTACATCGGCCAGCGGCAACGACCGCTGACCGTGGTGGGCCCGCCGACCATGCGTCAGCGACTGCTGGAGGCTCAGGAGGTGCTGTTCCCAGGCTCGAGCCAGATGACCTGGTATTTCCCGCTCCACTTCGTCGAGCTCGAGCCGGGCCAGACCCAGAATTGCGGCGGCGTTGCGGTCACCGCCTTCCCGGTCCGACATCCGTCCGGCGCGCCCGCGTTTGCCCTGCGGTTTGCCTGCGGCAGGCGCCTGATCGGCTATTCCGGCGATACCGAGTGGACCGACCAGCTGATCCAGGTCGCGAGCGGTGCCGACCTGCTGATCACGGAATGCTACGGCTTCGACCGCAAGCCCGGTCACCACCTCGATTTCCAGACCCTGAGCAGCCGGCGCCAGGAGCTGCGGGCCAAGCGCCTGCTGCTCACCCACATGAGCCAGGACATGCTCGACCGCTTCGACGGGATCGGCTGGGAGGCCGCCGAGGATGGCCTCCTGGTGGAACTCTAGCGCGGCACGAGGGTTGGCATCGCCGGTGTTTTCGCCTCGCGTAGTAGCACGATGCTGATGCGGCGGTTGCGCGGCGAGCCCGGCTCAGCCTCGATCAACGGCTCCCGGTCCGCCACGCCGATCACTTTCGTGATGCGCTCGAGCGGCAGACCGCTCTCGACCAGTTGCCGCCGGCTGGCGTTGGCACGGTCGGTCGACAGCTCCCAGTTGCTGTAGTGAAGCGTGGCCGCATAGGGCATCGCATCGGTGTGGCCGGTCACGGAGATCTTGTGCGGCAGTCGGCCCACGATCTGCGCCACGAGCGCCATCAGCTTGCGCGCCGGATCGCGCATCTCGCTCGAGCCGAGCGGGAACATCGAGGTCCTCTCCTGGTCGACGAGCTGGATGCGCAGCCCTTCGGGACTCCGGTCGACGATCAGGCTCTCGGCGAGCTCGTTCGCCTCGGGCAGGTCCTGGATCGCCTGCCGCAGGTCGAACTCGGCGGCGGCAAACTGCTGTTCCTCCCGCTCTTCCAACGCCCTCTCCGCGGCGAGCTCGTTTGGAGCGAGAGCGCGGTCGGTATGGTCCTCCTCCGCCAGCTCATCCGCCTCGCCGATCGGCGCCGGGTTGTCGAGCTCGTCGTTGTCCGCGTGCTGGCGCAACCTCGCGGCCGGCGTCGCCACGGCGGGTGACGCCGCGGCCATTGTCTGGGCGCCCGAGGTGCCGGCCGCCTGCCCGGCGAGGAGGGCATCGGCGCCGCTCGCCGCTCTGTGCCAGGTGATCGAGGGCTCGAAGTAGTCGGCGATGCCACGCTTCTGCTCATCGGTCGTGACGTTCAAGAGCCAGAGAAGCAAGAAAAACGCCATCATCGCGGTCACGAAATCGGCGTAGGCGACCTTCCACGCTCCACCGTGATGGCTTGCGTGATCGGCTTTTTTAACCTTCTTGATGATGATCGGGCCGTTGGCTGCTTTCGACACGGAGGCAGCTCCTTGCGCCGCTCAGGCGGCGGACGGCAGGCCGTCGACCGCTTTCTCGACCTCGTAGAAGGTCGGCCGCACGTCGGAGGTCAGCGCCTTACGCGCGAACTCGACGGCGATGGCGGGAGCATAGCCTTGCATGTACGCCAGGATCCCCGCCTTGATACACAGGAAATAGCGCAGCTCCGCCTCGTGGCGGGCTCTTATCGAGGCGGCGATCGGGCCGAAGAAGCCATAGGCGAGGAGCACCCCGAGGAAGGTGCCGACCAGCGCGCCGCCGATCAGCTTCCCCAGCACCTCAGGCGGTTCGGCGATGGCGCCCATCGTCTTGATGACGCCGAGCACGGCGGCCACGATCCCAAGCGCCGGCGTGCTGTCGGCGACGGTCTGAACCGCGATGAAAACGGCATTGTGCTCGGCGTGATGCGTCTCGATCTCCTCGTTCATCAGCGCCTCCATCTCATGAGGATTGTCGCTGCCGACGGTCAGGAGGCGGAGGTAATCGCAGAGGAACGTGACCGCGTGATGATCGCTCTTGAACTTCGGAAAGCGTGCGAACAGAGCGCTCTGGTCGGGCTTCTCGACGTGCTGCTCGAGAGCGAGCCAGCCCTTCGCGTTGGCGAGCCTGAAGATCGTGTAGAGCAGGCTGAGGAGCTCCAGATAAGCCGCCTTGTCGTACTTGTCGCCCTTGAGCAGGCAAGCGAGCGCCTTCGCGGTCAACGCCAGCACCGGCTTGCGGTTGGAGGTGATGAACGCGCCCGCCGCGGCGCCGCAGATGATGACGATCTCGAACGGCTGCCAGAGCACGTACAGCTTGCCGCCGAGCGCGGCGTAACCGCCGAGCACGCTGAGGACGACGATCACCGACCCGGCGACGAAGAACATGCGGTACCACGCTCGCTGGTGTGAGGCCGAGCATCGCCGGTCGCCCTTAAGATTGGATTGAGCCGTCAGGCGCCCGCGGCTCGCGCGCGGCGCGAATTTGCCCGCAGCCGAGCCGCGGCGCGCGAGCGCCGTCAGCTCGGATCTGCTGCCCGCTCAGGCGGAGAAGCGCCCGCCTTGGACATCGGCGGGTCGCCGTCCATCCGGTCCAGATCACCCGCGCTCGCCGAACGTCCCTCTCCAGCGCACCTCACAGCAGGTAGAGGCTGGCGAGGCCGAGGAAGGCGAAGAAGCCGAACACGTCCGTCACCGTCAGCACGAACACGCTGGAGGCGATCGCAGGGTCGACGCCGATCCGGTCGAGGATCATCGGCACGGTGACACCCGCGAGCGCCGCGACGACGATGGTGAAGATGACCCCGGCGCCGAACACGAGGCTGAGCCCGATCTCGCCGAACCAGCCGAGCGCCAGGAGAACGGCTGCGACCACCAGGGTGGTGCCGTTGAGTCCGCCCACCAGCAGCTCTTTGCCGACCACCCTTGCCGCGTTGGCGCGCGTGATCTGGCGCATGGCGAGCGCGCGCACGGTGACCGTGACCGCCTGCATCGCGGCGTTGCCCCCGAGTGCCACCACGATCGGCATCAGCACCGCGAGCACGACCAGCTGCTCGATCTCGGCCTCGAACTGCGCAATGACCAGGGCTGCGAGCGTCGCCGTGGCGAGGTTCAGGAGCAGCCAAGGCACCCGGCGCAGGCTGGTCCGCAGCGGCGGCGCGAACACGTCGGCATCGGGAACGCCGCCAAGCCTCATGATGTCCTCCTCGGCCTCCTCCTCGATCACGTGGACGACGTCGTCCACCGTGATCACGCCGAGCAGCCTCCCCGCCTCGTTCACGACCGGCGCCGAGACCAGGCCGTACTGCCGGAACTGAAATCCGACTTCCTCCTGGTCCATGTCGACCGGGATCAGATGCAGCTCTTTGAGCTTGAGCTCGGTCAGGAGCACGCCGCGCTTGCTGCGCATGACCTTGCTCAACGGGATCGAGCCGACCGGCTCGAACCGCGGATTGATGATGTAGATGTCGTAGAAGTCGTCCGGCAAGTTCGGATTGGCGCGCAGGTAGTCGATCGTCTGACCCACCGTCCAGAACTCCGGCGCGGCGACGAACTCGCGCTGCATCAAGCGGCCGGCGCTGTCCTCCGGATAGGTCAGGCCCTGCTCGACGGCCGCCCGCTCCGGCAGCGGCAAGGTCTTGAGCAGAGCGATCTGCTCGGCTTCGTCCAGATCGCTGAGCACGTCGATCGCGTCGTCGGTCTCGAGCTGCGCGATCGCTGCTCCGGCTTCCTCCGGCCCGAGCAGGTCGAGCACCTCGGCGCGCACCGTGTCGTCGAGATGGGTCAGGAGCTCGGGATCGAGCTGGGGCTTGATCTCGCTGACCAGCTCGGCCCGTTGCTCGCGACCGAGCTGCTCCAGCAGGTCGGCCTGATCGGCAGGGTGAAGCTGCAGAGCGAGCTCGGCAGCGCGTCCCGCCTCGCCTTCCTGCAGGGCATCGTTGACCGATCGGATCAGCTCATCCGACAGATCGACCTGCGCTTCGGGCTGAACGGCCTGTGGCCTTTCATGCGACTCGATCACGACCCGATCAGACTTCTCGGGACTGAGCGTCGACCACGGCGAGCGCGGACAGATTGACGATGCCGCGCGTGGTCACCGAGGGCGTAACGATGTGGGCAGGCTTGGCAGGTCCGATCAGAATCGGGCCGACCGCGACCGAGTTGGTCACCTGCTTCACCAGATTGAAGGCGATGTTGGCGGCGTCGAGATTGGGGAAGATGAGAAGGTTGGCTTCGCCGCTCAAGCTCGAAGTCGGGCAAGATCCGGGCGCGGACCGCGGCCGACAGCGCCGCATCGGCATGCATCTCGCCGTCGACCTCGAGGTCTGGGGCCCGCTCCCGGATGATGGTGAGCGCGCGGCGCATCTTGCGCGCGCTCTCCGAGTTGACGCTGCCGAAATTGGAGTGCGACAGCAGCGCCACCTTGGGCAGGATGCCGAAGCGCCGGACGGTCTCGGCGGCCATGAGCGTGGTCTCCGCCACCTCCTCGGCCGGCAGGTCGACGCTCACGTAGGTGTCGGTCATGAAGAGGCTGCCGCGCTCGAGAATCAGGAGGTGCAGGGTCGAGGAGTCGTGGGCGTCCGGCCGCAGCCCCAGGATCTGGTGGATGTGCCGGAGGTGCGCCTCGAAGCGGCCGGTCGGACCGCTGATCAGGGCATCGGCTTCGCCGCGATCAAGCATGATCGCGCCGATCACCGTGGGCCGCGTACGGACGATCTCGCGGGCAGCATCCGGAGTCACGCCGCCCCGACCCATGCGCGCCAGGTAGTGGGCGACGTAGTCGTGGTAGCGGGGGTCGCTCTCGGGATTGCACAGCTCGACCTCCTGCTCCAGGGGCAGGACCAGATCCAGCTGCTCGCACCGCGATCGTATCACATCGGGGCGACCGATCAGGATCGGTCGCGCCAGCCCCTCCTCGAGCAGAACCTGGACCGCGCGCAGCACCCGCGGCTGCTCGCCGTCGGCGAAGACCACCCGCTTCGGCCGTTCCCGCGCGCGCTCGAAGATCGGCTTCATGGTCAGGCCGGAGCGGAACACGAACTGCGAGAGGCGCTCGCGGTACGCCTTGAAGTCGGCGATCGGCCGGCTCGCCACGCCGCTCGCCATCGCCGCCTGGGCAACCGCGACCGGCACCTCGACCGCGAGCCGCGGGTCGAACGGCTTGGGGATGATGCAGTCCGGGCCGAAACCCAGATCGCTCAGGCCGTAGGCCGCGGCCACGGTATCCGGCACGGCCGTCCGCGCCAGCCGGGCGATCGCCTGAGCGCAGGCGATCTTCATCTCCTCATTGATCGTCGTCGCGCCGACAGTCGAGAGCGCCGCGAAAGATGAAGGGGAAACCGATGACGTTGTTGACCTGGTTCGGATGGTCGCTGCGACCGGTGGCGATGATCGCATCGGGCCTCGCGGCCCGCGCTTCCGCCGGGTCGATCTCGGGGACAGGATTGGCGAGTGCGAGGATCAGCGGCCGATCGGCCATGCTCCGCACCATCGCCTGGCTCACGACCCCCGGCGCCGAGAGGCCGAGGAACACGTCCGTGCCGACGATCGCGTCGGCCAGGCTGCGCGCCGAGGTCTCCTGTGCGAACCGCGCCTTGTAGGGATCCATCAGGCTGGTGCGGCCGGCGTAGACCACGCCCTCGACGTCGACCACCAGGATCCGCTCGCGCCTCAGGCCAAGCGCCACCAGCAGGTCCAGGCAGGCGAGCGCGGCCGCGCCCGCGCCGCAGGCCACCAGCCGGATCTGGTCCAGCGCCTTGCCGACCAGATCGAGTCCGTTCAGGATCGCGGCCGCGACGATGATGGCGGTGCCGTGCTGATCGTCGTGGAACACCGGGATCCGCATGCGGGCGCGCAGCTTGCTCTCGACCTCGAAGCATTCCGGCGCCTTGATGTCCTCGAGGTTGATCGCGCCGAAGGTTGGCTCCAGGGCGGCGATGATCTCGACCAGCCTGCTCCGGATCGCGCTCGTCGATCTCGATATCGAAGGCGTCGATGCCGGCGAACTTCTTGAACAGGACCGCCTTGCCTTCCATGACGGGCTTGGCCGCGAGCGGACCGATCGCGCCCAGGCCGAGCACGGCGGTGCCGTTGCTGATCACGCCGACGAGATTGCCGCGCGCCGTCAGATTGGCCGCCTCGAGCGGATCCTCGGCGATCAACTCCGAGGCCGCGGCGACGCCGGGGGAGTAGGCGAGCGCCAGGTCCCGCTGGTTGGCGAGCGGTTTGGTCGCCACCACCGCGAGCTTGCCCGGCGCCGGTCGGCGATGGTACTCGAGCGCAGCGTCCCGCAGCTGGTCGGACATGACGGTCGGTTCCCGAACTCGATCAGGCGCCCGCGACTGCGGTTCGGTACAAACCGCGGTTGTCCGGGAGTCGTTTCGCGGAACCTATCGATACTGGCGCGAAAACGCCAGCGATGGAGAGATGGTGCGGTCGAGAAGACTCGAACTTCCACCCCGTTTCCGGGACAGCGCCCTCAACGCTGCGCGTCTACCAATTCCGCCACGACCGCATGCCGGCGAAGGCGTTGCAGACCTATTGCCGGATGCCTCGGGAGATAGCAAATGACGCTGCCCGCTTCAAGGGTCGCAGCGCGCATCGCCGGCAGCCGGGTCGAGTGGCGGATCAGCGATGGGCTGGTCGCCTATCCCGAGGCCCTGGCCGCCATGGAGGCGCGGGTCGAGGCGATCCGTGCCGGCCGTGAGCCGGAACTCTGCTGGCTGCTCGAGCACCCGCCGCTGTACACCGCCGGCACCAGCGCCCGCGCCCAGGACCTGCTCGCGCCGGGGCGCTTCCCGGTGTTCCGCGCGGGCCGCGGCGGGCAGTACACCTATCATGGGCCCGGCCAGCGGGTTGCCTACGTCATGCTCGACTTGCAGCGCCGTGGGCCCGACCTCAGGGCATACATCCGAAGGCTCGAGGACTGGGTGATCCGGACGTTGGAGCACTTCGACCTACGCGGCGAGCGGCGGCAGGGCCGGGTGGGCATCTGGGTGGTCAGGCCGGACGGCAACGAGGCCAAGATTGCGGCGATCGGCGTCCGGATCCGCCGCTGGGTGACCTATCACGGGATCGCGATCAACCTCGATCCCGATCTGGACCACTTCGCCGGCATCGTGCCCTGCGGCATCAAGGACTTCGGCGTCACCTCGTTCGCCGACCTCGGGCTCACCACCAGCATGGCGGAGTTGGACGGCGCCCTGGTCAGCAGCTTCGACTTGGTATTCGGTGCAACGCCGTAGTGGCGGTCGGCTCGAGAAGCGCTCAGAGCGTCGGCAGCTGACGAAAGCCGGACCTGACGGGCTCGTCGGCGACCTCCTCGAGCACGGCGTCGACCCGGGCGGCCGGCGGGCCGCGACGACAGCGCTCGATCATCGCCCGCAGCTGGGTCTCGGGCCCCGAGACCAGGGCTTCGACCGATCCGTCCTGCCGGTTCCGCACCCACCCCGAGAGCCCGAGCTCCTGCGCCTGCACCACCGCCCAACCACGGTACCAGACCCCCTGGACGCGTCCCTGGATCCGCAGTCGGACGCTCCTGATCGGTTCCGCCATGTTGCAAAGCTTACGCCCCGCTCCGCAGGTACGCCAGTCGCGCAGCCGCATGCACGCGGGCGGGCAAGGTCGGGGTGGTCGGCCGCGCCGCACGGCCCAGATTGTTGGCTGCAGCCTTCCAACGGCCGCGGCCTTCGCGTATGAGTGGGTGCATGATCCGTTTTGACCTCCGTTGCGTTCTCGCTTTCAGCTCCGTGTTCGCCGTTGCCGGGCCCGCGCTGGCGGACTGCGTCGACGTGCCGGCGCCCGGCGTGTATTGGCGGCGCTGCGTGCAGGACGGCCAGGATCTGCGCGGGGTCGACCTGACCGGAGCCACGCTCCGCGACGCGTCGTTCAAGCGGGCCAACCTTGCCGATGCAAATCTGACCGAGATCGACGCCCGCCGCGCCAAGTTCGTCTCTACGGCGATGCAGAACGCGCGGTTGGACGGAGCCAACCTCGTGCGCGCCGACCTGACCAACGCCGACCTGACCGGCGCGTCGCTTGTCGGCGTCGACTTGACCAGCGCACGGCTGTTTCACGCCGATCTGAGCCGGGCCGACCTCACCGGGGCTCGCCTCAACGACACCGATCTGCTCAAGGCGAAATTTGCGGGCGCGACCTGGGTCGACGGCAAGACGATCTGCGCCGAGGACTCGGTTGGTCAGTGCCACGCCGCGCGGGCGGGGCACAGCATCAGCGAAGTGGAGCCGAGCGGTTAGCCACGCAAGCGGGCGATGGCTTGCGCCGACGCTCAATGGATCAGCCGCGAACCGCTCCTCAGCAGCTCCAGAAGCTCACCCGGCGGCAGGGGCCGCGCGAACAGATAGCCCTGCATTTCGTCGCAATGATAGCGCCGAAGCAGATCCAGCTGGTCGCGCGTTTCCACCCCCTCGGCGATGACCTTCAGCTGCAGGCTGTCCGCCAGCGCAATGATCGCCTGGGCGATTGCGGCATCGTTAGGGTCGGTCGTGATGTCCTGGATGAACGACTGGTCGATTTTCAGCGTGCGGATCGGGAACCGCTTCAAGTGGCCGAGCGAGGAATAGCCGGTTCCGAAGTCGTCGATCGACAGGCGGATGCCCAGCCGATCGAGGGCTTGCAGCTTCGGGACCGCCTGTTCGGGGCTGCGCATGATGCTGCTCTCGGTCAGCTCGAGATCGAGGTCGCTGGGGTCGAAGGTCGCCTCCTCGATCACCTGGGCGATGCTCCGCACCAGGTCGTCCTGCTCGAACTGCCGGCCGGAGAGGTTGACCGCCAGCCGCAGGTCGGCGAAGCCCTGCTCCTGCCAGGATCGGACCTGTGCGCAAGCGGTCCTCAGGACCCAGCGTCCCAGATCGAGGATGAGCCCCGTCTCCTCCGCCAAGGGAATGAACTCGGCCGGTGAGACCAGACCGAGATCGGCATGGAACCAGCGCACCAGGGCTTCGACCGCCACCACGGCGCCGGTATCGAGACGAACCTGCGGCTGATAGTAGACCACCAGCTCGCCGCGCTCGATGGCCTTGCGCAACTGGGTCTCGAGGACCAGACGCTCGAAGGCGGTGGCGTTCATATCCGTCGTGTAGAACTGATAGCTGCCGCGCGAATGCTCCTTCGCCCGGTACAGGGCGGTATCGGCGTTGCGGATCAGCGTCTCGGCGTCGTCACCGTCGTGCGGGTACAAGGTGATCCCGAGAGTGGCGCCGAGATGGAGCTCCTGGTCTTCGAGCTGCAGCGGCGGCAGGAACGTATCCAGGATCTTCTGGGCGACCTTGGCGCTGCTCTCGGCGCCGTCCACGCCGGGCAGCAGCAGAAGAAAGTCGTCCCCTCCGAGCCGAGCGACGGTGTCACTGCGGCGCACCACCGCCACCAGCCGCTCGCCGACGGCGCGCAGCACCTGATCGCCGCGCGCGAGGCCGAGCGAGTCGTTGATCAGCTTGAAGCGGTCGAGATCGAGGATCATCACGGCCAGTTGCCGTCGATTTCGACGTGCCCGCTCGATCGCCTGGTTCAGCCGGTCATTGAACAAACGGCGATTCGGCAGCCCGGTCATGGGATCGTGGTAGGCGAGGTTGCGAATCGTCTCTTCGGTGCGTCTGCGGATCGTGACGTCGCGGATCGTCAGGATGTAGCATACGTGGCCGTTGAAGAAGGTCTCGCTCGCCGATACGCCGATCGGGATCAGCTGCCCGCCCTTGCGCCTGGCCACCAGCTCCCCGGCGCTGCCCGGGAGCTTGGCCGCTGCGAGGATCCGATCCAGCGGATCGCTATCTGCGCGCGAGTCGCTGACTACCACGATGGCGACGCTGCGGCCGACGATCTCGTTCTCTCGATAGCCGAAGATCGCCTCGGCGGAGCGGCTGAACGAAACGATCACGCCCCGCCTGTCCAGAGCGACGATGCCGTCGGCGACATCATCCATGATGGCGTTGACGCGCAGCTGATCGTCGCCCTGGCTGGCCGTCGCGTCGCTCATAGGCGTCAGCGGATCACCCTGAGCGAGCACGCCGTAGACCTGCTCATCGGGATTCGACAGCGGGACATAGTTCCAGACCAGCCGGCCTTCCTGGCCATCGGGCAAGCGTAGCCAGGCCTCGCTGGCGGTCACGGGACTCCCCGATCGCGCCCGCTCGAGATCCTGCAGCAGGGCCGGTTGCTCCCTCGCGAGGGCCATCAGCTCCGTGAAGGGCCGCCCGATCGCGCTCGCCCGCTGCCACCCGGTCAACAGCTCGGCCTGGCTGTTCAATTCCACGACGGTCAGGCTCGGCGCGAGCAGGACCGCGGCAGAACGCTGGAGCTGGAGCAAAGCGCGCAATCTTGGATCGCTCTGGACCGTGATCCGAGCCACCTCGCCGCGACCGATCAGCCGGGAAGGCGGCAGAACCCGCGCCAGAGAGAGACCGCCGGCGGCAGCGCACAAGCGGACCTCGTAGCGCTCCTCCCCGAGCTCGGTCGGATGGACGAGAGCGAAGCTCACCGGCGCCCAGCCGGGCACGAGACCCTCGATCTGGCGCTGCCAGATCGCGGCGTGCTCGGGGCCGCTCACCTCCTCCAGCGTGCGACCGACCCCGGCGCGCAAGCGGCCGGCGAGCTCGCCTTCGGCATGGCCGGCGACGGCGCGCAGACGACCGTCGCCGTCGATCTCGCAGATCAACCCGTCGCTCAGGCTGATGAGCGACCGGCGTTCGAACTGTTGGGCCAGCACCTGCTCCTCGAGCGTGCGTCGCTCGGTGATGTCCTGCGCAGCGCAGAGAACGCCGATCACCAGTTCCCGGGATTCGTCCCACTGCGGCCACCCGGCATCGCGCAACCAGTGACGGGCGCCGTCGCGACTCTTGATGCGGTACTCGGCGCTCGCCTGCTCGCCAGCGATGAATTTCTGCGCACGAAGTTGCACGAGGCGCAGATCCGCGGGCTCGACCAGGGCCGCCCAGCCGCCCAGCGCCTCGATCTCGGCCGCGTTGTATCCGGTCAAGCGCTCGAACGCCCCGGCGGTCCAATCCAGGATCAGGCGGCAGTCCGGGTCGACGCGCAGATGGTAGATGGCATCGGAGCTGAGAGTGGCGAGCGCGTCGAACCGGCGCTCCAGCCGTTGCGCGGTCTGGACCACCGTGCGCTGGGCGGTCACATCGCGCAGATACAAAAGGTACGGTCGTCCCTCGCCCATGATCGGTCGACCCTGGACCTGAGTCCACAGGGTGCGCCCTCCGGCAGCTGCGATCTGCAACGAGAGCTCGATGGCGCGGCGCCGCTCGATGGCATCGATCAGACGGGCGAGTTCCAGGGGGTCGGTGATCGTCGACGCCAGGGCGCGCAGCGACTGGCCCAGCATCGCCTCGGATTTGCGGCCGATCAGCCGAGCGAAGCTGGGGTTGGCGTAGACGATCGAGGGCGCCGCCCGCTCCGCGTTGCCCGCGGCCACGATGACGATCGGATCACCAATGAGCTCGACGATCTGTGCCGGCAGATCGGCTTGCTGCTCAGCTGGCAAAGTCGGTCGGCGCGCCCCCGGCGGTCGCCCCTTTGCGCTCAAGCGTACCGATTCGCACCCGCATGCCAGCCTTTACGCCGCCGAGCTGCTCCGGGTGGGACATCGCAGACGGGGCCTCGGCGAGGAGGAGCTACGGCGAACCTGAACCACCAGGCCGGCTATGAATAAACCACAGCTGGAGCGTGGCAACTATCTTCCGCCCGCCGGCCAGCGACCCGCGCGGTAGCAAGCTCGCTCTGTGCACGCCGCCAGCGGTCCGGGCAAAGCCTCGATCAGATCCTCGGCAATCATCCCGGTGCAGAGGCTCCGCGCCGCCTCGGCATGTAGCCACACGGCGGCGGCGGCGCCCTCGAACACCGGCATGCCTTGCGCCAACAGCCCCAACAAGATCCCGGCGAGGACGTCGCCGGAGCCAGCGGTGGCCAGGCTGGGTGGCGCCTGCCACTGCACGGCAGCCCGTCCGTCGGGCGCCGCGACCACGGTATCTGCACCCTTCAGCAGCACGACCGCGCCGCTCCGGGCTGCGGCCTCGCGCGCCCGCGTGAGCTTGTCGCCTTCGAGATCGAACAGACGCCCGAATTCCCCCTCATGCGGCGTCAGCACGCAGGGGCCATCGATCGCCGCGAACAGAGCGCCCGCCTGCCCTGCGAAACTGGTCAATGCGTCAGCGTCCAGCACGCAGGCCTTACGGCTCGCAAGTGCGGCGATCACGCGCTCGCGAAGACCCTCGCCGATGCCGCCCCCCGGTCCGAGCAGGATCGCGTTGCGACGCGGATCCTCGAGCTGCCGGGCGAATTCCTCCTGGTCGGCATAGGTCGTCACCATCACCGCCGTAAGCTGCGCGGCGTAGGTGGCGAGCGCCGTCTCGGGACAGATGATCGTGACCAGCCCCGCGCCAGCACGGAGCGCCGCCCGCGCCGCCATCCGCGCCGCCCCGGAGCTCGCCGAGCGACCGCCCAGGACCAGGGCATGGCCGTGGCGATATTTGTGGCTGCCGGCGGTGCGGCGCGGCAGCAAAGGTTGCCACAGCTTCGGCTGGTTGGCCCAGGTCCGCACGCCGAGCTGCTCGGTCACCCGATCCGGAATGCCGATGTCGGCGATCTCCAGCTCGCCCATGTATTCGCGCCCCGGCAGGAGCAGATGTCCGGGCTTGAGGCGATGGAAGGTGACCGTGAGCCGGGCGGGCGCCGCGGCGCCCCGCACCTCGCCCGTATCGCCGTCGACCCCGGAGGGGACGTCGACCGCGACGACCGGCAGCGCCGAGTTGGCGACAGCCTCGACCGTCGTCCGAGGGACACCGTCGAGCGGCCGGGCGAGCCCCGCTCCGAACAGGGCGTCGACGATCAAGCCTGCACCCTCCAGAACCGCGGGCTCGAGCGCAACCGTGCCGCCGGACCAGGCCTTGGCGGCGCCCGCCGCATCGCCACGCAAGGTCTCCAGGCGCCCGAGCAGGGCGACTCGGATCGGCCAGCCGGCCCGCTCCAGACGCCGGGCAACGACGAAGCCGTCACCGCCGTTATTGCCCGGCCCGCACAGCACGACCGTCGGAACCGGCGTGAAGCGCCCGCTGACCGCTTCGGCGACGGCCGCGCCGGCGTTCTCCATCAGCTCGCGCCCGGCGATTCCGCTCGCGATCGCTGCAGCGTCCGCCGCTGCCATCTGCGCGATGCTGAAGATCTCGCCGCGCCCGAGCACTGCCTGGAGGTCCTCTCTTTCGCTCAGACGACGGCGTGGCGGATATAGGTCGTGCGTTCGATGGCTGCGGCCACCAGCCGATCGATCTCCAGGTGCTGGCGAAGGAGCTCGAGCAGATTGCGTTCCTCGGCGGCGAGCGATCGGTCCGCGGCGGCCACCTCGAACGCGAGCAGATAGGCGATCTCGCGCGATCGATGATCGAGCGCTTGGGCGATCATCTTGCAGGCCAGATCGGCGCCGTCGTCCTGACGCAAGAGCTCGTACAGCAGCTCGCTGCACTGACGCCACACGACGGGCAACTGCTCGAAATCGAACTCGCGGAAAATCGGCAGATCGCGGACGATCCGGCCGATGGTATTGGACTCGGCGTCGGCCATCTCGCCTTCCGCCGCCGAGAGCAGCATCATCGTGAAGATCAAGGCGCTATGCTTGTCGATCTGGCGCGGCATCGCGGCCCTTCCCTTGGCTTAAGATGGACTCTGGCAGAAACTGGTCGACCGGCAGGACCGCCCCTGCCCTTCGAGGGAGATCGACCTTGACATTCGAACTGCTCCCGGACGTCGCGCACGCGCTGGCCCGGCAGCAGGGCGTGGTCGCCCTGGAATCGACTCTGATCTGCCACGGGCTGCCGCGTCCGTACAACGGCGCAGTCGCGGTCGAGATCGAGCAGGCGGTCCGCGACCAGGGCGCCATGCCGGCCACCGTGGCCGTGATCGACAGTCGGGTCAATGTCGGGCTGAGCGAGGTCGCGCGAAGGCGGCTCGTCGAGGCTCCCGAGGTGGCGAAGTGCACCACCCGCGATCTGCCCTACCTGCTGGCCGGCGGCGGACTTGGCGCAACGACCATCGCCGCGACCGTGTTCGTTGCGAGCCAGGTCGGGATCAAGGTGATGGCGACCGGCGGGCTTGGAGGCGTTCATCGCGGCGGGGAGCTTTCGATGGACGTATCGGCCGATATGGAGGAGTTGGCGCGGCGGCCGGTCGTGGTCGTCTGCAGCGGCATCAAGTCGATCCTCGATCAGCGCCGTACGCTGGAACGCCTCGAGACCCTTGGAGTTCCGGTCGTCGGCTACCGCTGCCAGGAGCTGCCCGGCTTCTACACCGCCGCGAGCGGCCTCGCCATCCCGGCGGTCGACGACGTCGAGGGTCTTGGTCGGCTGGTCCGCGCCCACCAAGCCCTTGGCCTGCCGGGCGCCATCGTCGTGGTCCAGCCGCCCCCTTCGGAGCATGCGATGGCCAAACCGATCGTAGACCAGCTGGTGGCGGCAGCCCAGGCGGCAGCCTGCGAGGCCGGTGTGGACGGCCCCGCGCAGACCCCGTTCATGCTGCGTCACATGGCCGATCGGAGCCAAGGCGCCACGGTGCGGGTCAATCGCGCTCTGGCGCTCGCCAACGCCCGCCTCGCGGCTGCGCTCGCGACCCTGCTGACGAGGGCGAAAGATGCGGAAAGAGCTTGACCGGACCAGCGAGGGCTCTAGAACAGGGACGAAACCGCCAGTTGAAATAGCCCTGACCTAGGATCATGCCCAGAGCGACCGCTGCACCGAGCCTGCCCGAAGACGTCGAGCCGGTGATCGATCTCAACCACCTGTGCGGCTTCACCGACGGCGATCCGCAGCTCGAAGGCGAGCTTCTGACGCTTTTCCTGTCCAGCGCCGACGTCTATCTCGCCCGCTTGGCGGACGCCCTGAGGGCCGGCCAGAGCTGGGCGGCGAGCGCGCACGCCCTCAAGGGCGCGAGCGCCAACCTGGGAGCTCGCCGCGTTCTAGCGCTGGCCCTCACGGCCGAGCACGCCCCGCCCAGCGCGGCCCAGCTCGAGGCGCTCCGCCAAGCGATCGACGAGGTGCGCGCGTTCCGCGACAGCAGGCGGAGCTGATTCCTCCAAGCACGAGCCGCGGCCTCGCTCCGGGTCACAGGAGCGCGACAATCCCCTTGATCTAAGCGTTCATTTAGCCTGTTATCTGATCGGCTTGGTTGTGCAGACAACGGTCTCGTTCGACAATCAGCGGCCATCAGGTCTCAGCCGAGCGACGGACCAAGGGGGCCGGGGACGGAAATGCGCAGGGTCATCCAGTTGGGCCTCATGGGCGCCACGGTCGGGGTTCTGCTGGCGTGTAGCTACGATCCGGAGTTGGTCGACACGACCGAGGTCGTCCTGCATGAGCTCGACGCGGTACGCGAGATGGAGCCGCAGGGTCCCGTTTTCAATCAAGGACTGCGCAGCGGCTACCTCGACTACACCGACATCATGGCCGAGGAATACGACCGGACCGATTACTGGCACTTCGCCTTCAAGGCCGTCGATTTTGCCAAGGGCGAGCTGGTCACGCCGGACCTCGTGGAATACCGCGATCTGCGGCCGGACAATGTCGAGGAGCTGTCCGCCGCGCGCGCACGCCTGATGGCGGCATTGGAGCAGACCGGTCGCAAGAAGGCGCCGCTGCCGGCGGCCCGGGCGCAGACCGCCTTCGATTGCTGGTTGGAGAAGGCCGAGGAGAACGATCCGGCCGAGCAGATCGCGGTCTGCAAGGGTGCGTTCGAGGACGCGATCGCCGAGGTCGAGCGGGCGCTGACCACCGAGGGCGAGGCCTATCTCGTGTTCTTCGCCTGGGATCAGGCCGAGCTGACCCCGGTCGCCCTGGCGGTGCTCAATCAGGTTCAGGCCGATTTCCTGCGTGGCCGCCCAACGCGGCTCGTGGTCGCCGGCCACGCCGACCGCTCCGGTCCAGAGCCCTACAACGAGGCACTTTCCGAGGTCCGCGCACGCAACGTCGCGCGAGCTTTGGTGCAGCGCGGCGTTCCCGAGCAATCCGTCGAGGTCGAGTGGCATGGTGAGCGCCGGCCGCGGATTCCGACCCCCGACGACCAGCGCGAACCGCGCAATCGCCGGGTCGAGATCGTCTTTGGCTGACTCTCCGCGGAAGCGAGGGGTGGCTGCGTCGATCAGCCGCCGGTCACGCTCATGTGGCGCTTGACCGCCGGCCGGTTGTGGCGCCGGTCGATGACGAAGTCGTGGCCCTTGGGCTTGCGGCCGATCCCCTCGAGGATCGCCTGCTTGAGGCGTTCGTCGGCCTCTGAGGCGCGGAGCGGGGCGCACAGATCAGCCTCGTCCTCCTGACCCAGGCACATGTACATCTTGCCGGTGCAGGTCACGCGGACGCGGTTGCAGGACTTCGCAGAAGTTGTGGGTCATCGGCGTGATGAAGCCGAGGCGGCCGCCGGTCTCCTCGATCCGGACATAGCGCGCCGGGCCGCCGGTCCGGTCCGGCAGATCGGTCAACGTCCAGTTCCGCGCCAGCCGGGCCCGGACCAGCGACAGGGGCAGGTACTGCTCAGTGCGATCGCCGTCGATGTCGCCGAGCGGCATGGTCTCGATCAGCGTGAGATCAAAGCCTTCCGCACCGCACCAGGCGATCATGCGATCGAACTCGGCCTCGTTGACGCCCTTGAGGGCGACCGCGTTGATCTTGACGTGGAGCCCGGCTGCCTTGGCCGCCGCGATTCCCGCCATCACCTTATCGTACTTGCCCCAGCGGGTGATCGCCTGGAACTTGGCGGGATCCAGCGTGTCGAGCGAAACGTTGACGCGCCGTACCCCGCACTCGACCAGCTCGTCGGCACAGCGCTCGAGCTGGCTGCCATTGGTGGTGAGCGTGAGCTCGTCGAGCGCGCCCGAGCGGACTTGGCGGCCAAGCGAAGCGAACAGGGCCATGATGTTGCGTCGGACCAGAGGCTCGCCGCCCGTCAGCCGGATCTTGCGCGCGCCGAGGTCGACGAAGGCGGTGCACAGCCGGTCGAGCTCCTCGAGGCTCAGCAGGTCCTTCTTGGGCAGGAAGGTCATGTTCTCGGCCATGCAGTACACGCAGCGGAAATCGCACCGATCGGTGACCGACACCCGGACGTAGGTGATGGCGCGCTCGAAGGGATCGATCATCATTGTGGTCGGCTCTCCCGTGACCCGATCCGACGGTCCGCCAGCGTCGACCAGCCGCCGTGTTGCCCACCATATTTAGCGATTCGGTCACCCGGTGCAACCGACAGCGCCCGAACGCTTGACCCAGGAGTTCGACGCGCCGCAGACTGCACCCCGTGAGCATCCTTCCAGAGCCGCCCCGTGCAGCCGAGACCCGGTTTGAGAGGATCGGCTTTCGCGCCGCCGACACCCCCGAGGCCCAGGCCGGGTTGATGGACCTGCAGGCCGCCTATCCGCACGTGCCCGTCGAGGAGGCGGACGTGATCGTGGCGCTCGGCGGCGACGGCTTCATGCTCGAGACCCTGCACAGCTGCATCGACCGCCCGGTCCCGATCTATGGTATGAACTTGGGCACCGTCGGGTTTCTGCTCAACGAGTATCAGATCGAGGGGCTGGCGGAGCGCCTCGCCCGAGGCGTGAGCGCACCGCTCCACCCACTCCGGATGCGCGTCACCTGCCGCAACGGCGAGGTCGAGCATGGCCTCGGCATCAACGAGGTCTCGCTTTTCCGGGAGACCCGTCAGGCGGCCAACATCGCGATCGAGATCGATGGTGTGGTCCGTCTGGAGAACCTGATCTGCGACGGCATCCTGGTCGCCACCCCGGCCGGCAGCACCGCCTACAATCTTTCAGCTCACGGACCGATTCTGCCGGTCGGCGCCAACCTGCTGGCGCTCACGCCGATCAGCGCGTTCCGGCCGCGGCGTTGGCGCGGAGCCCTGCTGCCGAGCAGGACCCAATTCCGCTTCACGGTGATCGATCCCGTCAAGCGACCGGTCAGCGCGGTTGCCGACTACACGGAGATCCGGAACGTGACCGACGTCGCAGTCTGGGAGGATCGCGGCATCACGCTGACGCTCCTATTCGACCCCGAGCACAATATGGAGGAGCGTATCCTCAAGGAGCAGTTCGTGCCCTGATACCGCCGATGCCCGGTGGCAGCTCAGCCGTCATAGGCGAGGAGGCTGGAGACGGGTACCTGCACGCGGTTGCGGCCGTTGAGCCCGCTCAGCTCGATCAGGAACACCGCGGCGGCGACCGCCGCATCGACCTTGGCGAGGAGCTCCACCGTCGCCGCGGCGGTGCCGCCAGTCGCGATCAGGTCGTCAACGACCACAACCCGGCTGCGCGCCGGGATCAGATCGGCCGAGACCTCGATGGTGTCGCTGCCGTACTCGAGATTGTAGGCGTGGCCGACGACCGACCCCGGCAGCTTGCCCCGCTTGCGGACCATGGTGAGCCCGACCCCGAGTTGCAGCGCCAACGGGGCGGCCAGGAGAAAGCCGCGCGATTCGATCCCGATCAGCCGTTCGGGCCGATGCGGGGCGACCAAGTCCGCCATTCGGTCGATTGCCGCCTGAAACGCATCCGGGTGCTGCAGCAGCGTCGAGATGTCGTAGAACAGGATCCCGTGCTTGGGGAAATCAGGAATCTGGCGGATATGCGCTTTCAGGTCCATCACGGCGCGCCTCTGACACCGGTTGCCTCCGGTTCATGCCATGCCAGATGGTGGAGGCCAACCCCGCTTCCGGGCGCAGGACGGCCTCGCCCCGGGCGCCCTTACCGGTCCGCAACCATAGGCGCCCGGGGCAGCTCAGCCAGCGCTGTAGTACTTGGTGTACTTGTCGTCGTAGTAGTAGCCGGAGTTGCGGTAGCTGTAGCGCGCGTGCTTGCGCACGTTGACCCGGCTCAGCACCAGCCCGGCCATGTCGGCGCCGGCCTCGACCAGCTGCTTCACTCCCATCATGACGTCGTGGCGCCGCGTGCTGCCCCAGTGGACCAGAAACACGGTCTTGTCGGCCATCTGCGACAACACCCGCGCATCCGAAACGCTGAGCACCGGCGGGCTGTCGACGATCACGAGATCGTACCGGCTCGCGACGTCCTTGAGCAGGCGCCGCATCCGGTCGGAGGCGAGCAGCGCCGCCGGATCGGGCACAGGCGCGCCGGCGGTGACGAAGTGCGCGCCCGAGCGCTCGTCGGTGAGCACCACCTCGTTCAGCTCTCGATCCTGGAGCAGGACGTCGCTCAATCCGGCTTGGTTGGCGACACCGGTCAACTCGTGCAGCCGCGGCCGGCGCACATCGCAGTCGATGATCAGCGTGCGCCGCCCGGAGCGGGCGTGGACTCGGGCGAGACACATCGCCATCGAGGTCTTGCCTTCGCCGGGTATCGACGAGGTCAGCAGCACGGTCTTGGGCGGCGCGCCCATGCTGGTCAGAAGCATCGCGGTGCGCAGGCTGCGCACCGCCTCGCCGAACGGCGAGTTCGGATTGTCGAGCACATAGTCCTGAGGCGCGCCGTAGCGCTTGTCGAGGCCGGTGATCGCCGGCACCAAGCCGAGCGCCGGCAGGCCGATGAGGTCCTCGATCTGCTCGGAGCTGCGGAAGGTGTTGTCGAGCTGCTCGAGCCCGAACACCGCGAGCGAGCCGGCGAGCAGCGCGCCGACCAAGGCGACGCCGAAGATCAGCTCGCGGCGCGGATAGGTCGGCTCGTCGGGCAAGGTCGCCCGGGAGATGATCCGCGCATCGGGTTCCTGCGCCTTCTGCTGCGATGCGATCTCCTTGGCGCGATTGATGTAGGTCTCGAGCAGGTCGCGGTCGGCATCCGCGTCGCGCTGCAGGGCGCCCAGCCCGATCTCGGACTCGTGGTATTCGGCCAACTGGCCCTTCAGGCCGTCGATGTTGGATTCCAGGGTCGCCTCGCGCGAGCGCAGCACCTGCACCTCGTCGCTGAGCCGCTGCGCGATCTGCCGGATCTCGGCCTGCTTGCGCTCCTCGAGAGTGGCCTGCTCGGCGCGCAGGTTGACCATCCGGGGATGCCGCTCGCCGAATTCGTTCGACAGCTCGGCCCGCTGCCGGTTGAGGTCGAGCTCGCGCGCCCGAAGCTCGTTCAGGACCGGCGAATCCAGCAGCTGGGCCGCCGCCACGAGGTCCGTGTCGGAGTTGACCAGGCGCTCCACCTGGCGCAGCCGGGCCTCCGCCTGCGCGCGCTCGCTGCGCGAGAGCACCAGCTGGGTGGTCAGCCCGGACAGCTGCTGCTCGTCCGGCGGCGCGCCCCCGAGGCCGGACTGGCGCCGATAGTCCTGGATCGCCTGCTCGGCCGAAGCGACGCTGGCCCGCAGCCGCTCGATCTCGTGCTCGAGGAACTCGCGTGCCCGGCGCGATGCGGTCTGCTTGGTCTCGAGCTGCTCGGCGAGATACAGCCTGGCCAGAGTATTGGCGCCCAACGCGGCGAGCTCCGGCTCGGTCGAGATGAACTTCAGGCCGATCACGGTCGAGCGGTTGGCCGGCTCCGCGAGGATGTTGTTCATCACGCGCTCGACGATCTCGGCGCGCAGCAGGGCCGCGCGCTGCTGATCGGTCATCTCGGCGCTGGAGCTCGTGGTCATCAGCGTGTCCGCCCAGGCCCGCGGCAGACGATCCAGGATCGCCGCCGGGATCAGCCGGACCGGATCGAACCAGGCGACGAAGTCCGCGGACTTCGGCCGGAGCGCCGGATTGAATTCGGGCAGCATGTGGAGGTTGAGCTGATCGACCATCCGCTCCGCCATGCTGCGCGACTTGATCAGCAGCAGCTGGCCCTGCAACCCATCCTCATTCGGCGGCAGCCCGGCAAGAACCTCCGGGATGTCGGGCGCCGACCTGAGCCTGGCGGTCGTTGAGCATGACCAAGGCCTCGGCTTCGAAGGCCGGCGGCAGGCGGCTGACGTAGGCCGCGGTCAGGCCGAGCACGATCACCATGAAGCCGAGCAAGAACAGCTTGCGCCGCCACAGCGTGCGTCCGAGCCCGAGCCAATCCAGATCGTCGCCGCCGGAACTCCGGGTCGCGCGCCGACGGGCCGGCTCATAGCCGATGCGCGGCGTGCTATGGACGTCGCCGATGCGCGGCGTGCTATGGACGTCTATCGCCATCGCGTCTTCCTACCCTGCACCCATCCCGAAACCCCGTTCAACCCCGTCCTGCCAAGAGCTTGCGCCCCGATCGGCCATCGCGGTCGCTCGGGCAGCGCCGTGCCGGCAGATCTCATATAGGTGGGTACCGGTCGCGGAACCGCCACCGTGCGCTTCACGGTTCATCGACCCGGGCACCTCAACCTCCAGTGCCAGTGGCTTCGGGATAACTCCAGCTACCCCCAGCCTTGCCAAGCCGCTTGATAATAGGTGGTCGGCGACGTAACGATCTCCGCAGGACCGCCAGACCAGCCCTATACCGCGAGTTTCTTGCTGTTCGATGAATGGCTGTCCACCACACAAGCCGGTTGGAGTTTATGTCAAAACTCGGTAAAATCTCAATGGTTAACAACAGAGCGCTCGCCGCGGTTGCCCCCAGACTTGCACCCTATGAATGCTCTCACCTCGTCGCCTGCCGGACGATCGCTGCTGCAGGCGGGCAGCGTGCCGGCCTTGCTCGTCGTCGCTCATGATCAGGGTCGCCGCGGCCGACGCCCCGGCCGTGCTCGACCGCGATCGGCTGACGATCGAAGCCGAAGGCGGACCCTTCCAGTTCGAGGTCGAGGTCGCCAGGACACCCGGCCGAGCGGGCGCATGGTCTGATGTTCCGCGAGAGCCTTGCGGATGACCAGGGCATGCTGTTCGACTTCGGCCATCCGCAGAGGGTCGCTATGTGGATGCGCAACACCTTCATTCCCCTCGACATCCTGTTCATCCGCAGCCGACGGCCAGCATCAGCCGCATCGCCCGGGAGGCCCAGCCGCTCTCGGACCAGGTCATGGAATCCGGCTGAGCCGGTCCGCGCGGTCCTCGAGTTGCCCGGCGGCCTCACCGCCGAGCGCGGCATCGAGCCTGGCGATCGCATCGTCCATCCCCTGTTCGCAGGATCCCTGACGGCCCGATCGCCGGCCGTCAGTGAAGCGCCTCACAGGCGGCGATGATCCGGCGACCGGCATCCTCCAGGAGCTCGGTCGAGGTCGCGTAGGAGATCCGGAAATACGGGTCCATGCCGAACGCGGTCCCGTGGACCACGGCCACGCCTACGTGCTCGAGCAGATATCGGGCAAACCCCTCGCTGTCGGCCAGCTCCTCGCCATCCGGCGTCCGCCGGCCGATCGCGCCCGCACAGCTCGGATAGACGTAGAACGCGCCCTCCGGCCGATGGCAGCGCAGCCCCGGAGCCCGGTTCAGCAGTTCGACGACGAGATCGCGCCGCCGCTTGAAACGTGGCGACCCATTCGGCGATGAAGTCCTGCGGCCCGCTTAAGCGCCGCGACCGCCGCCGCCTGGCTGATCGAGCAGGGATTCGAGGTGCTCTGCGACTGGACCTTGGCCATCGCCTTGATCAGCTCGGCCGGGCCTCCGGCATAGCCGATCCGCCAACCGGTCATCGCATAGGCCTTGGCGACGCCGTTCATGGTCAGACAGCGCGGCCGCAGGCCGGGCTCGACCGCCAGCGGCGTGACGAACTCGGAAGCCGTCGTAGACCAGATGCTCATAGATGTCGTCGGTCAGCAGCCAGACCTGCGGATGGCGCATGAGCACATCGGTCAGCTCGCGCAGCTCCGCCTCGGTGTAGGCCGCTCCGGTGGGTTGCTCGGCGAGTTGAGGATCAGCCATTTGGTGCGCGGCGTGATCGCCGCCTCGAGATCCTCGGGCCGCAGCTTGAAGCCGGTCTGATCGGGGCAGTTGACGAACACCGGCGTGCCGCCGGCGAGCAGCACCATGTCCGGATAGGACACCCAGTAGGGTGCCGGAATGACCACCTCGTCGCCCGGGTCGAGGGTCGCCATCAAGGCATTGTAGATGATCTGCTTGCCGCCGGTGCCGACGCTGATCTCGTCGAGCCGGTAGTCGAGCCCGTTCTCGCGCCTGAACTTGGCGGCAACCGCCGCCTTCAGCTCAGGCGTGCCATCGACCGCGGTGTACTTGGTCTGGCCCGCGCGGATCGCCGCGATCGCGGCCTCCTTGATGCTGTCCGGGGTATCGAAGTCGGGCTCGCCCGCGCCGAGCCCGATCACGTCGCGGCCCGCGGCCTTGAGCTCCCGCGCGAGATTGGTCACGGCGATCGTGGGCGACGGTTTGATCGCTGCCAGGCGACGCGCGATGATCGACATGACTTGCCGGCTCCGAAGCGGCGTTGCGACGCGCCTGAACTTAAGCCCCCGGCCGCGGCTCCGCAACGCCCGCTGCGGCACTTGCGCAGCGCCTGCGGCATGCGCTGCAACGGGTGCCGTGCTTGGTCACTCGGCGCTCGGCAGCGAGCGCGTCAACGGCCACGCAGGATCGAGATCGCGCCGGGAGAGGGCGACGGGAGCTTCGGCTCCGCTCAGCGGCCGGATCAGCCGGGGTCGCGCGACGCCATCCCCCGGCGGATCCGGCTCCGCGTCGAGCAGTGCCCCTGCCATCCGAACTGGCGGCGCGGCAGCGATCCGACCGTGGCGCAACTCGTGCCAGAGCCGATACACTTTGTCGCGGTAGGCTTTGCCGCGATCCGGATCGCTGGAATGGTAGCGCGCGGTCGCGCGCGCCCATGAGCGGGTCTGGACGCGCAGGCGCTTGAGGAAGCGCGCGCCGTAGGCAACGTTGCTGGCCGGCTCCAGCGCCTCGTCGAGCGAAGCGAAGGCCTCGCCGTGATAGCCGAGATTGACCTGCATACAGCCGACGTCGATGTTCGAGCGGCCGGCAGCGCGCAGCTCGCGGACCTTGCGCAGCGCCTCCTCCTTCGAAGGTAGATAGAAGCTGTCTGCACCTGCGGTGACCGTCCATGGCCAGGCCTGGCTGCGGCCCCGCTCCGACAGCCAGCGCCCGGATTCGGCCAGCGCCACGGCGTGCACCAGCCCCGGCGGTATGCCCTCGGCCCGCTCGGTGGCGTGAGCCGAGCGCGCCGCAGACGTCCGGCAGCCGGCGCGTTGGCGGTCGGCCGCGAGCAAGCGAGGCGACGGCCAGAGCCAGCCCTGCCAAGCGCACCGCAGGAGCGCTATGATGAACCGGTCCGACACCCGGCGATCATCGCGATCGACCGGTTAGGATTTGGTTGCCCGGCGGCTGCTAGCGGACTGCGGACCCACCGCCAGGCTGGCCGGCCCTGCCGGCGCTACAGGAGGCGCTTGCCAGGACCGCCGGCCGTAGTGCGTGCTGCTCGCCGACAAAGTCCGCAAGATCGGTCAGTAGCTCGCGCAGCACCCTCTGGAGATCCGCCACCGCCGGGTGCGGCTCACGGGTGCGCTCCTCCATGAACAGGCCCCGTCGGACCTCGATCTGGAGGGCGTGGACGCCGGTCTCGGGCTGTCCATAGCGTGCCGTGATATGGCCGCCGGCATAGGGTCGGTTGCGGGCGACCCGGAAACCCCTGCCGCGCAGCATCGTCTCGACCCGCTCGATGATCGCGGGCGCGCAGCTCCGGCCGAAACGGTCGCCGAGCGCAAAATCGACCGAGCCCTCATGGCTCGCGGCCGCCGTTGACGGCGAAGCTCGGCATCGAATGGCAGTCGAGCAGCAGCACCGCCCCGAACTCGTGCCGTGCCTGCAGCAGAAGGCTCTGCAGAGCCTGGTGATAGGGCCAATAGGCCAGCCGGATGCGCCGCTCGGCCTCGCCGAAGTCGAGCCGGGCGCGGTAGATCGTCCTGCCGCCGATGCGGCTCGGAATCGTGCCGAGACCGGCGCGCGCCTTGACCGAACCAGCGTTGACGTAGGCCGGCAGCGGGCCATCGAACAGCTCGGCGTCGAGCTCGAAGGCTTCGCGATTGGGATCGACGTAGGCGCGGGCGAAGCGCGCGCGCAGCAGCGGTGCGCCCAGCTCGGTCGCGCAGCCGAACAGCTGGTCGACCCAGCCGTCCTCCAGGCAGCGCAGCTGGTTGACTGGATCCGGATCGCGCTGAGCAGGCTCGGCGGATAGATCTCGCCGCTGTGCGGCGACGACAGCACCAGCGGCGACCGAGCCGGTCTCGGGCTGCAGAACCTCGAACGGCGGGCCTAGCTCGGGCGTCATCGGTGCGCGGGGCGTGGACTCATTCGGTGGCGCGGGCATGACACCATCAAGGCCCGAGCCGACGCGCAAGCGCCACGCGGAGGCCGCGGCGCCCGCACGTCCGCGCTGCAGCGAGGTTGAAATCCGCGCGATTTCGATTTAGGTACGGACCGTGGGCGCTTAGCTCAGCGGGAGAGCACTACGTTGACATCGTAGGGGTCGCTGGTTCAATCCCAGCAGCGCCCACCACCCCGAGGGACCGCTGGCCGACAAGGATATGGAAGGCGGGCTGAGTTCGACAGTCCTGCCCGTCTCCTGTGGCTTGTCCGCTGCCGGGCAAATCCCTAGCTT
Organism: uncultured Alphaproteobacteria bacterium; assembly: GCA_963753275.1. GTDB lineage: Bacteria > Pseudomonadota > Alphaproteobacteria > Geminicoccales > Geminicoccaceae > DATAOG01. The sequence continues at coordinate 172,009 of CAVWCE010000037.1, read as the reverse complement.
AGCAGCGTCGGCGCCGCGTCGAGCGCCACAGCGGAGCGCAGCATGGCGATCGGGCTGAACTTCTGGGCCGGGCGAAGATACTTCCTCAACAAGATGAGCTTGCGCGAGCTGCTCGTCGCCTACATGACGCACCACTCGATCCTGACCTACCTGGGGCTGATCGTCGTCAGTCTGTGGCTCGTGGTGAGCTTCGCGCAGTCCGCCGGCCCTCCCCTGCTCGCGGCCCTGGTCATCGTCCTGATCTATCCGCTGGTCGAGTATCTGCTGCATCGCTATGTGCTGCATTCTCGTTTTCTCTACCGGCACAAGGCGACGGCGGCGCTCTGGAAGCGGATCCACTACGATCACCATCAGAACCCGAACGACCTTGCCGTCCTGTTCGGCGCGCTCTACACGACGCTGCCGACGATCTTCGTGATCGCCACGCCGATCGGCTGGCTGATCGGAGGTCCGGCCGGGGCCGCCGCCGCCTTCGCCACCGCGCTTGCTTTGTTCGCGCTCTACGAGTTCTGTCACTGCGTGCAGCATCTGCCGTTCACGCCGCGCTACGAGTGGCTGCGGACGCTGAAGAAGCATCACCTCGCCCACCACTTCCATAGCGAGCAGGGCAACTTCGGCATCACCAGCTTCCTCTGGGACCGCGCCTTCGGGACGCTCTACCGCGCGGTGCAGGAGGTGCCGCGCAGCGCGACCGTGCACAACCTCGGCTACGCTGGCGCCGAACGCGAGGCCTACCCCTGGGTCGCCGAGCTGTCGGACGACGACGCCAGCTTCGCGGCGCTGCGCCGCGGCCGCACGCCTGCGACCCCCGATCGCGATCCTGCCAGCGCCTGATCGGTCGGCGGGTCGTCCCCCGGTGCGCAAGTCGCCTCGTGGCACCTGACGCATCCTGCTCAGATCCGCGGTAGGCCGGCGCTGAGGCTCGCGGCCTGCTTGCGCCTATCTGTCGCGGTTTGAGACGAGGTCAGGACGTTGGGGACGTCGCTGCGCATCCAGGCGGTCGAAGACCGACGCACGCTGAAGCGGTTCCTGAGCATGCCGGCGCGGCTCTACGCGGGCGACCCACTCTGGGTGGCGCCGCTGATGTTCGAGCGCCTGGAGCATCTCAACCCCAGGAAGAACCCCTATTTCGAGCACGCGGAGGTGGCATACTGGCTTGCCCTTCGGGGCGAGCGCCCGGTCGGGCGGATCAGCGCGCAGGTCGATCGGCTCCACCTGGAGCGGCACCAGGATGCCACCGGCCAGTTCGGCTTTCTCGAAGCGGAGGACGATCCCGAGGTGTTCGCGGCGCTGTTCGAGGCCGCCGAGGCCTGGCTCGGGCACCGCGGCATGCGCCGGGCGATCGGACCGTTCAGCCTCTCGATCAACGACGAGAGCGGTCTCCTGATCGACGGCTTCGAGACGCCGCCGTACATGATGATGGGCCACGTGCCGCGCTACTATGGGCCGCGGGTCGAGCAGCAGGGCTACCGGAGGGCCAAGGACCTGGTCGCCTACGCCTTCGATGTCGCGGCGCCGCCGCCGCCGCGCGCGCGCCGCGTGCTCGAGCGATTGAGCAGAGGGGCACGGCCTCAGCTATCGGCCGCTCGACATGCGGCGCTTCGATGACGAGCTGCAGACGATCGTCGACATCTTCAACGATGCCTGGTCCGACAACTGGAGCTTCGTGCCGATGACCCCGGCCGAGGTGCGGTATATGGGCAAGAACCTGAAGCCGATCGTGCGGTGCCGAATACGTCTGGATCGGCGAGGTCGACGGTGAGGCCGGCGGCGATGACCGTGACCCTGCCCAATCTCAACGAGGCGATCCGCGATCTGGGCGGCCGCCTGCTGCCGTTCGGCTGGGCGAAGCTCCTATGGCGTCTCAAGGTCGCTGGGCACGCGCACGCGCGCGCATGCCGCTCATGGGCGTGCGCAAGAAGCTATCAAGGCACGCCGCGCGGGGCGGCCCTGGCGCTCGGCGTGATCGAGGCGGTGCGCAGCTGGCACGCCGCGCATGGCGCCAAGGAGGCCGAGCTGTCCTGGGTGCTCGAGGACAACCGCCCGACCCACGAGATCATCGAGACTGGTCGGCGGCCGGCCGTACAAGACCTATCGCGTCTACGAGAAGTCGCTGGCGTGAGCGAGGATGCGTGCGAGCAGGCTGCAGCCTTCACCGCCCTGGTGCTGGCCGGCCGGCGTGGCGGCGAGGATCCGCTCGCCCGGCGCTGCGGGGTTGCCTACAAATGCCTGGCGCCGGCCGGCGGCGTGCCGATGGTGGTCCGCGTCCTCGATGCCCTTGCGGCCAGCCCGAGGGTCGGACGGATCTTCGTCGTCCTTGATGACCCGGCGATCCTCGAACCTTTGCCGGGATTTCAGCGCTGGCGGAGCGAGCAGCGCTGCACCGCGCTGGCGGGCGCCGCGACTCCGAGCTCTGAGCGTGCGCAAAGCGCTCGACGAGGTTCCCGCAAGCCTGCCGATGCTGGTGACTACCGCCGACCATGCCCTGCTGACCCCGGAGATCGTCGCGTCGTTCTGGGCCGCGGCGCGCGCGACCGGCGCCGACGTGGTGGCCGGCGTGACGCGGCCGAGGTGATCCGGCGGGCCTATCCAGAGACGCAGCGGACCTATCTGCACTTTCGCGACGGGGCTTGCTCGGGCGCCAACCTGTTCGCGCTACTGACGCCAGCCGCGCGCCGGGCGGTCGAATTCTGGTGCCTGGTCGAGCGCGATCGCAAGCGCCCCTGGCGCGTGGTACGTGCCTTCGGCCTGGGCCCGCTGCTCGCCTATCTGCTCGGTCGGCTCAGCTTGGATGCTGCCATGGCGCGTGCCTCGGAGGTCATCGGCGCCAGGGTCGCGGTGGTGCGCCTGCCGTTCGCCGAGGCCGCGATCGACGTCGACAAACCGGCTGACCTGGATCTCGTCGAGGCGATCCTCGGCCGGCGCGCCGCTGGGTGACGCTCGTGACTGCCGCTCTCCGCCCGTTTCGGCTTGCCCACCTCTCGGACCTCCATATCGGACCGTTGCCGCCGCTCGCGCCGCGCGACCTGTTGAGCAAGCGTCTGCTTGGGTATTTGTCCTGGCGCTCGCGCAAGCAGCACATTCACCGGATCGAGGTCCTGGCGGCGCTGGAGCGCGATCTCCAGGCAAGCGCGCCCGATCACGTCGTGATCACTGGCGACCTGGTCAATCTCGGCCTGCCGGCCGAGTTCGGCCTCGCCGCCGCATGGCTACGGCACCTGGGCGGACCCGATTGGATCTCGGTGGTTCCGGGCAACCATGATTGCTATCTGCGGGTCGGAGAGAACGAGTTCTGGACCCACTGGGCCGACTACATGGTCTCGGACGGGGCCGCCACGCCAACGAGGGCGGATGGCGGCCGGTTCCCATATCTTCGGCGCCGAGGGCCGCTTGCGATCATCGGCCTTTCGAGCGCGGTCGCGACGCTGCCGGGTTTTGCGACCGGCCGGCTTGGCGCGCCGCAGCTCGCCGCGCTCGATCGGATGCTGGCGGAAATGTCTGGTGACGACTGCTGCCGGGTGGTGCTGCTGCATCACCCGCCGCAGGCTGGCGCAAGCGGGTGGCGCAAGCGTCTCATCGATGCGGCAGCTTTCCGTGCAATCGTCGCACGCCGCGGCGCAGATCTGATCCTGCACGGCCACGAGCACACGCCGGTGGGCGGCCTGATCGAGAGCCGCCGGGGGGCGATTCCGGTCCTCGGCGTGCCGTCGGCTTCGAGCCTCGATGCCCGCCCGGGGCGCCAAGCTCAATATCAGATCTACGCGATCGGGAGGAACGGATCGGGTTGGGAGGTGCGCCACGAGGCGCACGGCTACGATCGCGCCAGCGCGAGCTTCGTGGCGCAGCCCGAAATCGCGCTGGCGCCGACCGACCGCGCGAGCGCGCGGCCATGCTGAAGATCGGCCTGATCAGCAACCCTAAGAGTGAGCGCAACCGGCGCGGCCTCGCCGGCCTTCGCGCGGCGAGCGCAGCGATCGCGGACCTCGTGCACCTCGAGATCGACGACGAGCGCAGCGTGCTCGAGATCCTCACCGAGATGGCGCGTCGGGAGATCCGCGTTCTGGTCGTCAATGGCGGCGATGGCACCGTGCAACAGGTGCTGACGGTGCTGCTCGAGGCGCGGCCCTTCGAGCAGCTCCCGGCAGTCGCCATCCTGGCCCGCGGAATGGCGAACATGACCGCGCGCGATGTCGGCTTGCGGGGCCGCGCCCCACCGCTCCTCCAGCGTCTGATCGGCGCCGCGCGCACCGGCGAGATCGAGCGTTCGGTCGAGTTCCGGCGCATCCTGCGCGTCGAGAACATCCGCGGGAGATCGCCCCAGCGTTGCATGTTCTTCGGCGCCGCCGCGATCTACGACGCCATCGAGTTCTGCTGCAGCAGGGTCTACACCCTCGGGCTGAAGGGCAATCTGGGCATGGGCCTGACCCTTGGCGGGCTGCTCTTGCGGGGGATGTTCGGCGGCGGCACCGGGACGATCCGCGGTCACGACATCGCCGTCACCCTTGACGACGACCCGATGATCCGGGCGCAGCGGCTGCTGGTCTTGGCGACCACGCTCGAGCGTCTGATCCTGCGCTCGCGGCCGTTCTGGGCAGAGGGCAGCGGCAGCATCCGGTTCACCAGCATCGCGCACCCGCCGGTGCATCTGATCCGCTCGGCGCCGAAAGTGCTCTATGGCTGGCGGCGGACGACGCTGCCGCGGGAGGCCTACCTCAGCCGGTCGGCCGAGCGCATCGCCCTCCGTCTGGATTCGCCGTTCACCCTCGATGGCGAGCTGTTCGAGCCGGATCCGGAGCAGCCGCTCGTGCTGACCGCCCCGGACAGCTTGGCGTTCGTGAGGCTTGGAGCAGGTGCCTGACCCGCCGGAGGCTCTGCTCCGTCTCATTGCCGCGGAGAGTGAGGCGCCAACGGATGCCTCGATCGTAGCGGTTGCAGAGGCAGCCCGCCTGCGGCATGGGCAGGCCATCGTCGCGGTTCTGTTCTACGGCAGCTGCCTTCGGCAGCCGGGGGACCAGGGCAGGATGGTCGATCTCTATCTGCTGGCGGACGGTTACGCGGGCGTGCATCGCCGTCGCACCGCGCGCATGCTGAACGCGCTCCTGCCGCCCAACGTCTACTATCTCGAGATACCGTTCGAGGGTCGCCGGATCGCGGCCAAGTATGCGATCGTCACCCTCCGTCAGTTCGAGACGCTGGTCGATGCGCGCACCCTGCAGGCATACTTCTGGGCCCGCTTCGCTCAGCCGACCGTAGTCCTTTGGACCCGTGACGATGCGATCCGACAACGGGTCCAAGCTGCCCTCGGCCGGGCCGTGATGACGATGATCGACGAGACCCGAGGCCTGATGTCAGGCGCTTGGACTCCGGCAGCTCTCTGGTCGCGGGCGTTCGACGAGACATACCGCACCGAGCTCCGAGCCGAGGGCGTCGATCAGGGGCGCCGGCTCTACCAGGCGTTCGCCGAGCGCTACGATCGAGTGACCGGCATCGTGCTTTCCGAGCCGATCGGAGCGACCGTTGCCACCGAAGGACGCCGCGCCGCCCGGCGCTGGCCGCAACGACGCGTGCTGGGCAAGGCCCTTTCCGTGCTACGGCTGGTCAAGGCCAGCTTCACCTTCGAAGACGGCGCGGCCTACTTGGTCTGGAAAATCCGGCGCCATTCGGGAGTGGAGATCGAGCTGACCTCGTGGCAGCGGCGCCATCCGGTTCTGGCCTCGACCGTGCTGGCCTGGCGCCTATACCGCGCCGGCGGGTTCCGCTAACGCTCTCATGCCCGGTGGGCCCGCATCACCGCACCGGGCGGCTCGCCGCCCAGCTCGGCCGCTACGGTTGCGAAGCGCCGGCAGATTTCGTCGATCTGTGCCGGCGTATGCGCAGCGGAGACACTGCAGCGCAGGAGGCAGACCCCGTTCGGGGTGCCCGGAGGCAGCGCCAGGTTGACGTACACTCCATTCTCGAGCAGCCGGTTCCAGGCCCACACCGCAGCTCTCTCATCCGGCAGGCGCACCGCGATGATCGGGCTCATGGGTGCACAGATGTCGAAGCCGGCCGCCATAAGCCCTTCAAAGAGAGTCTTCGGCGTTGTCCCAGAGGCGTCGGCGCAGCTCCGGTCTGCGTGCCATCTGGCGGAAAGCCGCGAGCACCGAGGCCACGCTCGATGGAGAGGACGACGCGGTGTACATGTAGGGCCGGCTGCAGAAGCGGAGAACGTCGAACTTCGGATGATCCGAAGCCCCGAACCCGCCGACGGCGCCGAGGCTCTTGCTGAACGTGCCGACCACGCAGTCGACCGCGTCCTCGATCCCCTGCTCCTCGGCCGCGCCGCGCCCGTTCGCTCCCAACACACCCAGCGAATGGGCCTCGTCGACCAGGAGATAGGCTCCGTGCCGCCGTTTGATCTCGGCGAACTCCGCCAACGGGGCGCGGTCGCCGAGCATGCTGTAGATCCCCTCGACGACGATCAGCTTGCAGTCGCCCTGGTCCTGCAGGCGACCAAGGCGGCGATCGAGGTCAGCGGGATCGTTGTGCCGAAACCGGACCACGGTGGCGCCGCTCAGCCGGCAGCCATCGTAGATGCTCGAATGCGAGTCCGCATCCAACAGGATGATGTCGCGCGGACCGGCCAGACCGACCAGCATGCCGAGATTGGCCTGGTACCCGGTCGGAAAAATCATTGCCGACCGACGGTTGAGGAAGCGCGCGATCTCGGCCTCGAGCTCGCGGTGGATACCATAGGTTCCGTTGGCGATCCGCGAGCCGGTGGTTCCGGTGCCATGGTCGCGGATCGCGGTCACGGCCGCTGCCATGCAGTCCCGATCGAAGGTCAGGCCGAGATAGTTGTTGGTCCCGGCGAGGATCGTGTCGCGCCCGTTGATGCGCGCCTCGGTGGCGGACAGGAGCTTCTCGAGACAGACGCCGAACGGATCGGCGCCCGCCTGCAGAACCTTGCCGTGACGGCCAGCGATCAGGGCGTGTTTCTCGAAGAGATCCATGGCGGTCAGCGGCCTTCGATCTGTTGTCGCACCACGTCGGTCAGATCCTGCAGGCTCCTCAGGTCCGACACGAGGTTCATCGGGATGTCGATACCGAACTTGTCCTCGATCTCCATGATGAGATCCATCGCAGCGACCGAATCGATATTGAGGTCGCCGCTGAGCTCGGTGGCTGGAGTGAGGTGACTGCCGGCCGGAGCGTATTTCTCGAGGATCGCGCAGAGGTCTCGATATAGGGCGTTGCCTGCGACCATCATCGTGTCCCGATCCGAGCTCGTAAGCACGACCACGTCATGCGCTCCCGACGGCATTCTCTCAAGCTCAGCGCGAGACGAGCAAGGATGGCCTGACATCATAACCATTGGTTCTGCTCGTACCATCCCATCGTCCGCGGGAAACCGCTTTCGAATGTCGTGCGCGGAGATCCGCTCGCCAAGGGGTCATCCGGCACGGCATGGCATACCCAGTCCGCGTGGAACAGCTCGCGCAACTTGCCCCGTGAGAGCCCCGGCGCGCGTCGCAGCATCGCTCCGGCGGCGTCGGAGACCGCCGCCGCGGGCCAGAGGACCTGTCGCGGAACCGCAATGGTGCGCACCCGCCGACCGAGATGCCGCCCCGCGATATCGGCCAGATCCTGCCAACGGTAGCCGCTCTCCCGCCCGTCGTCGGGCTCGAGCGTGCAGCCGCCCCATGGCGATGTCTCCAGCAGCCGCAGGATCATCTCCGCGAGATCGGCGGCATAGAGCAGGGAGAACCTTGCGTTCGCCACTGCTGGCACGAACAGAAGCCCTTGGCGCAACTGGCGGAAGATCGGCAACGCTGCACGGTCGCCGGGTCCGTAGACCGCGGGGGGCCGCAGGACGCAGAGATCGGTGCGTCGACCGGCCCCACGCCTGACTGCGTCCTCCCCGAGACGTTTGCTCTGGGCATAGGGGGACACGTCCGGCTCGCGCGCGGCTAGCGAAGAGATCAAGAGGAAGCGCGGCGGCGTGGCTGCAGCGGTCACCGCAGCTGCGAGCCTTGCCGACCCGAGCTCGTTGACCAGCCGATAGGTCCTGGCGCTCGGTGCCTGAACTGCGCCTGCGCAGTGCACGACCGCGCCCGCGCCCGCGACCAACTGCTGCAGAGCCGCAACGTCCTCGAGCGAGCCAGGTATCACCGCCACACCGGCTTGCTCGAGATCCGGACTGCTGCGTCGGCTCAAAGCCCGAACCGGCCAGCCGTTCCTGACCAGTTGCGCAATCACCTCCCGGCCGATGAATCCTGTCCCACCGGTGACGGCAACCGGCGTTTTCATTCCGCGACCAGCATCTCCCCTCGGTCGTCGCGCGGAGCGCGATCACATCGGCGTCAGCTTGCGACGGCGTAGAGCTCCAAACCACGTTCGCCGATCCGCTCCTCGGAAACTGACGCGACGTCCTGGATGGTACCATCGAGGTAGTTCGCCTTTGCCGCGGCGCGGCTGAGCTTGCCTGACGTGGTGAAGGTCAAGGATCGGGGCGGGGCCAGCACGACCTCGCACTCGATGCTGGCAACCTTCTGCACGGTCCCTTTGATCGCATGCCGAAGAGCACGCCGGCTCGCGGGATCACCGACCCGGCACTCGACGATCACGACCACCCGCTCCTGCTCGTCAGCGGCGTTGACCGCAAAGGCTGCGACCTCGCCGGGACGGACCCCGTCCAGCTTCTCGACCGCCCACTCCAGGTCCTGGGGCCAGATGTTGCGGCCGTTGAAGATGATCAGGTCCTTGCTGCGCCCGGTGATCACCAGCTCGCCTGCAACCAGGTACCCCATGTCGCCGGTGTCCAGCCAGCCGTCCTCCATGGTGACCGTCCGGGTGGCCTGGAGGTCGCGGAAATAGCCGGTCATGAGGCTCGGACCCTGCAGGCACACGCGCCCGACCGTTCGTTCGGGCAGGGCGCGACCGGCCTCGTTGCGGATCTCGACGCGATACCCCGGCATTGGACGGCCACAGTTGGCAAACGGTCGGATCCGCGCTGCGCCTGCGACGGACTCCGGCACCACGGCCAAAGCCTTGTGACCGCGCTCGAACGCTGGCCCACAATCGATCCAATCCACCGACACACCTCGACCCACCTCGGAGAAGGTCACCGCCAGCGTCGCCTCCGCAAGGCCATAGCTCGGCACGAATGCCTTGGCGCTGAACCGCGCAGGGGCGAACCGTTCGGCGAACTGCTCGAGCGCGCGCGGACGGATCATCTCGCCACCAACCCCCGCGACCCGCCAGCTCGAAAGGTCGAAGCCGTCCGCCGGCGCGCTGCCCGCTCGACGCACGCACAGTTCATAACCGAAAGTTGGGCTGAACGAGATCGTGCCGCCCTGCTCTGAGATCACCTTGAGCCAGGTCAACGGGCGTCGGGCGAACCCGGTGGTCGGGATGTAGTCGATCGAGGTCTGCGTCATGACCGGCGTGAGGCAGCAACCTACGAGGCCCATGTCGTGGTAGAGCGGCAACCAGGAGACGCAGCGATCGCCGGACGACAGCTGCAGGCCGTACCGGGCGATCGCGCCGGCGTTGCTGGCCAGGGCACGCTGGCTGACCAACACGCCGCGCGGGAAGCTTGTGCTGCCGGAGGAGTACTGGATGTAGCAGGGCTCGTCGGCGGTCAGCGGCCGCAGGTCGCCGCCGCTCGAAGGCAGGGCACGGAACTCGTCGTGCGTTCCGATGATGCTGGCGGTTGAGCCAGCGGCGGCGCTGCGTAGCGGCTCGATCAGGTCGCTGGAGGCAACCGCAGCCAGTGCCCGCGCGGTCCGGATCATGCCGGCAAGACGCTCCTCGTAGGCCGCGCGACCGCCGAAATTCACGCTCAATGGCAAAGGCACCGGAACCAGGCCGGCATATTGACAGGCGAAGAAGAAGATCAGGAACTCTGGCGTGGTATCCGCAACGAGCGCGATCCGCGTACCTCGCGGCAGATCGAGCCCATGCAGCCGGAGCGCCAGATCGACCGCCCGCTCCCGCAGATCGCGATACGGCAGAGTCTGCTCGAGCTCGCCGCGCGCGGAGAAGAAGTTGCAGCCGGTACGTCCCGCCGCCGCATAGTCAAGGCCGGCGGCAAGGCTCTCGAAGCCGCCAATCCGGAACGGCAGGGTCGCATTGCTGCTCGGCGTGACACTCATGACCTCGATCCTCTTCCGCTGCCTGCCAGTCGGGGTCCCACCCGCCATGGCGACCGCCAGACCTCGCGTCCCAACGCGCTGCACGTCCTGATCGCGTGCACAACCTCAGGCAATCCGCCTGGCGATGGCAGCGCTGCACGGCCACGGCTCCGTGTCATCGAGGACAATTCGCCAGGAGATGGGTGGTACTCTGAGCGATGATGACGATGTCACCGAGAATGATCATCTGAGTTGGCGCCGTGGGCCTTTTCTACCTGCGTGGCAGCTGACGACCAGTCGCTAAGCGGTCGGGCGGCGCAGGGAGGCTGGTGCTTTCTCGGTGTGAGTTCCAGGGTCCCGACGCTACCAGCACGCTAGCTGGCCGTTCCAGCGGCGGGATGCTAGCGATCACGGCTGCTTAACTCTAATCACTTTATGTGGCAGATTGTTACATGGCGATGCCAATGCAGTTCATGAGAAGGTCACTGCGTGCATCGATTCGGCGGAGCGATGTTCGACGGACACATGGCGGGTCATAGTGCCGCAAAAAAGGGGCGGACCCTGTCTGCTTTTGCGCCGCCCCTCCGGAAGCCATCCCTCTTAAGATGATCTTAAGCTTTGGCGTGCTACACCGGGGCTCGGCTTGGACGTGATGGGGATGGCCGCTGTGCGGCGACACCTCGCAACGAGCAAGCCGATGTCCTCCCTGACGTTGTGATGCCTCCCTGTTTGCTTTGGCCGCCGGTCCGCCGGCGGCCATTTTTCTTTGCGGCCCGTACGCACGGCCTATTCGAAACATCGTAGTGCGTCGAATTCCCGCTATTGGCTCGCCCACAAGATGCGCGCGAGCCAGGCGACCTCTCGGATCGCAAAAGCCCGGACGGCCGAGCTCTCGCCGAAGGGCGCAAGCTCGATCTTCTGCGCCGTTCGGCGCAGCAGCACGCCGCCCAACAGTCCACCACTCGCGATCCTGAGCATGACGCGATCGTTGCGCCGAATGTTCGCGACCGGTGACACGATCAGGAGGTCGCCCTCGCGATAGCTCGGGTGCATCCCGTCGTCATGGACCTCCAGCGCATAGGCGTGGCTGTCCTCGAGGTTGGGAAAATCGATCTCGTCCCATTCGTCGCCGATCGGAAAACCCGAGTCGTCGAACTGGCGGCCGCGTTCGGCTCGGTCCAGGGCCAGACAGGGCAGGCGCTGGGAGGCCAGCTGCGGAAGCTCGCCTGGTCGGTCCGGCATGAGGGCAACGAAGCTATCGAACGGCGTGGCGGTAGCGTTCAGGATCTTGGCCAAGCTTTCGGTGCTGGGCCAGCGCGGCTTGTTCTGCTTGGTGATGCGCTTACTGGGGTTGAAGGTGGTCGGATCGAGGCCGGCGCGGCGGGCCAGGCCGGAAGCCGTCAGGCCATGTTGCTTGGCCAGCCGGTCGATGCCACGCCACACCTCTTGATGCGTGAACATAGGAATCAGCTCCGGAGCTTCGCGACCCAGCGGGCTACGCTAGGCGACGGGTTTCGCCCTGTCAGCAGGAATATAAGGATATTCATTGACGAATCTATTAGATTATGGTCCTATATCGTGGGCAAGAGCTTACCACCGGTCAGTCTCCCCGATGCTCGTCGTCCCTAGCCCGCCGGCGGGCTTGCCACTCGGTGGCGACCCTCTTCCGACAAGCCTTGCGCCCCGCAGGAATCGTCCGATGAGCCGTGAGCAGATCCCGCGTCTGGCGCTGGTGGTCTTCGTGGACCACGCCGGTCTTCCTTGGCTGCGGGCGCTTCGACCTGGTTTCCGGCATTGTTTCGTGGCACTCCGTGACGGCGCGCTATGGCTGACCTGCGATCCTCTCAAAGATCGGCTCCAGCTATCGATACTGCCGATTTCCGCCGGGTTCGACGTCGCCGGGTTCTACGCCAAGCAAGGCCACACCGTCCTGCTCGGCACGACCAAGCCGAACTTGCCCCGCCGCGCCTTCATCCTGGCACCTTTGACCTGCGTGACCATCGCTAAGCGCCTTCTTGGCGTGCGTGCGCCCTGGGTCGCTACCCCATGGCAGCTGTGCCGGCTCCTGAGAAGTGACGCTCATAACTTCGTCACTGTCCGTTCAACGGAGACGGTCACGGGACCGCCCGCGGGCCTGCGCGACCGATCACATCAGCTCTTGACAGCGCGGGTGAATAGGAATATAACCTAGTCACTGGCGGCCATACAAAGCCCGGCCGTGAAGCTACCGGTCAGAGTCTCGGCGTCTGACCATTCTCCTCTAAGCAGCGTGCGGAGTAGCGTTCCATGGCAGAGCTTTCGCTCGAGGCCGTCTGGGCCCGCTATCGGCGAGCCAAGGCGCGGCGGCGCTGCTGGGAGAGCCTCTGGCGGGATTGCTACACTTATGCTCTGCCGCAGCGTGGCGCTGGCTTCGATTCGGCAGTTCGCCCGGGCGCTAACCCGGCCGAGCGTCTGTTCGACGGTACCGCCCTTGACGCGGTCGATCAATTGGCCGCCTCGCTGCTCGCCGAACTCACCCCGCCCTCCTCGCAGTGGTTCGGCCTGATCCCCGGCCGCGATACCGGCCTCTCGAGCGAGGCCTGGTCGCCGAGGTGCTCGATCGCGCCACCCTGACCGTGCAAAGCCATTTCGACCGCTCAAACTTCGCCGTCGAGATGCACCAGGCGTTCCTCGATCTGGTCACGGTGGGCAGCGCGACCCTGCTGTTCGAGGAAGCACCGATCGGTGTTCCAAGCGCCTTCCGCCTGAGTTCGGTGCCGATGAGCGAAGTCGCGTTCGAAGCGGGTCCGGATGGTCAGATCGACGGCCACTTCCGCGAGCGCAGCCTGCCGCTCGACCTGCTCAAAGCCCGGTTCCCGGCGGCTGAGCTGCCGAAGTCCGTCGTTGCGAATTGCCAGTCCGAGCCCGAGCGGACGGTCGCGGTGGTCGAAGCGGTACTGCCGAGCGATGGCGGCTTCGCCTACTATGCGCTTCTCGCCGAGGATCCAACGCGCCCGACGGCGTTGGCGACCGGCCACTTCGGCTGCTCGCCCTTCATCAGCTTCCGCTGGCTCAAGGGAGCCGGCGAGATCTACGGTCGCTCCCCGGTGATGAGCGCACTTCCGGACATCAAAACCGCCAATAAGGTGGTCGAGCTGATCCTGAAGAACGCCTCGATCGCGGTCACCGGCATCTGGCTCGCCGATGACGACGGGGTGCTGAACCCGGCGAACATACGTCTCGTGCCCGGCAGCATCATTCCAAAGGCGGTCGGCTCGTCCGGCCTGACGCCACTCCAGGCTCCGGGTCGGTTCGACGTCTCCAATCTGGTCCTCGAGGACCTGCGTGCCAGGATTTGGCATACCTTGCTGGTGGATCGGCTGGGACCGGTAGGCGGTCCTCGGATGACCGCTACCGAGGTGGTCGAGCGCAGCGTGGAGACCGCCCGCCTGCTCGGCGCGATCTACGGTCGCCTGCAGACCGAGCTGACCAATCCATTGTTATCCCGTGCGATCGCGATCCTGAGCCGCCGCGGCGAGATCCCGGAGCTGGCGCTCGACGGACGCAACGTCGATCTCATGTACAAGTCGCCCCTCGCCCGCAATCAGGCCCGCCAAGACGTGCGCGAGACCTTGATGTGGCTGGAAGCGACCGCCCGGATGGGCGCCGAGGCTACCGCCGTGGTCGACGTTCCGGCCGCCGCTCGCTGGCTTGGGGAGCGGCTGGGCGTTCCCGGTCAGCTGATTCGCGATTTTGAACTGCCGTTGGCCCTGCTCGAACTCGATGGAACGAGGGCTTGCGGACAGCGTGGCCGGGCAGCTGGTGGAGAGCTCGAATGCCGAATGACCCCGATGCCGGCTGGAGCTGGTTCGAGGCGGCGGCCGGGACGGCCAGCGATGTCGCCGAGTCGGAGCTGTGCCGAACCTATGCGCGCTGCTTCGCCGGGCCCGATGGCCGGGACGTGATTGCGCATCTCACCCGATCGATCCTCGATCGCCGCTTGTCGCCCAATGCGAGCGACGCCGAACTCCGCCACCTCGAAGGTCAGCGCTTCGCGATCGCCGGCATGCTCGCCATGATCGAGCGTGGACGCGCTTGATCCAACATCGTCCTCTCAGGTCAAGATCAGGTGATTCAGGAATGAGCGAACAGCAAGCGCATACGGTCGACGCAGTGCCGCAGACGAACTCGGGCACTGGCCAAGGCGGGCCCGAAGCCATCGTGACGGCGCCCGCCGTCGACGAGCGGCACGACCGGCCTTCCGGAGTGCCGGAGAAGTTCTGGAACCCCGAGACGAGCGCCATCCGGACCGAGGCGCTGCTGAAGTCGTATCTCGAGCTCGAGCGCAAGCTCGGATCGGGCATGGCGAGGCCTGCCGAGGACGCCAATTCCGACGACTCTATGGGCCAGGTTGCCGACCTTGGACGTGCCCGAATCGCCCGAGCAGTATCAGATCGAGTCGCGTCACGCGTTGGTCGAGCCAGATCCCGCGATCAATGCCAAGCTGCATCAGGCGGGGTTCACCGAGCGCCAAGCGCAGCTGGTCTACGACCTCGCGGCGGACCACCTGGTCCCCGTGCTCGAAGAGGCGCTGGGCGAATTCCAGGCGGTGCGCGAGGCGGAACGGCTCGCCTCCCGCTTCGGCGGCGAGACGCGCGTGGCGCGCCACGGCGCGGCAGATCAAGACCTGGGGACAGGCGAACCTCGCCCAGGAAGTCTTCGAGACGTTGGCGTCGAGCTACGACGGCGTGCTCGCCATCCATCAGATGATGCAGGCGCGCGAGCCGGCGGTTCTGAACGAGGCCAACGGGCCGAGATCCCATCTGGAGGAGGCCGAACTCACGCGCATGATGCGCGACCCGCGCTACTGGCGCGAGCGCGACCCGGCCTTCGTGGCCCAGGTCACCGACGGGTTTCAGCGCCTCTATCCGAGCCAGCACTAGACCGGGACCTCGCGTCCCGGCCGCTTCGGCCTCCCAAGGAGCCTGAAGCGCGCCTGCCGGCGGCCGCCGGCCTTCTGGTGAAGCAAACTCAGCACGGCACCTCGGGTGTCGGATCGAAGGAGACCACGATGGCCAGAGTCCGGAGCAAGGGGCCGAGCGCAACGAGGCTCGTGCGCGACGACGACATGGTGCCCCTGCCCATCATGCCCTGGGGCGCCGTGCACAACCTGACCGCAACCGAGACGACGGCCGCGCCGCAACGCCGCCGCGATCTCCGCTGACTGCGGCGTCGTCAGCATCGTCGCGATCGGCGGTCCCGCTCACTTCAAGCAGGGTGGCTCAACCGTGACGGCGGCCATCAGCGATCCCTATCTGCCTGAAGGCGAGTGGCACGAGCTGCCGATCTTCGAAGGCGGCGAGTGGAGCTACGTGTCGTTCATCTCGGCCACCGGCGCGGGGACGATCTCGGCGCAGATCGTCGAGCGGCAGTAGACGATGAGTGGACTTGGCCTCCGGCCGAGCGGTCGACTGGGGCTGAGCCCGAGATATCGTCGGTCGTCATCGCCCAAATTCTTGCCGGACCAGCTCGCCGACTCTGGCCTTCTGGTATCGGGCGAACGACCCGCTGAATACGGTGACCAGCGGTGCGGTCCAACAGGCATTCGATCTGTCGGGCAACGGCCGGCACGGCACTGCGATCGACAGCATGGCGAGGCCCCTGGCGACGACGGACCCGGCGGGCGACCCGTCATGCGCTTCGACGGAGCCGACGACAGCCTGCAGGTCGGCAGTCCGCCAAGCCTGGCCGCCGGTGTCAGCGTGTTCATGACCTATCGCCTCCGGCAGCATGTCGAGGGCCAAGGCATCATCGGAGCGGGCGCGGCCGGTACGGGAGCTGGAGCGAACCAGTACTTCGAGATGGTTTCGACCTCCACCGTCAACTCGACCAACCTCGTGGGGCACGCCGTCCAGACTGACAGTCTCAGCACCCCCCATCGGGCGACGGCGCAAGGAGACAAGAATTTTGTCATATTCACGATTGGAGTAGGTATCGCTGCGCTTCGCGATTTCCTCGGCGAAGCTATGGACACTTACAGCTCGACGGCCTTCGGTACACCGGACATCCTGAGCATCGGATCACGGATCAACGACCAGTTCGCAGTCGCGCCATTCGGAATGCTCGATGTCTACGAGGTCGGCGCCTACACGCGAGTGCTTACCGCGCCGGAACTCGAGC
Source organism: uncultured Alphaproteobacteria bacterium (assembly GCA_963753275.1). Taxonomy (GTDB): domain Bacteria; phylum Pseudomonadota; class Alphaproteobacteria; order Geminicoccales; family Geminicoccaceae; genus DATAOG01. The sequence continues at coordinate 155,735 of CAVWCE010000037.1, read as the reverse complement.
AGCTGGAGAACTACCTCAAGTCACGCCACCAGGTCACTTGGTCACCGGCTTACCTGAGCGGCAGTGGCTTGGCCTGGTGGCACGACGACTGGTCGGATTTTACCCTGACCGGAGCGCTTGTCGGCCAATGGCACGACCGCAGTGGCGCCGGCCGACACTGGACGGCGAGTGGCACCGCTCGGCCGAGCAAGACCACCAACTCGGGCAACGTCGTGGTTCGGTGCGACGGTGTCGACGACGTGATGAGCATGACGGGGCCCCTACCGGCGCTTCAGCCGTTCACCGTCGCCGTCGTGTATCGGATCCGGAACCGCGTCGACTTCGATGGCGTGCTGTCGGCGTCCACGGCGACTGGCCTGGACCACGTAGATTTCTGGGCTTTCGAAACTGCGACGGCTGCATCGAACAACATGCAGCTCTTCGGGCGCTCGGTGGAGATTGGCCAACAAGAACTGGTGTTGACCAGGGCCGATGGCGGAGTCGCGCAGATCGCGATCTGGACCGCCGATGCCGGGTCCGCAACCCTCCGGGACCGCAGCGGCCAGGTCACCGACGGCTACGGCGGCAGCTTCGGAACACCCGCCGCGATCGTCCTCGGCGCGCGCTACAACGCTGGCCCCTTCAACTACGCCGAGGTGGACGTCATGGGTACGGTCGGCGTCACCACCGCCCTGGCCGCGAGCGATCAGCTGAAGCTGATCGACTGGGCCAGCGCCAAATGGGGCGTGTGACGCATGACAGTTCTCGGGCTGCGATCGAGCGGACGCCTGCGTCTGAGTGCGACGCACCGGCCGCTGCCGCCGCCGTTCCTACCCACCCGACTGCCGGGCCTCGCCTTTTGGTACGACGCCGAGGTGAGCAGCTACGCCGGCGGGACCTGGCGCGATCTGAGCGGCAACGGCAATGATGCCGCCCAGCCGAACCCGTCGCGTCGACCCGCCAAGACGACGGACCTCGCGGGTCGGCGCCTGCTGCGTTTCGACGGGATCGACGACGCGCTGTTGGTCGCGTCTCCTCCCGACCTCTCGGGTGGTCTCACCTTCTTCGTCGTCTATCGGGTCCGCACGCCGGTCGACTTCCACGGCATTTTCACGGCGTCGGCGGCGACGGGCACCGACCACCAGCAGTTCTTTACCTTCCAATACGAACAGGCGAGCAGATACCGAATCCAGCTGTTCGGCCGATCGATACAGCCCAACCAGGTCGTCGCGCAGGGGGTCGAACTCGACGGAGAAGCAATATGCCCTCGCGACCTTCGACGACGACGGCGTCGACGTCGAGCTGCGCGACCTGAACGGCATCCGCGGCGATACATCGAGCTTCGCACCGTTCGGAGCTCCTGCGGTGATGGTCATCGGTGCGCGCTACAATGAGGGAGTGGTGTTCCGCTTCGGCGCGGTCGACATCTACGAGATCGGCTTCTATCCGCGCGAGCTCACGCCCGCCGAGCGCGACGCGCTCGAAACCTACGTGCAGCACCGCCATGGCCTGGCGTGGAACCCGCGCTTCATCGGTGCCGACCTGGCCTGGCTCCACGACGTCGGCTGCCAGCGGCTTCGCCCTGACCGGCGATGCGGTCGATCAATGGAACGACCTGAGCAAGAACGGCAGGCATTGGGTCCAGAGCGGCGCGGGCCGACCGCTCAAGACCTCCGACGAGGCGGGACGTGAGGTGGTCAGGTTCGACGGAGCCGACGATCTCCTGGCGCTCACCGGCGCCCTCCCGACGTTGCAACCGTTCTCGGTGGGCGTGGTCTACCGGGTGCGCGCGCGGACCGATTTCGCAGGTATCCTGTCGGCGCTTCCGCCGGCTGGCACCGACCACACGGACTTCTGGACCTTCCGCAACGCCTCGGCCGCCTCTTTCGAGATGCAGCTGCTTCGGCCGCTCGGCCGAGGCAAACCCGCTGAGCTTGACCCTGGCCGACAGCTCCGCCGCACAGATCGCGATCTGGTCGATCAGCAACGGCACGGGCGAGCTGCGGGATGGCGCCGGATCGAGCACCGACTCGTTCGATGGCAGCTTCGGCGGTCCCACCGGCATCGTGCTCGGCGGCCGCTACGCCGGTGCGCCCTTCGGCTACGCCGCGATCGACGTTCTGGCGACCATCGGCGCCGCGCGGGCACTGTCCACTGCCGACCAGCAGCGACTGGTCGCATGGGCGAATGCGAAGTGGAGCCTCTAGGTGGTTGACCGGCGCCCGCAAGACTTCCCCAACGGCACGCCCAACGGGATCACCGACAACACGCTGGCGATCCAGGCGGCGATCGATGCCTGGCAGCCCGGTGACCAGGTCGTCCTTTCCGGCGGCACCTTCCGCACCAGCAACAAGCTGTTGATCAGCGCCGACGACCTGATCGTCAGGGGCGATGGGGCGATCCGGGCGCTGTCGTCGTTTCCGGCCAATTCGGCTCTGCTCGAGGTCACCGGGACCAGCGTTCTGTTCGACACCGACGGGCTGACGCTCGACCAGGCGGACGTGCTCGACAATGGCGACAGCATCCGTGCGATCGGCGCTGTCGGCCTGCAGCTCCTCGGGCTGATCTCAAGGGGTACGCAGCGCGCCTTCCTGTGCATCGAGGCCAACACCACCGACCTGCTTCTCGCCGGCTGCGATCACCTCGGCAAAGGCTACGGCGTGTTCGCGCCGGATCCGCCCGGGCTTGCTCGGCTGACGCTGCGCGATTCGACCTTCGAGCACCCCGGCAGTGGCTCGGAAGGCGACGGTGTCCAGCTCAACTGCCAGACGTTCGGCGCCAGCTTCGTCGACGTGCTGGGCTGCACCGCCCGTAACTACATCGGCGAAGCCAACAACAAGGGAATCGGGTTCGGCTTCTCCGGCGTCACCGACGGTCGCCTGATCGGCTGCCGAGCGTTGCAGTGCCAGGGTGACGGGTTCCACATCGAGCGCGAATCCAATCGATGGCTTTGCGCCGATCTGACGGCCCAGGATGTCGGCATTCCGAATCCCGTTGGCGGCAATGGTTCAGGGCTGGTTGTCTACGACAGCGACGACATCACGGTCATCCTGATGCTGGCCAAGAACTGCGGCTATCACGGCATCGCCCTGAGCGGCCAGTCCAGCGCGACTCAGCGCCTGAACGGGGTCATCGAGCGCTGCACCGTCGAGACCACGCGTCGCGACGGCATCCACATGACGGCCCAGAAGGACTTCCGGATCGATCGCAACTGGGTTCGTGACCCGTCGAACGGCAATCCTGGTCAGTACGCGGGGATCCACATCGCACGGCAAGGCGCCACCAGCCTCGAGAACATGGACGGTACCGGGACCGGCAACGTGGTCGTGCTGAGCGGGGCGACCATGCCGCTCGGCGAGATCGTGATCCGCCCGGCCAGCATCAACGTGATCATCGACGGCGTCGTCGGCGGCGAGCCCTGGTCGGACGGCACTCGCTGGTCCGACGGCACAGGCTGGGCCGAGGCTGCCTAAACCCACGGGAGCGGTGATCGCCGCCGGGCGCCGCCGCTCTTCGCAAGTTCTTGGCGGAAGGTCGCGGAACAACCCATGCTCGGCTTCAGGCCAAGCACGGGCCCGCAAACCTTTCGCCCGCCCAGGCGGGGCGCACCTGCCGAGACCGCGGCCCGCAGCGCATCGGGGCACCGGGCACGGGCCCGGCCCGACAGCGGCGGAGCAACCGTGCGTCGTCTCTCGCCACCACCAAGGAGGGACGAACGTTGTCCACCACCATTGATCAAGCCTTCGTCAAGCAGTTCGAGGAAGAGGTCCACCAGGCCTATCAACGGATGGGCTCGAAGCTGCGCAACACCGTGCGGGTCAAGAACGGTGTCCAGGGCAGCTCGACGGTCTTCCAGAAGGTCGGCAAGGGCAGCGCCTCGACCAAGGCGCGGCACGGCAAGGTGCCGGTCATGAACGTCGACCACACCCCGATCGAGTGCCAGCTGCTGGACTTCTACGCCGGCGACTGGGTCGACCACCTGGACGAGCTCAAGATCAACATCGACGAGCGCCAGGTCCTGGCCAACGCAGGCGCCTTCGCGCTGGGCCGCAAGACCGACGAGATGATCATCACGGGGCTCGGCCAGACCACCAACGTGGCCGGCGCCGGCACCGACGGCCTGACCAAGGCCAAGGTGCTCGAGGCCTTCGAGAAGCTCGGCGAGAAGGACGTTCCGGACGATGGCCAGCGCTATGCGGTGATCGGCTGGAAGCAGTGGTCCGACCTGCTCGAGATCGCGGAGTTCGCCAACGCCGACTTCGTCGGGCCGGACGAGCTGCCGTGGCGCGGCACCCAGGCCAAGCATTGGCTGGGCACCCTCTGGTTGCCGCATTCGGGCCTCCAGCTGAGCAGCAGTGTGCGCCGCTGCTTCTGGTACCACCGCAGCGCGATCGGCCACGCGATCGGCCAGGAGGTCGTGACCGACGTGACCTGGCACGGCGACCGCGCCGCGCACTTCGTGTCCAACTCGATGAGCCAGGGCGCCTGCCTGATCGACGGCGAGGGCGTCATCGAGATGCCGAGCCTGGAGAGCTGAGCATGGCCTATGATTCGAACAACCTGAGCGCGCTGACCTACGCGAACGGCTTCACCCTGTGGCACTACAAGACGCCGGATGCGGCCCTGACGGTCGACACCACCGGCTACTTCAATGAGGCCGCGAGCATGCTGCGCGTCGGTGACTTCATCTTCGCCAACGCCAACATCACCGGCACCGTCCAGAGCGGCGTGTTCATCGTGAACTCGAACGCTGCCGGCATCGTCGATGTCGCCGACATCACCGGCTTCGGCAGCGCCGACGCCGACTGAGGTCATGTCGCGGGCCGCGCCTCAGTCGGCGCGGTCCGCACGCCTCCGCTACGGGCGACCTCGCCCGCCCAATACGGACCGTCCGCGTCGGCCTGGTCGACGATCAGCTCCAGCTGCCCCGACCCGGCCCATTCTCGAGGAGACGGCGATGCCAAGACTGCTCGCGAGTGCCTTGATGCTCCTGGTGCTGTTCCGTCCGGATGCGCCTGCGATCGCGGAGGCGGAGGGCGCGAGCCGCGCCTGCCCTGGGATCATGGTCTCGCTGTTCGAGCAGCGAGTTCCGGATCAGATCCAGCGCTATGCGTTCGATCGTGCGATGCTGCGAACCGTTCGTTCAGCTGTGGCACGCCGCCCGGCGACCCGATCTGCCGCTCCGTCCCGAGAAGGTCACGGTCTACGCCCTCCCGGGGCTCCCCTTCCTGGTCGGGTATCAGAACGGCGACTGCGTCATCGCGTTTCTCGCCGTCGAGCGCCAACGGCTCCTGCAACTGCTGCGGCCTCAGATCGGCTGGTCGGTCTGACTTCCGCGTGCTGCCCGAACCCCCGTCTTAAGGATCGCCCGCCATGGCCCTCAACGGTATCGAGCTCTGCTCGAGCGCCCTGATCAAGCTCGGCGCCGACAGCATCAGCTCCTTCGAGGACGGCACCGCCGAGGCGCGGGTGGCCGCGCGCCTCTATCCCCTCGTCCGCGACGCGATGCTGTGCGCACATCCCTGGTCATTCGCGACCAAGAAGGGCGAGCTCGCTCGCTTGGCCGGTCCGCCGCCGACCGACTTCACCTACGCCTACCAGCTGCCGAACGATCTCCTGCAGGCGTTGTCGGCGGGCGACGCCGGGCGTGGCCGCGGCCTGACCTACCAGATCGTCAACCGGCAACTGCACACCGACGCGGAATCGGTCGTGCTCTGTTACCTGTATCGGCCGAGCGAGGGCGACTTCCCTGCCTATTTCGTGCCGGCGCTGGTCACTCGTCTCGCCGCCGAGTTCTGCCTGCCCCTGACCGAGAACACCTCGCGCGCCGACCGCTTCACACGTCTCGCAGAGGACGAGCTCAGGCTCGCCCGGCTGATCGACAGCCAGCAGGATACGCCGGCCAAGGTCGAGGACTTCACGCTGATCGCGGCGCGCCTCGGATGACCCAGGCGTTCCTCACCCAGACCGATTTCAGCGCGGGCGAGCTCGACCCGCGCATGCTCGGCCGCACCGAGCTTCGGTCCTACCTGAGCGGCGCCGCCAAGCTGCGCAACGTGGTGGTCGAGACCACCGGCGGGGTTCGCCGGCGCCCGGGCCTGGCCTATGTGGCGAATGCCGCCGGCCGCGGCCGCCTGGTGGCGATGGAGACGGGCCCCGATCAGGCCTATCTGCTGGCGTTCTCGGACTTCCAGGTCAAGATCTTCCGCAATGGCGTCCTCCGCGCCACCGTCGCGACCCCCTGGAACGAAGCGCAGGTCGCGCAGATCGCCTGGGCGCAGCGGAAGCAAAGCCTGCTGTTGACGCACCCTGACGTGCGGCCCCAACGGCTTACTCGCGAGAGCGACACGGTCTGGACGATCGCTCCCTGGCAGTTCGCGCAAATCGGCTCGCCCGCGGTAACGAGCGAACCGTTCGCCCGCTTCGCGGATCCCGACGTGGGCATCCAGTCCAGTGCCGCGACCGGCACGGTCACCTTGGTGACCTCGGAACCGGTGTTCGTGGCCGAGCATCTCGGCGGGATCCTGCGCATCGCGGGGAAGCAGATTCAGCTCACGAATATCCAGACGAGCACCCAGGCCGTCGGGCTGGTGCTTCAGGACCCGGTGATCACCACTGCGACGACCGACTGGGACGAGCTGGCGTTCAGCGATGCGAGGGGCTGGCCGGTCTCGGTCTCGTTCCATCAGGATCGCATGGTGATCGGCGGCTCGCGCGACCTGCCGAACGGGCTCTGGCTGTCGAAGACGGGCGTTCACTTCAACTTCGATCTCGGCACCGGCCTGCCCGACGAGGCGATAGCATTTCGGCTCGCCGCCAACAACGAACCCGCGGTCCGCAGTCTGATGCCGGATCGTCAATTGCAGGTGTTCACCAGCGTCGGCGAATGGGTGGTCAGCGGCGAGCCCTTGACGCCGGAGAATATTCAGGTCCAGCAGCAGAGCCGGATCGGGTCGCCGCGCGATCGTCAGGTGCCGCCGCGCGACGTCGATGGCGCGACGCTGTTCGCCGCGCGCAACGGCCGCGAGATCCGCGAGTTCCTGTTCGTCGACACCGAGCAGGCCTACCAGGCGGCCGATCTGGCGCTGCTCGCCCGGCACCTGGTGCAGGACCCGGTCGACCAGGACTTCGACCCGGGTCGGCGGCTCTTCATGATCGCAATGGCGAACGGCTCGCTCGCGACGATCGCAATCTACCGTATCGCCGATATCGCCGCCTGGAGCCGGCAGGAGACCGACGGCAGCTTCCTTTCGGTCGCGAGCGCCGGCGGCCAGACGTTCGTGCTCGTCGAGCGCGTCAACGGCGTCTTCATCGAGCAGCTGGACGACCTCCTGATGGTCGATTCGGGCCTCCGCCTGAGCGAGCCCGATCCGACCCTGGTCTGGGATGGCCTGGATCATCTGGACGGTCAGACCGTGGCGCTGATCGCCGATGACGTGGTGGTCGAGCAGGCGGTGGTCACCGGCGGCCAGGTGACGCTCGCCGAGCCGGCCCGCGATCTGATCGTCGGCTTGCCGTTCACTCATGTGATCGAGCCCCTGCCGGCCGTCCTGGCGCCGGGCCGCGGCGTCGGGCAGGCCCCCGCCTACAGGCCGGTCCGCGTCACGCTCCGCCTGTTCGAGACGCAAAGCCTGCGCATCGATACCGGCGATGGCCTGCGCGAAGTCGCGCTGCATACCATCGGCGGCGGCCCGAAGGATCGCGACCCGAGCCCGTTCAGCGGCGACCTCTCGCTTCGCGCGCTAGGTTGGCGACGGGGTGCCGAACAGCCGCCTTGGCGCATCGAGCAGGCCGCGCCCCTGCCCTGCGCGCTTCTCTCTGCAACCACGGAAGTGAAGGTGAACAGCTGATGGGTGCTCTCAGCAGTCTGGCCTCGATTGGCCTCAACCTTGCGCTTGCCCAGCAGGCCTCCCAGAGGCAATCGAGCGACGTCAACGCGGAGCGTGATCGGCAGATTCGCGCGATCCGTCAGCGTGATGAGGAAGAGCGGCGGCAGCAGCAGGACGAGCTGCGCCGGCGCCTCGCAACCCAGCGCGCGCGCGCCGGCGCCGCCGGGGTGGGTGGCGGCGGATCGGCGGACGCCGTCCTGCGCGGCCTGATCGAGGAAGCCGATGCCACCGAGCAGGCGCGGGCCGCCGCATCGGGCCTGCGGATCTCGGACATCCGGCGCAGCGCGAGCCGCTCGCGTCAGAACAATCTGCTCGACCTGGCAGGCGGCGCAGGGAGCAGCGCCCTGTCTGCCCTCGGCCGGAGATCCGGTAGCCTGATCTCCCTGCTCGACCTGTAGCTCAGGTCACGCCTGCCGCCCCCTTCAGAGAGGCTCTCCGAACATGTCGAACACCTTCACCCGCGACCCGCAACCGCGCATTCAGTACAGCGGCGATGGCAGCCGGACGACGTTCGGCTTCCCCTTCCCGGTGCTGGCCAGCGATGACCTGCTGGTGTTCGTGAACGACATGCAAGCGACCGGCTTTGCGATCGATGGTCTGACCGACCCTGCAGGTGGCGAGGTCACGCTTCGTCGACGCGCCGGCTGCCTGGAACCACCGTCACGCTGCTGCGGCGGACCGAGGGCATCCGTGAGACCGAGTTCGTCGACGGGGGTCCGTTCCGCGCGGCTGCGATCAACGCTGAGCTCGATCGGGTCATGCTCCTCGTCCAGGAGGACCGCGAGGAGCTCGGTCGCGCGCTGCGTGGGCTCCCGGCCGAAGGCGAGCTCGACTTCTGCCTGCCCCCAAGCGCAGAGCGTGCCAACCGCCTGCTCGGCTTCGACAGCGCGGGCCGGCCGATGGTCTTCGGCCAAGCCGAGCTGCCCTCGAGCGGCGATGCGAGCGGACTGCTGGTGACGCCGAGCGGCGGCACCACTGCCCGAGCCCTGGGCGAGCACCTCGCCGCGCTGGTCAATGTCCGCGACTTCGGCGCCATCGGAGATGGCGTGACCGACGATGCCGCGGCCTTTCAGGCGGCGATCGCGACGGCGCAGACCCGCTCGAGCCCGGTCTACGTGCCGGCGAACCCGACCGCCTACCTCCTGGGAGCATCGCTCACGCTCGACGGTGTGGCGCTGGTCGGCGAGGGCGCAGGCTCGACCCTCAAGCTGGCCCTGTCCAGCGGCGCGGCCTTGCAGCTCATGGGGAGTGGTCCAAGGCTGAGCGGGCTGCGGCTCCTCGGCCCCGGCGCGAGCGTCGTGCCGAGCGGCCCGGCCGATATCGATCTCAACGGCGTCAACCTGGACGGAATCGCCATCCTCGGCGGCACGGAGGGTGCCATCCTGCACGGCGTCGAGGTTATGGCCTGCCAGAGCGCCCTGGTGATCCAAGGCGGCGTCGGGGCGATCATCGGCTGCCGCTTCGCCTTCAACCGCACCGGCGTCGAGCTCCTGGCAGGCACCCCGGCGACGGTCTTTCTGTCGCGCGCTGAGTTCCATGCCTGCACCAATGGGGTCCTGGCCGACGGCGCCGTCTCGTTCCGGCAGCTGGCGCTCCGCGGCGGCAAGCTGTCTGCCTGCGGCCGTGCGCTCGAGCTCAACGGGCCCGCCAGCGGCTGGCGCGGAATCGAGTTCTCCGATGCGACCTTCGCCAACAATCTCGAGACCGACATTGAGGCGGGGCCGCGTCAATCGATCGGGCTGCGAGGCTGTCATCTCGACGCCAGCGGCAAGCGCGCGGGCGCGGCCGTCGACCTGCAGGCCGGCGCCGAGACCGTGGCGGCGGCCAACCTGATCGCCGAGAACGTTCGCGCCGAACGTACCGAGGTTGCCCTCGTTCAGCTCAGCGGCGGCACCAATCTCAACCTACTGCAGCCCGGCGATCTGATGGTCCTGGCGAGCGATGCCGACGATATCAACGATCACTGGACCTCCCTCAAGGCGACCCGGGGCGGCGTGGTGCACAAGGTGGTCAGCCAGACCACGACCACGGCCTCGATCGAGCTCGCGACCGCCACGGTAGCGCCGCTGGTTCAGGCCGGCGACGTGATCCGGGTCGTCGGTCGGTTTGGCACCGCCACGGTAGGCAGCGTCGGCGCAAGCGCGCCGGCCGGTCAGTTCGTCTGGCTGCGCGCCGAAGATCATTGCCGGGTCTTCTCTGCGCACAACCCGATGCCGGTCGGGCAGATCGAGATTCTCGGGGCGAACGCCGATCTCCGTTACTGGCCGGGTCGGGGCGATGAGGCGGTCCAGATCTCAGGGGTCGAGCTCGACCAGGGCGCGGTCAATGGCGCCAAGGTCCGGCTCGTCACCTTCACGATTGCCCAGAACACAGCCGTCAGCTTCACGCCGCCGGCGACCATAGGCATGGTCCAAGCTTTCGCGACCAATCTCAGCCTCGGCGACCCGATCACGGCGATCTTCTCCTATCGCGCGGACGGGCTGGGTCACACGGAACTGCTCGCGAAGGGCGTCACGAACCCCAGCGACGTCGAGGTACGCCAGCTCACGGCGCTCACCGGCACCACCGGCACAGCCGGGAAGTTCACCTACTCCGCCCACACCGACGGCAAGATCTACATCGAGAACCGACGGTCCGGTCCGCCGCACACGGTCGCGGTCTATGTGGTCGGCGCGTCCGCCTGAGCCCCGGTGGACAAGCGCACTCCAACGCAAGGGGGGCAAGGCGCCGTCCAACGAGGTCAGCTTTCGCCAGTTCCTCTGGATCTGGAACCGCTGCCAGGGTCAGAGCACCCCCGCGTTGCACATGGAGATCGCGGCGTGGCTCCACAGGAGTTGGCAGCAGGGCGACCGCCGCCTCGTCCTTCTCGTGTTCCGCAGCGCAGGCAAGTCGACGCTGGTCGGCGTGTTCTGCGCCTGGCTCCTGCTGAACGATCCGGATCTCCGCATCCTGGTGCTCGCCGCGGAGCACGACCTGGCGCGCAAGATGGTGCGCAACGTCAAGCGCATCATCGAGCGCCACCCGCTGACCCGGATCCTGGTGCCGAGGCGGGCCGATCAGTGGGCAGCCGATCAGTTTACGGTCCGGCGAGGGCTCACCCAGCGCGATCCTTCCCTGCTTGCCCGCGGGATCGCCGCCAACATCACCGGCTCGCGCGCCGATGTCGTGATCTGTGATGACGTGGAGGTGCCGAACACCTGCGCGACGCCCAACAAGCGTGCCGAGCTGCGCCAACGATTGCGCGAGACCGAGTATGTGCTGGTACCTGGCGGCCTGCAGCTCTACGTCGGCACGCCGCATAGCTACTACTCGATCTATGTCGACCAGGTGGGTGCCGAAGCTGGCGAAGAGGCGGCATTCCTGGCCGACTATCGACGGCTCCGGATTCCGCTGCTCGATGCTTGTGGTCAGAGTTGCTGGCCCGAGCGTTTCCCGCTCGACAAGGTGGAGCAGATCAGGCGGCGGACCGGTCCGGCCAAGTTCGAAAGCCAGATGATGCTGCGACCGCGCAGCGTGGAGGACGTCCGGCTCGATCCGGACCGGCTGGTTCGATACGACGCGCCGCTCGAGTATCGCGAAGGCAATGGCGAGACTGTGCTCTCGATCGCCGGGCGCCGGATGGTCTCGGCGACCGGCTGGTGGGATCCGGCCTTCGGCGCCCCGGGCACCGGCGATGCAAGCGTGGTGGCAGCGGTGTTCGTCGATGGCGATGGCAGCTACTGGCTGCAGGACATCCGCTATCTCACCCACGAGCCAGGGCTGGTTGGCGAGGTCGACGAGGCGACCCAGCTCTGCCGCCAGGTGGCTCGGTTCGCGGAGCAGATGTATTTGCCTTCGATCACGCTCGAAACGAACGGTCTGGGTCGCTTTCTGCCGGCTCTCTTGCGGCGGGAGCTGCATGCGCTGGGTTTGGCGTGCCCCGTGATCGAGCATGTCTCGCACCGCACCAAGGACCAGCGAATTCTCGATGCCTTCGATCCCCTCCTCGCGGCCGGTGCGCTGCGCGCCCATGCCGCCGTCTGGAGCACCCGCTTCGTCGAGGAGATGCGCGAATGGCGGCCTGGTCGGCGCTGTCGCGATGACGGTCTCGACGCCGTCAGCGGCTGCCTGTTGTCGGAGCCCGTTCGTCTGCGGCGGTGTGCTCCAGGCCGACGACGGGACTGGCGACCGGGCCAGGCCATGCAGGCGGTCGGCGTCGATTTCCAGCCCTAAACACGGCGGGCTCTGCGGCTCGAGTTCGAGGGTGAGCCGCGCCGCCCCGCTTGTCTTTGCCTTCGGGAGGAAAGCTCATGAATGGGGAATGGACGATCAGTTGGGTTTGGTGGATCACGGCGGTCGAGGTGCCGGCGCTCGGTTGCCTCTTCTGGATGGCCCACTATGGCCGGCGCGAGGCGGAGCGCTCGCTTCTCAGGGTCTACAGGGAGATCCAGGCCAATCTGAGCATGGTTCTCGAAAACCTTGCCCAATCGAAGCTCGAGGTCGCGAGGCTCTACGCCACAGTTTCCGATCTCAAGGATGTGGAGCAGCGTCTCACCGATCATCTGCTGCGGCTCGAAGCCCGGCTCACCTATGCTTTCCAGGCTGAGCACCACGCCAACAGGCACCGACCGTACCGGTTCAGCGAGCCTGCCGAGCGCCCGCAGGACGTCGGTGGTGCCGATGCGAGCTGAACGCGATCCGGCTTTGGATCCGGGGAACCGGGCCAGCGTCGAACGGCTTGCGGCTACCCTGCTGACGGTGGGAGCCGATCAGAACGTGCGCGGTCCTGGAGGCGCTCGCGGCCGCTCTGGTGAATGGTCGTGGTCAGGCTTGGCCTGGCCAGGATTCCGGTCTCGCCGAGGCTGAGCCATCTGCGTTCCTCCACCAGTCCATGGGCGAAATTTGCCAGACCAAGATGGAGCTCGGCCGGCGCGTCGCGCGGCGGGCGCTGCGTGGCAGCCTGGTCGATCCCACGCTCGGGGCGACCACGTTTCACCGCATCGAAGCGAACCCGGCCTGGGCACGCGACCTGCTACCGATCGCAGCGATCGGATCATTTCTGTTCTACAAGACTGCGCCGTGACGGTGGCGTAGCGAACCCGCCGGCATCGTTGTCGACGTCGACCCGTACGAACGCAGACCGCGAAGCCTTCCGCCAGAGCCGAAGACTTGCAGTTGCGGCTCAACTGGTGTCCCATAGCGCATGCTCGGGGATGCGGCGGTACGGTTGCCATGCAAGCGTTAGGCTGGTCGAGGGAGAGATCGGGTGCCCGCCTACCAGTTGAACTCGTGCCTGCTCTCCTTGGCCTTGGCTCGCAGTCAGCGGCGTCGCGGACCCGGCGCGGGCGATCGAGCTGCGGAGCGAGGATGGTGCGATCGCCGGTCATCTCGACACGACCGTCACCCTAGGGGCGTCGCTTCGCGTCCAGGATCGTGATCCCGACCTGATTGGCGTCGCCAACGGCGGTCGTGCCAATTCGATCAATGGGGACGACGGCAATCTTAACTTCGACAAGGGTGATCTGACCTCGCTTGCCGCGAACGTCACGCACGAGCTGGATGTGACCTGGCGTAACTTCGGCTTCTTCGGCCGCGTATTCTATTTCTACGATGCGGCGATCATGGACATCGAGCCCGAACGAACCGAGTTCACCAGCGAAGCCAAGGATAAGGCTGGGCGCGATGTCGAACTCCTGGACGCCTATGCCAGCGCAGATCTTATGATCGCTAGCGCCCCGCTCCACGTGAGGTTCGGCAACCAAGTCATCAGCTGGGGCGAGAGCACATTCATCCAAAATGGCATCAATATCATCAATCCGGTCGACGTCACCAAGCTGCGGGTCGCGGGCGCAGAGTTGCGCGACGCGCTCGAGCCGGTGCTGGCGCTGGATGCCAGCCTCGGGGTGACCGAGAGACTGTCCGCAGAGGTTTTCTGGCAGCTTCAAGAGAAGAACACCGAGATCGAGCCGGCCGGGACCTTCTTCTCCACCAACGACTTCGCCAGTCCGGGTGGCGAGCGCGTCTTCCTGGGATTCGGTCAACCGCCGATCACCGACGACCCGCCGCTGCCGCCGGGAGCCAACCCGCCGCTCGGCACCTCGATTCCGCGCGGCTCCGACAACGAGGCCGGGGATGCCGGCCAGTTCGGGCTCGCGCTGCGCTACTTCGCCGAGCCGCTCAACGACACCGAATTCGGCCTCTACTACATCCGACACCATAGCCGGTTGCCGGTCATCAGCGCCCGCACCGGTACGCTCGCCGGCGTTGCGGCCGGCGACTACGCCGAGAGCGCACGCTATTTCGTCGAGTACCCGGAAGACATCCACTTGATCGGCGCCAGCTTCAACACCTCCCTCGGCGCCAGCGGGCTCGCGCTTCAGGGCGAGTTCGCCTATAGGTTCGACCAGCCCCTTCAGGTCGACGACAGCGAGCTCTTGTTGGCCGGCTTGTCGCCGCTCAATCCGGCGCTGTTCGGGCAGAACCAACTCGGCACGTTCGGCTTCGACGAGGAGATTTCCGGCTTTCGGCGCAAGGACGTCCTGCAAGGGCAGATGACGCTTAGCCAGCTCTTCGACCCTAAGCTTGGCGCCGACCAATGGATCGTCGTGGGCGAAGTCGGCGGGACCTATATCCGCGATATGGAAAGCAAGGACGACCTCCGCTACGACGGCCCCGGCACGTTCACGAGCGGCAACCCGTTCTTCACGGACAATCCGCCGCCGCCGTTGGGTCCGGTCCAACCTGCGACCACGACCGACGGCTTCGCCGACGATTTCTCCTGGGGCTATCGGATTTTGCTGCGCGCCGAGTACCTTGGCGCGGTGGGCGCGGTCAATCTGTCGCCGCAGATCGCATTCGCCCATGACGTCGACGGAACAACGCCACAGCCTCTCGGCAATTTCGTCGAGGGGCGCAAGGCCGTCACCCTGTCTCTCGCCGCGAGCTATCTGAACTCACTGCAGGCGCTGGTCTCGTACACGAATTTCTTCGGCGGCGGCGACTTCAATCTCCTCAAGGATCGGGACTTTGTCTCGATCAGCCTCAGCTATTCCTTCTGAGCGTCCGATGGGCATCGAGCCAGGCACGGGCAGCCATGACTAGAGCAGCCCTCATTCTGGGCGTCGCGATAGGGGCGCTGTCAGGGCCGGCACAGGGCAAGGTGCCAGCCGAGGAGGCGGCCAGGCTCGGGCGCGAACTGACGCCTTTGGGCGCGATCAGCGCCGGCAACGACGAAGGCACGATACCAGCCTGGGAGGGCGGCATACTTCGGCCGCCTGCCGGCTACCGGCCCGGGTCGCACCACGCCGACCCCTATGCCGACGACGCGCCCCTGTTCACGATCGCGGCGGCCAACCTGGGGCAGTACGCGGCGAGGCTGTCGCCCGGTCAGATCGCGATGTTCGAGCGCTACCCCGAGACCTGGCGGATGCCCGTCTACCCGACCCGGCGGAGCGCGTCGCTGCCGCAGCGGATCTACGACAAGACCATCGCCAATGCGACCACCGCCGAGCTCACGCCCGACGGCAATGGCGTTCTGGATGCGGCTGAGGGCATCCCATTTCCCATCCCACAGAACGGGCTCGAAGCCATCTGGAACCATCTGCTCCGCTATCGCGGCGTTTCGCTCCATCGCCAGACCGCGCAGGTGACGCCGACCGCCGGCGGCGACTACACCGAGGTCCGCATCGACGAGAAGGCCGTCTACCTCTACGCCCAGGAGGGCGCTACGGTCGCCAGCATCGATAATCGCCTGGCCTACCTTCTGCAGTCGGTCACCGCACCGCCACGCCTTGCCGGCACCATTCTCCTGGTGCACGAGACCCTGAATCAGAAGGCCGAGCTGCGCCAGGCCTGGACCTACAATCCGGGCCAACGCCGGGTGCGCCGCGCGCCCAACATCGCCTATGACAACCCCGGTACCGCCTCGGACGGCCAACGCACCAGCGACCAGCTGGACATGTTCAACGGTGCGCCGGACCGCTACGACTGGCAGCTGGTGGGCCGGCGCGAGCTCTACATCCCGTACAACAACTATCGGCTGCACAGCGACGCTCTGACCCATGATCAGATCATCCAGCCTGGGCACATCAACCCCGACTTCACCCGTTACGAGCTGCATCGGGTGTGGGAGGTCGAGGCCAAGCTCAAGGACGACACGAGCCATCTCTACGCGGCACGGCGATTCTTCCTCGACGAGGACAGCTGGCAGATCGTCGTCGCCGACCACTACGACCGTCGGGGCCAGCTCTGGCGCGTGGCGGAAGCCTACACCATCAACTACTATGAGATTCCGCTGCTCTGGGAGACCCTTTTCTGCGTCTACGATCTGCAGAATGGTCGGTATTTGGCCTTCGGCCTGAACAATGAGCTCGAGGTCGATCAGTTCGACATCGGGCTCGATGCCGCCGACTTCACGCCCGACGCGCTGCGGCGGCTCGGCCGCCGGTAAGCCGGCCCACGTAGAGGCAAGCTGATGAGCCGAGCGGAGCGTCAGCGGCGGTCCTCATTGGCCACAACCTGCTGGCGCGGCCTGATCGCTGCGGTCCTGGTCGCGGTGCAGGCTCAGGCGCGCTCGGCCGCCGAGTGGGCGGAGCCCATGCCGCTCGCCCAAGCGTCGCTGCTGCTCGATGCCGACATGCACCGTTCGCGGATCATCGTCGTCGGCGAGCGTGGACATGTGCTGGTCTCCAGCGATAACGGGGATCATTGGCAGCAGACCAGGGTGCCGACCCGCAGCACCTTGACCGCGGTTCAGATCGTCGATGGCAGTCGCGCCTGGGCCGTCGGGCATGACGGGCTGATCCTGCGCAGCGACGACGGCGGCTACACCTGGTCACTACAGCGCCGGTCAGAAGAACCGGATCGCCCGCTGCTCGACCTCTGGTTCGCCAATTCTCGTCGCGGCATCGCCGTCGGTGCGTATGGGCTGCTGTTGTCGACCGACGACGGCGGGAGGACCTGGCAGGACGAACCTAGCACAGAGGAGGGACCGCACGCCAACGCCATCACCGAAGCGCCCGATGGCGCACTGTACATCGCCGGGGAATTCGGCTCGCTCCTGCGCTCGAACGACCGGGGCCAGAGCTGGCAGCAGCTGGCGAGCCCCTACGCGGGTTCGTTCTTCGGGATCCTGGCAGTCGGGGACGCGATCCTGGTCTTCGGCCTGCGCGGTCACCTGTTCCGATCCGAAGATCGAGGCGCGAGCTGGCAGCAGGTGGAAACCGGCACCAGCGCGACGCTCCAGACCGGCCTCGTGCGCGCCGACGGCAGCGTCGTCCTTGGCGGGCTCGGTGGTGTGCTGCTGCTCAGCGACGATGGGGGACGCAGCTTCGAGCTCCGGCATCGCGCGGATCGGCGCGCCATCGCCGCCCTGATCGAGCTCGGCCCCGATCAGCTCCTGGCGGCCGGCGAAGGCGGCCTGACCAAGATCTCAGCGCGCGGCCCCGGCACCAAGGCCACGACCACCGTCCACGCCCGCTGAGCGGACGCATGGCTGCCCGGATCGAACAGGCGGTTTTCGGTTGTCGAGCTCTGATTCTCGCTCTGCTGAGCATAGCTACGGTCTTCTTCAGCTACCAGTCGACGCAGCTGCACATCGATGCCGGGTTCGACAAGCGCTTGCCGCTCGCGCATCCCTACACAAAGACCTTTCTCCAGTATCGGGAGGCGTTCGGCGGTGCCGACCGGCTCCTGATCGCGGTCCGCGCCAGGGATGGCGACATCTTCACGCCGTACTTCTTCGAAACGCTCGAGCAGGTCACCGATGCCGTCTTCTTCTTGCCGGGAGTCGATCGAAGCTCGGTGCGCTCGCTCTTCACGCCGAATGTCGGCTTCGTCGAGATCGTGGAGGGCGGCTTCGCTGGCGGCAACGTGATCCCGGCGGATTTCCAGCCGACCCGCAAGAACGTCGAGCAGGTCCGGGAGAACGTTCTCAAGGCCGATCTTGCCGGGCGCCTGGTGGCCGACGACTTCTCGGCCGCTCTGATCAGTGCGGAGCTGCTCGAGCAGGATGCCGAGGCCGGGGGCAGCCTTAACTATCTCGACGTGGCGGAGCAGCTCGAGCGGTCGATCCGCGAGGAATTCGTCGACGATCGGATCGACATCCACATCATCGGCTTCGCCAAGGCAATGGGCGATATCGCCGATGGCGCAGCCGGCGTGGTTGCCTTCTTCGGAGCGACCCTCCTGATCACCGCGATCGTGGTCTATCTGTTTCTCGGCTCGATCGTGCACACCGCTCTCGCCCTGGTCTGCTCCCTGATCGCCGTCGTCTGGAGCCTTGGGATCCAGCGCTTGGCGGGCTCCGGTCTCGATCCGCTGTCGATCCTGCTCCCCTTTCTGATCTTCGCGATCGGGGTCTCGCACGGTATCCAGATGATCAGCGCGTACGATGCTGAACGCGTGCTCGGCGCCGACCGGACGGCCGCTGCCCGTCTGGCGTTCCGCTCGCTGCTGGTGCCGGGCGGAACCGCGCTGGTCAGCGACCTGCTCGGCTTTCTGGCCATCGCGCTGATCGAGGTCCCGATCGTGCAGGAGCTGGCGATCGCCGCCGCGCTGGGCGTCACGGCCCTGATCGTGACCAATCTGCTCCTGTTGCCGATCCTGCTGTCCTTCGTCGGCGACCGGCCGGCTGCCCGAGGAGGAGCACACCTGCCTTGGCTCTACCGGTCACTATCTGCGCTGGCCCGCCCCAGAGGTGCCATGATCAGTGTCCTCGCCGCGCTCGGCTTGCTTGCGTTCGCTCTGATCGAGGGCCGCGATCTGCAGATCGGCGATCTCGATCCCGGCATCGCCGAGCTGCGTCCGGACTCGCGCTACAACCAGGACAGCGCCTACATCGCGCGCCATTTCGCGATCGGCGTCGACGTGCTGCAGGTCATCGTCGAGACCGAGCCCGACGGCTGCATCGACCATGACGTCATGACCGAGATCGACCGCTTTCAATGGCACATGGCGAATTTGCCGGGCGTACGATCCACTCTCTCGCTGCCCCAGGTCGCCAAGACCATCCACGCGGGCTGGAACGAGGGCAGCCTCAAGTGGCGCGTGCTGCCCCGCAACGAGAGCAGCCTCGCCCAGGCGATCGCGCCGATCGAGACCAGCTCCGGCCTGCTCAACGCCGACTGCAGCGCCATGCCGGTGCTGATCTTCGCCCAGGATCACAAGGCGGACACCATCGACCGGATCGTCGACGCCGTGGAGAGCTACGCCGCCGCCAACGGCTCGGCGCGCCTCACCTTCCGCCTCGCGACCGGGAATCTCGCCGTCATGGCAGCGACCAACGACGTCGTCGAGGCCGCGCAGCTTCCGATCCTGCTCTCTATCTACGCCGCAATCATCGGGCTCTGTTTGCTGACCTTTCGATCGCTTCGCGCCGCGCTCTGCATCATGCTTCCCCTGGCCCTGGTCTCGGTGCTGGTCTATGGGTTGATGGCAGCCCTTGGGATCGGCCTCAGGCTGTCGACCCTGCCCGTCGCGGCGCTCGCGGTCGGGATCGGCGTCGACTACGGCATCTACGTGTACTCACGCCTCGATCGATTCCGGGACCAGGGGCTGGAGCTCGCCCAGGCCTACCGCGAGACGCTCCGCGTGACCGGCAAGGCGGTGCTGCTCACCGGGCTGACCCTGGCGCTCGGCGTCAGCTTCTGGGTGTTCTCGGCGCTGCAGTTCCAGGCCGACATGGGCATCCTTCTCGGGTTCGCGTTTCTCGCCAATATGCTCGGCGCGCTGCTGCTTCTGCCGGCGCTGGCGCTCCTCACCGAGAGCATCGCGCCGCGACGGCGCTGATCGATCCTCAAGGGGTTTGTCGCGCGGACCAACCCTCCTATCATCGTCCCCCTTGCAGCGCCCATCTGACCCAAGCGAGGCCCTCGATGGCGGACGATCGAATTCGCGTGATCTCCCCGGCAAATGGCGAGGTCCTGGTCGAGCGGCCGTTGGCCGGCGACCGGGAGATCGAGCAGGCCCTCGCGCGGGCGCGACGGGCGCAGGCCGCTTGGCGTGCCGTTCCGGTCGTTGGAGAGGGCTGCGATCCTTGGCCGGGCGGTCGATGCCTTCGTGGCCAGGAAAGCCGAGATCGCGGCCGAGATCACGAGGCAAATGGGCCGCCCGATCCGCTACACGCCGAGCGAGGTCGGCGGCTTCGAGGAGCGCGCCCGCTACATGATCGGCATCGCCGGAGAGGCGCTGGCCGACCTTGAGGTCGGGAACAAGGCGGGCTTCACGCGCTTCATCCGGCGCACGCCGCTCGGCGTGGTCTTCGTGATCGCGCCCTGGAACTACCCCTATCTCACCGCGGTCAACGGGGTCGTGCCGGCGCTGATGGCGGGCAACGCGGTGATCCTCAAGCATTCCGCCCAGACGCCGCTTTGCGCCGAGCGCTTCGCCGAGGCCTTCCGAGCCGCCGGCCTGCCCGAGGGCGTATTCCAGCACCTGCACCTCAGCCACGACGCCACCACCAGGGTGATCGGGAGCGACGCGGTCGACTTCGTGAGCTTCACCGGCTCCGTCGCCCGGCGGCCATGCGGTGCAGCGGGCGGCCGCCAGTCGCTTCCTCGGCGTCGGCCTGGAGCTCGGCGGCAAGGACCCGGCCTACGTCCGGCCCGATGCCGACCTCGCCCATGCGATCGAGAACCTGGCCGACGGCGCGTTCTTCAACAGCGGCCAGTCGTGCTGCGCGATCGAGCGGATCTACGTCCACGAGGCGGTCTATGAGCGCTTCGTCGACGGCCTGGTCGAGTTCGCCAAGGGCTACCAGCTGGCGGATCCAAACGAACCCGAGACCACGCTCGGCCCGCTGGTGCGCCCGGCCGCGGCCGATTTCGTGCGCGGCCAGATCGAGGACGCGGTCGCCGCGGGCGCCAAGGCGCACCTGGATCCCCGGACCTTCGCCAAGGACGCGCCGGGCTCGGCCTACATGGCGCCGCAGGTGCTGACCGGGGTCGATCACTCGATGCGCATCATGACCGAGGAGACCTTCGGCCCGGCGGTCGGCGTGATGCCGGTGTCGTCCGACGAGGAGGCGGTCCGGCTCATGAACGACAGCCGCTACGGCCTCACCGCCGCGATCTGGACCTCGGACGTCGAGGCGGCGATCCGGATCGGCGACGAGATCGAGACCGGCACCTGGTTCATGAACCGCTGCGACTATCTCGACCCGGCGCTCGCCTGGACCGGCGTCAAGGACTCCGGCCGCGGCTGCTCGCTCTCCCGCCTCCAGTACGAGCACCTCACCCGCCCGAAGTCGTTCCACCTGCGCACCGCGGTCTAGGACCCGCCGCTCAACTGCCGCTCTGTCGCATGGCCTTGTCGGCGCGCCGCTTCAGCTCGTCGGGCGGCACGTCCTCCTTGTGGGTCGAGACATGCCAGACGTGGCCGAAGGGATCTTCGATGCTGCCCGAGCGGTCGCCGTAGAACTGGTCCTTGACCGGCCGGAGCTCCTTGGCGCCGGCCGCGAGCGCCTTGCCCGTCACGGCGTCCACGTCCTCGACGTAGAGATAGATGTGCACCGGCGAGCCGCCGAGCGTCCTGGCGCTGCGCGCGCCCATCTCGGGAAACTCGTCGGCCAGCATGATCGCGCGAGTCGCCGATCCTGATCTCCGCATGCCCGACCCGGCCGCCGGGCGCTGCCATGCGCATCAGCTCGCTCGCGCCGAAGGCCGATTTGTAGAACTCGATCGCGCCGGCCGCATCGTTCACGACGAGATAGGGCGTGATGCTGTGATAGCCCTCGGGTATCGGCTTTACGCCGCTGGTCATGGCTCCCTCCATCGCTTGAGGACCGGCCGCTGAGCTAGCCGACGAAGCGCTTGATCAGCTCGTTGACCTCGGCGGCCTTCTCCATGTGGACCATGTGGCCGGCGTCGTCGAAGACGCGGACCGGAACGTTGGCCGGCAGGCCCTCGGCGTGGCGCGCCGGGACGATCCGATCCTGCCGCCCCCAGATCACCTGCACCGGCACCCTCAGCTCGCCGAGGCGGGAGGTCAGATCGAGCGCCTGGCGGCCCCCGGCGAAATTGTCGTCGATGATCCGGTTGAGCGCGGCCTCGACCCCGTCCAGGCGCTTGAACTTGAGCACGTCCTCGACCATCTCGCGCGACACCATGTCCGGGTCGGCGACCAGCATCGCCAGCACCGGCTCCAGCTGCTTGCGCCGCTTGGCCTGCATGAAGCCGTCGATGTAGTCCATGTTGATCTCGGGCCCGAGACCGGCCGAGCAGACCAGGGTCGCCGAGGCGACCCGCTCGGCGTGGTTGAGCGCCAGATCGAGCGCGACCGCGCCGCCGAGCGAATGGCCGACCAGATGCGCCTTGACGACGTCCTTGGCGTCGAGGAAGTCGAGCACCGCGCTTCGCAAGCGCCCCGACGTCGACACGGCCGGAACCCAGATCCTTGCTCGACCCGCCGTGGCCGGGCAGGTCGACGGCGTAGGTGGCATGGCCCTCGGCGAGCGCTTCCTGGTTGAACTGCCAGTTGTTGAGATCGCCGCCGAAGCCGTGGATGAAGACGATCGGCGGCCCTTCGCCCTCACCGAGCGCGAGATAGCGAAAGCGCCGCCCGCCCGCCTCGATGGTCTCGGGCTCGGGCGCCGCCGCGCTGGCTTCGGCGGCGTGCACCGCGAACTCCTCCTGGAACCGGGCGACGAAGGCGTCGAGATCGGCATCGGAAACCGAGCTGTCGGCGACCACGCCCAGGAGCGCGCCGACCGGCACGGTCTCGCCCTCCCCGACCAGCCGCCGGCGCAGTGGCCCCGCGACGGGGCTCTCGTAGACGTTGGCGATCTTCGAGGTCTCGATGTCGAGGATCTCGTCGCCGCCGCTGATCTCGGCACCCTCCTCGACCAGCCACTTCGCGACCATCCCCTCCTGCATCGCCAGACCCCATTTGGGCATGACGATCGGCCTTGATGGCATCGCTCATCGGCCACCCCTGGTTTCTTGTTTGACCTCACGGCACCTCGCTCAGACGGCGCCGTGAATCGCCGGGGTCACCCCGGCGATTCCTGCGGAGACAGCCGATCGTCAGTTGGCCATCGCCTTGCGCACGGCCGCCTCGATCTTGTCCGGGCCCGGGATGTAGAGATCCTCGAGCTGCGGCGAGAACGGCACCGGCGCGTGCGGCGCGGTCACCTGCTCGATCGGCCCCTTGAGCGCCTTGAAGACGTGCTGCGCCGCCAGCGCCGCGATGTCGGTCGCCATGCTGCAGCGCGGATGGGCCTCGTCGACCACCACGAGGCGCCCGGTCTCCTCGATGCACTCGAGGATGGTGTCGGTATCGAGCGGCGAGGTCGTGCGCGGGTCCACCACGGTGCAGCTGATGCCCTCCTTCTCGAGCTTGTCGGCGACCTGGTTGGAGAAGCCGACCATGCGGCCGAAGGCCACGATCGTGACGTCGTCGCCTTCCCGGGTCAGGTTCGCCTCGCCGAACGGGATGGTGTAGGGCTCGTCAGGGACCTCCTCCTCCTCGTCGTACATCGCCTTGTGCTCGAAGAAGATCACCGGGTCGTCGTCGCGGATCGACTGGATCAGCAGGCCCTTGGCCTCGTAGGGCGAGCTCGGCAGGACGACCTTGAGGCCCGGGATGTGGGTGAACACCGGATAGAGGCACTGGCTGTGCTGCGAGGCCGCGCGGAAGCCCGCGCCGTACATCGTGCGCACGACCAGGGGGGTTGTCGCCTTGCCGCCGAACATGTAGCGGAACTTGGCCGCCTGGTTGAAGATCTGATCGAAGCAGACGCCCATGAAGTCGACGAACATCAGCTCGGCGACCGGGCGCAGGCCGGTCGCGGCGGCGCCCGCGGCCGCGCCGACGAAGGCGCTCTCGGTGATCGGCGTGTCGAGCACCCGATCGCGGCCGAAGATCGGCTCGAGTCCCTTGGTGACCCCGAGCGGGCCGCCCCAGGCGTCGTCCTCGCCGGGCGCCCCCATGCCGCCCGCGATGTCCTCGCCCATGATGATCACCCGCGGGTCGCGCTCCATCTCCTGGCGCAGCGCCTCGTTGATGGCCTGCCGGTAGGATTTCTTGGACATCGTGCTCCCCGCTCAGTAGGAGGCGTAGACATCGGTCAGCAGATCGGCCTCGGTCGGCGGCGGCGCGGCCTTGGCTTCGGCCACGGTCTGCTCGATCAGGCTCTTGACCTCCCGGTCGATCGCGTCGAGCTGGTCGCCCTCGAGCAGGCCCGCCTCGGTCACCCGCTGGCGGAACATGCTCAGGCAGTCCTTCTCGGCTCTCAAGCGGTCGATCTCGCCGGGCGCCCGATAGGTCATGGCGTCGCCCTCGAAATGGCCGTAGTAGCGGGCGAGCTTGACGTGGATGACGCTCGGCCCCTCGCCGGCGCGCGCCCGCTCGATCGCCTCGCGCGCGGCGTCCCAGACCTCGAAGAAGTCGTGGCCGTCGACCCGCCGCGACGGGATGCCGTAGGCCTTGCCGCGCTCGACCAGATCGCCCGAGACCGACCAGGCGCTCGCGGTCGATTCGGCGTAGCCGTTGTCCTCGAAGACGAAGATCGCCGGCAGGTTCCAGGCCTTGGCGAGGTTCATGCTCTCGAGCGTGGTCCCTTGGTTGGAGCCGCCGTCGCCGACGAACGCGATCGCGACGCCACCGGTCTTGAGCGTCTTGGACGAGAGCGCTGCGCCACAGATCAGCGGCGGGCCGCCGCCGACGATGCCGTTCGCGCCCAGCATGCCCTTGGACAGATCGGCGATGTGCATCGAGCCGCCCTTGCCGCCGCACAGGCCGTCCTTGCGGCCGAAGATCTCGGCCATCATGCCCTTGACGTCGCAACCCTTGGCGATGCAGTGGCCGTGGCCGCGATGGGTCGAGGCGATCCGGTCCTGGTCGTTCAGGTGCAGGCAGAAGCCGACGCCCGAGGCCTCCTCGCCGGCGTAGAGATGGACGAAGCCCGGGATGTTGCCGGCCGAGAACTCCTCGTGGACGGCGTCCTCGAACTCGCGGATGGTGCGCATCTGGCGATAGGCTTTGAGCAACTCTTCGCGGCTTAGTTGCACGGCTGATCCCCCTGACCTGAGCTTGTTTTGCGCCTTCGCCAGGCCACCCCGTCGGCTTCGCCGGACGGGCCGAATGCGCTCTCAATCCCTACTCCCGGTGGCGACCTTCGGCAAGCCGCGGTGACGACCTACGGACGAGCCCGCCTAGCCCTTGACGGCGCCGAGCGTCAGGCCGCGGACGATGTAGCGCTGGGCGAGCAGGGCGATCACCACCGGCGGCACGATCGCGATCATCTGGCGCACCGCGAGGTACCAGAACTGGACGCCGCGGCGTGCCGGCGGTGCCCGCCATGTGGACCGGGATGGTGATCGCGCCCTTGGCGGCGATCGCGAGCGCGAACAGGAACTCGTTCCAGGCGCGGCCGAAGATGATCAGCGCCGTGGCCGCGATCGCCGGCGCGACCAGCGGCAGCGCGATCCGCCAGAAGGCTCCCCAGTGATCGGCGCCGTCGATCAGCGCCGACTCCTCGAGCTCGACCGGCAGGTCGAGGAACGCCTGGCGCAGGATCACCACCACGAACGGCATGATGAAGGTCGCGTTGACCAGGATCAGGGCGAGATGGGTGTCCAGGAGGCCCAGCGTGCGCATCACCGAGATAGAACGGGATCACCGTCGCGACCGGCGGCAGCACCCGCTGCGAGAAGAAGAAGATCGTGAGATCGCGGTTGTGAACCAGCTCGAAGCGGAAGCGGGCGAGCGCGTAGGCCGCAGGCGTGCCCAGCAGCAGGGCGAGCAGCGTCGCGCAGCTCGCGATCAGGCTCGAGTTGATCAGCGCGTCCTGGGTCTCCGGCACCTGCAGCTGATCGGCCCAGTTGTCGAGCGTCGGCGTGAAGTGGATCCAGGGAATGCCGAAGCCCGCGACGGTGAAGGTCTCGATCGGCGTTCGCAGGCTGGTCGAGAGGCCCCAGTAGAGCGGGAACACGAACACCAGAGCGACCAGGATCGCCAGCATCGAAGAGAACGCATAGCGCAGCCGCCGGTCGATCGCGCTCGGCGCGAAGCGCACGAGCCGCAGGCCGATCGTCGCCATCCTCAGCCCTTGACCGCGCCCAGGGTCAGCCCCTGGACGATGAAGCGTTGCGCGATCAGGGCGATCAGCACCGGCGGGATCATCGCGATCATCGCGCGCACCGCCATGAACCAGAACTGGACGCCGCGGGAGTCGACGCCGCCCGCCATGTGCACCGGGATGGTGATCGCCTGCTTGCTGCTGATCGCGATCGCGAACAGGAACTCGTTCCAGGCGAAGGCGAAGATGATCAGCCCGGTCGCGGCGATCGCCGGCATCGCGAGCGGCAGCGCGATCCGCCAGAACGAGCCGAAGTAGCCGGCGCCGTCGACCAAGGCCGCTTCCTCGAGCTCGATCGGCAGGTCGAGGAAGGTCTGGCGCACGATCACCACGACGAACGGCAGCACGAAGGTCGCGTTGATCAGGATCAGCGCGATGTGGGTGTCGAGCAGGCCCACCGCCCGCATCACCAAATAGAAGGGAATCACGGTCGCGACCGGCGGCAGGACCCGCTGCGAGAGGAACCAGACCGTGATGTCGCGGTTCGGGATCCGCCGGAAGCGGAAGCGCGCCAGCGCGTAGGCGGCCGGCGTGCCAAGCAGCAGGGCGAGCAGCGAGGCGCCGACCGCGATCACCGTCGAGTTGGAGAGCGCGCGTCGGGACTCCGCCGTCGCGAGCTGGTCGATCCAGTTCTCGAGGGTCGGCTCGAAGTTGACCCACGGGATGCCCAACCCGGTCACGGTGAAGGTATCGATCGGGTTGCGCAGGCTGGTCGACACCGCCCAATACAGCGGGAACAGGAAGATCATCGCGATCACGATCGCAAAGACCGAGTAGACGGCATAGCGCATCGATCGCGCGCTCGACGGCCCGGCGCTGCGGGCGGGCTCAGGCATAGGTCTCGCGCAGGCGGCGGAAGAACAGGGTCACGATGATCATGACCACGATCAGGAGCACGTACGCCATGGCGCTGGCGTAGCCGAGATCGAAGTAGCGCAGCCCCACCCGGAACGCGAGGAACGAGTAGGACTGGGTGGCGATGCCGGGGCCGCCGCCGGTCAGCGCGAACGGAACGTCGAACAGCTTGAGCGCCTCCGCGAGGCGCAGCAGCAGCACGATCAGGATGGTGGGCTGCAGGAGCGGCAGCAGCACCCGGGTCAGCATGTCGAGATTGGACGCGCCATCGATCCGCGCCGCCTCGTACAGCTCGTCCGGCACGCCCTGCAGAGCGGCCAGAAACACGAGGAAACAGAACGGCGTCCACTGCCAGACGTCGACCAGGATGATCGAGAACATCGCCCAGCCCGGATCGGACAGGAAGGGAATGCCGAGGAAGCCGAGCGGCCCGCCTTCCTCGTAGAAGATGGTGAAGAACAGATAGCCGACCGCGAGCGGGGTCGCGAAGATCGGGAGGATCATGACGGTGCGCAGAGCGGGGCGCGCGAGCAACCTTTGATTAAAGAGCAGCGCCAGCAGAAATCCCAGCGCAAGCTCGGCCGGCACCGCGACCAGCACGAAGACCGCGGTCACCCAGATCGCCGTGGCGACCTGAGGATCGTGGAACAGACGCTCGAAGTTGAAGCTGCCGACGAATTCCGAGGTGGTCACCTGGCTCTTATGAACGATGTTGCGGGTCCTCGGCTGGCCCGAGCTCGTGAGCACCGGCTCGCCCTGCTCGTCCAGCACCGGCACCTTCTCGCGGGTGACCTCGACCTTGCTCTCGATCTTGAAGAACGCGAGGTAGAGCGAGTAGCCGAGCGGAAACACGGTGAACGCCAGCACCCAGGCCACCGCCGGCAGCAGGAAGACGAGACGGACGGGGCTGGTCCAGCGCATCGCGCGTCAGCGATCGGCGGCCCGCGGCCGGGCCGGCCCGCGCGACGACGGCGCGAGCCGGTCCTGCCCGGACGAGAGCTCCTAGCCCTCGTAGCCGATGGCGGCCTGATAGTCCTTGAGCTGGCTGTCCCGGCCGATGCGGTCGGTGACCTGCTCCCAGCTCTGGGCGGTGTTGTCGAGCGCCTGTTGCGCGCTGACCCCGCCGGCCATCGCCGCCGACAGGTTCTTGTCCAGGATGTCCCAGTACTCGAAGGTGCCGGGGATCCGGAGATAGGTCAGCATGGTATCGGCGTAGAAGTTGTCATAGTAGGCCTGCGTGTAGGTCTTCACGTCCTCGGCGTCCCAGCCCGCCTTCACGTAGTCGTCGACGGTCGCCTCGCCGTTCGGCTCGAGGAACTGGTAGGAGTAGCCGGGGTCGACGCCGGTCCAGCCATGCTGGGCGTTCCACATCGAGGCCTCCTTGATCGCCATCAGCGCGAGCAGCGAGTAGGTCGCCTCCGGGTTGGCCGAGAAGTTGGAGATCACGCCGTGCCAGGAGCCGCCGGTGGTGTTGCCGACCGGCTTGGCATCGCTCGCCTGGACGAACTCCTTGGTCTCGTGGTCGTAGTACTCCTCGGACGCCGGCAGGATCGAGGCCGCGCACACGCCCTGGATGTTGGAGCGCGCCGGATCCTGGCAGAGGGCGCCGACGTCGCCCCAGCTGAACACGAACACCGCCTTGCCCCGCAGGAAGTAGTCCCAGGCCTCGCCGAGGCTCCAGCTGACCTGCGCCGATGGGCCCGTCTGGTGCAGCTCCTGCAGGAACTCGAGCGCCTTGACGTGTCCGGGGCTGTTGATCAGCGGCGTCATGTCGGTCGGGTCGAACCAGTAGACGTTGTGGTACTGGTCCACCTTGTCGCCCGGGGTGATCGCGAACGACGCCGAGAGCGACTGGAAGTGATAGTGGCCCTGCTCGCCGACCTTGAGGTGCAGGACCATGCCGCTGTCCGGCTCGGCGTCGTTGTCGTCCCAGTTCTTGCCGTTGAAGTAGCGCGCGATGTCACGCAGCTGCTGCCAGGTCTGGGGTGGCGCCGGCAGGTCGTAGCCGTACTCCGCCTTGAACGCCTGCTGGTGCTCGGGATCGGCCAGAGCGTCCCGGCGGTAGTACAGCACCTGGCCGTCGGCGTCGTTCAGCACGCCGTAGGGCGTGTCTTCCCAGTGATGCAACGTCTTCAGCGCCGGCGGCATCGAGTCGATAGGTCCACTGCGGGTACTCGTCCGATGCCATCAGCTCGTCGATCGGGTAGCCGTAGCCGGCCGGCGCGATGTCGCCGTACCAGAACGCGCCGACCATGAAGGCATCGTACTCGCCGGTGCCGTTGCGCAGATCGAGCATCATCTTCGTGTAGTGCTCGCCGAACGGCAGCTCGACGATGTTGAGCTTGCCGCCGGACAGCTCCTCCCAGATCGGCCGGAAGGCGTGCAGCGGGCCGGAGATGCCGCCCTTGGGACCGCTGGAGTTGACGGTCACCGAGATCTCGGCGCCCTCGAACGGCTTCTCGTCGGGCCCGAACAGGGTGCCCAGTTGCTCGCGGGTGGTGGTGATCACCGCGTCGTCGTAGTCCGGGCCGAGCATCAGATCGACCGTGCCGTCGTCGTGCCAGCGCACGTTCTGCGCCGAGGCGCCGGTCGCCATCAGCGCGATCGCCGCCGCGCCGAGAAGCCCGCTCTGTAAAACCCTCTTGGGCCAAAGCTTCATGGGAAAGCCCCCTCTCGTTTGGACCCCGCGACGTTGCCCTGTCGGCGGCCGCAGCCGCTCGTTCGCGGTTCTGATGAGGAGGCCAGGATTACCCGTGGCGCGAGCGTCTGTCCATTGGCTTGGGCACCGGCGTGGCCTGACGGGGCCGCCCGCGCGAGCGCTCCGACGGTGGCCGGGTCGCGCGCCCGGTCGTCCGTGCCGACCGCGGCTCAGCGCCCGGCGATCGGCAGCCGGGCCAGGACCTTGGCCTCCCCGCCCCCGCCCGCGCCAAGTGAGACGCCCATCACCGTGAGGGTGAACGCCGCGTGGCCGGCGGGCGCCGTCAGCGTCAGCCCGGGCAGCTGTCGCGGCAGGAGGACCCAGCCGTCGATCGCCGGCTCGTAGGTCCCGGCCGAGAGGGTGGCACCCTCGGGCAGGTCGCGCAACACCAGCGCGTTGAGTCCAGGGCCGTCCGCCCGCAGCACCGCCGGATCGATCGCGAGGGCGATCGGGGCGCCCGGCTCGAACGAGACCCGGATGGTCTCCGACGCCCCCGCAAGCTCGCCCTCGAAGTTCTCGACCGTGAGAGCAGTGACCTTCAGTGCCAAGTCTTCGCTGTAGCCGGTGGGCGGCCTCAACGTCAGTCCGGCCAGATCCTGCGGGCTCAAGGTCCAGCTGCCGTCCCCGTTGTCGATGCCGGCCGAGAGGAGGGCGCCCTGCGGCACCCCGGCGATCACCACGACCACGACTTGCTCCGCGTCGAGCCCGGCCCCGCCGGGCAAGCCGACGGACAGCGGCACCGTTGCCGCGATCGCCGGCGCGGCCGCAGCCTTCCAATCGACCGCGCCGGCATTCAGGGCTGGCCTCGCCGGCGGGGGCGAGGACGATCCCTTCCCTGGCAGACCGGACCCGGCCGGCTGGGACAGCCTCGGAGCGCGCATGACCGAGCTCGGCGATGACCTCGGCAATGCCGGTGGGCTCGCCATTGGCCCGGAAGATACTTACCCGTGGCCCCGCTCCGTCTGCGCTCCCGAGGAGCGCGAGCCGCACGACGCCGATCGACGGCAGCTGCAGCAACAGGGCGTCCCCGGCGCTCTGGACGGCGCAGTCGGGCAGCCCGAGCTCGGCGCCCGCCCGACCGGCTGCGCCGGCAGGGCTCCGGCCCTGCTGGTGCCGGCCGCGCAGCCGCGCCACGAGATCGCCCACCGACACCGTCTGACCGTCGTCGAGCGAGAGCCCTGCCGCGGCCTCCGTCCGATGCGCCGGCGAGGCCTCGGCAATCAGGAAGGAGCGACCCGTGGGTATGGTGATCATCAGCTCGCGGCCAAAGGCGGTGAGCTCGCAACCGCGCCGCTCGCCGCCCAGTTCGGCCTCGGACGCGACCTCCGGCTGCGGACCGAGGCCGAGCATCGCCAGGATCCAGCGCTCGCCGCCGACGCGATCCCCATGCGCCGAGCTCAGCGGGCCGCGGGCCTGCGCCTCGAGGACCGCGACGACCTTGCTCGCGCGCACCGACCCATGGCCGCCGCAGACGATCTCGATGTCGGGCTGCCCGGCCGCGGCAGCAGCGAACGCTGCCGGTGGGATCGGATCGCCCTCCGGCCCGAAGGCCATCAGCACGCCGTCCTCGATCTTCAGCGACGCCCGTGTCAACGCCACCTCGGGCAGATCGGTCCCTTGCGGCCCGACCCCGTCGCGGGACCGGTCGGCCAGGCCGAAACTCACGCGTGGCCTGCGCGTCGCGGCCATGATCACCCTCTGAATGCGGCTCGGGGTCGGATGATCCTGCTCGAGTGGCGTCGGCGTCATGACGAATTCCCTGCTGGTCGATCCTCGGTCGCTCGCCATACGGGTGCAACGGAGGGCGGCAGCCGATACCGTAGCCAGCGATGCTTAAGGTTTGGTGTTGGCCCCGGCGGACTATGCTGGCCGTGCCGCCACCGCTATGACAGCGCATGCCCCTCCGACCCGACGTCGTAGAGGACGAGCCCATGAACGACACCGCCCTCACCCCGCTCGCCGCCGCTCTTGCCGATCTCGGCGCGGTCCTCGGCGATCGGCTGAGCACCGCCAAGGCGGTCCGCGAGCGCCACGGCAAGGACGAGACCTACCATCCGGGCGCCCCGCCCGATGCGGTCGCCTTCGCCCGCACGACCGAGGAGGTCAGCCGGATCGTCGAGATCTGCGCCGCGCGCCGGATCGCGGTCATACCGTTCGGCACCGGCACCTCGCTCGAGGGCCACATCGAGGCCCTGCGCGGCGGAATCACGATCGACCTGGCGCCGATGAACGAGGTGCTCGAGGTCAATGCCGACGACCTCGACTGCCTGGTGCAGGCCGGCGTGACCCGCAAGCAGCTCAATGCTCATCTGCGCGATACCGGGCTGTTCTTCCCGATCGATCCGGGCGCCGACGCAAGCCTCGGCGGCATGGCCGCGACCCGGGCGTCGGGCACCAACGCGGTGCGCTACGGCACGATGCGCGAGAACGTGCTCGGCCTGACGGTGGTGCTCGCCGACGGCCGCGTCATCAGGACCGGCGGCCGGGCGCGCAAGTCCTCCGCCGGCTACGATCTGACGCGGCTGTTCGTCGGCTCCGAGGGCACGCTCGGCGTGATCACCGAGATCCGGCTGCGCCTGCACGGCATCCCCGAGGCGATCTCGTCCGCGGTCTGCCCCTTTCCGGGCATCGAGCAGGCCGTCGACACGGTGATCGCGACCATTCAGGCCGGGGTGCCGGTGGCCCGGATCGAGCTGCTCGACGAGCTGACCATGGAGGGCTGCATCCGCTATTCCAAGCTCGAGGGCTACCGGGTCGCGCCGACCCTGTTCTTCGAGTTCCACGGCTCGGAGGCCGGCGTCGCCGAGCAGGCCGAGACCGTGAGGGCGATCGCCCGCGACTTCGGCGGCGCCGAATTCCAGTGGGCGACCCGGACCGAGGAGCGCAACCAGCTCTGGCAGGCGCGCCACGACGCGTTCTATGCCAGCATGGCGCTCCGGCCGGGTGCTGCCGGCATCGTCACCGACGTCTGCCTGCCGATCTCACGCCTCGCCGAGGGCATCGCGGCGGTGCAGCAGGACATCAAGGAGGCGGGGCTCCTGGCGCCCATGGTCGGCCACGTCGGCGATGGCAACTTTCACCTGATCTTCCTGGTCGATCTCGCCGACGAGGGCGAGGTAGCTCGCGCCAAGGCGGTCAACCGGCGCATGATCGAGCGGACGCTCGCGCAGGGCGGCACCTGCACCGGCGAGCACGGCGTCGGCCACGGCAAGATCGCCTATCTCGAGGCCGAGCACGGCGCCGGCGCCGTCGGCGTGATGCGCAAGATCAAGCAGGCGCTCGACCCCGACAACATCATGAACCCGGGCAAAATCGTTGCGCTCTGACCCCCGACGGGCTGACCGACATCCACACGACCTCGAACGCAGATCGCCACTACGGCGTCGTGCTCAGGAACCGCGGCGGCTGGCGGTTCCGGCGTCTCGACCCGAGTGATGCCGGCCATCCCATCCGGTTCATCAATCCAAGGAAGCTAAAATCCTAGACCGGCGTGGCCTGCACTGCGGCGACGAACGCCTCGAGCTTCACGGGATCGAGAGTGTAGTCGGCCCGGCGCACGCCGGTGCAGACATCGACCCCGAAGGGCCGCACCGTTTGGATCGCCAGGGTGACGTTGTCCGCGCGCAGGCCGCCGGCGAGGAACACCGGGCAGGCGGCCCGATCCACGATCTCACGGCTGATCGCCCAGTCGTGGGTCCGGCCCGTGCCCCCCAGCACCTTGATCGGCTCGTGCGGGCGGCCGGAATCGAGCAGCAGCGCATCGGCATGGGCCGCGGCGGCGATCGCCTCGGCCACGGCTGCCTCGCCGCCGACGTGCACCACCTGCACCAGCTTGATGCCCGGCAGTGCCCTGCGCAGGCGGGGATAGTCGGCGGGCTCGACCCGATCGACCAGCTGCAGGGTATTGGTCCGGCAACGGCTGGCATGGGCGATGATCGCCTCCGCCCCGGTCTCGCTGGTCAGAAGGAGCGTGGCGACCGGCGGCGGCACCCGGGCCGCGATCGCGGCGATCAGCGCATCGCCGATCGGCCCCGGCCCGCTCGGCATCGCCCCGACCAGGCCGAGCGCATCGGCGCCCGCGGCGATCGCGAGCGACGCCTCCTCCTCCGATTGCATGCAGCAGATCTTGATCCGGGTGCGGCGCATGGCTCTCCAGCTTCGGACGAGACGATCACTGGACGCGCGGGGCGCGGGCACGCTATCGCTCCTAGCACAAGCTCACCTGCGCTGGAACGCGGATCGCTGACCGAGGGAAGGAAGCAGGCAATGGCAGAGGGCAGGAACGTGTTCGGCGAGCCGCTTGCGGTCTGCTGCATCGCGCCGATGACCGGGTTCTATCGCACCGGCTGCTGCGACACCGGGCCGGAGGATCGGGGCGCGCATGTGGTCTGCGTCGAGACCACCGCAGCGTTCCTCGAGTTCAGCAAGTCGCGCGGCAACGACCTCTCGACGCCGATGCCCGAGTTCGGCTTTCCTGGCCTGCGGCCGGGCGACCGCTGGTGCCTGTGCGCCGCGCGCTGGCAGGAGGCGCTGGAAGCGGGCGCCGCCCCGCGCGTCGTGCTCGGCGCCACCCACGAAGCGGCGCTGGAGCACGTCGCGCTCGCCGACCTCAAGCGCTACGCGCTGGATCTGTCGTAGTCCGGAAGGCACAGGACGGGCTTCGCTCCTCCTCGGCGAAGCGCGGTTATCCCGAAACCGTCTGCAGGAACGCCCTCGCCGGAGACGCCGTCATGCGCACCCCTGCCCCTGCGCTCCTCGTCCTCGCCCTCACTCTTGCTCTTCAGGCTTGCGCCGCGAACGATCGCGCGAGCGACGTGCTGCCGGGCGAGCAATCCGCCACCGGCGGCGCGCGGCAGGTCATCAATGCGCTCGGCACGCCGGTCCACGCGCTCGTCAAGGGTGTCAGCTGCGTCGCGACCGGCGCGGTCGCGGTCCCGCTCGCCAGCGCCTTCCAGATCACCGGTCACCCGCAGGATCGCGGGCTGCAGCAGGACACCTACAAGACCGTGGGCCGGACCTGCGGCGGCTCCTATGTTCTGGGCGCGCCGGACGACCTGCCGCCCAGCCCGTAGGCCTCGGCGCGGATCATGCGCCGGTTGCCGATCTCGCTCAGGCCAATGCCGGAAAGGATCAGGACCAGGGCCAGGAGCGTCGCGGGCTCCGGCTCCTCGCCGAGGAAGATCATGCCCATGAGCAGCGCCCAGATCGGGATCAGGTAGTTGATGAACGAGGTGAAGCTCGGCCCCGCGACCGCGACCAGCTTGAGGAACACGACGGTCGCGATGGCGGTGCCGACGACGGCGAGCGCGAGCAGCGCGGCGAGCGGCGCCGCGGGCGCGCCGGCCAGCTGCGCGGGCGCCGCAGGGCCGCCCACCGGCAGCATGACCAGACTACCCATCAGCATTACGCCCGCGGCCGCGACCAGGGGATCCGCGGGCGGACGGTGGCGGGCGACGATCGTGTTGATCGCGTAGCAGACCGCGCCCCCCAGCACCGCGAGCTGGTAGAGCAGAGCCGTGCCCTCGCCGCGCAGCTGCAGCAGCGCGGCCGGGCCGATAAGGACGATCAGCCCGACGAAGCCGAGCAGAAAGCCCGCTGCCTTGGTGCCGTTGAGGCGCTCGCCGCGGACGAAGAAATGGGCCAGCACCATGGTGGTCAGCGGCATGATGCCCATCAGGATGCCGGCGAGACCGCTGTCGATGCGCTGCTGGCCGAAGCTGATCAGCCAGAACGGCACGCAGTTGCCGGCGAGCGCGAGGGCTGCGCTGAACAGCCAGAAGCGGCGGTTCGCCGGGAAGCGCTCCCCGCGTCGCAAGAGGACCAGCCCGGTCAGCAGCAGCGCAGCGATCGCCAGTCGCACGGTGACCAGCGTCGCCGGCGTGAAGCCGCGCACCGCGATGCCGGTCATCATGAACGCGCTGCCCCACATCGCGACCAGCGCGAACAGCAGGAGCCAATGGCTGAGCGGACGGCTCATGTCGGCAAGGACGACCCTGGCCCCGCTCGGTCGGTCGCCGTTCGCGCTCTGGAGCCCGGAAGGACACGCAGCCGCGGCCGGCCCGGCCTCACACCGCGCGGCTGACCTGGAGGAGCACGGCGCCGGCGGCGACCAGGCTCGCCGCGACCACGCGCCGGGTGCCGAATGGCTCCCGCAGCAGACGGGTGCCGATCAGCGCCGCCATGATCACGCTGGTCTCGCGCAGCGCCGAGACCTGCGCCATGGGCGCCCGAGTCATCGCCCAGATCACCAGGCCATAGGCGCCGGCCGCCAGCACCCCGCCGAGCGCCGCCGGGCGCCACGCGCGGACCAGCGCCTCACCGAGACGCGCGCGATAGCGCAGCGCGACCAGCGTTGTGAACGGCACGGCGTCGATCACGAACAGCCAGACGATGTAGCTGAACACGTCGCCCGCCGTGCGCCCGCCGAGACCGTCGCACAGCGTGTAGCCGGCGATGGACACACCGGTCGCGAGCGCCAGGGCGAGCGGCTTCGCCGC
Organism: uncultured Alphaproteobacteria bacterium; assembly: GCA_963753275.1. Taxonomy (GTDB): domain Bacteria; phylum Pseudomonadota; class Alphaproteobacteria; order Geminicoccales; family Geminicoccaceae; genus DATAOG01. The sequence goes on along the minus strand of CAVWCE010000037.1, from coordinate 119,762 downwards.
GGCGAGGCGGCCGTCGGCGCCGATCGCAAGGCTCAGGATCCCGCCGGAGATCACCAGCACCGCGATCGCGCCGAGCACGCCCGGAGCTTCGCCCGCGAAGCCCCAGGCCACGATCGCCACGAGCGGCGGGGCGATGCCACGCGCGATCGGGTAGATGTGCGACAGGTCGCCGGCGCGATAGCCGTAGGCGAGCGCCAGGTAGTAGGCGTGGTGGATCACGATCGAGCCGAACAGATAGGGCCAGCTCGCGGGTGCCGGGACCGCGACGACGGCGAGGAACGGCAGCGCGCAGAGGCCGCCGACCAGGTTGACCACGGCGAGCCGCACGAAGGGGTCGCCGCCGATCTTGACGAGCGCGTTCCAGCTGGCGTGCAACAGAGCGGCGCCGAGCACGAGAGCGAAAATGTGTGGATCCACCAGCCTGCCTGCCGATCGAGTGCGAAGGGACCAGCTTGATCGACGGCCGATCGCCTGTAAACCTCGTCGTCTTTTACCGGCCGGGCGGTAGCTGTCCCGCGCCGCGGGCAAGCGGCTCTGGTCCGCTGACGCACTTCGAACCGGACGGTGCCGGCGAGCCGTCAGTCGGCGGGTGCGGTCTCGATCGCCGGCGATCCTGCGGGCGCCGGCTCGACATCGGCCATCGTCGGCGCCCTCCGCTGGCCGATCGAGCCGTTGGGCGCGCAATGTTCGTGCGCGCAACCCGAAGGCGGTGCCGGCGAGGCGCGGTGCCGGCATCGAAAGATTGGCTCCCCGGGCCGGACTCGAACCAGCGACCCAGCGGTTAACAGCCGCTTGCTCTACCAACTGAGCTACCGGGGATCTCAAGTCGCCTATGTGGACTTCTCAAAGCTCGAAGCAAGCTATGGCGCGTCGTCTATAGCAGACCCGGAGGGCTGCGAACAAGATCGAGATTGGCCGAGATTGGCCAGCAGCGCCTTGCCGCAAGCACCGGCCGCGGGGCACCCTGCACCTCACCCCTCATGATCGCCGCCAGAACGCTTCGTTCAGCAGCAGATCGGCGAGCGCCGCGCTCGCGGCCTCGAGCAGCCGTTCGCCCTTCTCGGCCGAGGCGGCGGTCGGATCGCCGATCGTGCCGCTCGCGCTGCGCTCGGGGAAGGAGCGCCAGCGGTAGGCGCCGGCGACTCCGACCTCGTCCTCGGCCGCCTTCGCTTCGGCGAAGCGGCCCTGATCGACCAGCTCGGGCCGCAGCGCCAGGACCATCGACGTCTCCGCCTCGCAGGCGTGGCGCACGCCCGACTGGCGCTCCAGGATCGCGCGGATGGGCTCGGCGGCGAGCTGCCAGTAGGTCGCGGTCGCGAGCACCAGCCCGCCATCCGCGCTCAGCTCCTCGACCACGACCCGCAGCGCCGCCTCGTTGCCGCCATGGCCGTTGAGCAGCAGGATGCGCTCGAACCCGTGGCGCTGGAGGGAGCGGCAGATGCAGCGCAAAACCGCGGAGAAGGTCGCGAAGTCGAGCGTGATCGTGCCGCCGAACGGCATGTGGTGCTCGGACAAGCCGCTCCATACGGTGGGCGCGACGACCACCGGACGCTGCGCTGGGCTGCGCAGCGCGACGCGCCCGGCGGCGCGCTCGGCGACCGTGCTGCAGAGCAGGCTGTCGACCATCACCGGCAGATGCGGGCCATGCTGCTCCATGGCTGCGACCGGGACCACGACGATCGCCTCCGCCGCCGCCCGTTGCCGCAGCTGCTCGGCCGTCAGTTCACTCCATCGGATGCTCATCGGTCCTCGCCGCCCTTGCCGCTGCTCCCCGGCGGCAGCATAGCCGAGGCGCAGAGACGGCGCGATCCGCTTCGCGTCGCGACCGGCCGGGGCCAGTTTCGCCCTACCGTGCGGCCGGGTTACGGGGCATGATCGCCGACGAGGGCCCTGTCGGCCGGGCTTGGACGTGAAGGATGGTCGGAGTCGACCCGCGAGGCGAGCTGCGGGGCATCGTCGCGAGCCTGCACACCCCATTCAGCGCAGCCGATCGGATCGATGAGGCGAGCCTGGCGCGGCTGGTCGATCACTGCGCCCAGGCGGGTTGCTGCGGCGTGCTGGTGGCGGCGGTCGCGGGGGAGGTCGGCTCGCTTCGTCCCGAGGAGCGGCGCCGGATGCTGGCGGTGGTCGCGGAGGCAGCCGGCGGCCGGCTCGCGATCGTCGCCGGGATCAGCGCCGCCGACCTGGCGACCAGCCGGGCGCTGGCGCAGGAGGCTGCCCTGGCCGGGGCCGCGATGGTGCTTTGGCAGCCCCCGCCGGGACTTCGACGACGTCGCGCTCGAAGCGAGCCTTTCGGCCCTCGCCGAAGCTGGTCCTGCCCGGATCATGCTGCAGGACCTCGACTGGCAGGGATCGGGGCTCGCGCCGAGGCTGATCGCGCGGCTCGCCGAGCGGGTGCCGACGCTGGCCGCGGTCAAGGTCGAGACCGTGCCGGCGGGACCCAAGTACACGGCGCTCCGGAACGTCGTCGGCGACCGCCTTCACCTCTCCGGCGGCTGGGCTGCGATGCAGATGCTGGACGGGCTGGCCCGCGGCCTCGACGCCTTCGTCCCGTCAGGCATCCTGCCGGTCTACGTAAGGGTTTGGGACCTGTGGGCCGCCGGCCGCCGGGACGACGCGCGTGCCTTGTTCGAGCGGGCGCTGCCGGTGCTCGCGTTCTCCAACCAGCAGATCGAGATCAGCATCCGCTTCTGGAAGCACGTCCGCTGTTTGCAGGGCATCTTCGCCACCACGCGCTGCCGGCCGCCGGTTCGTGATCTCGACCCGGTCGAGCAGGAGGAGGCGGAACGGCTCGCCCGGCGCGCCGTCCAGCTCGAGCGTGAGAGCGGCGAAGCCCGGTCCGGATAGCGTAAGGGAGGCGACCCATGAGCGTTCTCGACCGGTTCCGCCTGGACGGCAAGCGGCTGTTCATCACCGGCGGCAGTCGCGGCCTCGGCCGCGAGATGGCACTCGCGATCGCCGACGCCGGCGCGGACGTGGTGCTGACCGGCCGGGACCCCGCAAGCCTGGAGCAGACCGCCGCCGAGGTGTCGCCGGCTCGGGCGGCAGGCCTGGACGCTGCAGGCCGATCTGGCCGACCCCGCGGCCTGCGAGGCGGTTTGCGCGCAGGCGCTGGCGCAGCATGGCCCGCTCGACATCCTGATCAACAACCTCGGCGGTCGACGCGATCCGGCGCCCACCGAGGACATGCCGCTCGCGCAGTGGCGGGCGCTGATCGACCTCAACCTGACCAGCAGCTTCGTCTGCACCAAGGCGATCGGTGGTGCCATGGTGCGGGGCGGGCGCGGCGGACGGATCATCAACATCGCCTCGGTCAACGCGTTCGTCGCCGGCCGCGGCATCGGCGGGCGGCACTACGAGGCCGCCAAGGCCGCGATCGTCCAGCTCACCCGGGCGGTGGCGGCGGATTGGGCCCCCCACGGCATCACCGTCAACGCGATCTGCCCCGGCCTCTTCATGACCGAGCCGAACCAGCGCTGGGCACGGGAACGGCCCGACATGATCGCCGGCATCAGGGAACGGACGCCGATGCAGACCTTCGGCGCGCCGGAGGACCTGGGGCCGCTCGCGGTCTATCTCGCGAGCGATGCGGCGCGCTTCATGACCGGAGCCGCGCTGGTGATCGACGGCGGCTACACGCTCTGGTAGGCGTCAGCGCGAGGCCTGCCGCAGCACGCCTGCGGCTCGACCGGAGCTTGGGTCGCCGGATGCGGCGGCCCGTCCCCAGCGCTTCTCGGAGCACCGCCCGATGACGCTCGCCAGCGGCCGCGAATTCCTCAGCATCCCGGGCCCGACCACTGTACCTGACGAGGTGCTGAGCGCCATGCATCGGCCCGCGATCGACATCTATTCGGGCGCGCTGCTGGAAGTCACGACCAGCTGCCTCGAGGACCTGCGCCAGCTCTTCCGCACCTCCGGCCGGGTCTACATCTACGCCGCCAACGGCCACGGCGCCTGGGAGGCGGCGCTGGTCAACGTGCTCTCCCGGGGCGACCGGATCCTGGTCCTGGAGAGCGGCCTCTTCGCCGTGGTCTGGGGCGAGATGGCCCGCATGCTCGGGCTCGAGGTCGAGACGCTGCCCGGCAGCGCGCGGCGCGCGGTCGATCCCGCGGCGCTCGAGGCGCGCCTTCGCGCCGACCGCGACGGTCTGATCAAGGCGATCCTGGTGGTCCAGGTCGACACCGCTTCCGGCTGCGTCAACGACATCCCGGCGATCCGGGCCGCGATCGACGCCGCCGGGCATGACGCGCTGTTGATGGTCGACTGCATCGCATCGCTCGCGACCATGCCCTTCGACATGGACGGCTGGCGGGTCGACGTCGCGGTCACCGGATCGCAGAAGGGCTTGATGACGCCGCCGGGCCTGAGCTTCGTCGCGGCCGGCCCAAGCGCCGTCGCCGCCCACCGCACCGCCGGGCTGCGCACGCGCTACTGGGACTGGACCGAGCGCGAGGGCGAGCAGCACTACCAGAAATACTGCGGCACGCCGCCGGAGCACTTGCTGTTCGGCCTGCGCAGGGCGCTCGATCTGCTGCGCGAGGAGGGCCTCGACAACGTGCTTCGCCGCCACCGCCTGCTCGCCGAGGCGGTTCGCCGCGCGGTCGCCGTGTGGGCCGAGGGCGGGATCCTCGACTTCAACATCACCGCACCTCCCGAGCGCGCCGATTCGGTCACTACCGTGCTCATGGCCGAGGGCCAGGATCCGAAGCCGCTGCTCGAGTTCTGCGCCCAGCGCTGCGGCGTCGTTCTCGGCGTGGGAATCGGCCCCCTGAGCGGCAGGGCCCTGCGCATCGCCCATATGGGCCACGTCAACGCGCCGATGATCCTCGGCACCCTGGCCGCGCTCGAGGTCGCGCTCGTCGCGCTCGACATCGCGCACGGCAAGGGTGGCCTGCAGGCCGCGATCGACTGGCTGGGCGATGCTATCCGGGCTTGAGCAGGACTGGAGGCCGGGGGCGGAATTGAACCGCCGATCAGGGATTTGCAGTCCCCAGCATTACCACTTTGCTACCCGGCCCCGACCGCTCAGATGGTGGACTTCTATCGAGCGTGCCAGAGGTGGTCAACGCCAGCGTCATCCTCGGCGGTCAAGCGGATTGTCGGGCCTGCGCGCCGTCGCTATAGTCCGGCTCGCTGTCGGGACTTCCTGGCCCCGATGACCACCTCCCCGCACCACCGCGACGAGCCTTGCCGATGGACTATGCCCGCGCTCGGTTGAACATGGTCGCCAACCAGCTGCGCCCCAATCGGATCGAGGACCCACGTCTGCTCGACGCCATGCGTGAGGTGCCGCGCGAGCGCTTCCTGCCCAAGCCCCTGCGCGGCGTCGCCTATGCCGACGAGGACCTGCTGCTGCCGGGTGGCGGCCATCTGATCGAGCCCTTGGTCCTCGCCCGCTTGATCCAGGCCGCCAGGATCCGGCCGCACGAGGTGGTCCTGGTGGTGGGCTGCATGACGGGCTATGCGGGCGCGGTCCTGGCCCGTCTCGCAGCGACCGTGATCCTGATCCAGCCCGACCAGACCGCAACCGAGCGGATCGAGACGCTCCTCGAGGAGCTCGCGGTCGACAACGTCGTGGTTCTGGCGAGCGACGATCCGAGCGCCGGCCATCCCAGCCAGGCGCCGTTCGACGTGATCCTGCTGGTTGGCGCCGTCGACGTCGTGCCGCCGGCGCTCTGCCTGCAGCTCGGTGAGGGCGGACGCCTCGTCGGGGTGGTCGACGACGGCCGGATCGGCAAGGGTACGCTCCTCACCCGCATGCACGGCGTGATCGGCAGCCAGGTGCTCTTCGACGCGCAGATCCCGCGCCTGCCCGGTCTCGAGGCGCGCGAGGAGTTCGCGCTTTGATTCCGGCCGGCCGCTCAGGGGACGGCCCGCCGTGACGGCGCTGACGGATCCGTTACCGCTGGAGGTCGCGCCGGCCGAGCTCACCCGGCTGCGCACGGGGGCCGATCCCTATGCCCTGCTCGATGTGCGCGAGCCCTGGGAGGTAGCGATCTGCGGGTTCGCCGAGGCGATTCATGTGCCGCTGCGCGAGCTGGCCGGGCGCGCGCACGAGCTGCCGCGCGACCGGCCGCTGATCGTCGTCTGTCACACCGGTCGCCGATCGCTTCTGGCCACGCAGTATCTGCGTGGGTCCGGCTTGAGCGGGGCGGTCAATCTGCGCGGCGGGGTCGAGGCGTATGCGCTCGAGGTCGACCCCGCGATGGCGCGCTATTGAGAAGCGCTGGCGGCTATGGTGTTCGATCAGACGACAGGCGCTCTTCTTTGTGTAAGCAACTGCTCAGATACTATCGTGTCTGGCGAGGACGGTGTATAGGGGAGTCATGAGAACCTGGCCATTGCTGACGTTGCTTGCCGGTCCGATGCTGTTCGGTGGCGTCCACGACCTCGCCGCCCAGACGCTGGAGGACGCGCTGGTGGCGGCCTACCTCACCAATCCCAATCTCGAGGCGCAGCGCGCGGCGCTCCGAGCAACGGACGAGCTGGTGCCGCAGGCGCTCGGCGGCTGGCGGCCGACGCTCGGCGTCGACTTCGGCGTCGCTTACAACGACGTCGACAGCTCGGTCGGGGGCGATACCTTCACCTCCACCTCGAACTCGCTGACGCTCGACCAGGAGCTGTACAGCGGCGGTGAGACGGTCGCCAACACCGAGCGCGCCGAGCGGTTGGTGCGCCTGGAGCGCGCCCGGCTGCAGGCGATCGAGCAGGACGTGCTGCTCGACGCGGTGACCGTCTACACCAACCTGCTCGCCGCGCAGGCGGTCCTCGACTTCGCCATCCAGAATGAAACTCGCCTCACTCGCCAGCTCCAGGCGACCCGGGACCGCTTCGAGGTGGGTGAGGTCACGCGGACCGACGTCGCGCAGGCCGAGGCCCGGTTCTCCGGGGCGACCGCCGACCGGGTCCAGGCTGAGGGCGCCCTGTCCGTCGCCGAGGCCGACTATCGCCGGGTCATCAACCAGGAGCCTGGCACTTTGGTCGTGCCTCAGCCGCTCGGCGCGCTGCCGGCCAACGAGCTGGAGGCTCAGCAGCTGAGCGAGGTCGCCAACCCGAACATCGTCGCGGCGCAGTTCGATCTGTCAGCGTCGCGGTCCGAAGTCGACGTTGCGCGTTCGGCGCTCCTGCCACGCCTTTCGGTTAGGGGAGAATTAACCTATACGGATGATCCTACCGCGACCCTGGAATGGCGGCGCGATGCGATCGTTGGCGCCAACCTTCGGGTGCCGCTGTATCAGGGTGGAGGTGAGTATGCGCGCGTCCGGCAGACCAAGCAGACGGTGCGGCAGCGTCAGAATGATCTCGAGGCCACGTTTCGTGCCGTGCGCAACGAGGTGACGAACGCGTGGGAAAGCCTGGTCACCGCGACCACGCGGATCGATTCGATCGCGGCGCAGGTGCGCGCCAGCGAGATCGCGGTCGAGGGCTCGCGGCAGGAGGCGCTGGTCGGCCAGCGAACCACCCTCGACGTCCTCGATCAGGAGAATGACCTGTTCCAGGCGCAGGTCGACCTGGTGCAGGCGCGCCGCGATCAGATCGTGGCGAGTTACCGCCTGAAGGCGGCGGTTGGCGAGCTGACGGTCGTCGGCCTCGCCCTGCCGGTCGAGCCCTACGAGTTGGAAGCGTACTACGCGAACGTGCGCAACCGGTGGATTGGCCTGGGCGGCGATGTCGTGGGGGACTGATGCGAATTGACCGTTCGGGCGGCAAGACCACCTCAGGCTCCGTGGCAGATTCCTGGAGGTAGAGCGACGTGATGACCGAGCCTAGAGAGCAACACGAGCCCTCGATGGAGGAGATCCTCTCCTCGATCCGAAGGATCATCGCCGACGAGGAAGCCGAGGACACCCGTCCCGAGGACGATGAGCTGGGCGCGGCCGAAGCCCACGCCGATGCCCTGAACGATGACGCCGACGCGCTAGCGAGCGCGGCCGAGGACGACCCCGAGGACGTGCTCGAGCTCACCAAGGTGGTGCGCGAGAGTGGCGAGGTGGTCGATCTGAAGGCCGAAGGCGATGCTTATGCCGCTCGTGCCGGCGCGCCGCCCTTGGATGCCGCCGGCGCCGAGATCGAGCTGGCGCCGTTCGACGCCCCTGCGGACGAGGGGCCGCACAACGTGACTTCCGATGGATCGAAGCAGGAGGAGCCGACCGCCGTGGAGATGAAATCGGCCGCAATCGGAGCAGAGCTGGTATCCGCCACCGCCGCGAGCGCCGCGACCGGCGCCTTCGCCAGGCTGTCCGAAGCCTTGCACCAGACGCCACCCGAGGAGTTGGTCGCCGACGATTTGGGTCGCACCGTCGAGCAGTTCGTCGAGGACATGATCCGGCCGCTGCTCAAGGAGTGGCTCGACCAGAACATGCCGCCGATCGTGGAGCGTCTGGTCCAGAAGGAAATCCAGAAGATCGCCCGCCGGGCCGAGCTCGTCTAGCGACTCCCCGCGCGCTGCCCCGCGCGGGCGGGCGTGCGCTTGCCCGGTCTCGAGTGGCAGGCGGGCTGCCCGGGGAATGGCGCTGCCGATGTTTTCGCGCGGCCGAGCGCCGGGAGACCCTCTACTTAGCTTAGGGTCCTCAGCTTAGGGTCGTCCCTATCACGGCGCGCCCCTTGAGGGCGAGGCCCGGGTCGCTGCAGCGACCGGGCGCCAAACGAAGGGAGCCACGGCGGCGGAGTGCCGCGCCGGGCTCAACTTGCCCGGTGGGGCGAATTCGCCTATAGCCCGAACCGGCGCGGGGCCGCCGTGCCGCGTCTGCCTCATGCGCAGCGCTTCGGGACGATTGGGCGATGCTGGACAAGACCTACCGACCGGCCGAGGTCGAGGCCAGGTGGGACCGCTCGTGGCAAGCCGGCGGTTTTTTCCGGCCCGCGGCCGATCCGGACGCGCCGCCCTATTGCATCGTCATGCCGCCGCCGAACGTCACCGGCAGCCTGCACATGGGGCACGCGCTCGACAACACGATCCAGGACACGCTGATCCGCTTCCACCGCATGCGGGGCTGTGCAACGCTCTGGCAGCCCGGCATGGATCACGCCGGCATCGCGACCCAGATGGTCGTCGAGCGCCAACTCGCCCTCGAGGGCAAGGGCCGGCGCGATCTCGGCCGCGCCGCCTTCCTCGCCCGGGTCTGGGCCTGGAAGGAGGAGTCGGGCGGCGCGATCAGCCGCCAGCTGCATCGGCTCGGCGCATCGGCCGACTGGTCGCGCGAGCGCTTCACCCTGGACGAGGGTCTTTCCCAGGCGGTGCGCAAGGTGTTCGTCGATCTCTACCGCGAAGGCCTGATCTACAAGGACAAGCGCCTCGTCAACTGGGACTGCCAGCTGCAGACCGCGGTGTCGGACCTCGAGGTCGAGGCCAAGGAGCTCGACGGCCAGCTCTGGTATCTGCGCTACCCGATAGAGGACGCGCCCGGCCGCCACGTCACGGTCGCGACCACCCGGCCCGAGACCATGCTCGGCGATACCGCGGTCGCGGTCCATCCCGAGGACCCGCGCCATCGGGATCTGGTCGGCAGGCACGCGGTGCTGCCCCTGGTCGGACGCCGCCTGCCGATCGTCGCCGACCCCTATTCGGACCCGGAGAAAGGCTCGGGCGCGGTCAAGATCACTCCCGGCCACGACTTCAACGACTTCGAGGTCGGCCGCCGGCACGACCTCGCCATGATCAACATCATGGAGGTCGACGGGCGCCTCAACGACCAGGTGCCGGAAGCCTATCGCGGTCTCGACCGCCTGACGGCGCGCGGGCGCGTGCTCGCCGATCTGGAGGCAGCGGGCCTGATCGATAAGATCGAGCCGATCCGCCATGCCGTCCCCTACAGCCAGCGCTCGGAGACCCCGGTCGAGCCGTTGCTGAGCGACCAGTGGTACGCCGATGCCAAGACCCTCGCGGCCGAGGCGATCCGCGCGGTCGAGGACGGCCGCACCCGCTTCGTCCCGCAGCAGTGGGAGAGCACCTACTTCGAATGGATGCGCAACATCCAGCCGTGGTGCATCTCGCGCCAGCTCTGGTGGGGCCACCAGATCCCGGCCTGGTACGGCCCCGACGGAGCGATCTTCGTCGCCATGGACGAGGCGGACGCGGCGCGCGAGGCCGCCGCGCACTACGGTCGGACGGTGCCGCTGACCCAGGACGAGGACGTCCTCGACACCTGGTTCTCGGCCGCGCTCTGGCCGTTCTCGACGCTCGGCTGGCCCGAGCGCACGGCCGAGCTCGAGCGCTTCTATCCGACCAGCGTGCTCGTCACCGGGTTCGACATCATCTTCTTCTGGGTCGCCCGAATGATGATGATGGGGCTCAGGTTCATGGGCGAGGTGCCGTTTCGCGAGGTCTACATCCACGGCCTGGTGCGCGACGAGCGCGGCCAGAAGATGAGCAAGAGCAAGGGCAACGTGATCGACCCGCTCGAGCTGATCGAGCGCTACGGCGCCGACGCGCTGCGCTTCACGATCCTCGCCAGCACCGCCCAGGGCCGCGACATCCGCTTCGGCGAGAGCCGGGTGCAGGGCTACCGCAATTTCGCCACCAAGCTCTGGAACGCGGCGCGCTTCTGCGAGCTCAATGGCTGCGAGCTCGATCCGGCCTTCGCGCCCGGGAACTGTCGCCAGACTGTCAATCGCTGGGTGATCAGCAAGCTCGTGCAGGCCGACTCCCGGACTCGGGCGGCGCTCGAGAGCTACCGCTTCAACGATGCCGCGAATGCGCTCTACCACTTCACCTGGAACGAGTTCTGCGACTGGTATCTCGAGTTCGCCAAGCCGCTGCTGGCCGGCGCCGACGAGGGGGCGAAGGCGGAGACCCGGGCGACTGCCGCCTGGACGCTGGCGCAGGTCCTGCACCTCCTGCACCCGCTGACCCCCTTCGTCACCGAGGAGCTCTGGTCCCGGCGCTACGGCGCGCCCGGCGGACCCCTGATCGCGGCGTCCTGGCCCGAGCTCGACCCGGCTCTGGTCGATGGCGCGGCGGAAGCCGAGATCGACTGGCTGATCCGGGCGATCGGCGCGCTGCGCACCGCGCGCAGCGAGCTCGACGTGCCGCCTGCGGCCAAGCTCAAGCTCGTGGTGCGGGATGCCGATGCGACCACCCGGGCGCGGCTCGCGGAGCACCGTGAGGCGCTGCTGCGGCTCGCGCGTCTCGCCGGCATCGAGATCAGCCAGGAGCCGGTGCCGCGCGGCTCGCTCCAGGTGGTGGTCGACGAGGCGGTCTTCGCGGTGCCGCTTGCCGGCGTGATCGACCTCGAGCAGGAGCGTCAGCGCCTCGACAAGGAGCTCGCCCGGGCGCGAGCCGACATCGCGCGCTTCGACCGGAAGCTATCCAATCCGCAGTTCCTCGACCGTGCGCCCGCCGACGTGGTCGAGACCCAGCGCGCGCGTCGCGCCGAGGTCGAGCAGACCCGCCAGAAGCTCGAGGCGGCGCTCGCGCGGATCGCGTCCTGAGCCCGGAGGCCCCCATGCTGCCCTGTTTGGTCACCGCCGGCGCGGCCGGGTCGCGGCCGGTCGCCCTGATCCCGGCAGCGGGCTACGCCGCCTGGCTCGCGCGCCAGCCGGGCGCGCTGCAAGCCTGGCTGAAGGGCATCGTCTTCGAGCCCAAGCCCGGCAGCGCCACCCTCCTGCCGGGTCCGGACGGCGCGCTGGCGGGCGCGCTCTTGATCTTGAGCGGACCGGTCGAACCCTGGGATTTTGCGGCGCTCCGGGCGCGCCTGCCGGCGGGCGACTGGCGGCTGGAGTGGCCCGGCGATCCGGAGCTCGATCGGGCGGCGCTCGGCTGGGCGCTCGCCAGCTACAGCTTCGATCAATACCGCAAGCCAACGGCGAAGCAGCAGGTTCGCCTTGTGGTTGAGGATGCGGCCTCGGTCCGCCGGGTCAAGGCCATCGCGGACGCAGTCTACCTCGCGCGCGATCTGATCAACATGCCGGCCTCCGATCTCGGCCCGGCCGAGCTCGCCCTGGCAGCCGAGGCGGTCGCGACCACGCGGCGGGGCCGAGTTCCGCACCGTCGAGGGCGACCGGCTGCTGGAGGAGAACTATCCGGCGCTGCACGCGGTCGGCCGTGCGAGCCCGCGCGCGCCGCGGCTGATCGAGCTGGTCTGGGGCGCGGCGGACGCCCCGAAGCTGACCCTGGTCGGCAAGGGCGTCTGCTTCGATACCGGCGGCCTCGATCTCAAGTCCTCGCAGAACATGCTCTTGATGAAGAAGGACATGGGCGGCGCCGCGGTGACCCTCGGCCTGGCGCAGGCGATCATGGCCCAGGACCTGCCGGTTCGGCTCAGGCTGCTGATCGGCGCGGTCGAGAACAGCGTCGCCGGGAGCGCATTTCGTCCTGGCGACGTGCTGAGCACGCGCAAGGGGCTGACCGTCGAGATCGGCAATACCGACGCCGAGGGCCGTCTGGTGCTGGCCGACCTCCTGGCCGAGGGCGACCGCGAGCAGCCCGACCTGATGATCGACTGCGCGACGCTCACCGGCGCCGCCAGGGTTGCGCTCGGCCCGGATCTGCCGGCGCTGTTCACCGCCGACGACCGCCTGGCTGACGATCTGATCGCGGCCGGGCGGGCGGCGTTCGAGCCGGTCTGGCGCCTGCCGCTCCACCAGCCCTACCGCGAGATGCTCGACAGCAGCGTCGCCGACATCAACAACGCGGGCAGCGGCGGCTTCGCGGGCGCGATCACCGGCGCTCTGTTCGTCAAGGAGTTCGTGACCGAGACCAAGGCCTTCGCCCATCTCGACATCTACGCCTGGAACCCCAAGGACCGACCGGGCCGGCCGAAGGGCGGCGAGGCGACGGCGTTGCGTGCCCTGCTCGCTCTGATCACTCGCCGCTTCGCCGCTTGAGGCCAAGCGCCCGACGGAGGCCGCCCATGGACCGCGACCAGCCGACGCGCGCCGACTACCGCGTGTTCTACGAGATCCCGAGCCGCTGGCTCGACAACGACGTCTATGGCCACATCAACAACGTCAACTACTACAGCTTCTTCGACACCGCGATCGCCCACTATCTGATGGGCGAAGGGGGCCTCGACCCCTGGCGTGACGGCGTCGTTGGCTTCTGCGTCGAGAGCGCCTGCCGGTTCCGCCGCGGCGCGCGCTTCCCCGATCGCATCACCGCCGGTCTCAAGGTCACCCGAATCGGCCGTTCCAGCGTCAGCTACGCCATCGGGATCTTCCGCAACGACGAGGACCAGACGGCCGCCGACGGTCGCTTCGTGCACGTCTTCGTCGAGCGGGCGAGCGAGCGCCCGGCGGCGGTTCCGCCGCCGATCCGGGACGCGCTGGAGCGGCTGCTCGACGAAGCGGGTTGACATCCGCCCTCCAGCAGTCTCCAGGCGATCAGCTTGCGCCCTGGCGCTGGCCGGCGCTAGATAGGCTGCTCTGACAATCCGTTGCGCCGGATGGCGAGCGCCAGGAGACGTCGTGACCGAGCAGCGGGCGAGACTGCGGATCAACCTCTCTCAACGTGAGTTCGAGGTCGAGGGCAGCGAGGCTTTCGTCCGCGCCTATGTCGAGCGCTTCGATGGCTGGCTCGGCCGGCTCGACGATCGGGCGGAGCCCGAGCCGGCGCCGCCCGCTCCGCGCGCCGCGCCCGCGCCGCCCCGGCGAGGTGGGCAGAGCGCGCAGAGCTTCGGCGAGCTGCTGCACCGGCTGCCCCGCGCAGCGAGCGACGTCGACCGAATTCTCGCGGCCGGCTACTTCGCCTACGTCCGCAGCGCCGACAGGTCGTTCAGCACCGGCGAGGCCAACGCGCTCCTCACCGAGCAGGGCGTCAAGGTCGGCAATCCCTCGCAATGCGTGAAGCAGAACGTGACCGCCAAGCGCGTGTTCAAGCATCTGGGACGCTACCGGGTTTCGCAGACCGGCCTGGAGTATCTCCGCCAGATGCTCGGCGACGACCTGCCGGGCTAGCCGATGGCCGACGAGGCGCAGAGATCGCCGGAGAGCGCGGACGACATGCGCGCCGCCCGTCGGGTCCTGCTGGAGGAGATCGCGCGGGAGGTCGCCTGGTCCGGCATCGGCGACGGCGGTCGCGAGCTCGATCCCAAGGTCCGCGACGCCATGCTCCGCGTCCCGCGCGAACGCTTCGTCCCGCCGGATCTCTGGCCGCATTCGCACGACAACCGGCCCTTGCCGATCGGCCATGGCCAGACCATCTCGCAGCCGCTGATCGTGGCGGTGATGACCCATCTGCTTCGGCTGGAGGCAGCATCCCGGGTGCTCGAGATCGGCACCGGCTCGGGCTACCAGACCGCTGTGCTGGCGGAGCTTGCCGCCGAGGTGGTGACGGTCGAGGTGGTCGAGGCCGCTCGCCGCGGAGGCGAAGGCCAGGCTCGAGGCCCTCGGCTACCACAATGTCGAGTACCACATCGGCGATGGCGCCGCGGGCTGGGCGCCCCGCGCGCCCTACGATGCCATCCTGGTGACCGCAGCCACGCCGACGATTCCGCCGGCGCTGGTCGAGCAGCTCGAGCCCCGCGGCCGTCTCGTGATCCCGCTCGGCCGCGATCCGTTGAGCCAGGAGCTGGTGCTGGTCGAGAAGCACCAGGCCGGCAGCATCGAGCAGCGGGCGCTCTTCCCGGTTGCCTTCGTGCCGCTGACCGGCGGTCGCGGACGGTAACCGGCCCTGAGATGCGCCGCCGCGTCGCAGGTGGCGCTCGGGCGAGCGTCAATCCGCTTGCTCGATGGGCGCGGGGCGGCTAACCTTGGGCAATGACTGCGACCCAGCTTCGCCGGCAGGCCACGCGAATTAGCCGCCCGACCCCGTTCCGGGGTCGGGACGTTGCTGTTCGCCATGTCGCTGCCTGCGAGAAGGATCGTTGTCATGTCGCCCTCGAACCCGCCACGGGTTGACTGCTTTTCCGTCTTCGCCGCCGCCGATCCCTCGGCCCTGCTCCGCGTGCTCGAGGTGTTCAGCCTGTTCGGGGTGATCCCCGAACGCTGCCACAGCTCGCGGCTCGAGACCGGCCACGACCAGCTGGTGATCGACATCCAGGCCGCCGGTCTGCCGGAGGGCCGGGCCGCGCAGCTGGTCCGGCGCCTTGACCGGGTGATCACCGTCACCCAGGTGTTGCATTCGGAACGGTTTGGGGCCGAGAAGCCGCAGGCCCGGGCGGCGTAGCCCGGCAGGCCCGCGAGCCGCCGTGGAGATCCCAACCGGCAGGATCTTGGGGTAGGATAGCTCGCATGATCTCCTGGCGCAGCAACCTGTTGGCGCTCGCTGGCCTGATCGCGCTCGACGCGCCGGCCGTTGCGGCGCCGGACGACCTCTGCCAACGGCTGTTCGTGCCGGAGGGCTACGCGCTGACCTGCTCGGTCGAGGGCAGTCCGGCGGGCGACTGGAATCTCCTGGTGCACCCGACCGAAGGCACCTTCGCGCCGCTCAGCGAGCTGAGCATCCATCCAGTGGCCGAGCCGATCGAGGATCCGGCGGCGTGGCTGAAGGAGCAGCTGACGATGGACACCTCGCAGTTCGACGCCGCGCTGGACGAGCTGCTGCACAGTCCCGACAGCCCGGTCGCCGACACCTCCTTGGTCGGCCAGCTGGAGAGCTGGCAGGGCGTGCTGAGGGCAGCTGCGGGCTGGCCGCTCGCGGGCTGCGCCGAGCCGGAAGCTGGGACGGGCGGCGATACCTGGCGGATGGAGTGTCAGTGGGAGGTGGGGCCGCTGCGTCAGGACATGGAGCTGCGGCTGGTCGAGCGCGATGGTGAGCGCTACGCGGTCAAGATCCGGGCGATGAACGAGCACCGGATGCGCCATCTGGTCGCGATCGCGAACTCGTTCTAGGCTCGAGGCCCATCCTCGCCGAGGGGAGACTGCCGATGTCGTCGTCGCTGCAGGCGATACGCGCCGAGGCCGCCACGCCCGCGAAGCCCGAGTTCCTGTGGGACGATCCGTTCCGTCTCGACCAGCAGCTGTCCGAGGACGAGCGCCTGATCCAGGCGACCGCGCGCGACTATGCGCAGGAGCAGCTGATGCCGCGGATCCGCGAGGCCAATCGCTTGGAGCTGATCGAGCGCGGCATCGTCAGCGAGATGGGCGCGCTCGGGCTGCTCGGCGCCACCATCCACGGCCATGGCTGCGCCGGCGTCAACTACGTGAGCTACGGCCTGATCGCGCGCGAGATCGAGCGGGTCGATTCCGCCTACCGCTCGATGTTCAGCGTGCAGTCGTCGCTGGTGATGGCGCCGATCGACGAGTTCGGATCGGATGCCCAGCGCGACGAGTTCCTGCCCCGCCTCGCCACGGGCGAGATCGTCGGCTGCTTCGGCCTGACCGAGCCGGACCACGGCTCCGATCCCGGCGCGATGACCAGCCGGGCGCGGCGCGCCCCGGGCGGCTACCGCGTGAGCGGCGCCAAGACCTGGATCACCAACTCGCCGATCGCGGACCTGTTCCTGGTCTGGGCGAAGGGCGAGGACGATGCGATCCGCGGTTTCCTGATCGAGCGCGGGGCCGACGGCCTCGCCACGCCCAAGATCGAAGGCAAGTTCGCGCTGCGCGCCTCGCCGACCGGACAGATCCTGATGGACGACGTGTTCGTGCCGGAGGAGCGCGTGCTGCCCGGCGTGAGCGGCCTCAAGGGCCCGTTCAGCTGCCTCAACAAGGCGCGCTTCGGGATCTCCTTCGGCGCGCTCGGGGCGGCTGAGTTCTGCTGGCATGCGGCGCGCCAGTACGTCCTCGAGCGCAGGCAGTTCGGCCGCCCGCTCGCCGCCAATCAGCTGATCCAGAAGAAGCTCGCCGACATGCAGACCGAGATCGCGATCGGCCTGCAGGCGGCGCTCCGGGTCGGGCGCCTGATCGACCAGGGCGAGGCGACGCCCGAGATGACCTCGCTCGTCAAGCGCAACAGCTGCGGCAAGGCGCTCGAGATCGCGCGCAGCGCGCGCGACATGCACGGCGGCAACGGCATCGCCGACGAGTACCACGTGATCCGTCACGTCATGAACCTCGAGGCGGTCAACACCTACGAGGGCACCCACGATATCCACGCCCTGATCCTGGGCCGTGCCCAGACCGGGATCCAGGCATTCACGAGCTAGCGCCGCCCTCCTCGGGCCCCTCGTCGTCCTCGTCGTAGCCAGGCTCGACGGCGGGCACGGCATAGACCTCGCCAAACCAGCGCGACAGATCGACGTTGCGACAGCGCGCGGAGCAGAACGGCCGGAACTCCGGCACGCGCGGCCGGCCGCAGATCGGGCAGCGCGGTCCCTTCCCGGTCGGCGGCACCTCCTTCCCGCGCTGGTTCATTGGGCAACCTCCTCGATGCGATAGCCGCCCGGCGCCAACGCGGCGTCGACCTGCAGGGCGGGCGCCCTGCCCTGGCGCTCGGCAAAGGTCTTCCAGGCCGTTGCCGCGGCGCCGGTCAGGTAAGCGTGCAGATCGGGCGCGACCGCGGCGCTGACGCGCCCGGGCGGCCGCCCTGCCAGATCGCGCATCAGCTCCTCGCTGCGCCGGCGCAGGCCCGGCAGCAGGCCGCTGCCGGCGCAGCACGGGCAGGACGCGCCCGAGCTGCTCGGCGAGCGACGGTCCGCTGCGCTTCCGGCTCAGCTCGACCAGCCCGAGCGGGCTCGTCGGCCAGACCCGCACCGGCGCCGGATCGTCGGCGAGTGCCCCGCGCAGCGTCGCGAGCAGGCGCGCCCGGTCGCTCTTGGCGGCGAGATCGACGAAGTCGACCACGATCGTGCCGCCGAGCCGGCGCAGGCGCAGCTGGCGGGCGATCTCGGCCGCCGCCTCGAGGTCGACCTCCAGCGGCCGACGGCCCCCGCCGTCGACGTCGATCGCGGTCAGCGCGGCGGTCGCCTGGATGATCAGCCTGCCGCCGCCGGCGAGCTCGACGACGGGCTCGAGCGCCGCCGCGAGCTGCTCACCGGCACCGCTCGCTGCGAAGGCGTCCGGCAGATGCTCCAGCCGGTCGAGCAGGCTCGGACGCCATTCGGCGAGGTAGCCGCGGGCGCGCACCAGCGCCGCCGGGTCGGCGAGGAGAATGCGATCGGGATCGTCGCCCAGATGCTCGCCCAAAAGCCATCGCACGGGCTCGGTCTCGCCATGGAGGCGCGCCGGCGCCCGGGCATCTCCAGCCTTGGCCTCGATCGTCTGCCAGAGGTGGCGCAGGCGCTCCGCCTCTGCGCTCAGCTCGGCAGCGGTTGCGCCGCGAGCTGCGCGCCGCTCCGAGAGACCAAGGCCCGCCTGACGCGGCCGGAAGACCAGGCAGGGTCCGGCGAGCGCCAGGTCCGCGGTCAGCCGCGGCCCCTTGCCGCCCTGAGGGTCGCGCCGGACCTGCACCAGGACCGCCTGGCCCTCGTGCAGCTGGCGGCCGATCGGCGCGCCGCGCGCCTGCCCGGACAGGACCCTTGCGTCGCGCGCGCTGAGATAGCCGTCCTCGCCGAGGCCGCAGTCGACGAAGGCGGCATCGAGATCGTGATCGACCACCCGCACCCGGCCGAGAAAGATCTGGCCGCGGGCCGGGATCGCGTCGGCATCCGCAATGCTGACCCCGATCAGTCGGCCACCCTCCAGCAGGCCGGCGCGGGCGCCGAACGGCGTCGGCTCGATCACCAGCTCGCGGCTCAAGGCGCCCACCGCCAGCCGAGGCCGCGCAGCAGGTCGACGGTGACCGCGAGCGGCAGCCCGACGACGTTCGAATAGCTGCCGTTGAGCGCCAGGACGAAGGCCTCCGCACGTCCCTGGATGGCGTAGCCGCCGGCCTTACCCTGCCACTCGCCGCTCGCGAGATAGCTCTGGAGGTCCTCGGCGCCAAGCCGCTTGAGGTGGACCATGGTCATGACCAGGCGCGCGGCCTGCCGCCCGTCCGGCCCCCGGATCGCGACGCCGGTGTAGACCCGGTGGCGGCGCCCCGAGAGCAGCCGCAGGCAGCGTTCGGCGGTGGCGACGTCGGTCGCCTTGGGGAGCATCCGCCGGCCGCAGGCGACCACGGTGTCCGCCCCGAGCACGAAGCAGGATCGGTCCGGGCGACGACCGGCGATCGCGGCTGCCTTGGCCGCCGCGAGGCGACTGGCGTGGAACTCGGGGCAGTTCCCGCGGCCATGAGGTCTCGTCGACCTCGGGGTCCTCGACCGCGGCGGGCTCGACCCCGATCTGACGGAGCAGCGCCAGCCGTCGTGGCGAGGACGAAGCCAGGATCAGCGGCGGGTTGCTCGGCACCCGCTATTTGAAGCGATAGGTGATCCGGCCGCGGCTGAGATCGTAGGGCGTCATTTCGACCGTAACGCGATCCCCGGTCAACACCCTGATCCGATTTTTACGCATGCGGCCGGAGGTATGGGCGAGAATTTCGTGCTCGTTCTCAAGTTTGACGCGAAACATCGCATTGGGCAGGACTTCGGTCACGGTGCCGCCGAACTCGATCAGATCTTCTTTCGCCATTCAACCTCCATTGCGCGCGATTTAGAGGCGGAGCCCCTCTGTAGATGAAGGTTGGCCGCGGCAAGGTCAAGGGGCGATCGCAGCGCTCTGCCGATCACGCCATGACCGGTGCGCCGCGGGGCGGGAAGCGAGCCCTGAGGCGGCGCAGCAGGTCGTCGCGCAGGGCGCGGTAGGCATCGAGCTGCGTCTCCCGGCTGCCGGTAACCAGGCTCGGGTCCATGGTCGGCCAGAACTCGATCTCGCAGGAGCTGGTCCGGGTCAGCTCGACTGCGCGGTGCTGCGCCTCGGGCGACAGCGAGACCACCAGGTCGAAGTAGTCGTCCTCGAGATCGTCGAAGCTCTTCGGCCGATGCTTGGACACATCGATACCGATCTCGTCGAGCGCCGCGACCACGAACGGATCGATCGGCTGCGGCCGCAGCCCGACCGAATCGACGTAGACCCTGCGGCCGTGCAGGTACTTCATCACCGCCTCGGCCATCGGCGAGCGGATCGCGTTGTGGGTGCAGGCGAAGAGCACGCTGCCGGGCAGCTCCTCGACGGGCTTAGCCACGGATGTGCAGCACGCAGAGAAGGGTGAACAGCCGCCGCGCGGTCTCGCCGTCGACCGTGATCTTGTCGGCCAGCGCATCCGCCAGCTTCTCGGCGCCCTCGTTGTGCAGGCCGCGGCGTCCCATGTCGATCGCCTCGATCCGGCTCGGCGAGGCGCTCTTGATCGCCTGGAAGTAGCTGTCGCAGATCAAGAAGTAATCCTTGATGATGCGCCGGAAAGGCCGCATCGAGAGGGTGATCTCAGCCTGGTGGGCGCCGGCGTCGTCGCTCACCGCAAAGACCAGATTGGCCTCGCGCAGCGAGAGCAGCACGCGGTAGGGGCCGGCGAAGCCGTTCACCAGCTGAAAGGAATTGCGCTCCATCAGGTCGAAGATCGCGACCTGGCGCTCGTGCTCGACCTCGCGGCTCCAACGGACGATGCTGGCGCTGTCGAGCCGGATCTCGATGATCCGGGCGCCGTCCTCGCCGCTCATTCCGGCTTCGGGTCGCCGAGGCGCCGCTCGACTGCCCGGGCATGACCGGTGAGCCCTTCGGCCTGCGCGAGCCGCGCGGCGGCCGGACCCAGCACCCGCAGGCTCTCGGCCGGGCAGGCGAGAAGCGTGGTCCGCTTGAGGAAATCCCAGACCGCGAGCCCGGAGGCGAACCGGGCGGTACGCCCGGTCGGCAGCACGTGGTTGGGGCCGCCGACGTAGTCCCCGATGACTTCGGGCGTATGCGCGCCGATGAAGATCGCGCCGGCGTGGCGAACCCGGTCCGCGAGCGCCTCCGCCCGCGGCCCGAGCAGCTCGAGATGCTCGGGCGCCAGGCGATCGATCAGCGCCGGCGCGCCCGCCAGATCGCGCAGGCAGACGATGGCGCCGAAGTCGCGCCAGCTGGCGGCGGCGATCGCCTGCCGGGGCAGCAGGGCGAGCTGCTCCTCGACCAGCGCCGCGACCCGGTCCGCGAGCGCCATGCTGTCGGTGATCAGGACCGCCTGG
Source organism: uncultured Alphaproteobacteria bacterium (assembly GCA_963753275.1). GTDB lineage: Bacteria > Pseudomonadota > Alphaproteobacteria > Geminicoccales > Geminicoccaceae > DATAOG01. The sequence goes on along the minus strand of CAVWCE010000037.1, from coordinate 98,865 downwards.
GCAAGCTCGTCGTGCTCCGCCTGGCTCAACAGATCGGCCGCGATCCAGGCGGGGTCCTGGTCGCCATCGGCGACCACCAGGATCTCCGAAGGCCCGGCGATCATGTCGATCCCGACCTCGCCGAAGACCTGGCGCTTGGCCTCGGCGACGTAGGCATTGCCGGGGCCGACGATCTTGTCGACCGGACGGATGCTGGCCGTGCCGAAGGCGAGGGCTCCGATCGCCTGGGCCCCGCCGATGCGGTAGACCTCGTCGACCCCGGCGATCGCGGCCGCGACCAGCACCAGGGCCGGCAGCTCGCCGTCCGGCGCCGGGACGCACATCACCAGCCGCTCGACGCCCGCGATCCGCGCCGGCAGCGCGTTCATCAGCACCGAGCTCGGATAGGCCGCCGTGCCGCCCGGGACGTAGATGCCGACCGCCTCGATCGGGCGCCAGCGCAGCCCGAGCCGGACGCCTGCCGCGTCTTGTGAACTCTTGATCCGCCGGCAGCTGGCGGCGGTGAAAATCGGCGATGCGCCCGGCGGCCAGATCGAGCGCAGCGCGGAGCTCGGCCGGGCAGTGAGCGACCGCGCGGGCGATCTCGTCGGCGTCCACCCGCAGCTGCTGCGCCTCCAGGCGTTGGCGGTCGAAACGCAGCGTGTAGTCGAGGACCGCCGCGTCACCCTCCGCCCTGACCCGCGCGAGGATCGCCCCGACCGGCTCCCGCAGATCGCGCTGCTCCGCCCGCCGCCCCCGGACCAGGTGGGCGAACCCCGCCGCGAAGTCGGCCGCGCGTTCGTCGAGGCGGAGCGCCATCCTACGGGCGCTCGGGGGGCGCGGCCGCCAGATCGTGGGCCGGTGCCGCCGACGCCGGCCAGGGCTCGCCGAAGTCCTCCAGCGTGGCCGCGATCTCGCGCACCCGCAGGCGGATCGCGGCATCGCCGGCGAACAGCAGGGTGAGGTCGGTCAGTCCGTCCTCCGCGGGTTCCGCGACCAGAGTGAGAAGCTCCAGCTTGACCGCGCCGAAACGGCTGTCGAGCCCGGAGTGGAGGACCGCTTCCACCCGGTGGAAAGCCAGCGCCGACTGGCATTGGGTCAGGCCGGCACAGCCCTCCGGATCGGCCAGGCACTCGCGGCGGAAACGGGTGAAGGCCGCAACGAAGCGCTGCTCCTCGGCGAGATAGGCCATCTCCGAGAGCGGCACCAGGGCATCCTGCAGGCAGGCCGCGATGACGCTCAGGTCATCGTTGTCCACCGCTCTCAGACGCAGGCGTTCGGCCATCGGGGATCTCGGACATCGCTTTGCGGGTCAGCGGACCCGCTCGATCTCGGCGCCGCAGGCGACCAGCTTGTCGGTCAGCCGCTCGTAGCCGCGATCCAGGTGATAGACGCGATTGACCATGGTTTCGCCCTCGGCGGCAAGCCCGGCGAGGATCAGCGAGACCGAGGCCCGCAGATCGGTCGCCATCACCGGGGCGCCGATCAGGCGACCGACCCCGCGCACCAGCGCCGAGCCGCCATGCACGGTGATCCGGGCGCCCATCCGGGTGAGCTCCGGGACGTGCATGAAGCGGTTCTCGAAGATCGTCTCGGTGATCATCGAGGCCCCCTCGGCGACGCACATCAGCGCCATGAACTGGGCCTGGAGGTCGGTCGGGAAGCCGGGGTAGGGCTGGGTCATCACGTCGACGCCCTGCGGCCTGGTCATCCGCCCCGATACGGTGATGCCGAGCTCGCCCGGCACCACGGCGACGCCCGCCTCCTCGAGCTTCTCCGCCACGGTCTGGATCAGCTGCAGGCGGCCGCCGAGCAGCTCCAGCGCGCCGCCGGTGACCGCCGCCGCCATCGCGTAGGTGCCGAGCTCGATGCGGTCCGGCAGCACGCTGTGCTCGGCGCCATGCAGCCGCGGCACGCCGGTGACCGACAGGGTGCCGCGGCCGATGCCCTCGATCCGGGCGCCCATGGCGACCAGGCAGCGGGCGAGATCGACCACCTCCGGCTCGCGCGCGGCGTTGGCGATCACCGTGTCGCCGTCGGCCAGGCTCGCCGCCATCAGCAGGTTCTCGGTCGCCCCGACCGAGGGCAGCTCGAGCCGGATCTCGGCGCCTCTGAGCCCGTGCGGCGCGCGCGCATGGATGTAGCCTTCGCGCAGCTCGATCTCGGCGCCGAGCTCCTCGAGCCCGCGCAGGTGGAGGTCGACCGGGCGCGGCCCGATCGCGCAGCCGCCGGGCAGCGAGACCATCGCCTCGCCGCTCCGCGCGAGCAGCGGGCCGAGCACCAGGATCGAGGCGCGCATCTTGCGCACCAGATCGTAGGCCGCGAGCGTGCTGGTGATGACCGGCGTCGCGATCGCGAGCCGGCCAGGCTCGCCGGCGGCGGTGCACGCGGCACCGAGGGTCTCGAGCAGGCGGCGCATCGAGTCGACGTCGGCGAGCTCCGGCACGTTGCGCAGGATCAGCGGCTCCGCGGTCAACAGGCCCGCGGCGAGGATCGGCAGGGCGGCGTTCTTGGCGCCGCTGATCGGGATCTGGCCGGAGAGCGCGCGGCCGCCGCGAATCAGGATTCGGTCCATCGGTTGCAAGGCTCCAGTTGCCGGACGCTGCGGCGCGCTCGGGGCCCTTTCTACGGGTTCCGCCGCACCGCCTCAAGTCGAGCCTCAGGACCCGTTTACGACGGCTTAACGCGGTCGTCCTTGCCGGCCTCGCGCTGCGTCTGCTGCTGCTGGCGCTTGCGCTTGCGGAGGTTCTCGCGCATCGCCTCCGCCAGACGCGCCTCGCGCGCCGCCTTCTCGGCCCTGGTCCGCGCCGTATGCCGGGGCCGCTCCGGCGCCTCGTCCACCTCGCTCATGAGCCGTCCAATTCGCTTGCGTCCGACCGCCAGCCTATGGCATTAGCGCCGAAGTCGCGAGCCTTGATGGGGCTGCCGCCGTAGCTCAGGGGTAGAGCACTCCCTTGGTAAGGGAGGGGTCGGGTGTTCAATTCACCCCGGCGGCACCAGCTTCCGGCCCCAGCACGGCCGGCCGATATCGACCACTCTCAGTGCGCTCCTATCCGGGGCGGGGACGCTTCTGCCGCATCGTGCCGGCAGCGCGGTCAGCCCCGGAGGTTCCCTCAGCAGCCAAGCTTGTCGGCGAGCTCGGTAAAGCTCGCTGCGACCACGTCGTAGTCGCTCGCGGGCCCGAGATCGGTGCTCTGGTCGCGACCATGCTCGGTCGGGCGACCGACGTAGGCCGTGCGAAAGCCCAGCGCGGCGGCGGCGGCGAGGTCGTTGTTGTGGGCGGCGACCATCATGCAGGCCGCGGGCGCGAGGTCCAGCAGCGCCGCGGACCGGAGGTAGGCTTCCGGCTGCGGCTTGTAGGCGCGCGCGACCTCGGCGCCGAGGATCACATCCCACGGCAGCCCGGCGCGCCTCGCGATGGCGACCATCATGCGCAACGTCGCCATTGGACAGCGTCGCGAGGATGAAGGTCCGCTTCAGCCGGGTCAGCCCCGGCGTCACGTCCGGCCACGGGTCGAGCCGGTGCCAGGCCCGGTTGAGCTGGTCGATCTCGGAGGCGCTCAAACCCTCGATGCCGAACTCGTCGAGGACGGCAAGGAGGTTCTCCCGGTGCAGGACGTCGAGCCGGGTCCATGGCCGGCGCCCGCTGCGCACCTCCTCCATCGCCGGCTGGTAGCGCGCCCGCCAGGCGTCGGCGAACGCGTGCCAGTCGCGCTCGATGCCCCGCCCCGCGAACGCCGCCGCGGCCTCACGGGCGATGCTCGCGCGCCAGTCGACCACCGTGCCGAAGACGTCGAAGCACAGCGCCTTCACTTCGGGAGCCGTCATGGTCCGAACCCGCTCCTCGCCCGGCCGTCAGCCGGCGTGCGGCGAGACCAGATGGTCCGCGCTCGCGGCGGGGCCCGGCCTGCTCCTCGCGCAGCCGCTCGCGTGCGGCCAGCGAGAGCTGCAGGTGGAGCTCCTTGAGCTGCTTCTCGTCGACCGGGCTCGGCGCGCCCAGCACCAGCTCCTGGGCCTGCTGGTTGAGCGGAAAGGCGGTGACCTCGCGCAGGTTCGGCTGATCCGCGATCAGCATCACGATGCGGTCGATGCCGGGCGCGATCCCGCCATGCGGCGGCGCGCCGAAGTGGAGCGCGCGGAACATGCCGCCGAAGCGCTCCTCCAGCACGTCGCTGCCCGTAGCCCGCGAGCGCGAACGCCTTGACCATGATGTCGGGGCGGTGGTTGCGGATCGCGCCCGAGCTCAGCTCGATGCCGTTGCAGACGATGTCGTACTGGTAGGCCAGCACGTCGAGCGGATCCTGGCTCTCGAGCGCCTCGAGCCCGCCCTGCGGCATCGAGAACGGGTTGTGCGAGAAGGTGACCGCCCTGGTCTGCTCGTCCCACTCGTACATCGGGAAGTCGACGATCCAGGCGAAGCGGTAGCAGCGCCCGGCGACGAGCCCGAGCTCCTCCGCGATCCGCTGGCGCGCGAGCCCGGCGAACTTCGCCATGGTCGCGGGCCGGCCTGCGACGAAGAACACGGCATCGCCCGGCTGCAGGCCCTCGCGGCCGGAGCGCGAGGTACGGCTCGACCACCGCGGGCGGCAGGCCATCCGGCAGGCGCGCGCGGTCGAACGCGCGGAGCGCCGCGGTGCGCTCGGGGCCGAGGTTCTTCGCGATCGGCCCGGCACCGCCGTCCTCGCCCTCCCGCCAGAAGACGTAGCCCAGCCCCGGCTGCCCCTCGCCCTGCGCCCAGCCGTTCATCCGATCGCAGAACGCGCGGTTGCCGCCGCCCGGCGCCGGGATCGCCCACACCCGCGCCGTCGCGTCGCCCTCGAGCAGCCGCGCGAAGACCTTGAACTCCGAGCCCCGGAACACCTCGGTGACATCGGCGATCAGGAGCGGGTTGCGCAGATCGGGCTTGTCGGTGCCGAAGGCGCGAGAGCGCCGCGTGGTAGGGAATCCGCGGGAACGGCAGCGGCGTCACCTCCCAGGCGGTCAGCTCCTCGAACACGCCGTGCATCACCGGCTCGACGGCCCGGAACACGTCCTCCTGCTCGACGAACGCCATCTCGAGGTCGAGCTGGTAGAACTCGCCCGGGCTGCGGTCGGCGCGGGCGTCCTCGTCGCGAAAGCAGGGCGCGATCTGGAAGTAGCGGTCGAAGCCCGCGATCATGAACAGCTGCTTGTACTGCTGCGGCGCCTGGGGCAGCGCGTAGAACTTGCCGGGATGCAGGCGGGAGGGCACCAGGAAGTCGCGCGCCCCCTCGGGCGAGCTCGCGGTCAGGATCGGGGTCTGGAACTCGACGAAGCCCTGCGCCTCCATGCGCCGGCGGATGCTCGAGATCACCCTCGCGCGCAGCAGGATGTTCCGGTGCATCGACTCGCGGCGCAGGTCGAGAAAGCGGTAGCGCAGCCGGGTCTCCTCCGGATAGTCGCGCTCGGCGTTGACCTGCAGCGGCAGCGTCTCGGCCGGCGCTTCGAGCACGAGCGCGTCGGCGACCAGCTCGATCTCGCCGGTCGGCAGCTCGGGGTTGACCGTCTCGGCGCTGCGCGCGACCACGCGGCCGGTGACCGTCAGCACGCTCTCCAGGCGCGCGCCCTCGGCCTGCGCGAAGAACGCGTGCTCGGGCTGGAACACGATCTGGGTCAAGCCGAAGTGGTCGCGCAGGTCGATGAACAGCAGCTGGCCGTGGTCGCGCTTCCGGTGCACCCAGCCCGACAGGCGCACGGTCTGGCCGACGTGCAGGGGGCGCAGCTCGCCGCAGTTGTGGGTGCGATAGGGATGCATCTGCCTCTCGCTCGATCGTCGCGCGCGGCCGGCAGGAGTTTGCCGGCCGCGCGGTAAAGGTCACCCAACCTCCCTGCCTGTCAAGCCGGCGGAGAACGCCTGCCGAAGCGCTGGCCCACGCCTGGCCAGGCGCCTTAACCGGGCGTTAACCTCGGCCGTTGACGATGCCTTCGGAGGGTCCATGGGACCGTGGGAATCCGTGCCCGCGAGACAGGGGCGGGCGGTGGGGCGGCGGGCGGGGACACCCGGAGGGCGGGGGATGGACGGCCGGAGGCGGCGGCAAGGATTGGCGGAGGGACGGGGCGGATGGCCGGCGGGCGGCGGGTGGCGGCGGGGACACCAGGAAGCCCGGGGGCGGATGCTCAAAGAGCGCAAGGGCGGGCCGAGCGGCGGGGCGTAGGGAGAACAAGAGGTTGGAGAAAGCTTCGACCGGACAGGCGGTTCGAAGGCGCGCCTTAACCCTGGCCGTTAACGATGGCTTTGGAAGTGTCCATGCGACCGTGGGACCTCGTGCCCGCGAAGCCGGAGGGCGGGCGGGGCGGAAAGCGGCGGGGGCGGCTGGGCATGGCTTGATTCCGTATCAACGCGGCTCCAGGCTGGAGATGATTGGTCCGAGAAGCCGGCAATGCAGCGGATGTGCATGCCCGGAGCAGCGCAGATGATGCTCTCGGATCGATCAATTCACCGGCCGCGGATGTGCAACAGAGCGCCACCGAGGCTGCGCATGGCCGAGGTGATCGCTGGTCCCTGAGACTGATCTGATCCCCATCAGCCACTTGTGATGCGCCACCCGATGCGCCACTTTGGATTGGCAGGTGTCGCATTCGTGGCGCATGTTGGTCTTGAAGTGACGCATGCCATGGCTTTGGCCGGCCGCCGCAGCCGATGGATCGTGAAATTGACGTCTCCATCAATGGGTCCGATTGATTCAGGTGATTGACCATGCCTCCGGGTCTTGACCTCGTATAAGGTGTTGGATGAGGCTCTTTGAACTGACGCCAGAAGCCCGACTTTGGATGATTCAACTCAACCATCAAGTCGCGTTGATGGCACACGGTGTTCACACGAGTGGACAGAAGTGGCGCATGCTCCTCTGGAGCTCGTGAGGGCATCTCCGCCGCTGCCCGCGAGCCCGGCGAACTCATTCTCCCGCCTTCTTCTTTACAGGCCTGCGAAGGCAGGAGCTGCCTTACGCAGGTCATGCCAAGCATCCGCATCGATCCCGGTGCTGGTCAAGGACGCGCGGAGCGCGCCGGCTTCGCCGGTCGCAGATCCTTGACCTGTACCGGCATCGGTGCCTGGGGAGAAGCAATACGCGATGGGGACGCGCACGTGGCAGGGCGGACTTGACTTCGGGCCCAAAAAGGTTCGCAGACCCCTTAAACCGCAGTTTGCCGAGAGGAGGATCGGTGCAAAAAGCTGGAGACCTCCAAAAACCTGGGCGAGAGGGGCGCGATTTGATCTACTGTGGCGCGCAGCTGGGGAGGATCAGAATGGGGCGTCCGGCCGGCTTTTTCGATGTCGAGGAGCGGTTGGCGGGGCTGTCGAGGAAGGGCGACGATCTCGAGCGGCTGGCTGGCGTGGTCGACTTCGAGCTGTTCCGGCCCGAGCTCGAGCGTGCCGTGCCGCGGGCCGACCGGTCGAAGGGCGGCCGGCCGCCGTTCGACCACGTCCTGATGTTCAAGGTCCTGATCCTGCAGACCCAGAACAACCTGAGCGACGAGCGCACCGAGTTCTACTTGCGCGACCGGCTGACCTGGATGCGGTTCCTCGGCCTCGGGCTGAGCGATCCGGTGCCGGATGCGAACACGCTCTGGACCTTCCGCGAGGCGCTCACCAAGGCCGGCGCGATCGAACGCCTGTTCACCCGGTTCGACCGGGAGCTCCGGGCCCAGGGCTATCTCGCCATGTCCGGGCAACTGGTCGACGCGAGCATCGTCGCCGCGCCCAAGCAGCGCAACACCAAGGCCGAGAAGCAGGCGATCCGGGAAGGCCGGGTGCCGGAGGACTGGCAGGACCAGCCGGCGAAGCTCAGCCAGAAGGACCGCGATGCGCGCTGGACCGTCAAGACGACCAAAGCGAAGCCCCGCGAGGGCGAGACGCCGATGGTCGACCTGGCGATCCCCGAGTTCGGCTACCAGAACCACATCAGCGCCGATCGCCGCCACCGGCTGATCCGCCGCTGGCTGGTCACCGATGCCGCCGCCCATGCCGGGGCCCGTCTGGCCGATCTGCTCGACCCCGGCAATACCGCGAGCGCGGTTTGGGCCGACACCGGCTACCGCTCGAAGAAGAACGAGGACCTGCTGCGCCAGCGGATGCTGAAGAGCCACATCCACCGCAAGAAGCCGGCGGGCCGGCCGATGCCGGAGCGCACCGCCCGGGCGAACGCGAGGAAGTCGGCCGTGCGCGCCCACATCGAGCACGTCTTCGCCGAGCAGAAGGCCAGGATGGGCCTGTTCGTCCGCACCATCGGCCTGGCCCGGGCGACCACCAAGATCGGCCTCGCCAACCTCGTCCACAACATGCGCCGCCTGATCTGGCTGGAACGCCAGCCGGCGCTCGCCTGACTTCCCAGCGGCTCACCCCGCAGCGCCGGCCACCGCACCACCGAAACCAACCGCCGCCGATGGCCTCCCCTCCCGCGCGCCACCTTGCGACCTCAACCTCGCCCGAAATGCGGTAGATGGAGGTGTCCAGGTTCCTCCTTATTGCAGGCGGTGATCGTGCGCCTCGAGGGCGGACGGGTCAAGCTCTCGCCCCGCACCCCTCGAGCGCTTCGCCAAGGCTACCGGCACCCGGCTCTGCATCCGCTTCGAACACCACCGCACGCCATGACCGTCCCACCGCCGGGCTTCACGTTTTCCTCCGCATCCCGCTTACCAAGCCGACGGTTGCTTGATTCGCATCAACGCAGGACCTTCGACTTGATCTGACTGACCCGAGGAGCCGGCAATCTGCATGCGCGAAATCTCCAGATTGGTGATTCGCCGTTACCTCCTCTCCTCCTTTGGGGTATACTCCCACAGATCGCCTGAGCGTGCCACGTCTTCGGAGCGTTCCATGAACCACAGCGCCGCCCGTTTAACTCTGTATGCCCTCATCTCGGCACTTGAGACCGACTTCCGCAGGAACTAGCTCTCCATGACCATCAGGTTGCAGCCGTGGCGATGAGGGCGCGGTAGGGGGTGGGCTGGATCTGCACGGCGTGCTCGATCAGGCGGGCGAAGCGATGGCTGATGCTTTTGGCGGTGCGGCGGTTGAAGCGGAAGGTGAACTCGTCGAGGTAGGCCGGCAGGTGCTTGCTGGAGACCGCGCCGTGATGGGTGCCGAGCAGCCAGCGCTTGGCCAGGCCGAACACCAGGTGGATCGCCGGCAGGCGCAGCGCCGCGTCGCCCCAGCTGGCGCTGAGGTTGAGCGGCTCGTGACGCCAGCCGGCGGGGGCGAGGCCGGCATAGCCCGACCAGCCGTCGGTCGCCACGGACGCGGGCCGGGCGACGGCGCCGGCGAGAAAGCCTTCGAGGCTCTTGGCCGAGACATCGGGCACCACGGCGAGCCGGAGGCGACCCAGGCGACGGCCGCGGGCTTGGCCGCGGCCGGTCTCGACCGCACCGGCGACCCGGGTCTTGCCGGCGGCACCACGGCCCGGCGTCCCAGGTCGCGGGCCGCCGACATAGGTCTCGTCGGCCTCGACCCGCTGGCTCAGCGGCGGCCGCTCCGGCCGCACCATGGCCTTGCGGATCTTGTGCAGCCAGCTCCAGGCGGTCTGGTAGCTGCCGAAGCCCATCTGACGCTTGAGCTCCATCGCCGAGATGCCGCCCTTGCTCGAGGTCACCAGGTAGATCGCCAGGAACCACGTCGCGAGCCCGGTCTTGGTCTGCTCGAAGATGGTGCCGGCGAGAATCGAGTGCTGCTTGCCGCAGGCCGTGCACTCCTCGATCAGGCGCTTCTTATGGCTGTAAGCCAGGTCATGCCCGCAGCCGGTGCAGCGGAAGCCCACGGGCCAACGCGCCCGCACCAGATACGCCCGGCATTTCGCGTCCGTGCCGAAGCGCTTCAAAAAGCTCGGCAGATCGCCCGGCAGATCCTTCAGCAGCTCGGCGGCCATGGCGCCCTCCAACCCCGTGTTCTATCTTTGTTCACTCTCGCCCGCCCCGCCGCTGGAGTCAAGCTTCCTGAGCCTCGTGGAGAGCTAGTCCGCAGGATAATCCGAAACCAGATCAGGCCCACTCAGAAAGATGACATTCTCTTCCCAAATGATCTATCAGAACGATTACAAGAGCGTGCCCTCAGAGACGGCGCAGGTGAAGACAACGACTTGCTCTATTACCTGATTATGCGGATGCTCTGGCATTGTTAAATCGACACTGACTATTCTTAGAAGGCACTTTGCGTAAACTGATCAAGACTTCAAATCCGCGTCTCGCGAAGCTGACACCGGTAAGAAATCGTGTTATGCATTCTCGGCCCTTGCATTATACGGACTACTCGTCTGTAATTGATTCCGTCGAATTATTACTGGAATCCCGACACTTTTTTCCCCAGCTCTTAAGCGACTTGCATAGACGTCTTGAATCTGATCCAACGTGCATTCTCTCCCTGGATATCCCGGTTTCTCCCGATCTTTCTGTAACCCGAATCATAATCTTCCGCTTCCGGATTTTGATGAGACTGGCTTCTTCGGTCGCGGTGACGAGTGCAAACAACTCCTCTTAGCGCTCAAAGGCCCGTGGCCGAATATCACTATCATCGGGGAAGGAGGCGGGGGAAAGACGGCTTTGGCGCTCCGCATAGCGTACGAACTTCTCGACGATGTCACGGCGAAGTTTCATGCCGTAGTCTGGGTAACGTCGAAGACCACGCGACTGACGGTTAACGAGATCCAGAAAATCGAGGGTGGCGTACAAGATTCAGCAGGTAATTCAGGCACATAGAAGGATATCCCGTCACAGCCCGTCGGCCGATCCAATGTCTGAAACTAGCTCAAGGTTGATCCGGTAGGCATCTGTAGTCTTCACCTCGAGCACGAGCGCATGTCCGTCTGGCGCATGCCAAATGCCGTCGAAGCCAACCGAATTCGATCTTCCTTGATAGAGACCGTTCTCGACTTGGTAGTCTAACCGCCTGCCAAGCTCGTTAATTAGATCTTGCAGCACTAGACCGCTCTTGTTGAAACCACGCGTAAGACAACCTTCGATGTATTCAAATAACTTCTCGCTCGGCACGGTCCGAAGATACTCCCGGAGCTCTCGGGATGACAGACTTTCGTCTCTCAAACTCCCGTCCCCAGCCGTGGTCACCACTTGCTCAATTGTGAACTGTGCTACCGTCGCGGGGCTGCTCTTCCACAGGTCTACGAGCGGCACTGGTTCGGTTCCCTCAACCGTTCGGTTCTGCGCAGGCGAGAAATCTTACACCTGAGCGGCAACGTTAGACAACGTTTGGATCGCAGCGAGGCTCAGGCCTCAGCGGCGCTCGACGTGGCGTTCTGCCAGCCGCCGCGCTCGGTCTGCTGCCAGTAGGTCACCTTGGCGCCGCGCTCGCGCCATCTGCCGCCAACGGGCGCGCGCCTGCTCGACCGCCTGCTCGTCGCTGCCGTCGAACAGATAGAGACAGCGCTCGAACGGGCTCGCCGGCTCGGCCTCGGCGCCGTCGACCAGCACCAGCACGGTGGCACCGTTCGGATAGTCCGCGCTCGCGGTCAGGAACACCGGCTGGTCCTCGGCGTAGCCGTCGTCGCGCGAGCCGTGGGGCAGGAAGCTGTCGCGGCCGAACGTCCAGAGCGCGCGGTTGAGCGCCTCGACCCGGTCGGGCGAGGCGGCCCGCACCACCGCCCGCTGGCCGCTCGCCAGCACCTTCTCCAGCAGCCGGCCGAGCGCCGGCTCGAGCGCGCTGCGCTGCAGCTGGTAGAAGCCGACCTCGACCATCGTCGCCGGCGGGGTTCCGCTCAGCCCTCGTGGTGCTCGGCGATCCAGCGGTCGAGCAGGCGGACGCCGAAGCCGGTGGCCCCCTTGGCGGCGAGCGGCAGGTCCTGCTTCGACCAGGCGACGCCGGCGATGTCGAGATGCGCCCAGGGCACCTCGCCGACGAAGCGCTGCAGGAACACCGCACCCGCGCTCGCCCCGGCCTCGCGCGCCCGGCCGACGTTCTTGATGTCGGCGATGTCGGACTTGATGTGCTTGGCGTAGGCCTCGCCGAGCGGCATCCGCCAGAGGCGCTCGCCGACCGCCTCGCCGGCGGCCACGAGCTCCCCCGCGAGCGTCTCGTCCGGCGTGAACAGGCCGGCCTGCTCGTGGCCGAGCGCGACTACGATCGCCCCGGTCAGGGTGGCGAGGTCGACCATCGCCTTGGGCTTGAAGCGCTCCTTGGCGTAGTGCAGCACGTCGGCCAGCACCAGCCGGCCCTCGGCGTCGGTGTTGACGATCTCGATGGTCAGCCCGGACATCGCGGTGATCACGTCGCCCGGGCGCTGGGCGGTGCCCGAGGGCATGTTCTCGGTGAGCCCGAGCAGGCCCACCACGTTGGCCTTGGCGCGGCGCCGGGCGAGCGCCGCCATCGCGCCGAACACGGCGCCGGCGCCGCCCATGTCCCACTTCATCTCTTCCATGCCGGCGGCGGGCTTGAGCGAGAGGCCGCCGCTGTCGAAGCACACGCCCTTGCCGACCAGCGCGACCGGCGGCGCGTCGCCGCCGCCCTGCCAGCGCATGACCGCGACCCGCGGCTCGCGCGCGCTGCCCTGCGAGACCCCGAGCAGCGCCCGCATGCCGAGCTCGCGCAGCTCCGCCGGGCCGAGGACGTCGACCGCGAGGCCGACCTCGTCGCCGAGCTTGCGGCATTCGTCGGCGAAGCTCTCCGGCGAGAGCACGTTGGCCGGTTCCGAGACCAGGTCGCGGGCCTGGCCGACGCCGCGCACCACCGCCTCGGCAGACGCCCAGGCGGTCGCGGCGGGGTCGGGCTCGGCGAGCAGGAAGACCAGGCGCGCGACCTCGCCCGCGGGCTCATCGTCCGGCGCCTTCTGGGTCTGGTACTTGTCGAAGCGATAGCCGCGCAGGCTGGCACCGGTCGCGAGGTAGGCCGCGAGCTGGCTCGGGGCGACCTCGAGGCCCGGCGCGGCGTCGACCGCGACCTTCGCCTCGCTCACCCGGAGCGCCCGGAGCCTGGTCACCAGACTGCCGCCCAGCGCCTCGAGATCGAGTGGCGAGGCCTCGCCCGGCTTGCCCAGCGCCAGCACCAGCACGCGGTCGAGCTCGAGCCCGGCCGGATACAGAAGCTCGACCGCCTGGCCGCGCTTGAACGGATCGCCCGCGAGCTGCAACGCGCGCGTCACCGCGCCGCCGGTGCGCCGGTCGACCTCGGCGGCGCTCGCGCCGAGCTCGCCGTCCTGCGGCGCCAGCACCACGAGCGTACCGGCCTCGGGCAGTTCGGCGGGGGCGAATTCGATCCTCATTCGAGGCGCTCCGGATCGGTGAGGGCGTGAGGCGGGGGACCGGGGACGGCGCGATCGGACCGGGCGTGCGGGGATCCTCGTCGGATCATCTCGGCCCTGTACGGATCAGCGTGCCTTTATATATTGGCGGCCGATGAAGCTCTATCTCCTGTACCTGCTGAGGCAGCTCGCCCTGCCGACGATCTTCGCCACGCTCGCCTTGTCGGGCGCGATCTGGCTGTCCCAATCCCTGCGCTTCGTCGATCTCATTGTCAACCAAGGCGTTCCGGCCACTACCTTCGGCTACCTGACGTTGCTGCTGTTCCCGTCGCTGCTGCTGGTGATCCTGCCGTTCGCGGTGTTCTGCGGGGTCCTGTTCGTCTACTACCGCCTGGCGGTGGAGAGCGAGCTCACGGTGCTGCGGGCGGTCGGCCTGAGCAATCTGCAGATCGCCGCCCCCTGTCTGCTGCTGGCCGCGATCGTCACCGTCATCGGCTACGCCATCAGCCTCTACTTCATGCCGCTCGCGTTCCGCAGCTTTCGCGATCTGCAGTACCAGATCGAGCGCGACTTCTCCTACCTGCTGCTGCAGCCGGGGGTGTTCAACACGCCGACCCGCGGCCTCACGGTCTACGTGCGCAGCCATCACGAGGACGGCACGCTCGAGGGCATCGTCGTGCACGACGAGCGGCAGCGCCGGCTGCCGGTGACCATGATGGCCGAGGAGGGCACGCTGGTGCAGGGCGAGGAGGGCCCGCTGTTCATCATGGAGCGCGGCAGCCGGCAGGAGCTCGAGGCCAAGGACGTCGACAATCCGAGCTTGTCGATCCTGCACTTCGAACGCTACACCCTTGACCTCGCGGCCAACGCCTCGCCGCCGGGCGTACGCTCGCCCAAACCGAAGGAACAATACGTGCACGAGCTCCTGGATCCGCCGCCATCCTTGAGCGAGGCGCGCCGCAACGGCCGGATCGCCGAAGGCCACAAGCGCCTGACCTGGCCCCTGCACGCGCTGGTGTTCGCGCTGATCGGCCTGGCGGCGCTCCTGTCGCGCGGCTTCGACCGGCAGGGGCCGTGGCAGAGCCTGCTGATCGCGACCACAGGCGTGGTCTTCGTCCAGGCGCTCAACATGGCGCTCGGCAGCTTGGCCGAGCAGCATCTGGCGCTGATTCCGCTGCTCTACGTCGCGACCATCGCGCCGGGCCTCGCCTGCCTCGCGGTGATCATCGGCTACCGGCCGCGGCGCCGGACCCACGAGCCGGCCGCCGCCCCGGCATGAGGGCACCCGCGCGCGCCCGCATCGGCGCCGTTCCGGCCGGCGCGCGCCATGCCGCGCGCGCGGCGCGCGCGATCCGCCTGTCGGCCACCCTGTCCCGCTATCTCGGCCAGCGGGTGCTGGTCGGCATCGGGATCGCGCTGTTCGGGCTCGCCGTCGTCGCCCTGGTGGTCGACATGGTCGAGCTGCTGCGCCGCGCCTACGGCCGGCCTGGCGTCGGGCTCGGCACGGTGCTGCTGATGGCGCTCCTGCACCTCCCCTTCCTGCTCCAGAAGCTGATGCCGTTCGGCGTGCTGTTCGGGACCATGCTGACCTTCCAGCGCCTGACCCGCACCCACGAGCTGGTGGCGGCGCGCGCGGCGGGAGTCTCGGTCTGGCAGTTCCTGTCGCCGGCGCTGCTGGTGGCGCTCGCGATCGGGATCACCACCGTGGTCGCCTTCAACCCCCTGGCCTCGATCCTGGTCGCGCGCTACGAGGCGCTGGACCACGCCCTGCTCGGGCAGCAGTCGAGCCTGATCTCGGTCGCTCCCGGCGGCCTGTGGCTGCGCCAGGACGAGGACGGGGGCGATCTCCTGATCCACGCCCGCCAGATGGACCCGGACAGCGGCGAGCTCGAGCAGGTGGTGGTGTTCTCGTTCGACGGCGACGGCGAGTTCGTCGGTCGGATCGACGCGGCCCACGCCCAGCTCCGCGCCGGCCACTGGCAGCTGCGCGATCCGCTGCTGTCCAAGCCGGACGGCAGCAGCCACGCCCAGCCGGTGCTCGCGATCCCGACCGATCTCACCCCCTACGGGATCCAGGAGAGCTTCGCGCCGCCGGAGACGCTGTCGTTCTGGGACCTGCCGGGCTTCGTGCAGGAGCTCGAGGCGGTCGGCTTCTCGGCGCGCGAGCATCGCCTCTACTGGCACGGCCTGCTGGCGCTGCCACTGCTCCTGGCGGCGATGCTGCTGATCGGCACCACCTGCAGCCTGCGCCTGGTGCGCCACGGCGGCACCGCGCTCCTGATCAGCGGCGGGATGGCGACCGGCTTCCTGTTCTACATCCTGTCCGACGTCGTGTTCGCGATCGGGCTGTCCGGGCGCCTGCCGGCGGTCCTCGCGGCGTGGATCCCGGCCGGCGTCGCCGTGCTGCTCGGGCTCACCACCCTCCTCCACCTGGAGGACGGCTGAGCGTGCACCGCGCCGGGCTGTGCTGGGCCCTTTGCGTGGCCCTGGTCGCCCCCCTGCCGGGTGCGCGCGCGGTCGAACTGGGGACGGGACCGGCGTTGCTGTTCGCCGATCGCGTGTCGGTCGACAGCACCGACAACGTCATCACCGCCGAAGGCAACGTCGAGATCCTGCACGGCGGCCGGCGCCTGCTGACCGACGTCCTGCGCTACGATCAGGACCAGGACCAGATCGAGGCCACGGGCAACGTGACCCTGATCGAGCCGACCGGCGAGGCGCTGTATGCCGACCGCGTGACCCTGAGCGGCGACCTCCGCACCGGCGTCGCGCAACAGCTGCGGGCCCGCCTGACCGACGACTCGCTGTTCGCGGCGGCGCAGGGCCGCCGGATCGAGGGCACCCGCACCGAGCTCGACCGCGCGGTCTACTCGCCCTGCCCCTTGTGTCCCGACGACCCCGCCTCGGCGCCGCTCTGGCAGCTCACCGCGCAGCGCATCATCCATGACCAGGAGGCGCAGCAGATCACCTACCGCAACGCCTTCCTCGAGTTCTATGGCGTGCCGGTCGCCTACACGCCCTATCTGTCGCACCCGGATCCGACGGTCGAGCGCCGGTCGGGCCTGCTGGCGCCGAGCTTCGGCAACGACAGCGAGCTTGGCCTGTTCCTGCAGACGCCCTACTACTTCGCCCTGGCGCCCAACTACGACGTCACTCTGGCCCCGATCGTCACGACCCAGGAGAACCCGGTCCTGACCGCGGAATATCGACACCTGCTGCCCGCCGGGCGCTTCGAGCTGGCCGGCAGCGGCACCTACGCCACCGAGGCCGGCAGCGACGCCAACCCGACGCCCTCGGGCCAGGATTTCCGCGGCCACATCGAGGGCGAGGGCCGCTTCTCGCTGACCCGGCGCGCGCGCTGGGGCTACGACCTCGCCGCGACGACCGACAACACCTACCTGCAGCGCTACAACTTCAGCAACACCAACGTCCTGACCAACCGGTTGTTCGCCGAGCAGGTCTGGCAGCGCAACTTCGCCTCGATCAGCAGCTACGCCTTCCAGGGCCTGCGCTCGTTCGACCACCAGGACGAGATCCCGTTCGCCCTGCCGCTCGCCGAGGTCGAGCTGACCAGCGAGCCCTGGCGCTGGGGCTCGCGCTTCACCTTCGACAGCAGCCTGCTGGCGCTGACCCGCCTGGATGGCCTGGATACCCGGCGCGTGTCGGCGACCAGCGGTTGGGAGCTGCCCTGGAGCAGCCAGCTCGGCGACCAGTACCGGCTGGCGCTCAGCCTGCGCGGTGACGCCTATCACACCCATGGCGATCCGCAGAGCTTCGGCAGCGAGGGCGGCACCGACGTCAGCGGCCGGGTCCTCCCCCGCGTGACCGCCGACTGGAGCTGGCCCTGGATCGGCGACAGCTTCGGCCTCACGCCGCTGGTCGAGCCGGTCGCGAGCTTCACCTGGACGGTCGACGACCCGAACGAGGACGACATCCCCAACGAGGACAGCCAGGACCTGGAGTTCGACGAGAGCAACCTGTTCTCGCCAAGCCGGTTCTCCGGCCTCGATCGGGTCGAGGGCGGCGCTCGGATCAGCTACGGCCTGCGCTTTGGCGGCTACGGCCAGTCGGGCGAGCTGGTGAGCGGCCTGTTCGGCCAGAGCTACCGGCTGAGCGGCGAGGACGCCGACTTCGGCCCCAACTCCGGGATCGACGACGACTTCTCCGACTACGTCGGGCGCATCGAGGTGGTGCCGGACCGGTCCTTTCGGGTGCGCTACCGCTTCCGCCTCGACCAGAGCGATCTGACCCCGACCCGCAGCGAGATCGGCGCGCTGTTCGGCCCGCGCCGCCTGCGCTTCGACGTCGCCTATCTCTCGCTCGAGGACGACCCGGAGCTGGATCGATCGCGCAAACGTGAGGAGATCACCGCCGGGGTCATCGTCGGCCTGTCGCGGTCGATCGCCTTGCGCGCGCAGACCCGGCGCAACCTGCAGCAGGAGCGCAACGTGTGGCATAAGTTCGGCATCATCTACCGTCATCCCTGTCTCGATCTCGTCGCGGGCATCGAGCAGCGCAACACCGGCAGGGCCGACGCCAGGGATGCCACGACCTTCTCGGTTCGTGTTACCCTGGCCAATCTTGGGGAGTTCGGGGTCGAAAGCCAAGCGCTGGGGCCGTTTTCGGACCAGTGATGCCGAGGTCGATGATGCTCGCGCCGCGCGTCTGGTGGATTGGCTGGCTGGCGCTCGCCTGGCTGGGGCTGGCGGCGCCGCCCGCTTGGCCCGCCGACGAGCAACGCATCGCCGCGGTCGTCAACGACGAGGTGGTGAGCGTGCGCGACCTGAGCGATCGCCTGGAGCTGGTGATGCTGACCAGCAGCATCCGCGACAGCGAGCAGGCGCGCGCGCGCCTCGCTCCCCAGGTGCTGCGCGGCCTGATCGAGGAGAGCCTGCAGCTGCAGGAGGCCAACCGGCTCGGTCTCGAGGTCACCGAGGCGGAGATCCAGAACGCGCTCGCCAGCATCGCCGAGCGCAACCAGCTCACGGTCGAGCGGATGCGCAGCTACCTGGTCGAGAGCGGCGTGAACTTCGAGACCCTGCTGCGCCAGGTGCGCGCGCAGATCGCCTGGATCAAGGTGGTCAACCGGGTGATCCGGCCAACGGTCACCGTCACCGTCGACCAGCTCGACCTCGCGGTTCAGGAGGCGCGCCGCAGCGAGGGCCAGCCGGAGTACCTGTTGTCCGAGATCGTGCTGCCGGTAGACAGTCCGGCGCAGGGCGAGCGCGTCGCGCAGGACGCCGCCCGCCTGGTCCAGACGCTGCGCGAGGGGGCGAGCTTCGCCGCGCTCGCGCGGCAGGTTTCGGCCGCGGCCAGCGCCGAGCGCGGCGGCGATCTCGGGTGGCTCGGCGCGGCCGCGATCCCGCCGGAGCTGCGCGCCATTCTCGACCGGCTGACCCCCGGCGCGATCTCCGATCCGCTGGGCTCGCCGCTCGGCTACCACATCTTCTGGCTGCGCGATCAGCGGATCGCCGAGGCGCCGGTGGACGCCAACCAGGCCGGGATCGAGGTCGCGCTGACCCAGATCCTGTTCCCGACCGATGGCAGCGAGGCCGCGGTCACGCAGGCGCGCCAGCAGGCGGCGGACCTGCGGGGGCGCCTGACCAACTGCCCGGCGATGGTCGAGGTCGCCGAGGAGCTCGCCGCACCCTCCTCGGGCGAGCTCGGCTGGCTGCGCATCGGCGACCTGCCGCCCGATCTCGGCAAGGCAGTGCTGGGCCTCGCGGTCGGCGAGGTCAGCCCGCCGCTGCGCGGGCCGGGCGGCATCCACCTGCTGATGGTCTGCGAGCGGCGCGACCCGGCCGGGTCGACGGCGGAGCGCGACCAGATCGCCCAGCGCCTCGAGCAGGAGCGCACCGAGCGGCTCGCGCGGCGCTATCTGCGCGACCTGCGCAAGCAGGCCTTCGTCGAAGTCCGGCTCTAGGGCAGCCCGGGCGCGGGGTGAGCCAGCAGCCGCCGCTGCGCGCCGTCATCGAGCGCTTCGAGCTGCGCGCCGACAAGCGGCTCGGCCAGCACTTCCTGCTCGATCCCAATCTCTTGCGCCGGATCGCGGCCGCCGCCGGCGACCTCGCCGGGCGCACCGTGGTCGAGGTCGGGCCCGGGCCCGGCGGCCTGACCCGGGCGCTGCTCGAGGCCGGCGCCGGACGGGTGGTCGCGATCGAGCGCGACCCGCGCTGCATCGCGGCGTTGGGCGAGCTCGTCGCGGCCGCGGACGGCCGGCTGCGCCTGATCGAGGCCGACGCCCTCGCACTTCCGCTCGCCGACCTCGGCACGGGCCGGGTCAGCATCGTCGCCAACCTGCCCTACAACATCGGCACCGCCCTGCTGCTCAAGTGGCTCGATCAGCTCGAGCGCATCGAGCGCATGACGCTCATGTTCCAGCGCGAGGTCGCGCACCGCATCGGCGCGCCGCCCGGCAGCCGCGCCTACGGCCGCCTGTCGGTGCTGGCGCAGTGGCTGTGCGAGGTGCGCAGCCTGATGCATCTGCCCTCGCGCGCCTTCGTCCCGCCCCCCAAGGTCGCCTCCAGCCTGCTCCAGCTGACCCCGCGGCCGCAGCCGCTCGCCCCGGCGCCACGCGACGCGCTCGAGCGGGTGCTCAAGGCGGCCTTCGGCCAGCGCCGCAAGATGCTGCGCTCGAGCCTGAGGAGCCTGCCGGGCCGGCCCGAGGACCTGCTGGCCGCGGCCGGGCTGCCGGCCACGGCGCGCGCGGAGGAGATCGACGTCGCGGGCTTCTGCCGGCTGGCGCGGAGCCACGCCGCGCTCGCGCCCGAGCCCGCGCCCTAGCGACGGCTGCGGAACTGGCCGACGAAGTCGGTGAGGCCCGGCTGGCGCTGGCGCCGGAGGCGCTCGGCGGCGAGGATCGCGCGCGCCTGGCGGACGCTCTCGTCGAGGTCGTAGTTGATCAGGACGTAGTCGTACTCGGCCCAGTGGGTGACGTCGTCGGCGACCTGGGCGAGGCGCTTCTCGACCACCGCTTCCGGGTCCTGGGCGCGGCGCCGCAGGCGGCGCTCGAGCTCCGCGGTCGTTGGCGGCAGGATGAACACGCTGACCATGTCGTCGCGCGCGACCTCGCGCAGCTGCTGGGCGCCCTGCCAGTCGATGTCGAACAGCACGTCCCGGCCGGCGGCGAGCGCCTCCTGCACCGCGGCCCGCGGCGTGCCGTAGGCGTGGTCGTAGACCTGGGCGTGCTCCAGCAGCGCGCCTTCGGCCACCATCGCCGCGAAGGTCGCGGCGTCGATGAAGCGGTAGTCGACGCCGTCCACCTCGCTCGAGCGCCGCGGTCGCGTGGTCACCGAGACCGAGAGCTGGAGCTTCGGCTCCAGCTCGAGGAGGCGGCGCGCGATCGAGGTCTTGCCGGCGCCCGAAGGCGAGGACAGCACGAGCATCACGCCGCGCCGGCGGATCGCCGGCGCGCGCGGCGCTCTGGAGGCGGTCATGGGCTGGCCCATCGCGGAGATGCTACCACCCGGTCGGTCCGCCGATCGACGCGCGATCGCGGCTCGGGACATTCTTGCGCCGGGAAAGGTTGCTGATCAATTAGCGTGATGAAACCTTTCCGTCAGCCAGCGCCCGTGCGCGCATCCCTGACGAGGAGTCGAGCTTCGACGAATCCGGCGCTCGGGTTTCCGGTAGCGCGGGCTGCGGCGACTTCCGGCTCAGCCGATGTGCTCGAGCAGGAAGGCGAGGGTGCGCTCGCGGGCGAGCCGCGCGCTCTCGGCGTGGTAGGAGGCGCGCTGGTCGCAGTTGAAGCCGTGGCCGGCCGGGTAGAGGTGGACCGGAAGCTGCGGATGCGCCGCCTGCAGCCGTCGGACGCCGTCGAGCGGGATCGCATGGTCCTGCTCGCCGAAGTGCAGCTGGACCGGGCAGTTGGGCTGCTCGCCCGCGAGCTCCGGCACCCCGCCGCCGTAGTAGCTGACGGCCGCGGCGAAGCTCTTCGAGCGGGTCGCGGCGACCCAGGCGACGGTCCCGCCCCAGCAATAGCCCACGACCCCGATCCGCCCGGCGCCGGCGACCTCCGCGGCCGCCGCCTCGACGTCGGCCTGCGCGTCCTCGAGCGACACCTTCTCGCGGATCGCCCGCCCGCGCGCGATGTCGTCGCTCTGATAGCCGAGCTCGATCCCGCGCTCGACGCGGTCGAACAGCGCCGGCGCCACCGCGAGATAGCCCTCGGCCGCGAAGTCGTCGCAGACCGCCCGGATGTGACTGTTGACCCCGAAGATCTCCTGCGCCACGACCAGCCCGCCCCGCGCCCGCCCCGCCGGCTCGGCGCGGTAGATGCTCAGCTCATGGCCGTCGGCCGCCCTGCCTCGCGTGGTCGCGCCCATGCCTTCCCTCCACTTCACTCTTCTTTCTTTATCTACCAGTACCTCCCACCCTATCCTCCTCCTTAACCCAGAGCTGTCCCCCGTTTCGTTCAACCCACAGTCTCGCCGATCAGCCCGTATCGAGGAGGCAGGTGATAGCGAATACGACCGCGAGGTCTTTGTCGGCATCGACGTCGGCAAGGATCTCTGACGTGCACATCCGCTGCTCACCACCATCTCGTGTCGACAACGACCAAGCGGGCTGCCGAGCTGCAACCCGCTCGACGCCCACTCCCGAGATTGATCGTGCTCGAAGCCAGTGGCGCTACGAGCGCTCGGCCGCGATCGCCTTGATCGAGCGTGCTTGCCGCGTGCGTGTCAACCGCGCCAGACCCGGAAGTTCGCCGCGGCACTCGCGCCTCCCAAGACCGACCGGATCGATGCTGCGATGCTGCGCATTTTGCCGAAGCCATCCGCCGCGCGCGGCGTCACCGATACGCGATCGATCGCTGCAGAAGCTGTTGGCGAGACGCCGTCAGCTGTGTCATGCGCAACGCCGAGAAGCAACGTCTCGGCAAAGCCGACGACCGATCACCCACGCTCGCTCAAGGCGATGATCACCTCGTTGGACAGCAACTCGGCGCTCGACACGCCGTTCGCCGACTGATCGAGACCGATCCGGCCCTCGCCGAGAAGCTGCGCGGCTGAAGACCGTGCCCGGCATCGGCACGTCAGCGCCCGACGTTCCTCGCCGAGTTGCCCGAGCTCGGCCTGGCCAGCCGACACGAGATCGCGCGCTCTCCGGTCGCGCCGATCAGTCGCGACAGCGGTCGCTATCGTGCAACGCAAGATCCAGGCGGCCGAGTCCAGGTCCGGCGCTCTATACATAGCGACGCTCGTCGCGATCCGGCACAACCCCGTCACCGGCCCTTCTATCGGCGCCTGCGCGCTGCCGGCAAACCCGCCAAGTCGCGCTCGTCGCCTGCATGCGCAAGCTGCTCACCATGCTCAACGCCATGCTCCGCATCGGCGTCCTGGCGCCGGCCGAGACCTAGCCATCGCTCATAGCGCCACAACGGCCACGTGTCGCCGTCGAGGCCGCCCGCCGCCGCAGGCGGCGCGACAGCGCCCGCCTCACGCGCGCCGCACCGTAGCCGACCCTCAGCCATCCTCCCCTTAACTCAACTCCGATCCCGGCCATCTCGTGCCTGCGAGCCGGCCCAAGCTGCCCGCGGCGCCCTTCCCGGTCAACCGCAAGCCGCTCAGCCGAGCGGCCAGAGAGCGACCTGGGGCAGGAGGAGGACGATCAGCAGGCCGCTGACCTGGAGGAGGACGAACGGCAGCACGCTCCAGAAGATGGTGTGGAGGTCGATCTCGGGCGGCGCCACGCTCTTGAGGTCGAACGCCGCCCGCCCGAACCGCGGCGTCAGGTAGGAGCGTTGCATGTTCATGCAGAACAGGATGCCGAACCAAACCGGATCGAAGCAGCGACCGAAACCCGCTCAGTCGGCGACCGCCGGCTCGAGCTCGTCGGCGGTCTGGAAGAAGCGGCCCTTGCGCGCGCGCTGGTTCTCGTAGATCGAGCCCTGATGCGCGGCCGGCGGCAGCGGGAGCCGGACCGGCGCCGGCGCCAGGCGCGGCTCGCACTCCTCGCCGCACAGCAGCATCGCGCGATAGGCGGCGTAGTCCGGCACGCCCATGATCGGCCAGGCGTCGGCAGCGCGGTACTGGTGCAGCAGCAGACGGCGCGGCCGGCCCGAAGTATTGGTCGCCGAGCCGTGCACGGTGCGCGCGTGGTGGATCGTGATCGAGCCGGCCGGACCGGTCAGCTTGACCGCACGCGAGAAATCCACCTCGCCGCGGCCCGGGTCGATCGCGCCGCAGAAGAAGCCCGCTTCGTCGTGGTGGTCGAAGATCGGTCCCAGATGGCTGCCCGGCAGCACCATCAGCGGGCCGTTGGCGTCGTCGACGTCGTCCACCATGATGCCGACCGCCGCGAGGTCGTCGTTGGTGTGCGGGTAGAACGCCCAGTCCTGGTGCCACTCCACCGGCGCGCCATAGCCCGCCGCCTTGAGGTTGAGCTTGCTGATGTCGAACCGGATCGAGGGTCCCCACAGCTGCTTCAGCACCTCGAGGATCCCGGCGTGCGCGACCATCCGGGCGTAGCTCTCGTGCCACTGGTGCGGGGTCTTGATCCGGCGTACCCGCGGCTCGGCGGCCGAGTGACTGTCCTCGAGATCGTAGATGTCGTCGTGGCTGTTGCGCGAGCGCGCGTTCTCGACGAACTCGTCGGTGACCCGGCGCAGCTCCCCGACCTCGGCGCCGCTCAGCACGTCGGCGACGACGAGGTAGCCGTTCTCGCGATAGAAGGCGACGTCTTGCTCACTGATCATGGGCCGCTCCCGGACGCTGACTGGCGGTTGCTGAGAAGGTGCTGGCGCGCTCGACGCGAGATCGTCCGACATCTGGATGATAACGTCAACATCGAAGCTCACCGCCGCGCGATCGCCGGCGCGTGGAGCGCGCCGCGCTCGGCCATCACCGCCCGGCTGGCGAGCGTGATGCGCTGCGGCGGACCGCTCAGCGCGCCGCTCAGGCGATCGATCATCAGACGCGCGGCCTGGCGCCCGATCGCCGCGAAGTCGCGCTCGATGCCGACGATCTCCGGCATCGCGGCGGCCAGCGGCTCGACCACGTCGATCGCGATCGGCGTGACCCGGCCCGTGAGGTCGAGCCGGCGCAGCCCTTCGAACGCGGCCGCCAGCAGGCGGTTGCCGTCGATCAGCAAGGCGCTCGGCCGCACGCGCGCGCTCAGCAGCCGCTCGACCGCCTGCCGCCCGCCCGCCCCGGGCTGGGCATAGGCGACGACCTGCCGCGCCGGGTCGAGCCCGGCCGACCGGACCGCCTCATCGAAGGCACGCGCGCGCTCGCGCACCGGCCGGATCCGCAGCTCGGGCATCAGCAGGCCGAGCTCGCGATGGCCGAGCGCGGCGAGGTGCGCCACCGTCTGACGCATCGCCGCGCGGTGCTCGCTGAACACCGTGTCGAGCGCCAGCGGCAGGTCGCGGTCGAGCACCACCACCGGGACGTCGAGATCGGCGATCGTCCCCTGGACCGCCGGATCGTCCTCGTCGGACAGATAGAGGATGATGCCGTCGACCCGACGCGAGCGCAGCAGGCGCAGGAAACGTGCCTCGCGCGCCGGATCGTGGTCGCTGTCGGTCAGCAGCATGTAGTAGCCGGCCTCGGCGAGCGTCGCCTCGGCGGCCTTGGCGACCGCCGCGTTCGGGTAGTTGGTGAGGTCCGGCACCAGGAAGCCGATGGTGCGCGAGACGTTGGTGCGCATCGACTGGGCGGCAGCGTTCGGCGTGTAGCCGAGGCGCCGCATCGCCGCCTCGACCCGCTCGCGGGTGAGCGGCCTGACCAGCGCGGGATCGTTCGCGACCCGCGACACGGTGACCGTCGAGACCCCGGCCTCGCGCGCCACGTCCTTGATCGTCGGCCGCCGCGCCACCTGCGCTCTCCCCGCGCGAGCGCCGCTCAGTCGAGCGTGCTCCGGCGCACCGTCGCATCCGGGCGCGAGGGCACCTCGGGGAGCAGCTTGGTGCCAAGGCCCGGGCCGGCCATCGGGTAGACGTAGCCGTCCTCGATCCGCGGCAGCTCCGTCACCAGCTCCTGGTACCAGCCGCTATAGAAGGCGCGCACGCTCTCCTGGATCAGCGCGTTGGTGGCGTTGAGCGAGAGATGGACCGAGGCGGTGTAGACCACCGGCCCGGTGCAGTCGTGGGGTGCCACCGGCAGGTGGTAGGCCTCGGCCATCGCGGCGATCTTGCGCGCCTCCGAGAGGCCGCCGACCCAGCTCAGGTCGAGCATCGCGACGCCGACCGCATTCTGCTCGAACAGCTCGCGGAAGGCGCTGCGGGTCGCCAGCGTCTCGCTCGCGCAGATCGGCACGTGAGTCGAGGCCGCGAGCTCGGCGAGATCGCTCGCCGAGGTCATCTTGATCGGATCCTCGAACCAGAACGGCTCGAACTCCTCGAGCGCGTGGAAGATCCGCTTGGCCGCGGGCAGATTCCAGAGCGTGTGCAGCTCGACCATGATGTCGATCCGATCGCCGACGGCGGCGCGGATCTTGCGGAAGGGCTCGAGCGCCTGCTTCAGGTCCGCGGCGCTGATGTAGGTTCCGCCCGAGGCCTCGGCCGCGAAGTCGAACGGCCAGATCTTCATGCCCGTGATGCCCTGCTCGAGCAGGCTCAGCGCGAGCTCGTCGGCGCGGTTGAGGAAGGCGTCGAGGTCCTCGTAGGGGCCCTCGTTCCGCTCCTTCGGCAGGCCCCAGTTCGCGGTCAGCTGGCCGACGTTGGTGCGCACGTAACGATAGCCCGCGCAGGTGTTGTAGACGCGGATCTTCGGCCGCGACAGGCCGCCCAGGAGCTGGTGGATCGGCTGCCCGGTCGCCTGGCCGAACAGGTCCCAGAGCGCGAGGTCGATCGCCGAGAGGCCGCGCATCTCGGCGCCGCTGCCGGAGAAGCCGACGTAGGTGTCCTGCAGCGTGCGCGAGTGGCGGTCGATCGCGAGCGCATCCTGGCCAAGCAGACGCGGGGCTGCGCTCTCGTGCACGTAGGCGACCGCGGCCTTGGCGCCGAAGAACGCTTCGCCGAGCCCGACCAGCCCCTCGTCGGTATGGACGTGGATCCAGAAGAGATTGGGAAACTCGCCGAGCTGGATCGTCTCGATCGCGGTGATCTTCATGCCCCTGCCCTCTGCGCCTCGTCGCCTGTCCTTCCATAGCACGGCGCGCGCCGCCGGACAGCCGATCGCGGGCCGGGCAGACGGACGGCGTCAGTCCAGGAGCGGCAGGCGGACCAAGGGCGTGGGCAGGGTCAGCTCGGCCGGACCCATGGCCTCGCGGGCGGCGATCAGCCGCCCTTCGGCGCCCAGCATCGCGTCGGCGAGCGCGATGATCCGGGTGTTGGGCCAAGCGTGCGGCGCGGCCTCGCGCAGCTGCTGCGCGGCCTCGAGCTCGCGGCCGCCGGCCTTGACCACGAGCCCGATCAGTGCCACCGCCATCGAGCGGCTGACCCCGGCGACGCAGTGCACCAGCAACGCGCCGTCGGCGTGCGACCAGGCGCGCAGGAACTCGATCACCTGCGCCACATGCTCGACCTCGGGCAGGATGTGGCCGTCGAGCGGCTCGCTGATGTCGTGGACCTCGATCCGCAGGTGGCGCTCGAGCTCGATGCCGGCAGGGGTCGCCGGCAGCTCGCCGGGCGCCACCAGCGAGATCAGGTGGGTCGGGCCGAGCGCCACGACATGGCCCGGCATCTCATGCAGGTTGCAGACGTAGATCATTGACAGCTCTTCGGCTGGTTGCGTTGAGATCGGCGCCTTATGACAGCTTCCTGGCGCCATTGCCAGCCGGGGCCGAGCGCCCCGTTGCGCAGTCGGATACAGGCGGTCAGTAGCTTGACGGTCGCGAGCTCGGTTTCGAGGCGAGCGAGCTCTGCCTCGATCCGGTCGAGCCGTCTGCTGACGCGAGTCGAGGCGCGCGTCGACGTCGAACGGAGCAGCGCCGCATCCCGATGGCACTCGCCGGGGCGCGATCGGCGGTGGCGCTCCTCAGCGCGTCGCAGACGGCGGCGACCATCTGGGCCACGGAGGGCGCGCTCGTCTTCGCCCGATGCATCGCCCTGCGAGATCATGAGGGCAATCCCCCGGCTCGGGCCGGCCTTCGCCGCCCGTCTCTCAGCCTTCGAGGTCCTTGAACTGGCGCCTGAGCTTGAACTCGCTCGAGGTGACCCTGGCCTCGGCGGCGCGCAGGCGGCGCTCGAGGTCCTGGAACTTGCGGGTCAGGTCGTGCGCGGTGCGCGCGGGCTTGAGGCGGACCGAGCGCCAGAACCGCTCCTCCTCCTCGCTCTCGTACATGTCGGGCGGCCGGCGCGGCAGAACGAATGCCGCGATCAGGTAGCCGGCCAGCATCGGCAGGGTGAACGCCAGCGCGCTGAGCACGACCAGCAGACGCACCAGGCCGGGGCTCAGGCCGAAGTAGTCGGCGATGCCGGCGCAGACGCCGGCCAGCCAGGCGCGCCGGCCGTCGCGATAGAGCCGGCGCCGGCTCGGCCGGTGGTCGTGGCGTAGCTCCGTCATCCGTGCTTCTCCCGCTCGGGCGCCTCGGCATCGAGGATCCGCTCGAGGTTCGCCATCCGCTCGTCCATCCGCTCGGCGATCCGCCACAGCTCCTCGAACTGCTTCTCGTCCTCGGGCGACAAGGTGTTCGCCATCCGCCAGCGGGTCGTGTAGTGGGCGATGATCCAGATCGGCGCGACGATCACCAGGAACAGGATCAGCGGCACCTCGAGCATCGCCACGGCCTCAGGCTCCCGCAGCCCGATCCTGCTTGCCGAGCCGCGACTTCAGCGCTGCGAGCTCCTCCTCGACCGCGCCGTCGGTGGCCAGCTCCTCGATCTCTTCGGCCAGCGTCTTGCCGCGGCCGAGGTCGAAGGACTCGACCTCGCCTTCGAGGTTGTCGACCCGCCGTTCCATCTGCTCGAAGCGCACGAACGCGTCGTCGATCCGCCGGTCGTGCACCTGACGCCGCACCCGCAGGCGCGAGGTCGCGGTGGTCTGACGGGCGACGATCGCCTTCTGCTTGGTCTTGGCCTCGCGCAGCTTCGCCTCGAGCTTGGCGATGTCCTCCTCGTACTTGACCAGCGCCTCGTCGAGATGGACCAGCTCCTCGTCGAGCCCCTTCAGGTCCTCGACGAGCTTCGCCTTCTCGACCAGGGCGGCGCGCGCCAGATCCTCGCGGCCCTTGGTCAGCGCGAGCTCGGCCTTCTTCTGCCACTCGGTCTGCGCCTCGCCCAGGCGGTGGCGCCTCCGCTCCATGCTCTTGCGGTCGGCGATCATGCGCGCGGCGTTGCTGCGCACCTCGACCAGGGTGTCCTCCATCTCGTGGATCATCTGCCGGATCATCTTCTCCGGGTCTTCGGCGCGATCCAGGACCGAGTTCAGGTTGGCATTGATGATGTCGGTAAGGCGGGAAAAGATCCCCATGTCATCCTCCTCGAAACGCCGGCGCCGAGCTCGCGTCAGCCGACGATCATGCCGACCACCAGGCCGGCGGCGAACATCAGCCAGTGGTCGGCGGTGCGACTGCGCAGATAGGCCATGGCCCGCTCGCTGACCCGCTCGAAGCCGGTCCGGTCGCTCCGACCGCCGTAGCCCCGCATGCTGTCGTGCATCTCGTTCTTCCTTCCTCGGCAGGTTGGTTTTTCCTGGACACGTGCTTTGCACGACGCGTGCCACCCTCGCTCCACCAGGTAGGCGCTTGAAATCATCGCGGCTTTCGATTCTGTCCGTGTCTCCCGGCCAGTCCAAAGGTTCGTAGAATGCACTGACTCTTGGTGCTTTCCACTATGCTTCCCATATTCCGCGCATGCCGGGTGTCCCCTCCGAGCTTCCGCCGCTCCTCGGCGAGAACCGGGCGTTCCTCGATCTGATGGAGCAGGTGTCGCGTGTCGCGCCGCTCGACCGGCCGGTGCTGGTGATCGGCGAGCGCGGCACCGGCAAGGAGCTGATCGCGGCCCGCCTGCACTACCTCTCCGGCCGCTGGGAGCGGCCGCTGATCAAGCTGAACGCCGCGGCGATCCCGGAGACCCTGCTGGAGAGCGAGCTGTTCGGCCATGAGGCCGGGGCCTTCACCGGCGCGGTCCGGCGCCGCGCCGGCCGATTCGAGCTCGCCGACGGCGGCAGCCTGTTCCTCGACGAGATCGCCAACACCAGCCTCCCGGTGCAGGAGCGGCTGCTGCGCGTGGTCGAGTACGGCAGCTTCGACCGGGTCGGCGGCAGCGCTCCGGTCCAGGTCGACGTGCGCCTGATCGGCGCGACCAACGTCGATCTGCCCGCAGCCGCCGCCGTCGGCAGCTTCCGCCACGACCTGCTCGACCGCCTCGCCTTCGACGTCCTGACCGTGCCGCCGCTGCGCGCCCGGACCGACGACATCCCGCTCCTCGGCGAGAGCTTCGGCCGCGCGATGGCGCGGGAGCTCGGCTGGGAGACCTTTCCGGGCTTCGCCCGCGCCGCGCTCGAGGCGCTCGAAGCCTACCCCTGGCCCGGCAACGTGCGCGAGCTCAAGAACGTCGTCGAGCGCGCGGTCTATCGCGCCGCATCGCCGAGACGGCCGATCGCGGAGCTGGTGTTCGATCCCTTCGCCTCCCCGTTTCGGCCAGCGATGGCGGCCGAAGCGGCGAGCTTGCCTGACCGCGGTCGGCCGTCAGCGCACGACTTCCGCGCCGCGGTCAGCGCCTTCGAGCGCGACCTGCTGGAGGATGCGCTCGCCGCCTGCCGCCACAACCAGCGCGCGACCGCAGCCCGGCTCGGCCTGAGCTACGACCAGCTGCGCAACCAGCTGCGCAAGCATGACCTGCTCGGCGGCCGCCGCTGAGCCCCTGCCCTGCGCCGCGCGCCGGCGTACGGGAGGTCTGCCCGACCGGCCGAACTTCCTTCCCCATGCGGCCCGGCGTCCTAGTATGATGGGGAGCCAGGCGGTCGCCGTGCGCCCTGCCCGGCCGTGCCCGCCCGGACCGGGGCGGCGGCGCGTGGTCCGCCCGAGGAGCTGACGATCCGATCACCATGAGCGATCCCTACCGTGTCCTGAACGTGTCGCGCAGCGCCGATCAGGCGGCGATCAAGCAGGCCTATCGCAAGCTCGCCAAGATCCTGCATCCCGATCGCAACCCCGGCAACGCCCGAGCCGAGCAGCGCTTCAAGGAGGTCAGCCAGGCCTATGACCTCTTGTCCGATCCGGCCAAGCGGGCGCGCTTCGATCGCGGCGAGATCGACGCCGATGGTCGGCCGCGGCGCGAGTTCGGCTTCGGCGGCTTCGGTCAGGGCTTCGGCGGCCAGCAGGGCGCGCCGCGGGGCGCGCCCGAGAGCCTGTTCGAGAAGATGTTCGGCGGCGCGTTCGCGCGTGGCTTCGCCGGCGCTCAACCCGGGGCGCGCGGCGGCGACGGAGCGTTCGAGGAGCTGCTGCGCGGCCAGGCCCGCGCTGGCGGCGCGCCGCGCCAGAAGCTGCGCGGCGCCGATCGCCGCTACCGCCTCGAGGTCGAGTTCCTCGACGCCGTCCGCGGCGGGCGCCAGCGCCTCGCGCTCGACGACGGCCGCACCATCGAGGTCGACGTGCCGGCCGGCTGCGAGAGCGGCAAGACGCTCCGTCTCAAGGGCCAGGGTGCGGCGAGCCCGCTCGGCGGGCCGGCCGGCGACGCCTTGGTCCGGATCGAGGTCCGGCCCCATCCGCAGTTCGGTCGCGAGGGTCAGGACATCCACGTCGAGGTGCCGATCGCGTTGTCCGCGGCCGTGCTCGGCGCGCCGCTCGCGGTGCCGACCCTCGACGGCCCGGTTCGCCTCACGGTGCCGCCCGGCGCCAACGGCGGCCGCATGCTCCGCCTCAAGGGCCGAGGCATCGCGCGTCCGGACGGCGGCCGCGGCGACCAGTACGTCCGCCTCCTGGTCACCCTGCCCGAGCCCGCCGATGCCGAGCTCGAGGACTGGGCGCGGCGTCATGCGCAAGCGGCGCGGGACGACCACGGTAAGGACTGACGGGTGAACGATCGGGCGGGCGAGCCGGCGCGCGCGGACGAGGAGCGCCAAGCGCTGGATCCGCTCCGCTGGGCCGCGCGGCGGTCCTACCAGGGCCTGCGGATCGTCTGGCAGGCGATCATGCACCTGATCGACGACGGCGGCATGACCTTCGCCGGGCACATCGCCTTCATGACCCTGTTCTCGATGTTCCCGTTCCTGATCTTCCTGACCACGGTCGCGGGCGAGATCGGCCAGAGCGAGGAGGTGCGCGACTTCGTCACCATGGCGCTCGGCATGCTGCCGCCCGAGGTCGGCGACGCGATCCGACCGGCGATCGTCGAGGTCACCCGCAACCGGCGCACCGGCCTGATGACGGTCAGCATCGTCGCCGCGCTGTGGGCGACCTCGTCGGGCATCGAGGCGCTGCGGGAGGCTCTCAACAAGGCCTACGGCGTCGAGGAGCCGCGTCCGATCTGGTTCTGTCGCCTGCAGAGCCTGCTGTTCACGATCGTGGCCTCGATCGGCATCATCATCGTGATGGTCGTGCTGGTGGTCGGACCGGTCCTCTGGTCCTACATCGAGCCCCACCTCCACGTTCCCTGGCAGTGGGGCTGGTTCTACGAGACCCTGCGCTACGTCGTGGCGATCGGTGTCCTGTATCTGGTCGTGGCGCTGCTCTACCGCTGGCTGCCGAGCCGCCATCTTCCGCGCCGCGAGATCCTGCCCGGCGCCGCGGTCACCGTGGTCCTCTGGCTGGGCTGGCGAGCCTGTTCTCGTTCTACCTCCAGAACCTCGGCCGCTTCTCGGTGACCTACGGCAGCCTCGGCGGGATCGTCATCACGCTGATGTTCTTCTACCTCTCGGCTCTGATCTTCATCTTCGGCGCCGAGACTGAACAGCGCACGGCGACGCGTCGAGGCCGCACGCCTGCGCGACGAGCGCGCGCAGCGGCACGAGGCCGCGGCTGGCTAAACCGCTCAACCACCGCTAGGATGCGGCGCCGTCCCGTTGCCTCACCTCGTTGCGGAGCGCTTCGCCCATGGCCGACCCCACCCCCCTGATGGCGGGCAAGCACGGCCTGATCATGGGCATCGCCAATGACCGCTCGCTCGCCTGGGGCATCGCCCGGGCGGTCGCCGCGCAGGGCGCTGAGCTGGCGATCACCTATCAGGGCGAGGCGTTGGAGAAGCGCGTGCGCCCGCTCGCAAGCCAGCTCCAGGCTTCGCTGGTCATGCCCGCCGACGTCACCGACTCCGCGCAGCCTGGACGCGGTGTTCGCGACCATCGCCGAGCGCTGGCAGCGGCTCGACTTCGTGGTCCATGCGATCGCCTACGCCGACAAGGAGGAGCTCAAGGGCAAGTACCTCGACACGAGCCCCGGCAACTTCCAGCGCAGCCTGATGATCTCCTGCTACTCCTTCACCGAGCTCTGCCGGCGCGCCGCGCCGCTGATGGTCACCGGCGGCAGCCTCCTGACCCTGACCTACGGCGGGGCCGAGCGGGTCGTGCCGCACTACAACGTCATGGGCGTCGCCAAGGCGGCGCTCGAGGCGAGCGTGCGCTACCTCGCGGTCGACCTCGGCGGTGCGGGCATCCGGGTCAACGCGATCTCGGCCGGGCCGGTCCGCACGCTCGCCGCCGCGGGCATCGGCGACTTCCGCTACATCCTCAAGTGGAACGAGTACAACTCGCCCTTGAAGCGCAACACCACGCTGGCCGACGTCGGCGGCGCCGCGCTCTATCTCCTCTCCGACCTGGGCGCCGGCACCACCGGCGAGATCCTGCACGTCGACAGCGGCTACCATGTGGTCGGCATGAAGGCGGTCGACGCGCCCGACATCTCGGTCGTGTGAGCATGGCCGGGAACAGCTTCGGGCAGCTGTTCCGCTACACCACCTGGGGCGAGAGCCATGGGGCCGCGATCGGCTGCGTGGTCGACGGCGTGCCGCCGCGCCTGCGCGCTCGCCGAGGCGGATATCCAGCGCTGGCTCGACCGGCGCCGGCCCGGCCAGTCGAAGTTCACCACCCAGCGCCGCGAGCCCGACCAGGTGAAGATCCTCTCGGGCGTGTTCGAGGGCCAGACCACCGGCGCGCCGATCTCGCTCGTGATCGAGAACGTCGACGCCCGCGCCAAGGACTACGGCCCGATCAAGGACCAGTTCCGCCCCGGCCACGCCGACTACACCTATCAGGCCAAGTACGGCATCCGCGACTACCGCGGCGGCGGCCGGGCGAGCGCGCGCGAGACCGCGATGCGGGTCGCGGCCGGCGCGATCGCGCGCAAGGTCCTGGGCGATGGGGTCACCATCCAGGGTGCTTTGATCCAGATCGGCGCCGACCGCGTCGAGCGCGCGAGCTGGGACTGGAACGAGGTCGAGAGAAACCCCTTCTGGTGCCCGGACGCCGCAGCGGCCGCGCGCTGGGAAGAGCTCCTGACGGTCGTGCGCAAACGCGGCTCCTCGGTCGGCGCGGTGATCGAGGTGGTCGCGTCCGGCGTGCCCGTGGGCCTGGGCGAGCCGGTCTACGACAAGCTCGATGCCGATCTCGCCAAGGCGATGATGAGCATCAACGCGGTCAAGGGCGTCGAGATCGGCGCGGGCTTCGGCGCCGCGGAGCTGTCCGGCGAAGAGAACGCCGACGAGATGCGCCAGGGCAACGACGGCCGGCCGGTCTTCCTCTCGAATCGGGCGGGCGGCATCCTGGGCGGCATCTCCTCCGGGCAGGACGTCGTGGTGCGCTTCGCCGTCAAGCCGACCAGCTCGATCCTGACCCCCCGACGCTCGATCGACCGCTTCGGCAACGAGGTCCTGGTCTCGACCAAGGGCCGCCACGACCCCTGCGTCGGCATCCGCGCGGTCCCGGTCGGCGAGGCCATGCTGGCGATCGTGCTCGCCGACCACCTGCTGCGCCAGCGCGCGCTCGGCGGAAAACATGAACGTCAAGGGTGCGTTCCGGCATCTGGAAGTGGCTGCGCTGGTGCCGTATGATCTCGGGTCGCGGCGCGCCCTATGCCGGCGGGTGCTCCTGCACCGCAGATTTGATGAGGGCTTTTCAATGGGAAACTTGCCGAACAGGCTCTACCACGCGGTCGCTGGGATCGCCTTGATGGGGCTATTCGCAACGGCCAGCGAAGGCATCGCGGCTGGTCAGTCAGCAACGGCCGAGGAGGCGAAGGCGATGCTCGAGCGCGCGGTCGCGGCGATCAAGGCCGATGAGGCGGCGGCGCTCACCGCGTTCACCGCCGGCACCGGAGGCTTCAGGGACCGCGATCTCTACGTATTCTGTGCCGATGCCGCCGCTGGCATCACGACCGCACACGGCGCCAACCCCGCGCTGGTCGGGCAGAGCCTACGCGACCTCACCGACGCCGCCGGCAAGAAGGTCGGCGAGGAGTTCTACGGGGTGGCCGCACAGGGCGAACTCAGTGTGGTCGAATACGTCTGGCCGCGCCCGGGCGAGACCGAGGCCGTGCCGAAGGCGTCTTACGTGACCAAAGCCGGCGACCAGATCTGCGGCGTCGGCTACTACAAGTAAGGACTTCATGCGTCTTCGGCGCGCGGCGCCACCATCTGCACGCGAGGTGGTCGCGCGGTCCCGGTCGGCGAGGCGATGCTGGCGATCATGCTCGCCGACGCGCTAAGCCAGCGTTGACGCCGCGGTTCGCGGCGCCGCGCGCGAACCAGAAGCTCGGCTCCGCTGCCGCCCGCGCCTGACCGGGTGCTATCCTTCTCGCGGCGCGACTGGCTCCGCGCTCGGCCACGCCGTGCGGCGAAGGCGCACGTTGTTGTGTGGTATTTCACATCGAATCGGTTATAGTTGTGGGATTACAGGATGAGCCTGAAGCGATTTCGAGTGGAGCTGTACGATGTTGAGCAGCAAAGCCACTTCCCCTGCATTCCTGCCGCTGATCACCATCCTCGCCTGCGGCGTTGCGCCGGCCAGCGCCGCGGACCCGACCGACCTCGTCCGGACCGCGATCCGCCTGCCCTGCCAGGCCGCGGAGCTGGAGTCGCTACCCGCAGCGTTTCCGTTCGCGCGCTCGCACCGGAGCTGGGTGCGCTACACGAGAACCGGCATCGTCGGGCGCCGCATCGTGTTCGAGGTCGCCGGCGCTGAGCTGGATCTCGAGTTCAGCGGCCCTCCGGGGAAACCAGACCAGGTCAGCGCGCGCTATTCCAGCGGCGCCACCCGACTGCCCCGCCTGCTCGTGCTGGCGGACCACAGCTGCACGATCCACACCGCCCGGCAGCTGAGCTATGACCACCAGGGCCGGCCCGAGTGGCTGCAGGACCTGGATGACCGGCTGCGGCCGGCCGGCGCGCCCCAGCCGTTGAACCCGCCGGTGCCGCCGGGCGCCGACCCCGTCGGCATTGCGGTTGGCCAGATCGATTCCGGGGTCAACTACCTCCTGCCGGAGATCGCCACACGCCTGGCGCGCGATCGCCACGGCGCGATCCTCGGCTACGACTACTGGGACCTCGACGGGCAGCCTTTCGACGGCGATCCGACGCCCGACCCGTTCGACCCCGCGCGACACGGCACGCAGACCGCAAGCGTTCTGCTCGCCGAGGCCCCGATGGTCGAGCTGGTCCCCTATCGCTACCCGAGGAACGCCATGGCGCGCATGCCGGCGCTGATCGCTGCCGCCGCCGCGCAGGGCATCCGCGTGATGAACCTCTCGCTCGCGACCACGAATCGCCATCAGTGGTTGCCCTTCGAGGCAGCCGCCCGCGCTCATCCGGAAATGCTGTTCGTCGTCGCGGCCGGCAACTTCGGCCGCAACATCGAACAGCAGGCCACCTACCCGGCGGCGCTCGACCTGGACAACATGATCGTGGTCACCTCAGCCAGCGCCGAGGGCCGCTTGTCGGCCGGCGTCAACTGGGGGCCGCAAGCGGTCGATCTGATGGCGCCGGGCGAGCAGGTATCCGCGCTCGACTTCGATGGCGTGCGGCGGCCGGTCTCGGGCTCGAGCTATGCCACCGCCCGGGTCAGCGCGCTCGCGGCCTGCCTGCTCGCCGGCAATCCCGAGTGGTCGACCGCCGAGCTCAAGGCGGCGATCTTCCGGGAAGCGCGCGCGGACGCAAGGAATCAGGTCGCGCAAGGCTTCGTGCCCGACGCGGCCCTCGGGAGCCGCGGCGCCTGCGCCAACCCGGCGACGGTGTTTGCAGGGCCGACCCGCCGCTCCTGACCAGGGGAGGTGACTGGCTCGGGGCGCGGGGCTCGCGATCAACCCTCGCAAGGCGTGGTGCTGAAGCTGCCGGCGGGGCTCTCGTAGAGGGTCGTGCGCCCCGCCCAGAAGCCGAGGTTCTCGCCCGAGCCGACCGCGCACAACGACCACCAGTCGCAGACGTTGGCGCGACCCGCCTGCCAGTGGCCGAAGTTGTAGCCCTCGTGGAGCGCGCAGGACGCCGCCGGCGGCGCGCTGTCGCCGGCGAGCCGCGCCAGCATCGCGCGCACCGCGGCCATCTGGCGGCCGCTCCGGGTCATGTAGTCGGGGTCGTCGTAGCCCCACCAGTCCCAGCAGGCGTTGGGGTTGAGCGCGGTCGCATGCGCCTGGGGATAGAGCAGGATCAGCCGGTTGCTGTCCGCCCAACGGTTGTAGCCGGCGCCCTCGACGAAGGCCTTGCCGACCAGCTCGGCCGTCTGCCGGCAGCCGTGGAAGGCGACGTGCACCCGGCAGACGGCGCCCTCGGCGCAGCTCGCCGGCAGGTAGACGAAGCCGGTCGCGGCCATGCCGTGTCGGGTCGCCTCGGGCAGGAACTCGGTCTGGTCGAACGCGACCAGCGCGCCGGACGGCGCCTCGGCCGGCGGCTGCAGGGGCCCGTAGATGTGCTGGAGGAGCGCGCCCGCCTGGTCGTAGTCGCAGTCGTTGACGAACGGGCTCCGCGTTGAGCCGCAGGCATTGCCCTCGTCCTCGGTGACGAAGCCATGCCCCGCCGGCACCTCGTCGACCCACTCGATCGCGGCTTCCGGCAGGCCGGCCAGGCGATAGAACGCGACCGCCTGCGCGACGACCTCGGGCGCCACGGTCCCGTCCGCGGTACCCGCGAACAGGTAGACGCGGTCGCCCCGGAGACCGCTCAGGGGATCGATCCGCCCGTCCTCGGCGAGCGTCTCCGCCTTGCGATGGAGCTGCGCCGGGTCGGGCACGCCGAGCGCCGTATCCATGCACCGGTTCAGCGCGACCGCGAGCTGGCCCTCAGCGCAGTCGTAGGGGCCGCCCGCGACGATCCCGGCGCCGACCAGCAGCTCGGAGAAGGCGACGTGGAACTGGCCCGCCATGTAGGCGCCGGACGACAGGCCCGAGACCGAGCTCGCCGCGAGCTCGACCTTGAGGGCCGGCAGCGGCTCAGCCGCGCGCGCGCCCGCGAGCGGCGCCGCCGCGGCCAGCAGCACGAGCAGCCGCCACGCCCCGCCGCGCCGCCGCACGGTCACCGGAAGCAGGCCTCGCTGGCGTAGCGCCGCATCATGCGCTGGCTGTTGAGGTGGCTCGCAGCCATGGGGTCGGTCCAGCTCGACGGATGCACGACAGTTGGTGATCGCACGCGCCGGTAAACCCGACAACGGTGATACGCAGTGGTTGCAATCTGGCGCACCCGCTTGGTCCACTGCCGCGATCACTCCACCTTATAGCACGCTCGCCTGGAGCGACGCCCACGAGGAGCAAGGAGAGCGATGCAGCCGATCGATCGCGTGCTCGAGACCATCCTCTACGTCGACGACCTCGATGCGGCGGAGCGCTTCTACGGCGAGGTCCTCGGGCTCGAGCTCGACAGCACGAAGGACGGCCTGTTCGTGTTCTTCAGATGCGGCGATGGCATGCTGCTGCTGTTCGAGCCCGAGGCCGCGTCGACCGGGCGCAACGTGCCGGCGCACGGCGCGCGCGGCCCGGGCCACGCCTGCTTCGCGGTCGCCGAGGACGCGCTGCCGGCCTGGCAGGCGCGCCTGGCCGCCGCGGGCGTCGCGATCGAGCAGGAGATGAGCTGGCCGCGCGGCGGCCGCTCCTTCTATTTCCGCGATCCCGCCGGCAACAGCCTCGAGCTGGCGACCCCGCGCATCTGGGGCCTGCCCGAGGTCGCGGCCCCGGGCTGAGCGGCGCCAGGGGCTTGGTCGGCCAGCGCACCGGTCCTACAGTCGGCGCGAGCGCAAGAGGAGACCCGCATGACCGGGACCGCCACCCGCCCGCCGCTCGAGGTCGGGCTGATCGCCGATCTCGCCTGCCCCTGGTGCCACCTCGGCCTGGTCCGTCTCGACCGGGCCCGCGCGCTGCGCCCGCAGCTGCCGGTGCGACTGCGCTGGTGGCCGTTCTTCCTCAACCCTCACCTGCCGCCGGAAGGCATCGACCGGCAGACGTACCTGCGGGCCAAGTTCGGCGGCGACGCCGCCGCCAAGGGCGTGTACGAGCGGATCGTCGCGAGCGGCCGGGCCGATGGCGTCGCGTTCGCCTTCGAGCGGATGACCCGGACCCCCAACACCCTGCTCGCCCATCGTCTGATCCTGCTCGCGGACGAGCAGGGTCGCGCCGAGGCCGCGATCCGCGCCCTGTTCCAGGCCCTGTTCGTCGAGGGCCGCGACATCGGCGACCCCGGCGAGCTCGCCGAGATCGCTGCGGCGGCCGGGCTCGACCGGTCCGAGGTCTTATCCTTCCTCGCCGGCGATCGGCTGCGGAGCCAGGTGGTCGCGTCGCATCGCCGGGCCGAGCGCCTGGGCGTGCGCGGCGTGCCGGTGTTCGTGTTCGACGACGAGCACGTGGTCTCGGGCGCCCAGCCTCCCGAGGTCCTGGTCCGCCTCCTCGACCTTGCCGCGAGCGCCCATGAACCGGACGGCCCACCAGGACAGGATACTCGGAGGCCGGTCGCACCGGTCGGCTGATCGCCGGTTCTGCGCCGCCTGAGGCGCAGGTTCGGGGCTCCCGTACGCCGCCAACAGACATCTCGGTCGCTGCGTCGCCTTGCGCACGCCCACGTCTTCGAACGCATCGGGCTAACACCTGTCGTCCGCCGGCATGCCAGGGCGGCCTCTCTGGCGGCCGCAGGCGGCGCTCCGCGATGAAGCTCGGCGCGTCGGCCTCGAGCCGGCGCTCATTGTAGCGGGGGAGACGCGGCCGAGCGCAGCGCGCCGCTCGCGCTACTCCGGGCGCCAGGCCTCGTAGTCGCCGGTCGCCGGGGCGCGCTGGCCGCCGCGCTGCAGGGCGCCGGGCGGGAGATAGGCCTGCTCGGTGCCGGTCAGGTTGGGCAGCCGCTCCTTGCCCCAGGGCGGCGCCGGCAAGGGCTGCTCGCTCGGCGGCTTCTCGAACCGCTTGTGCAGCCAGCCGACCCAGCCGGGCGGCACCCGGGTCGGGTCGGCGTCGTGGGCGAACACCACCCAGCGGCGCTCCCGCCGCCACGGGCGTCTGCCGCGCTCGCGGTAGTAGCGATTACCATGCTCGTCGACGCCGACCAGCTCACCCCGCAGCCAGGTGCGCAGCATCGTGAACAGGCTGTTGGTCGCGAGCTCCTTCAGCATGCCTCGTCGCACCACTGCGCTCGGCCGACCGCCGGCCGCGCGGCGCGCACTATGGCCAGGTTCGACCGCCCCGTCCAGCGTCCGCGGCGTGGTCCGCCGGCCGGCTGCCTGTGGATAACTACGCTGATGCGTTCTGGGTTCGTTCTTATCAATCGCCTCCAGGCCGATCAAGCTGGGTTGATTTGATCCGACGGCTCCAGCGCCGATCCGCCGCGCGAGATCCGTCTCCATGGACTTAAGGGCCCCGAGCGGCGGCCGCGACTCATCGGCGCTGCGCGTGTGGCTCTCCGCGCACCGTAAGCAGCATATAGCGTAGAGACTTGCCCAGGGCCACTATATGTGGTTTATGGATCGGGCCAGGGTGCAGCGGGGCTGCCCGTGCGGTCGGCTTCGCCTCGCCCGGGCCCGGGGCCGGAGGAGTACGCTAACTGATTGGGGCCGCTCTCACTTTCGCGGCGCATCCCGGCGCCCTCGCGTCGGTCCCAGGCCGGCCGGTGGGGCCGCAGACGTGGAAATTCGTTGCCGTGGCGGGTCGATGGGCATAAGAGAGTTGAGTGAGATGAGATGGAGCGCAACCACGCTTATGTCGCTTGATCCGATGCCACGGTGGAGAGGTGATCGGCCGCCGGGCGCGACGCACGAGGTGGATTCGTGCACCGGCCCGCGTCCGACGCCACAGCCCGAAGCCGTGATGGAGTTGATCGGATGAGGATCGAGCGCGCCTTTACCGCTGCCGGGAGGTCGCCCTACGAGGGCATCGCGTTCCGCACCGCCTGCAGCGAGATTCGCAACCCGGACGGCTCGGTGGTCTTCCGGCTCGACGAGATCGAGGTGCCGGGCGCCTGGTCGCAGGTCGCTGTCGACGTGCTGGCGCAGAAGTACTTCCGCAAGGCCGGCATCGCCGCGTGTCTCGCCAGGGTCGACGAGCCCGACGTGCCCGAGTGGCTGCAGCGCCGGCGTGCCGATCGCGCCGCGCTCGAGGCGTTGCCCGAGGACCGGCGCAGCGGCGGCGAGACCTCCGCCAAGCAGGTCTTCGACCGCCTCGCCGGCACCTGGACCTATTGGGGCTGGAAGGGCGGCTACTTCGACGGCGAGGAGGATGCGCGCGCGTTCTTCGACGAGCTGCGTCACATGCTCGCCTGCCAGTACGCCGCCCCCAACTCGCCGCAGTGGTTCAACACCGGGCTCTTCTGGGCCTACGGCATCGATGGTCCGGCGCAAGGCCACTACTTCGTCGACGACCAGACCGGCGAGGCCCGCAGCTCCCAGTCGGCCTACGAGCGGCCGCAGCCGCACGCCTGCTTCATCCAGAGCATCAAGGACGACCTGGTCAGTCCGGGCGGCATCATGGACCTGTGGGTGCGCGAGGCGCGCCTGTTCAAGTACGGCTCGGGCACCGGCACCAACTTCTCCAGCCTGCGCGGCGAGAACGAGCCCCTGTCCGGCGGCGGCAAGTCGT
Organism: uncultured Alphaproteobacteria bacterium; assembly: GCA_963753275.1. Taxonomy (GTDB): domain Bacteria; phylum Pseudomonadota; class Alphaproteobacteria; order Geminicoccales; family Geminicoccaceae; genus DATAOG01. The sequence goes on along the minus strand of CAVWCE010000037.1, from coordinate 57,841 downwards.
CCGGCCTGATGAGCTTCCTCAAGATCGGCGATCGCGCCGCCGGCGCCATCAAGTCCGGCGGCACCACCCGGCGCGCCGCCAAGATGGTGGTGGTCGACGTCGACCATCCGGACATCGAGGACTTCGTCGGCTGGAAGGTGCGCGAGGAGCAGAAGGTCGCGGCCCTGGTCGCGGGCTCGAAGCTGCTCGCCCGCCACCTCAACGCGATCCTCTCCGCCTGCCACGCCGGCGGCCTCGACGGCGAGGCCCGCTTCAGCCCCAAGGACAACGCCGCGCTGCGCCAGGCGATCCGCGCCGCGCGCCAGGTGCTGCTGCCGGAGAACGCGCTCCAGCAGGCGATCCTGTTCGCCCGCCAGGGCTACACCCGGATCGAGATCCCGACCTACTCGACCGACTGGGACTCCGAGGCCTACGTCACCGTCGCCGGGCAGAACTCCAACAACTCGGTCCGGGTCACCGGCGAGTTCCTCGAGCGCGTGATCGAGGACCGCGAGTGGCAGCTGTTCCGGCGGACCGACGGCAAGGTCGCGAGGACCCTGCCGGCGCGGAGCCTATGGGATCAGATCGCGCGCGCCGCCTGGGGCAGCGCCGACCCCGGCATGCAGTACGACACCACCATCAACGAGTGGCACACCTGCCCCGTCTCGGGCCGGATCAACGCGTCCAATCCGTGCTCGGAGTACATGTTCCTCGACGACACGGCGTGCAATCTCGCCTCGCTCAACCTGATCGCCTTCCAGAAGGACGACGGCGGGTTCGACGTCGCGGGCTTCGCGCATGCGGTGCGCCTGTGGACCATCGTGCTCGAGATCTCGGTGATGATGGCGCAGTACCCCTCCCGGCGCATCGCCGAGCTGTCCTACCGCTACCGCACGCTGGGCCTCGGCTACGCCAATCTCGGCGGCCTGCTGATGGCGTCCGGCATCGCCTACGACAGCCACAAGGCGCGCGCACTGGCCGGCGCCATCACCGCGCTGATGACCGGCACCGCCTACGCGGTCTCGGCCGAGATGGCGAAGCAGCTCGGCCCGTTCCCCGGCTTCGGGCCGAACCGCGAGGCGATGCTGCGGGTGATCCGCAACCATCGCCGCGCCGCCTACGGCGAGAAGCGCGACTACGAGGGCCTGGCGGTGCGCCCGGTGGCGCTCGATGCCGCGCGGGTGCCGGTGCGCGAGCTGGTCGAGGCCGCGCAGAAGGTCTGGGACGAGGCGCTGGCCGGCGGCGAGGCCTATGGCTACCGTAACGCCCAGACCACGGTGATCGCGCCGACCGGCACGATCGGCCTGGTGATGGACTGCGACACGACCGGCATCGAGCCCGACTTCGCGCTCGTCAAGTTCAAGAAGCTGGCGGGCGGCGGCTACTTCAAGATCATCAACCGCATGGTGCCGAAGGCGCTGGCCAGGCTCGGCTACGGCAGCGAGCAGATCGACGACGTCGTGCGCTACGCGGTCGGCCGCGGCACGCTCATCGACGCGCCCGAGATCAACCACGAGACCCTGGCCGCCAAGGGCTTCACGCCCGAGATCCTGGAGCGGCTCGAGCGCGCGCTGCCGAGCGCCTTCGACATCAAGTACGCCTTCAACCACTACACGCTGGGCGAAGCCTTCTGCCGCGACGTTCTGGGCTTCAGCGCCGACCAGCTCAGCGACCTCAAGTTCGACCTTTTGGCCGCGCTCGGCTTCACGCGCGCCCAGTACGAGGCCGCCAACCTCTGGTGCTGCGGCGCGATGACGGTCGAGGGCGCGCCGCACCTCAAGGACGAGCATCTGCCGGTGTTCGACTGCGCCAACCCCTGCGGGCGCCTCGGCAAGCGCTACCTCTCGACCGCGAGCCACATCCGCATGATGGCGGCGGCCCAGCCGTTCATCTCGGGCGCGATCTCCAAGACCATCAACATGCCGGCCACGGCCTCGGTCGAGGACTGCGGCAAGGCCTATCTCGAGGCCTGGCAGCTCGGGCTCAAGGCGCTGGCGCTCTACCGCGACGGCTCGAAGCTGTCGCAGCCCTTGTCCTCGAGCCTGCTGGCCGAGGTCGACCCCGATGCCGACGAGGAGCCGGCGGTCGGCGCCGAGCGCGCGATGCAGGTCGCCGAGCGGGTGGTCGAGCGCCTGGTCGCCGAGCGCCGGCGCCTGCCCAACCGGCGCAAGGGCTACACCCAGAAGGCGGTGGTCGGCGGCCACAAGGTCTATCTGCGCACCGGCGAGTACATCGATGGCCGGATCGGCGAGATCTTCATCGACATGCACAAGGAAGGTGCGGCCTTCCGCTCGCTGATGAACAGCTTCGCGATCGCGGTCTCGATCGGGCTGCAGTACGGCGTGCCGCTCGAGGAGTTCGTCGAGGCGTTCGCCTACACCCGCTTCGAGCCCTCGGGCCCGGTCCAGGGCAACGACACGGTCAAGATGGCGAGCTCGGTGCTCGACTACATCTTCCGCGAGCTCGCGATCTCCTATCTCGACCGGACCGATCTCGCCCATGTCGACCCGACCGAGCTCCACCACGACAGCCTGGGCGACGGCGCCAAGGAGCGCGACCTCAAGCGCGACGACGCGCTCGCCCAGCTCGCGAGCTCGGGCTACGTGCGGCGCAATCTCCGCCTGCTCCAGGGCGGCAGCGAGCAGGTGGCGGGCGCGCCGCCAGTCGGCGGCCCGATCAATCCTACAGCGAATCTCGGCGTCAGCGGCGGCGGCATCACGGCCCGGCGGGGCGGCGATGCCGCGGCGGCGGCACGCCTGACGGAATTGGCTGAGGCGGCAGTTCAGGAAGAACGGCTGGCTCAGGCGAGGCTGGCGCGGCTCAAGGGTTACGAAGGTGACCCCTGTCCGAGCTGCGCCAATTTCACCCTGGTGCGCAGCGGCACCTGCCTGAAGTGCGACACCTGCGGCTCGACGACGGGCTGCTCGTGAGACGCGCATCGCAGATAAGGACCGCGACCACGCCAGGGTAACTTACCTTCCTCCTCCCAAGCTCTGCGGCCCGGCGGCACGTCCGCCGGGCCTCTTTTTTCCTGGAGGCATGCTTGCAGAGCGCCGAGGATCGGCTGAGTAGTAACCCGCGCGCCGCCCCCGCTATGGCCCAAGCACCAACTCGTCCAAAAATATCACCACCTCATTGACCCGCCTGTGATAGTCCCGCATCTGCGCTATTGTTGTCCCGAAGTGCCGGCCGTGCGCCGCATGATGCCTTACGTTTACCACGCTTGCCACTGCTGCTTTTCTTTCTTCTTTCCAGAACTCCTCAAGCCTCTGCTCCCATCGCCGGTCAAATTGTGCGAGTAGTGTACAAATCTTGTCAACACCCGGGTTCTGGAAACTTGCCAATTGCGCCTCCGCGTAGGCGGCGACGTACGTATTCGCACACCGTCTTGTATATTCTGTCAGAACGATCTTTATCACTCGGTCTAGATATCCGGTCGTTAATATAGATAGATACTTCGCCCAATGGCTTCTAAGCACATCATCAAATGGCAGTAGATCACATCGCTCGAACACTTCCCGAACCTTTTGCATCTCACTATGCACGTCAATATGCATTTTTACGCCGCAGCGAAGTAATCCGTCGCAAGCCGGATTTTAGTCCTAACGCTTTCCCCATCTGAGGTTGCCTTACGGAAGGCCTCCTGGAATTCCTTATCTGCGAGAAGCCCGTCGTAGGCAACGCGGATCTTCTCCGCATTTGGTGCGGCCGGCCGATCTCTCAGGCGCCTCGCTAGCCCAACCATCACTGCATCGTAGACCGCCGCGTTCAGCGACCTCTCCGGACGGAACGCTCGATCCCCCAGGGACTTGTACGCAGCCTGCACCGCTTACTTCAAATGTTGACGTGAACTCGGTCTGCCGCCTCTCGTCAATATCTCGGCGCTTGGTCATAAATGTATTTAAGAATTCATTCATCGGCCGTGCATACGTGTTCAGCTCGTAAAATAAAGCCAGGAATTGCAAAATTAACTCTTGATCCTTCAGCCTTTTGTTTGCGGGGCCGTATACCTTGCGCCATGTCTCGTTTTGGTTCAGTTTCGTCAAAAGGTTGGTAAAGTTCCCATGATTAATGCAATGTCTTATCTCTTGCGGTGTAAGCGTCATGCCGCCCGTGTTCAAGCGTTCGAAAACATGATAGATGCTTGAATTGTTCTCTGGCGGGTCATCTTGACTAAAAATTATCGTATGAATAATCGCATCCTCAAGGTTCCGCCTGTCCAATTCCGATAGATCATCAAACGTCCTGCCGTTCCATCGGCTCTTGTACCTCTTCCAGTCGAAATTTGCGTTCACCGAAATAACCATCAAGGAAAAACTGCAGTGTCTTGAGGCGTTGGTGTCCATCAACGATAAGATAGTTCGGCGTAGCCGTTTCTTTATACAGAAAGATACCTGGTACTGGCAACCCTAGTAAGAGCGACTTAATAAAGCGCGATGCCTTCCTTGATGCTCCAAACGTAAGATCGCTGGAAGGGAGGCGACGATGTACGCCCCCGAACGCATACGCTTGACGAGGAGGTCAACGGTGTAGTCTGCGCCATAGCTAGAAATGCCATAGATGGTGGGTGAGGATGCTTCTTTTTCAGTCTCATCCACGACATTCTCGTCGATCGGGACGAACTTGTCGTCGTCAGCTTGTTCGAGCAAGGCATCTGTCCGGGCGCGAGGGTTTCGGGTGAGGCATAGGGTTCCGCGTCGGTAAGGCGTTGTCTACATGTATCCGTATTCGAGAGACATTACCATATGCATGCGGCAGGATGGGCTGCCCCGACGCGTGTCCAATGGCGTTGGAGTACCTCGTCGGCTGGTTCAATGGCGCTGCTGGCGGTAGGATATCAGGGCGCGCGACGCGCGGTCCTCCAGCCCGGCCTTATGTTGTCTATTGCAGCCCGCTCCACTTTGGGACGGTCGCGTCATAGTATGGGGTAGGCAATGACGCTGCGGCGGTACTGACTGCGCCGTTCCGGACTGAGCGGCAGGTGGACGGCCTTACGCGGCCCTGGAAAGTCTGGGTCACCCTGCACAATGCCTTCCTGGACCGGAGGTTCAAGCCATGAATGGCGAGCCCGCACTGTATGACCCGGAGACCGACACGCTCCTGGTCGAGCTCCGACCGTGGCCGGCTGCGTCGCCTGCAGAGGTCAACGAGCAGGTCGGCGGCGAGGACGCCCAGGACGGGCTGGTCGTCCACTACGGGCCGGACGGCCTGCCGCACGCGTTCGAGATCGAGCACGCTTCGGAGCGACCGGACCTGGTTGCGCGCGCACTCTCCGCCCTTCGCCACGCCAAGGGCTTCGTGGCCTGACGATATGAGCCTGCCACACTCAGGCCATTGAACGACTTTATCATCGAACGATATGAAGGGCTTCGCGTGGAACGCAGCAAAGAGCGAGCGATGTGGGCGCGACCGTGGATTCTCGTTCGTCATCCCGGCTTTCGGCGACCCTGATCGCCGCGTCGAGATCGACGACCGCCGAAACTATGGCGAGACGCGCTACCGGCTCTACGGCCGGATCGAAGGACGCTTGTTCGTGGTCGTCTACACGCTGCGCGGCCGGACGACCTGGATCATTTCGGCCCGGAAGGCGCACCGCGCGCGAGAGAGGAGAGAGAGAGAGACGTCGACATGGTGACCAGGGCACGTTTGAAGGACGACGGCACGGGGGTTGAGGTCCTGCGCGACGGTTCCGAGCGGCCGATCTTGCCGGAGGTCGACTGGGCCAGGATTGATGCGCACCACCGAAGCCGAGATCGCCGCCCAGATCGCCGACGGACGATGCCGAAGCGATGCGCGATGCCGCCGCCTACGCGCGCCGCGTCCGTCGCAAGATCGGCCTGTCCCAGGTCGCCTTCGCCAAGCGCATCGGCGTGCCTGTCGACACCGTGCGCAACTGGGAGCAGGGCAAGCGCGTGCCGCAAGGGCCCGCCCGGGCGCTGCTGCGCATCATCGATCGCGCCCCCGAAGCCGCGCTTCAGGCTCTCGACCGAATTTGACTGGCTGTCGACGGCCGCACCAGCAACGCCCACCTATTCGACGCCGGCCGGACGACGCGCCTCGGTCCGGCATACCGGGGCACTCAGGTGGGCCGGCAACGCAAGTCCCGCTCCCTTCGGTTCCCCGCGCGGGCCTGTTCCACCATCCGCAACCCTGTCAAATCAGGGGTGACCGTTCCCCGATCGCGCAACCCCAGCGGCGGTTTTTGACCGACCGGCGGTCCCGTCCCCGCTGACGCAAGCCCCGCCTTCGGATTCCTCGCGCGGACCTGTTCCAGCATCCGGAAGCCTGTCAAACCACGGTTAGCGGTCCGTTAACGCCGCTCCTTCAGGAAGCCCTTGCCCTCGTCGCCGGCAGCGAGCGCGCCGGGCAGATAGCAGGTATCTGCGATCCCGCAGGCGCCTGGGCGGGGTGGCTCCCGGCATCAGCGCCGCGGCGTGCCCGGCGTCGCCCGGCGGAGGCCGAGCGCGGCGAGGAGCGCGCAGGCGGCGACCAGGGCGAGGCTCGTGAAGGCCATGCGCCAGGCGGGCTCGAGGTAGAGCCGGGCGCCGGCCCGCTCGAGGCCGGTCCAGCTCGCGTCGAGCACGAGGCCGATGACGCTCTGCAGGGCGGCGCCGACCAGCAGCACCGCGCCGTTGACCACGCCCATCGCGGTCGCGCTGCGCGCGCTGCCGTAGACCTCGCGGGTGTGCGCGTAGGCAACGATCATGAAGCCGCCGGCGAGGCCCAAGACCACCGTCAGCGTGACGAGCAGCGCGAGCGGCGGCTGCGCGAGCAGGCAGAGCACGAGCAGGCAGGCGGCGTTGGCGGCAGCGCCGCCGAGCATCGCGCCCTCGCGGCCGACCCGTTCGGCAAGCCAGCCGGCGGCCGGGCCGCCCGCCGCCCAGGCGGCCAGCATCAGCGAGGCGAGCGCGCCGGCTTCGGCCCGGGCCAGGTCGTGCGCCTGGACCAGGTAGGGCACCAGCCACAGGCCGGCGAGCGCCAGGATCGGCGCGCTCATGCCGGCGGCATAGAGGGTCAGCAGCCAGATCGGGCCGGTGCGGAGGATCGCGCGCAGCCCGCCCGGGCGACCGCCGCCCGCGGGCGTGGCGCCGGCCGGTCGGGGCGCGGTCGGCCCGCTCCCCCGCTCGCTCACGCCGAGCGCGATCGCGAGGCACAGCGCGAGCGCCAGCAGCGCGCCCGCGAGCATCGTCGGGCGCCAGCCGACGCGCTCCACCACCGCGCCGAGCGGCGCCTGCGCGGCGATCCCCCGACGATGCCGACGGCGAGCGTCCATCCCGCCATCCGACCGAAGCGCTGGGGCGGGAACCAGAGGGTCACGATCTTGAGCGTCGCGATGAACGCGAAGCCGACCGCGGCGCCGACCAGGGCCCGACCGGCGAGCGCCAGGGCGAGGCCGGGAGCGAGCGCGAACAGCGCGGAGCCGGCCGCGGCGAGCAGCGTGCCGACGATCAGCAGGCGGCGCGCGCCGAAGCGGTCGAGCAGCACGCCGACCGGGATCTGCACGGCGGCATAGGCGTAGAAGTAGACCGCCGAGAGACCGCCGAGCAGGGCGCCGCCGAGGGCGAAGTCGCGCATCAGGTCCTCCACCATGACGCTCGGCGCGACGCGCTGGAAGAAGCCGTAGGCGTAGAACGCGGCGGCGAGGCCCCAGACCAGCCACCGCCTGCCGGGGGGCTCTGCTCATGCCGTCGTGAACACGGTCGCTGACTTGGTCCGCGGCGCTCGCCGGAGGCGGGCCTACCCTCATAGCACCCCTCGCCCGCAGCGCGTTGAACTCGAATTCCCATTCGGCTCCAACCGGTCTGGGGCGGTGCCGGGTCGCCCCTGCAGCACCTCAGGCATGCCGATGTAGCACAGTTGCAGCCCGGCACCGATCGCTTCCGCCCGGCCCGCCATCAACGAACAATCAATCGTATTGATAGTGGATCATGGCGAAGTCATCGATGCCATGGACGGGCCGCTCACCTTCGCACTTGCGAAGGAGCTGGGACTGCCGGTGGACGCCACCAGGACGAGAGCCTTCCCTACGGTGCCGATTCTGCGACCTCGCACCTGCACCCAGGCGGCTTCATCATGCGGCACCTGCGGCCTATAGTAGATCCCATGCTCGAGCGGGAACAGAGCGCGACCGCGCCCCCGGCGCCGGCGGACACGAGGGCGGCGAGCGCCGCCTCCGCCGATGACCCGCCGGTCGTCGAGGTGGCGAACCCCGGGGGGCGCGCGCCGGTGCTCCTGCTGTGCGACCACGCTGGCCGGCGCATCCCGGACTGGCTCGAGCGTCTCGGCCTGCCCGCGCAGGAGCTCGAGCACCACATCGCGTTCGACATCGGCGCCGCCGCGGTCACCCGCGGCCTGGCCAAACTGCTCGACGCCCCGGCGGTGCTCGGCCACGCCTCGCGCCTGGTGATCGATCCCAACCGGCTGCCCGGCGATCCGGCCTCGATCCCGGCGATCAGCGACGGCACCGTGGTGCCGGGCAACCAGGAGCTCGGGCCGGAGGAGGTCCGCCGGCGGCGCGCCTACGGCTTCGTGCCCTATCACCGCGCGGTGGCTCGCCAGATCGCCCGCCTGCGCCGCCGCCATGGGGTGCCGGCGCTGATCTCGCTGCACAGCTTAAGCCCCAGCCTCGGCGGCGTCGCGCGACCCTGGGCGGTCGCCGTGCTGTGGGACGAGGATACCCGCCTCGCCGCCCCGGTGCTCGCCGGGCTGCGCCGCGACCCCGCGCTCGCGGTCGGCGCCCACCAGCCCTACTCGGGCCGCTTCCCGATCGGCTACTCGGTCCCCTTCCACGCCGCGCGCAGCGGCCTGCCGCACGTCACCTTCGAGCTCCGCCAGGACCTGATCGCGGAGCCTGAGGACGCCGCCCTCTGGGCCGCGCGGCTCGCCGGGGTCTTGCGGGAACCCTTGTCCGATCGCAAGCTGTATCGCCATCACCCAGCGGAACCCGCCCCGGCATGCCGCTCGCCGCACCGTCCCTGACCCTCGGCCTGGAAGAGGAGTACCTGCTGGTCGATCCGACCAGCCGCGATCTCGTCGCTGCGCCGCCCGAGGGCTTCATGCCGCGCTGCCAGGAGCGCCTCGGCGAGCGCGTCACCTACGAGCTGCTGCAGGCGCAGGTCGAGGTCGAGACCCCGGTCTGCACGGACGTCGCCGCGGCGCGGCGCCAGCTGACCGACCTGCGCCACGGCGTCGCGCTCACCGCGCGCGAGTTCGGCATGGCGATGATCGCGGCCTCGACCCACCCGTTCGCCAACTGGCGCGCGCAGCGCCGGGTCGACAAGGAGCGCTACAACATCCTCGCCCGCGACATGGCGACGCTCGCCGAGCGCATGGTGATCTGCGGCATGCACGTCCACGTCGGGATCGAGAGCGAGGAGCTGCGCATCGATCTGATGAACCAGGCAACCTACTTCCTGCCGCACCTGCTCGCGCTCTCGACCTCCTCGCCGTTCTGGGAGGGCCACCCGACCGGCCTCAAGGCCTATCGCCCGACCATCTTCGGCGATCTGCCGCGCAGCGGCCTGCCCGAGCACTTCGCCAGCGCCGACGAGTGGCACGCGATGCTCCACCAGCTGGCGGCGACCGGCCTGTGCGACGATGCCACCAAGATCTGGTGGGACCTGCGTCCCAGCGTCAAGTTCCCGACCCTCGAGATGCGGATCTGCGACGTCTGCACCCGGCTCGAGGACGCGATCACGATCACGGCGCTCTGGCAGGCGGTCCTCGCCACGCTCTACCGTCTGCGCGCGGCCAACCAGACCTGGCGACGCTACCGCCGCACGCTCGTCGAGGAGAACAAGTGGCTGGCCCAGCGCCACGGCATCGGCGGCGCGCTCGCCGACTACGGCGCGCTGGCGCAAAAGCCGTTCGCGGTCCTGCTCGAGGAGCTGATCCTGCTGGTGCGCCCCGAGGCCCTGCGCCTCGGCTGCCTTGACGAGGTGCTGCGCGCGCGCCACATCGTCGAGCGCGGCACCAGCGCCGACCGCCAGCTCGCGGTCTACGCCAAGGCCCGCGCCGAGGGCGCCAGCGAGCGCGAGGCGCCGATCGCGGTGGTCGACTGGCTGATCGAGGAGACCCTCGTCGGAATCGGCTTGGACCCGCCGCCCGCTGGCGCCGCGGCGCCGGCAGCGACTGATACCGCGAGCCCCAATGGGAGAAGCTGACATGCCGGACACCCCGCGCCTCGACGAGCGCACCCGGACCGAGCTCGAGGCCGCCGCCTTCCGGACCCTGGTCGCGCACTTCCGCGCCCATCCCGAGGTCCAGAACATCGACCTCATGAACCTCGCCGGCTTCTGCCGCAACTGCCTCTCGAAATGGTACCGCGCGGCGGCCGAGGAGCGCGGCCTCGCGCTCTCCTACGAGCAGGCGCGCGAGATCGTCTACGGCATGCCGTATGCCGACTGGAAGGCGCGCCACCAGACCGAGGCGACGCCCAAGCAGCAAGCCCGGTTCCAGGAGCGCCACCCTCCATAGCTGATATCTGCGGTGGCCGGCGCCCTGAAAACTGACCAGCCGGTTGCGTAGCGCCCGACCTATGGTAGAATATCCTCGGAAAGGATATTCTACCGGTTGGGAAGCTTCGATCTCCTAGCTAACCCCTTCGCCGTTCTCGGCGTCTCGACCCGCGACGACCGGGATGCGATTGCGCGCGCGGTAGAGGCGCGGCTCGCCGATCCGTCGGCGGACGAGATTCGGGTCCGCCGGGCGCATCAGGTTCTGATGGCCCCGAAGCCGCGGCTCGAGGCCGAGCTGACCTGGTTGATCGGCGTCGAACCCAAGCGCGCGCATGGGCTTCTGGTCGCTCTGAACGGCCGCGACGCGGAGTCCATGCTGGCGGCCCTGCCGGCGCTTGCCCGCGCCAACGTTGCCGCCCAGCTCGCCCATCGCCGCCCCAACGCCGCGCTCGTCGGGGGCCTGATCGAGGCTTACGACGAGATCGATCCCGACGAGCTGATTGGAGAGATCAACGCCGATCGCGCCGTCGCGGGGCTTCCCAGAGTTGCTCCGGAGCTGATGGCGGAGGCGCTCGCAGCGATTTGGGAACAGCACCTCGAGGCCGCGCACGCAGCCCTCACGGCGGACCCGCATCCGGGCCGGCTGATGACGCGACTGGTCGAGGCCTGGCTCGATGCTGAAGGCTCCGGGCGGGACTTTCTGGAAGCCCTCGCCAAACGTTACGACCGCTGGTCGGTACCGATCCTGGATGGCATCGAGGCGCGCCTGGCTGCCGCGGCGGATCGATTGCGGGCGGAGCCCAAGCACGGCGGGGCGCTGGAGGAGATCGTCCGGGGGCTCGTCGAGTGGGACGAGTACAGCCAACCCTGTCAGCTGCTGCTCGGGCAGAAGCTGGTCGATGAGCTCCGCTCGAAGGAGCTCGCTCAAAAACTGCGCGATCTCGCTCTGTGGCTCGGCAACGAGCGGCAGGAGTACCGGCGGGCGCTCGTAGTCACCAAGGCGCTCCTCACGACTTTCCCCGAACTGCCGGGCATTCACGCCAGCTCCAGGAGGATGTCAAAGCCCTGGAGCCGCTGGTGCGGCAGTCGGAGGAGATGGACCTGCTCGCGGGGCTCAGCCGGGCGGTCGAAGCGGCGAGAGACTGCCCGACACTGGGCAACGAGGTCGAGCGCGGCGACTTCGGGCCGGAGGGGCGTGGAGTTGCCGGGCAGCTCTATGCCGCCTTCGCCCGAGCGGCCCGCCGGGCGGTCGGTCACGAGCACGCCGATCTGCCATGGCAGGCGCTGCGCCAGCTCGCGCTCGAGCTGCACAACGAGCGTAAGAAGACCGAGGCGGCGCTGCGCCTCACCGCCGCGATCCTTTCCTTCGCGCCGGCGCAGCCGTCCGCGGAGATGACCGAGCGGCTGCGGGACGACGAGGCCACGCTTCGTCGTGAGCTGCGCTGGTCCGAGGCCTCTGCGCTCGCGCAAGCGGGTCGCTTCACTGAAGCACTCGAGCGGCTGCGGGCGTTGGAGGCCGTGGCCAAGGATGCCGCGGAACGGCAGCGGATCGCGACAATACGCAGTCAGCTCACGCAGCGCCGGAACCAAGTCACTCGGCGCCGCATCGGTTGGGCGGTGGCGGCCGGCGTCATCGGCCTGATCGGGCTCGCCAATCTCGCCTCGGAGCCGGTCCAGCCGCGCGCGGCGAGCAGCCGCTAGCGGCTCTGCTCGGCCCCCGCCGGCAAGTCGCAGCGGCTTGCTGTCCGATCAGGACTTCCTCGGTGTCGCAGCAGGCCGCACATGAAATCGAGTCACCGCCGCCCGCGCAGCGACCGGCTGCTGACCAGTGACCAGATCCGCTACTGCCTCTTCCAGGGCGAGCGCCTGGAGGCGTTCCGGCCGGTTGCCACGACCAATGCTCAGATGGACCAGTTCAATCGCCTCGATCGACGATTGGAACAGCCGCTGCTCCCGTACCGCTACTAGCGAGGACAACATGCAGGCGGTCCAGCGAGACCTTGGGGCGCAGAAGGCGCGTCTGAGACGCGAGGGCAGAGCTCTGGCGGAAGCCATCCTTCGGCCCTGCCGATCCGAGCCGGGATCTGCCTCGACCGAGGGCGATCCGCGGTCGGATCGGTGGTGGCGAGTTGAACCCGCTCGCAGCTCCGCGGCGCCGGCGTGGAATGCTGGCGTTCGGAATTGCTCAGTCCCGCGACCTCGCTCGCGGATGCGCGGGAGGTCGCAGAGCCGGCTCGCCGCGCTGGGGTTTTACGCCGCGGCGATCGACGGCGTTTGGGGCCCGGGCTCGCGCCGCGCCTTGATCGAGTTCAAGCGGCGTGCCGGGTTGCCGGCCGATGCGGATTGGGACCGGCCGACCCAAAACCGCCTGTTTCAAGCCACGGACGGATGACGATGCAGCATGAACATCAGCCTGCCGGAGATATCGCCGGCCTCGCCGAGCTGACGACGGAATGCTGGCGCCTGCTGCGCCTCGCCGAGCGCCTGATCCGGGAACAGCCCGCCGAGCGGCAAGCCCCGGCGCGCGCCCAAAGCCGCTACGTGCGCGGCCGCCTGGACGCGATCCTCGGCGCCCGCGGCCTCCGGCTGATCGCGTACGACGGCGAACCCTACGCCCCCGGTCTGCCGGTGACGATCGCCAATGCCGACGAGTTCGATGGCAACGAGGGCCTCGTCGATCGCGGATACGCTTGAACCGACCCTGCTGACCGATGACCGCGTCATCGCCATGGGCAAGGTGATCCTGAAGAAGGAGACTAGGAGACATGGAGCTCGGTATCGATCTCGGCACCACCAACAGCGCGGTGGCCGGCTACAGCGCCTCGGGCCTGAGGATCTTCAAGACGGCCGAGGGCGCCGACGTGCTGCCTCGGCGATCTACATCGACAAGCGCGGGCGCCGGTTTTACGGCAAGAAGGCGTACGACCAGGCGGTGCTCTCGCCCGAGAACACGGCGCACGGCTTCAAGCGGCTGATGGGGACCTCGACGCCGTTCGAGTTCGCGGGCTCCGGTCAGTCGCTCACGCCGGAGGAGTGCAGCGCCGAAATCCTGCGGCAGCTCCTCGCCCAGGCTTATCTGGAGAGCGGCGAGCAACAGGTGACCGGGGCCATCGTCACCATCCCCGCCGCCTTCAACCAGATGCAGTGCGAGGCGACCTTGCGGGCCGCACACGCCGCCGGGCTGGAAAGGTCGGCCTGCTCCAGGAGCCGGTCGCGGCCGCCATGGCGGCGATGATGAAAACCGAGAAGAAGAGCGGCCAGTTCCTGGTCTACGACCTCGGCGGCGGCACCTTCGATCTCGCCCTGGTCCAAGCCTTGAATGGCGAGATCAGCGTCCTCGATCACGAAGGCATCAATATGCTGGGCGGGCGGGACTTCGACAAAGCAATCGTCAACGCGATTGTTCGCCCCTGGCTGCTCGAGCACTTCGACCTGCCCGACGACCTGCAGAAGCACCCCCGGTATCGAGCGCGTCATCCGGATTGCGCAGCTCGCAGCCGAGAAAGCGAAAATCGACATTTCGACCAAGGATAGCCAGACCATTCACGCGGCCGATGACGAGATCCGTGTTCAGGACGAGTTCGGGCGCCGATATCTATCTCGACGTGGAGCTGACCCGCTCAGGACCTCGAGGTACTCTTGGTAGAGCGGATCGACGAGACGATCGACCTGGCACGCAAGATGCTGAAGAAAAACGGGTACAGCCACGACGACATCGACCGGGTCGTCTTCATCGGCGGCCCGACCAAAATGCCCTTGGTCCGTGACCGCGGTACCGCAGCAACTCGGCATCGCGGGCGACTGCAGCGTCGACCCGATGACGGCGGTGGCGCTCGGCGCCGCGATCTTCGCCGAGAGCCGCGACTGGACCGCAGCCGCGAGTATCCGTAAGCCCTCGCGCGCGCTCGGCCACGACGAGCGGCCCGTTGCAGGTCGCCTACGACTACCAGGCGCGAACGACCGGCGAGCAGGTGGTCCTGCGAGCGCGGGTGCAGCGGCCAGCCGCCGGCCATGACCTCGAGGTCGAATCCGACGGCTGGACGTCGGGCCGTTGCAAGCTCGCGGATGGCCTGGAAATCAGCCTGCCATTGCGAACCATGGGCGAGCACCAGTTTCACGTCACCGTCTTCGATCCGCAAGGCCGGCCGGTGCCGCCGGCATCGGCCGAGCTCACGATCGTGCGTACCTATGCCAGCGCCAGCGCCATCCCCGCCACGCACAGCCTGGCGGTGAAGGCCCTGGAGAGCGATCTCAGCGAGGTCAACACCTTGTTGGTTTTCCTGGAGAAGGGGAGAGCCTTGCCGGCAGATGGTCCCCCGCTCAAGGTGCGTGCGGCCCGCTCGCTGAAGCCCGACGAAGCGGCGCAGATCGCCGTCGAGGTGTTCGAGCTCGACAGCCCCGAGATCAAGCGGCCGGAGCTCGCTCGTCCGGCCGGTGCGCTCGTCATCAAGGGCAGCGACATCCGGGAAGCCCTCCAGGGCTGCGCAAGGGCGATGAGATCGTCTTCCACTGGGAGATGGACGAGGGTTGCATCCTCACCGCATCCGTCGAGCTCCCCACCCTGAAGCTGCGTTTGCAGGAGCACGCGGTTCTTCGTGCCGCTGACGGAGCGTACCGTTCGCGGGCGAGAAGGGCACCCGGCTGGCGGCAAGCGTGCTCGACGAGGCAGACGGCGAGCTCGAAGAAGCGGAGCGGATTGCAGGCGACGTTGCCGGCAAGGAGATCGGCAGCCTGCGGCGGCGGCTGGAGGCGCAGCGGGAGCAGCTCGAGCAGGCATCGGATCGCCGACGGCAACCGCTCGGTCACCGAAGAAGCGCGCCGGGTGCGGTGCGAGATCGACGCTCTGCTCGCGAGGCCGGAGCACCGCGGCGCGGCGCTGAGCCGGGAGCTGACCGCGCTGAAGAGCGCATTCAACTATCGAGCGCGCGAGCTCGCCGATGCTGATCAGAAGAACCGCTTCGACCAGCTCGCGCATTGGCGGTGCAGGAGATCGTGCGCGGGCGGCCGGGCTTCGAGACTGCGGAGCGGCAGCTGGCGGAGATGCGGGCGGTCATGCAACCGGGTGCTGTGGTCCGACCCGGCGTTTGTCGCCGACATCTTCAACAGCTTCGCGAAGGATGGGTCTCTGGCGATCGATTCTCGCAGCTCACGAGCGCCTGGTCGAGATCGGCCGGCAGGCACTTCTGCGCGGCGATGTCGATGGCCTGCGCGACATCGTGTTCGAGATGTACGGCAACCGCATGAGCCTGCACGCAGGCGGCCGCGAGGCTGCTGCTCTGGCCACTATCATGCGTTGAATTGGCCTCCGCGTGCGCGATTAACGTCCTGGCACGATTCGTCCCAGCCCGGCTTGGGCCAGGAGCTCGGCGACGAAGCGCGGGACGAGCTCGGCCGGCGGGCCCTGGCGCTGCTCGTGGAAGCGGGAGCTGAAGGCGCTCGGCTCGAGGTTGAGCTCGAGCGTGTGCGCGCGGCCTGAGGCGCGTACCGCCTCGACGAAGCCGGCCGCCGGGTAGACCTGGCCCGAGGTGCCGATCGCGATGAACAGCGCGCAGGTCTCGAGCGCGGCGTAGATCCGCGTCGAGCTCGAGCGGCAGCTCGCCGAACCAGACTACGTGCGGGCGCAGGGTGCTCCGGCCGCCGCAGGCAGCACAGCGATGATCGACTGCGAGATCGTCACGCCAGCTCGCCACCCCGGCGCAGCTCAGGCAGCGCGCCTTGAGCAGCTCGCCGTGCATGTGGACCAGGTTGCGCGTGCCGGCGCGCTCGTGCAGGTCGTCGATGTTCTGGGTGACGACGAGCACCGGGTCCGGCCAGCGCCGTTCCAGCTCGGCGAGCGCAAGCTGCGCCGCGTTGGGCTGGATCGCCGGGTCGAGCAACTCCCCGCCGGCGCGCGTCGTAGAAGCGCTGGACCAGCGCCGGGTCGCGCGCGAACGCCTCCGGGGTCACGACGTCCTCCAGGCGCCAGCCCTGCCACAGGCCGTCCGCGCCGCGGAAGCTCGGCAGGCCCGAACTCGACCGAGATCCCCGCCCCGGTCAGCACCACGATCGGCCCGCGGACGCCGGCGCGATCTCCGCCCCGCTGCGCCTTCGCCTCCCTTCCAGGTCGCCCGGCGTCATCCCGCCACCGCGGCACGCACGGCGCGCCGAGGCCGGCGCCAGCAAGCCAGAAGTGCCGGTGTCGGGTGCCATCGCGTCTTCGCCGAGAGTGGCATGCCGACCCCGACGGCCCCGCAGGGTTAGCCGGCCCGACTCGCCCATCTCAAGATCGCATCATTCTGATTGACCCGTTATCCACCGATCCTCAACACGTTCGCCTTGAGCTGATTTTGTGCGCTGCCGTCGCCAGGATTGCAGGGACATACCGAACAAAAAGAGAACACGATGGCCCAAGGCGGCGCACCGTCGCGGACGTCACCGATCAGCTTGGCGCAGAGATAGGAGCGGCGAATGGACCGCTCAGGCGGCGACGAACTCGCTGTCCCGGGCCTCGATGTCGAAGGCGGCCGCCATCAGCGCCTGGGTGTAGGGGTGCTGGGGCGCATCGAAGATGGTCGCGGCGGGACCCTGCTCGACGACCTGGCCCTCGCGCATCACGATCACCTCGTCGCTGAGCGCGCGCACCACCCGCAGGTCGTGGCTGATGAACAGATAGGCGAGCCCGTGACGGGCCTGCAGGTCGCGCAGCAGATCCACGATCTGGGCCTGGACCGACATGTCCAGAGCGGAGGTCGGCTCGTCGAGGACGACGAAGCTCGGCTCGAGAACGATCGCGCGGGCGATGCTGATCCGCTGCCGCTGGCCGCCCGAGAACTCGTGCGGATAGCGATCCTGGCTGGCCGGGTCGAGCCCGACCTCCTCCAGCACGTTCGCGACCAGCTGCCGACGACCCGGGCGATCGCCGCCCAGCCGATGCAGCGTCAGCCCCTCCTCGATGATCTGGCCGACCGACATGCGCGGCGAGAGGCTGCCGAACGGGTCTTGGAACACGATCTGCATGTGGCGACGGAGCGGTCGCAGGCGGCGCGAGGACCAGCCCTGGATATCCTGGGCGCCGAAGCGGATCGCGCCTGCGCTCTTGATCAGGCGCAGCAGCGCGAGGCCGAGCGTGGTCTTGCCGGAGCCGCTCTCCCCGACCACGCCGACCGTCTGGCCGCGGCGCACCCGCGACGTCGACGCCGTCGACCGCCTTGACGTGGCCCACCGTCCGGCGCAGCAGGCCGCGCTGGATCGGAAAGTGCACCTTGACGTGCTCGGCCGCCATCACGACGGGGGCGTCGGGCGCCCGGACGAGCGGCTTGCCCTTGGGCTCCGCGGCGAGCAGATGCCGGGTATAGGGATGCTGCGGGTGCTCGAACAGCTTGGCGACCGGCCCGGTCTCGACGATCTCGCCGTCGGTCATCACGCAGACCCGATCGGCGACCTTGCGCACGATCGTCAGATCGTGGGTGATCAGCAGCATCGCCATCCCGAGGCGGCGCTGCAGGTCCTTCAGCAGGGTCAGGATCTGGGCCTGGATGGTGACGTCGAGCGCCGTGGTCGGCTCGTCGGCGATCAGCAGATCCGGCTCATTGGCGAGCGCCATCGCGATCATCACGCGCTGTCGCTGGCCGCCGGACAGCTGATGGGGGTAGGCGCCCAGGCGCTCCTCCGCCTCGCGCAGGCGCACCAGGTGCAGCAGCTCCAGCGCTCGCGCGCGCGCCTCCGTCTTGCTCATTCCGCGGTGCAGCATCAGGGTCTCGCCGATCTGGCGGTCGATCGTGTGCAGCGGGTTGAGCGAGGTCATCGGCTCCTGAAATATGATGCCGACGCGATCGCCGCGCACCTGGCGGAGGGTCGCCTCGTCGGCGCCGATCAGCTCGCGGCCATCCAGGCGGACGCTGCCGCTCGGATGCCAGGCCTTGGGATAGGGCAGCAGCTGCAGGATCGAGAGCGCGGTCACCGACTTGCCCGAGCCGCTCTCGCCGACCAGCGCCAGGGTCTCGCCCTTGTCGATGTGGAACGAGACCCGGCGGACCGCCTCCAGCGTGCCGCCCTCGACCTTGAAGCTGACCGAGAGGTCTTGAACCTCGAGCAGGCCCATGCGCAGCGCTCGCTCAGCGGAAGGTCTTGCGGGGGTCGAAGCCGTCACGCACCGCCTCGCCGATGAACACCAGCAGCGACAGCATCACGGCCATGACCGCGAAGCCGGTGATGCCGAGCCAGGGCGCCTGCAGATTGTTCTTGCCCTGGGCCAGCAGCTCGCCGAGCGAGGGCGAGCCCGGCGGCAGGCCGAAGCCCAGGAAGTCGAGCGAGGTCAGGCTCGTGATGCTGCCGATCAGGATGAACGGCATGAAGGTGAGCGTCGAGACCATCGCGTTCGGCAGGATGTGGCGCAGCATGATCGTGAGGTTGCCGACGCCGAGCGCGCGCGCCGCGCGCACGAAGTCGAAGTTGCGGGTTCGCAGGAACTCGGCGCGCACGACCCCGACCAGCGCGACCCAGCTGAACAGCAGCAGCAGGATCAGCAGCGACCAGAAACCCGGGACGATGATGCTGGAGAGGATGATCAAAAGGTAGAGCGTCGGCATCGAGGTCCAGATCTCGATGAAGCGCTGGAACAAGAGGTCGACCCATCCGCCATAGTAGCCCTGCACCGCGCCGGCGATGACGCCCACGATCGAGCTCAGGACGGTGAGCGCCAGGCCGAACAGGACCGAGATGCGAAAGCCGTAGATCACCCGGGCGACCACGTCGCGCGCCTGGTCGTCGGTGCCGAGCCAGTGGCGCGCGTCCGGCGGCGATGGCGCCGGCACAGGCAAATCGTAGATCACGGTGTCGTAGCTGTACGGCACCGGGGGCCAGATCAGCCAGCCCTCTGCCTCGATGAGCTCGCGCACGAACGGGTCGCGGTAGTCGGCCTCGGTCGGGAAGTCGCCGCCGAAGGTGGTCTCCGGATAGGCTCGCAGGAACGGATAGTAGAACTGGCCATCATAGGAGATCAGCAGCGGCTTGTCGTTGGCGATCACCTCCGCGAACAGGCAGAGCAGGAACAGAGCGGCGAAGATGTGCAGCGATACGTAGCCGCGTCGGTTGGCGCGGAAGTTGGCGAGCCGGCGCTGATTGACCGGATTGAGGTGCAGCGGCACGCCCAGCAGGCGTCCGCGCGAGCCTGGCCTGGGCTCGGCGAGGGTCGCCATCAGACCTCTCGGGTCTCGAAGTCGATGCGCGGATCGATCACCACGTACATCATGTCGGAGATCAGCTGCATCACCAGGCCGAGCAGGCCGAACACGTAGAGCGAGGCGAACATCACCGGGTAGTCGCGCTTGAGCGCCGCCTCGAAGCCCAGCAGGCCCAGACCGTCGAGCGAGAAGATGATCTCGATCATCAAGGCGCCCGAGAACAGGATGCCGACGAAGGCGCCGGGGAAGCCCGCGATGATGATCAGCATGCCATTGCGGAACACGTGGCCGTAGAGCACGCGGCGCTCGTTCAGCCCCTTGGCGCGCGCGGTCATGACGTACTGCTTGTTGATCTCCTCGAGGAACGAGTTCTTGGTCAGCATGGTGAGGCCGGCGAAGGCGCCGATCATCAGCGCCAGCAGCGGCAGCGTCAGATGCCAGAAGTAGTCGAGCATCCTGGCCGGCCAGGACAGCTGGTCCCAATTGTCCGAGACCAAGCCGCGCAGTGGAAACCAGTCGAGGAAGCTGCCGCCGGCGAACAGGACGATCAGGAGGATGGCGAACAGGAACGCCGGGATCGCGTTGCCGACGATGATCAGGCCGCTGGTCCAGATGTCGAACTTGCTGCCGTCGCGCACCGCCTTGCGGATGCCGAGCGGAATCGAGATCAGGTAGGTGAACAGCGTGGTCCAAAGGCCGATCGAGATCGACACCGGCATCTTCTCCAGAACCAGGTCGATCACCGATTCGTCACGGAAGTAGCTGGTGCCGAAGTCGAACCGCAGATAGTTGCCCATCATCTGCAGGAAGCGCTCGTGGAGCGGCCGGTCGAAGCCGTAGAGGCGCTCGAGCTCGGCGATGAACTCGGGATCGAGCCCCTGGGCGCCGCGATACTTGCTGGTCGTGCCCTCGCCGCCCGCGAGCGGCGCGCTCGGCCCCCGGCTGAGCTCGCTCTGGCTCGTGCCGCTCAGGCGCGCGGTCGCGTCGACCGCGGTGCCCGAGATCTGCGCGATCATCTGCTCGACCGGCCCGCCTGGAGCCGACTGGATGACCACGAAGTTGAGCACCATGATCCCGAGCAGGGTCGGAACGATCAGCAGCACCCGCCGGGCGATGTAGGCCAGCATCGGGCCCGGCTCCTAGTCGCCGGTCGCGGCCTGCGCTCCGCCGACCTCGGCCCCGCGCCGCTGCAGCGTCGCGACCTTGACCGGATCGATCCACCAGGCGAACAGATCGAGGCCGAAGCGCGGCGTGATCTGCGGATGCGAGAACTTGTTCCAGTACGCGACCCGCTCGACCTGGATGTGCCAGTGCGGGATCACGTAGTGGCCCCACAGCAGCACGCGGTCGAGCGCCCGGGTCGCCGCCACCAGATCCTCGCGGGTCGGCGCCTGGATGATCCTGTCGATCAGCGCGTCGACCACCGGATCCTTGATCCCCGCCAGATTGCGGCTGCCCGCGGTGTCCGCCGCCGGCGTGCTCCAGAAGTCGCGCTGCTCGTTGCCGGGCGACTGGCTCTGCCCCCAGCTCGCGACCGCCATGTCGAAGTCGAAGTCGTCCAGGCGATTCTGGTACTGCGCGGTATCGACGGTGCGCACCCTGGCCTCGATCCCGAGGCGCTGCAGGTTCTGCACGAACGGCCCGGCGATCCGCTCGAAGGCGGGCGAGACCAAGAGGATCTCGAACGTGAACGGCCGGCCCGAAGCATCGCGCAGCTTGCCGTCCTCGACGGCCCAGCCCGCCTCGCGCAAGAGCTGCAGCGCCGCGCGCAGATTGGCCCGGCTGTTGCCCGAGCCGTCGGTCGCCGGCGCCTCGTAGGCGGTGGTGAACACCTCCTCCGGCAGCTGGTCGCGATAGGGCTCGAGCAGGGCGAGCTCGGCCGCGCTCGGCAGGCCGGTCGCCGCCAGCTCCGAGTTCGAGAAGTAGCTCTCGGTCCGGGTGTACTGGCCGTAGAACAGGTTGACGTTGGTCCACTCGAAGTCGAAGGCATAGGCGAGCGCCGCGCGGACCCTCGGATCCTTGAAGAGCTCGCGCCGGGTATTGAACACGAAGCCCTGCATGCCGGTGCCGCGCTCGTGCGGCACCTCCTCCTTGACGATGAGGCCGGCGTCGAACGCGGGGCCGGTGTAGGCCGTGGCCCACAGCTTCGACTCGTTCTCGGCCCGAAAGTCGTACTCGCCGGCCTTGAACGCCTCGAGCGCGACGTTGCTGTCGCGAAAGTACTCGTAGCGCACCACGTCGTAGTTGTTGCGGCCGCGGTTCACCGGCAGGCTCGCGCCCCAATAGTCGGGCACGCGCTCGTAGACGATCGAACGGCCGGGCTCGAGCCGCTTGATCTTGTACGGGCCGCTGCCGAGCGGCGGCTCCAGCGTCGTCTTGTCGAACGGAACCTGGTCGTAGTAGTGCTTGGGCAGGACCGGCATCTGACCGGCGATCAGCGGCAGCTCACGATTGATCAGACCTTCTTCGAAGGTCATCTTGACCTGGCGCTCGCCGACCTGCTCGGCTTTGGCGATGTTGGCGTAGTAGGCACGATAGAACGGATGCCCCTTGGTCTTCAGGGTCTCCAGGCTCCAGATCACGTCCTCGACGGTGATCGGCTCGCCATCGTGCCAGCGCGCCTCGGGCCGCAGGGTGAAGATCACCCACGAGCGGTCCTCCGGCATCTCGATGCTCTCGGCGATCAGGCCGTACTCGGAGAACGGCTCGTCCGCGGAGCCGACGGTCAAGGTCTCGAACGTGAGCGTGAGCCCGCTCGCGGGCGTGCCCTTGAGGATGTAGGGATTGAGGCTGTCGAACGAGCCCACCGCCGAGAGCACGAGGGTACCGCCGTCGGGCGCATCCGGGTTGGCGTAGTCGAAGTGGGTGAAGTCCGGACCGTACTTGAGGTCGCCGTACATCGACGCGCCGTGCATCGCGCGCGCCTCCTGCTCGGCATGCAGCGAGGCGGTCGGCACAGCCAGGGCGACGACGAGCACGAAGCAGAGCTTCGGAGAGCATGGAGATGTGATCATGAGCCTCTTCTCGGCAGCCGGACGCCAAACTTGATCGCAATATAGAAGCCGTCGGCCATCGATCCTAGATCGATGTCAAACGATTAATCTGGGGTTGACGCCAGCAGCTCGAGCGCCGCCCGATGGGCGCGGCGGTCGCCCGCGGCCACGATGCGGCCCGCGGAGGCGGCGGTCAGCGGGCGCCCTTGCCAGTCGGTCATCACGCCGCCGGCGCCTTCGACCACCGGCACCAGCGCCATGAAGTCGTGCCGGTCCAGGCCAGCCTCCACGACCAGGTCGACGAAGCCCATGGCGAGCAGGCCGTAAACGTAGCAGTCGCCTCCGAACAAGGGATAGCGCACGGCGGCCTGGACACGCTCGAACGCGGCGCGCTCGGCGCCGGCTCGGAACATCAGCGGCGAGGTCGCGTACAGCACCGCCTCGCCGAGCGCGCGGCACGACCGGACCCGGATCGCCTCGCCGTTCCAGCTGCTACCCTGGCCGAGGTGACCGACCCAGCGCTCCCGCAGGATGCACTGGTCGATCAGACCGAGCACCGGCCGGCCGCCCCGGCTCAGCCCGACCAGCGTGCCGAACAGCGGGCGCCCGGTGATGAACGACTTGGTGCCGTCGATCGGGTCGAGGTGCCAGACCAGCTCCGCGCCCGCGCGCTCGGCGCCGAACTCCTCACCCTCGATGCCGTGGTCGGGATAGCTTGCCCGGATCAGGTCGCGCATCGCGAGCTCGGCCTCGCGATCGGCGATCGTGACCGGGCTGGCGTCGGGCTTGCTCTCGACGGAAACGGGCGCGCGGTAGTAGCGCGCGAGGATTGCGCCCGCGGCATCGGCCAAGCGATGGGCGAAGGGCGCGAACTCGGCCAGCGCAGGCTCCGCGACAGGCAAAGAGGGCTCCTCGCGGCTCAGCCGCCCGCGGGCAGCGGTTCCGGGTTGTCCGCGAGCGAGCGCAGATAGGCGATGACGTCGGCGAGCTCGGCGTCCTTCCTGATGCCGGCGAACGCCATCTTGGTGCCCGGCGCCCACTCCTTCGGGCTGGCGAGGAACGCCCCGAGCTTCTCATAGTCCCAGGCGCCCTCCTTGGCGGCCAGGGCGTCCGAGTAGGCGAAGCCGTCGACCGCGGCGATGTCGCGGCCGACCACGCCCCATAGCGTCGGGCCGAGCTTGGCCGCGCCGCCCTCCTCGAAGCTGTGGCAGACGGCGCACTTGCGCGCCGCCTTCTCGCCCGCCGCCGGATCGGCCGCGGCGAGCAGCGCGACGAGACCGCCGTCATCCTGCCCCGTGGCGGCCGGCTGCGCGCTGGTCTGATCCGCCCCCGGCTGCACGGCGGCGGTCTGCCCGGCGCCGGATTCCTGCGCCGCAGCCTCCTCGCCCTCAGCGGCAGGCTGCTCGATTGCCGTCGGCTGCGCGGCGGCCGCAGCGTCTGCGGCCGCTGGCTGCTCGTCCGCCGCCGTCTCGGTCGCGGGCTCCGGCAACGGCGGCGCCTCGGGCGAGAGCGCGCGCAGATGGAGGATCAAGTTGGCGAGATCCTCCTCGTCCTTGACGCCGGCGAAGGCCATCTTGGTGCCGGGCGCCCAGCCCTTCGGGTCGGCGAGGAAATGGCTCAGGCTTTCGTAGTCCCAAGCACCCTCGTGGCTCGCCAGAGCATCCGAATAGGCGAAGCCCTCGACCGACGCGATGTCGCGGCCGACCACGCCCCAGAGCCCTGGACCGATCTTGTTCGCGCCGCCCTCCTCGAAGGTGTGACAGGCAGCGCACTTCTTGGCGACCGTCGCGCCCGCCTCGGGGCTGCCGGTGGCGAGCAGGGCAGCGAGATTGATACTCTGCCGCGGCGCCGCCGTCCTCGGCAGTCTCGCCCTCGGCGCTCGCCACCTCGATCGGGTAGGCGTTCTCTTCCGGCAGGTGCGGGCTGTAGATGATGCGCGAGACCACGCCGGCGCCCGAGGCGATGATGCCTGCGGTGAGGATCGCGGCCAGCGTCTTGTTGACTTCGAGCGAAGATGCCATGGCGGGCAGGTTCCGTCCTGATGAGCCCCAGATTGGCGGAATTCGACCTGGGCAGGTTAGTATGTGGAGCGTCCCTGCGGCGGGACGCTCGCACCGCCTGCTGTGCGGCAGTCTGTCTCACCACCGGCCCGGCGCGCGCGCCGAAGAGGGTTGGCGCATTTGTCGAACATCGTCAAGCCGGCTTCCCCCGTTCGGTCGAGCGGGACCATCGTGCTGATTCCCGCCCGCCTCGCCGCGACCCGGCTGCCGGACAAGCCGCTCGCCGAGATCGGCGGCCTGCCGATGATCGTGCAGGTCTGGCGGCGGGCCTGCGAGGCCGACGTCGGGCCGGTGGTCGTGGCCTGCGCCGACGCCGCGATCGCCGCGGCCGTGACGGCGCATGGCGGCGAGGCGGTCCTGACCGAGCCCGCTCTGCCATCGGGCACCGATCGGATCCACGAGGCGCTCAGCCGGCTCGACCCGGCGCGGCGGTTCGAGCGGGTGATCAATCTCCAGGGCGATCTGCCGACCCTGCGGCCGGAGGCGATCCGGGCGGTGCTCGAGCCACTCGACCAGCTCGGCAGCGACATCGGCACCCTCGCCGTCGCGACCGACGACCCGGCTGAAAAGGCCGCTCCGAGCGTGGTCAAGGCGATCGTCGCGTTCGACCAGCAGCGCCGGCGCCTCGGGCGAGCGCTCTACTTCACGCGTGCGACCGCGCCGAGCGGCGCGGGACCCGTGTACCACCACATCGGCATCTATGCCTTCCGGCGCAGCGCGCTCGAGCGGTTCGCGGCGCTGCCGCCCAGCCCGCTCGAGCAGCGCGAGCGGCTCGAGCAGCTGCGGGCGCTGGAGGCCGGCATGAGCATTGGCGTGGCGCTCGTTGACACGGTTCCGCTCGGCGTCGATACTCCGCACGACTTGGCGCGCGCCCGGGCGATGCTCGCCGCACACGGGCAGGCCGCACCGACCGCGAGATCGAGCTGAAGTGATGGATCAGCCAGCCGACGCAAGCACGCGCCAGAGCGCGTCGGCGGGCGGGTCGGTGCCGCGGATCGCTTTCCAGGGCCAGCGCGGCGCCTATTCCCATCTCGCCTGTCGCCAGGTCTGCCCCGCCTATGAGGCGCTGCCCGCCGAATCCTTCGAGGACGCGTTCGCCGCGGTGCGCGAGGGCCGGGCCGAGCGGGCGATGATTCCGATCGAGAACTCGATCGCCGGGCGCGTCGCGGACATCCATCACCTGATGCCGCACTGCGGCCTGCACATCATCGGCGAGCATTTCCTGCGGGTGAACCACCATCTCCTCGCGGTGCCGGGCGCCCGGCTCGAGGGGATCAAGTCGGTGCACTCGCACGTGCATGCCCTGAACCAGTGCCGGCGTCTGCTGCGCGAGCTGGCGATCATCCCGAGGATCCACGCCGACACCGCCGGGGCGGCGGCGGAGGTCGCGGAGGCCGGGAGCACCGACCAGGCGGCGATCGCCTCGCGCCTCGCGGCCGACATCTACGGGCTCGAGATCCTGCGCTCCGACATCGAGGACGCCGAGCACAACACCACCCGCTTCGTCATCCTGGCGCGCGAGCCGCGCGAGCCGCCGCCCTACGAAGGGCCGGTGATCACCAGCTTCCTGTTCCAGGTGCGCAATGTGCCGGCGGCGCTCTATAAGGCGCTCGGCGGCTTCGCGACCAACGGCGTCAACATGGTCAAGCTCGAGAGCTACGTCGATGCGGGCTTCAACCAGGCGCAGTTCTACGCCGAGGTGGTGGGTCACCCGGAGCAGCCTCCCGTCAGGAACGCCTTCGAGGAGCTCGCCTTCTTCTCGCACGAGGTCGAGCGTCTCGGCGTCTACCCGGCGCACCCGTTCCGCTTCCGCAGCGCCTGATCCCGGTCGGCCGCGAGCGCCGGCGGCGGCTCGTCATCGAGGCTGAGCAGGCTGGCGTTGCCGCCGACCGCGGTCGTGTTGACGCTGACCGTGCGCTCGGTCGCGAAGCGCGGCAGATAGTTCGGGCCGCCGGCCTTCGGCCCGGTGCCCGAGAGGCCTTCGCCGCCGAACGGCTGCACCCCCACCACGGCGCCGATGATGTTGCGGTTGACGTAGATGTTGCCGGCGCGCGCCCGCTGCAGCACGCGCTCGATCGTCTGGTCGATGCGGCTGTGAACGCCCAAGGTCAGGCCGTAGCCGGTGCCATTGATCGCATCGATCACCTGATCGAGACGATCGCCCTCGAAGCGCACGACGTGCAGGATGGGCCCGAAGACCTCGCCCTCGAGCTGCTCGATGCGATCGATCTCGAACGCGTGCGGGGCGAAGAACCAGCCCGGCGGCAGGTCCGGATCGAGCGGGACGCGCGCGATCAGCCGGGCCTCCCTCGTCATGCGCTCGGCATGGCGGGTCAATCGCTCGCAGCGCCGCCTCGTCGATCACCGGGCCGACGTCGGTCGCGAGCAGCCCGGGATCGCCGACCGCGAGCTCGCGCATCGCGCCGGCCAGCATCTCGAGCACCCGTGGCGCGATCGCATCCTGCACGCAGAGGACGCGTAACGCCGAGCAGCGCTGCCCCGCGGAGCGGAATGCCGAGAGCAGGACGTCGGCCACGACCTGCTCGACCAGCGCCGAGGAGTCCACGACGAGCGCGTTCTGTCCGCCGGTCTCGGCGATCAGGACCGGGATCGGCCCGTCCTTGGCGGCGAGCGCGCGGTTGATCTGCCAGGCGGTCCGGGTCGACCCGGTGAACGCGACCCCGGCGATGCCCGGGCTCGCGACCAGGCGGGCGCCGACCTCCGGCCCGCCCGGCATCAGGATCAGGGCATCCTCGGGCACCCCGGCCTCGTGCAGGAGCGCGACCGCCCGGGCGGCGATCAGCGGGGTCTGCGGCGCGGGCTTCGCGAGCACCGCATTGCCGACCACCAGCGCGGCCGCGATCTGGCCGGTGAAGATCGCGAGCGGGAAGTTCCAGGGGCTGATCGCGACGAACACGCCGCGGCCGTGCAGGCCGATGCGGTTGCTCTCGCCGGTCGGGCCCGGCAGGTCGCGGGGCGGCACCTGCTCGCGTGCCTGCAGGGCGTAGTAGCGCAGGAAGTCGACCGCCTCGCGCACCTCGGCCACGGCGTCGACCATGATCTTGCCGGCCTCGCGCACGCACCAGCCGAGCAGCTCCGGCGCATGCGCCTCGTAGAGATCGGCCGCGCGCTCGAGGCAGGCGGCGCGCTCCTCGAGCGGCATCCGGTGCCAAGCGCCGAAGCCGCGCGCGGCCAGCGCGACCGCCTGGTCGACCGTCGGCCGGATCGGCCTCGACGACGCTGCCGAGCGCGCGCGACCGGTCGGCCGGATCGAGCACCGGCCGCGGGCTGCCCGCGCGGCCGCGACGCCGGGCCGGGCGACCAGGCCCGGCGCGAGGTCGGCCGCGATCCGCTCGGCGAGCCGCGCCAGCTCCTCGGGATCGGCGAGGTCGAGCCCGCGCGAGTTCCGGCGCCGCGCGCCATAGAGCGCCGGCGGCAACGGGATCTTGGGGTTGGCCTTGGGCTCGGTCCGCGCCAGCCGGACCGCCGGGTCGCCGACCAGGCTCTCGAGCGGGATCGCGGGGTCCAGGATGCGGTTGACGAACGAGGTGTTGGCGCCGTTCTCGAGCAGCCGGCGCACCAGGTAGGGCAGCAGGTCCTGGTGGCTGCCGACCGGGGCGTAGACCCGGCAGGGGATGTCGGGCGCCTCGGACCGGAGCCCTTCGTAGAGGGCCTCGCCCATGCCGTGCAGGCGCTGGAACTCGAAGTCGCGGCGTGGCCCGGCAAGCTCGACGATGCTGGCGAGCGTCTGCGCGTTGTGGGTCGCGAACTGCGGGTAGAAGGTCTCGCTCCCGGCCAACAGACGACGCGCGCAGGCGAGGTAGGACACGTCGGTCGCGAGCTTGCGCGTGAACACCGGGTACTGCTCCAGCCCGTGCTCCTGCGCGCGCTTGATCTCGCTGTCCCAGTAGGCGCCCTTGACGAGGCGGACCGGAATCCGGCGCCGCTCGCGCCGGGCGAGGTCGGCCAGCCAGGCGACGACGTGGATCGCGCGCTTCTGATAGGCCTGGACCGCGAGCCCGAGGCCGTCCCACCCCTCCAGCTCCGGGCGCGGCCGCGAGACGGGCGAACAGGTCGAGCGAGGGTTCCAGCCGCTCGCTCTCCTCGGCGTCGATGGTGACCGCGATGTTGCCGGCGCGGGCCTGCTGCAGGAGCGCGAGCACGCGCGGCAGGAGCTCGGCCGCGAGGCGACGATGCTTGGCCAGCTCGTAGCGCGGGTGGAGCGCCGAAAGCTTGATCGAGATGCCGGGCCGGGCCATCAGATCGGTCGCCGCGCGCCGGCCTCGATGATGGCCGCGATCGCGTCGCGATAGGCATGCTGATAGCGTTCGGCGTCGGCCTCGGTCCGCGCCGCTTCGCCCAGCATGTCGTAGGAGTAGCGATAGCCCTTCTGCTCGGGCTCGCGGGCGCGGCGGATCGCGCCCTCGATCGTCTGGCCGAGGACGAAGTGGCGGCCGAGCACCCGCATCGCCTGGAGCACTGCCTGGCGCACCACCGGCTCGCCGAGCCGCTGCACCAGGCGGGTGAACCGGGTCCCGACCTCGCCGTCCTGATCCAGGTCGACCCGGACGAAGCGCCCGGTCAGCATCAGACCCCAGGTCGAGGCGTTGACGAACAGCGATTCGCTGTGGCCGAGATGGCGCGCCCAGTCGCCGAAGCTGAGCTTGTCGCGGATCAGCCGGTCGCTGGTCTCCGGATCGGGGATCCTGAGCAACGCCTCCGCGAGGCACATCAGCATGACGCCCTCGCGGGTGCTGAGGCTGTACTCGTGCAGAAAGGCCTCGACCCCGAGCTGGTCGCCGCCCGCTTCCCGCACCCGCTCCGCGAGGCGGAGCGCGCGGGCCTCGATGCGCGGCCGCTGCGCGGGATCGACCGCCGCCTCCTCGAGCAGCCGTGCGACGGCGGCCGCCTCGTCGGTGCGCTGCGCCCGCCGGATCGCGGCGCGCAACGCGCTCGTCGCCGAGCGGCGGCCGGTCCTCGAGGATGCGAGCAGCCATGGCGATCACCTTTGCTGCCGGGGCCGACGGCACGGCGCACCCGATCCCGAGCGCGAGCTTAGCACGTCGGCACGGCGTTCGCGCCGCACCCCGCGATCGGCTGGCGCCCGGCAGCGGTCCGGAGGCCGCCGGAAGGCCGCGAGCATCCTCGCGAAGGCGCGCTTCGCGCTCGCGCTCAGCCCGCCACCGCCCGCGCCGGGACCGGGTCGCGCACGGCGTGCGCCGCGCGCGACTGACGCCC
Source organism: uncultured Alphaproteobacteria bacterium (assembly GCA_963753275.1). Taxonomy (GTDB): domain Bacteria; phylum Pseudomonadota; class Alphaproteobacteria; order Geminicoccales; family Geminicoccaceae; genus DATAOG01. The sequence goes on along the minus strand of CAVWCE010000037.1, from coordinate 27,953 downwards.
GAGCCGGATGCGCTCCCCGGCAATCCGATCCGCGACCAGGTTGGTCGGCGCGCCCTCGCGCGCGGCGCGCTCGAACACCTCGATCAGCGTCTGCGCGATGTCCTGCACCTTGGCCAGCGCCCGCTCGCGCTGATAGCCGCGCGGCCGCAGCTCCTCGGCGATGTTGATCAGGCCGCCCGCGTTGATCACGTAGTCGGGCGCATACAGGATGCCGCGCGCGTGCAGGGCGCCGCCATGCCGGTCCTCGAGCAGCTGGTTGTTGGCGGCGCCGGCGACGATCGCGCAGGCGAGCCGCGGCAGCGTCACGTCGTTGATCACACCGCCGAGCGCGCAGGGCGCCAGAACCTCGGCCTCGACGCCCAGGATCTCGTCGCTCGCGACCGGGCGCGCGCCGAACTCCTCGGCCGCGCGCTCCGCCCGGGCCGGGTCGAGGTCGGCGACGATCAGGCTGGCGCCGTCCTGGGCGAGCAGCCGCGCCACGTGGTAGCCGACGTGGCCCAGGCCCTGAACCGCCACGCGGACGCCGGCGAGGTCGTCACGCCCCAGCCTGTGCCGGACGGCGGCCCTGATCCCGAGCCAGACGCCACGCGCCGTCACCGGCGAGGGGTCGCCGCTGCTGCCGCTGGAGCGGCCCAGCACGTAGGGCGTCTCGGCGCTCGCCCAGTCCATGTCGAGCGGGCCGGTCCCGACGTCCTCGCCGGTGTAGTAGCGCCCGCCCAGGCTGTCGATCGCGCGCCCGAGCGCGCGAAACAGCGCCTGCGACTTGTCGCGCCTGGGGTCGCCGATCACGACCGTCTTGCCGCCGCCGAACGGCAGACGCGCCATCGCCGCCTTGTAGGTCATCCCCCTGGCGAGCCGCAGAACGTCGGTCAGCGCCTCGGCCTCGCTCGCATAGGGCCACATCCGACAACCGCCGATCGCCGGCCCGAGCGTCGTGTCGTGCAGGGCGACGATCGCCTTCAGGCCGCTGCCGCGATCGAAGAAGAACACCACCTGCTCGTGATCGTCGAACGCAGGCGAGGCAAACAGCTCCATTCCCGTCTCCAACAGCACGGCCGCCCCTGGGCAACTGAGCACGGCCCCGGATCCGGCTGTAGCCATTGAGGTCCAGGGCGCTGGCCGGTTGTCTATGTAAAAGTGGTTAACGAATCTTCAACCGCCGAGCTGCTTCGTATCCCAGTCCACGGGCTGGTTTGGATCCAGCGCAGCAAGTCGCCTCCGTGCGATGGATCAGTCGAGATGCCCGAGCCATCGCCACCACACACAGTCGTTCGGCACGAGCAGCGGCGGGCTCACGCTGCCGACCAGCAGGCTGAGCTTGGTTCCTTTGAACACGACGACCGCGACGGCAGCAGCATGGCCCCCGAGGCGCATGCGCCGCGGTCGATCCCTCCGGCGCGGGGCTGGCGCGCGGTCGCGAACTGTAGCAGCATGATCGCTCGCCGCGTCCGGCGGGCCGTTGCGCCCGCCGCGCAGGACAGGGAGGTAAAGTGCACATGGCTGGACGATCGATCCTCATCGCCGGCGCCATCCTGCTTGGCGTGATGGCCGCCGGCAGCGCCTCCGCCGAGCCGCTCAAGCTCGGCCATTCGACCTGGGTCGGCTACGGCCCGCTCTACATCGCGCAGGAGAAGGGCTTCTTCGCCGATGAGGGGGTCGAGGTCGAGCTGATCGTGATGGAGGACCCGAAGATCCGCTTCCCGGCGCTCGCCGCCGGCCAGATCGACGTCGCCGTGACCACGGTCGACACCATGCTCAACTTCCTCAACGAGAACCAGGGCTACGTCTATCTGTTCGCGCTCGACGATTTCGAAGGGCGGCGACGGCATCGTCGCCAACAAGGAGATCGAGACGCTCGCCGACCTCAAGGGCAAGTCGGTCGCGTATGCCGAGGGCTCGGTCTCGCAGTTCTATCTCGGCGTGCTGCTCAAGGAGGCCGGGCTGTCGATCGCCGACGTCGAGACCCAGAACATGACCGCGGGCGACGCCGGTGCCGCCTTCGTCGCCGAGCGGGTCGATGCCGCGGTCACCTGGGAGCCCTGGCTGACCCGCGGCCGGCAGGCGGAGCACGGCCATCTCCTGGTCGACTCCTCGACCAGCCCCGGCCTGATCACCGACATGGCGATCACCACGCCCGAGAAGCTCGCGGAGCGCGCCGACGACTTCAAGGCGCTCTATCGCGCCTGGGTGCGGGCGGTCGAGTTCCAGAAGGCGAACGAGCAGGAGGCCGACGAGATCATGGCCAAGGGCGTGGGCGGCTGGCTCGAGGACCCGGCGGTGTTCGCCGAGACCCGCGCCGGCATCGTCTACTACGACGAGGCGATGAACCAGGCCTTCATCGGCACGCCCGAGGCGCCGGGCACGATCACCGAGACGATCGAGAACGCGCTGGAGCTCGGCCGCGAGATCGGCCAGTTCGAGCACGACGTCGCCCCGGCGGAGCTGATCGCGTTCGACGTCGTCAACCAGTAGCGCGCGCCGGCGGCTCCGCTCGCCGGGCAGCCTCGGGCTCGGCCCGAGGGCACGTGCGGCTCATCACCCGAATCCGGGGCGCGGATCTGAACGTGGGACGAGGTCCGCAGCGTGACGGACGGGAGGCGCCGCTGATGCGCTCGCACGACCGGCGATGACCAGCGTCCTGGCGCCCAAGACCGAGATCCCGGGCGCGCTCCACGCCGGCCTGGGCATCCTCGCCCTGGCGCTGATCCTCGGCCTGTGGTGCTGGCTCAGCTACGGCGGCCTGGTGCGGCCGGACTTCCTCGCCGCGCCGCACCAGGTCCTGCTCGCCGGCTGGAAGGGCCTGAAGAGCGGCTCGCTGCTCGGCCACATCTGGTCGAGCCTGGTGGTGATCGTCGCGGGCTTCGTGCTCGCCTCGGTGATCGCCGTGCCGCTCGGCATCCTGATGGGCAGCTTCAAGGTGGTCGAGGCGTTCATCGAGCCGATCACCGGCTTCATGCGCTACCTGCCGGTCTCCGCGATGATCCCGCTCCTGATCCTGTGGATCGGGATCGGCATCGAGCAGAAGATCGCGGTGATCTTCCTCGGCACCTTCTTCCAGCAGCTGATCCTGATCGCCGACGTCTCGGCGCGGGTCTCGAAGGACCTGATCGACGTCTCCTACACGCTCGGCGCGATCGCGCCGCCAGGTCGTCACCCGGGTGCTGTTCCCGGCCTGCCTGCCGGGCGTGATGGACAATCTCCGGGTCACCATGGGCTGGGCCTGGACCTACCTCGTGATCGCCGAGCTGGTCGCCGCCAACTCCGGGCTCGGCTACATGATCCTGAACGCGATGCGCGGCCTGTTCACCGACGTGATCATCCTCGGCATCGTGGTGATCGGCATCCTGGGCCTGATCACCGACCAGCTGTTCAAGCTGCTGCGCCGCCGCCTGCTGCCCTGGTCGGCGACCTTCTGAGCGCGGCGCCGTCCGCCCTGGACGCAGCGTCAGCCGCGCCCCGCCCCGCTGTCGCGGTTCAGCGGCGCCACGCCGACCCGGGCCGCAATCTTGCGCCGATCGAGCTGGCCGAGCTCGGGCAGCTTGGCAAGCAGAACGGCGCGGGTCACCGGACCCACCCCCGCAGCGACGCGAGCAGTCTCCTCGACCCGCCACAACGGGCTGTCGCGGACGGCGCCGCCGATGTCGCGGTCGAGCTCGTCGATGGCCTTGGCCGAGCCAAGCCAAGTGCTCGTCGAGCCGCGGCCGCAGCGCCGGGCGAGCTGGCTGCGCGGATCTTCTCGGCCGCCCGCATCGCGACCAGCTGGCGCCGCCTGGCGACCCGATCGATCAGGATCTGGCGGCAGGCGTCGGGCAGCGGCCGCGGCTCTGGCCTGACGGCTGGCGGCGAAGCGCGCGATCACTTCGGCATCGAGGCGGTCGGTCTTGGCGGGCGGCCGGTGGCTCGGGCGATGTCGCGTATGCCGGGCGCCTTGAGCAAGCTCGAGATCGACGGCGTCGCGGTGCGCTTCAAGGGGCGCCGGGGCCAGACGGTCACCGCGCTCGAGGACATCTCGCTCGCGATCCCCGAGCGCGAGCTGTCGGTGATCGTCGGCCCCTCGGGCTGCGGCAAGTCGACCTTGCTGCGCCTGATCGCCGGCCTCGCCGAGGCGACCGAGGGCGTCATCACCCTCGACGGCCGGCCGATCGCCGGCCCCTCGGCCGAGCGCGGCATGGTGTTCCAGAGCTACACGCTGTTCCCCTGGCTGACGGTGCAGCGCAACGTCGAGTTCGGCCTCGAGCTGAAACGCACGCCTGCCGCGGAGCGCCGCCGGATCGCCGACCGGCTGATCCGCCAGGTCGGCCTCGACGGCTTCGAGCACGCCTACCCCGAGCAGCTCTCGGGCGGCATGCGCCAGCGCACGGCGCTCGCCCGCGCGCTCGCCAACGACCCCGCGATCCTGCTTGATGGACGAGCCGTTCGGCGCGCTCGACAGCCAGACCCGCGCGCTGATGCAGGAGATGCTGCTCGGCATCTGGGAGCAGAGCCACAAGACCGTGCTGTTCGTCACCCACGACATCGACGAGGCGCTGTTCCTGGGCGACGTGGTCTACGTGATGACCGCGCGCCCCGGCCGGATCAAGCAGGAGATCGTGGTCGACATCCCGCGCCCGCGCGGCCCGGAGGTGCTGACCGCGCCGCGCTTCGTCGCGCTCAAGCGCCAGGTGCTGGCGCTGATCCGCGAGGAGGCGATGGCGGCGCTCGCCGAGGCGGCGCCCCTGCCCGCCGGCTGAGCCGCCCCCTGCCCGGAGCCCGCGAATCCATGACCATCGACGGCGACTATCTCGGCATGAGCCTCCGGATCGAGGCGCTCGATCACGAGAACCTCGCCTATTTCCGGCACTGCGCGGCGCACGACTTCCACCTGCAGCGCTGCACCGCCTGCGACCTGCTGCGCTACCCGCCGACCACCGGCTGCCCCTGGTGCGGCCATCCCGAGGCGGTCTGGACGCCGGTTGCGGGCCAGGGAACCGTGCACAGCTACGCCGAGGTCCACCACGCGATCCAGCCGGCCTTCAAGGCCACCTGCCCTACCTGATCCTGATCGTCGAGCTCGACACCCAGCGCGGCCAGCCCGGCGAGACGACGCGCTGCGGATCGCCGGCAACCTCGCGACGCCCGAGGGCGACCTCGCCCCGCCCGAGCTGGTCGCCAGGGTCGGCATCGGCTAGCCGGGTCCGCATGGTCTTCAAGGACGTCGCCCCCGGCCTCGCCCTCCCGCTCTGGACGCTCGACGAGAGCGGCGACGGCAGCCAGCCCCGCCCTGGCGCTATCCGGAGTAGCGCCGCCACATGCTTGACGGCTCGAGACGCACGGCAATCTGACGCGTTAGCGGAGGGACTGGGAAATTCTGCCATGTCGACGCGCGAGCCAGGATTGATCGAGCTGGACGAGCTCTGATCCCTGCCAGGCTCCGGAACGAGCTCAAGTGGGCCCCGGTGATCTTTCGTCTGGAGACCACAGGGGACGAGCTGCGCCTGCGGCCTTATCGGACGCGCCGATCCGCGAAGCCCAGGCCATCATCGCAAGTACATCCCTGATCGCGATCGATCCCTGGTGGACGAGCTGATCGAAGAGCGCCGCGAGAGGCCGAGCGTGAATGACGTGGTCCTCGATGCCTCGGCCCTGCTCGCCGTGCTGCGTGCCGAGCCGGGCGCGGAGCGGGTCGAGCAGCAGCCTCGAGGGCGCCGGCATCGGCGCCGGTGAACCTGTCGGAAGTCGTGGCGAAGCTGAGCGAGGACGGCGTACCGGAAGCGCGAGATTCGGCTCGCGATCGGCCGTGCTCGAGCTCGACGTGCACGCCTTCGATGCCGACGCACGCCTACGGCGCAGGGATCTTACGCGATGCGACCCGTGCTCTGGGGCTCTCGTTCGGGGATCGGGCCTGCCTCGCCCTTGCTCAAAGCCTGGGCGCCGCGGCGCTCACCGCCGACCGGTCCTGGTCGCGCCTCAACCTCGACATCGCGATCGAAGTGATCCGCTAGTCCGGGCTTTCGCCCGCCCTCTTGAACCACGCCTCGACCTCGTGGCGCTGGATCTTGCCGGTGGTGCTGCGCGGCAGGTCGGCGAAGGCGACGAAGCGGATCTCCTTGGGCTGCTTGTAGCCGGCGAGCTGCGCGCGGCATCGGGCGTAGAGCTCCTCGGCGCGTGAGGCTGTCGTCGTTGCGCGCGATCACCGCGACCGGCACCTCGCCCCACCTGGCGTCCGCCTTGCGGACCACCACCGCGTCCTCGACCCGCGGGTCGGCGAGCAGCACGCGCTCGATCTCGGCCGGGTAGACGTTCTCGCCGCCGGACTTGATCATGTACTTGGCGCGGTCGACGAAATCGAGCCGGCCATCGTCGCGCCGGATGAACATGTCGCCCATGTGGAACCAGCCGCCGCGGAAGTCGCGTGCGTTGACCTCGGGCGCCCGCCAGTAGCCGCTGAACAGGGTCGGGCCCGCGCATCGCGCACTCGCCGGGCTCGCCGTCCGGCGACCTCGTTGTCGTCGGGGTCGACCAGGCGAACCTCGCAGAACCCGCTCTGGCGCTTGGCGAGGTCGGTCGGCGCCTCGCCGATCGGGATGAAGGACGCCGTCCCCGGCGGCAGCCCGGTCTCGGTCGCGCCGAAGGTGTTGGCGTAGGGGGCCTCGAGCAGCGTCGTGATCTCGGCCAGCTGATGGCGCGGCACCAGATCCGCCATGGCGCCGATCGCCCGGATGCCCTTCGGCCGCACCTGCCGGGCGCGCAGCACGGCCGCGAACGACTCGATCATGCCGGGCACCAGCGGCAGCCAGCCGATCCGCTCGCGCGCGACGATCGCGGCCAGCGCCTCGGGGTCGTAGCCGTCGACGACGATCACCGGATTGCCGCGCAAGAGGCTGGCCAGCGCGTGATCGGTCGAGACCATGTGGAAGAACGGCCCCCAGGCGACGAACGCCTCGCCCGGCGCGAGGCCGAGCTCCATCATGAACACCAGCGCCCGCGCGATGAAGGCGCGATGGCTGATCAGTGCACCTTTGGGCAGGCCGGTGGTACCGCTGGTGTAGAGGATCACGAGGCCGTCCTCGGGCTCCGCGACCTCGGGCGGCTCGGCGGCAGCAGCGCGCGCGAGGCGGCGCTCGTACTCCGCGCCGAGCGTGATCGTGCGCGGGATCGTCGACCGCGAGACCCGCGGCCGCCGCGGCCTGCGCCTCGCCGACCAGCAGCACGCGCGGCTCGGCGAGCCGCAGGCAGTGCTCCAGCTCCGGCGCCGCGAGGCGCCAGTTCTGCGCCGCGACGATCGCGCCGAGCTTGGCCGCCGCCAGCTCGACCTCGAGCCAGGCGGCGCAGTTGCGGGCCAGCATCGCGACCCGGTCGCCGCGGCGAATGCCTGCTGCTGCAAGCACTTGCGCCAGTCGGTTGACGCGCTCGTCGAGCTCGCCGAAGGTCATCTGCCGATCGCCTTCGACGACCGCGAGCGCGTCGCGGTCGATCCGCGCCCGCGCCCGCAGCAGGGCGCCGACCGTGGCTCGCCGCCGCCCGCGCCGGCAGCGGCTCGGGCGCCAGCGCCTGGCCCGCGCCGGTCGCCGCCACCCTGCCCTCCTGCGCGCCCCTCTGGCGCTACTTGGCGGCGATCGCCGCGCCGGTCGCCTGGCGCAGCGCCGGCATGACCTCGTGCGCCATCAGCGCCATCGAGCGCTGCCAGAGCGCCTTGTCGTCCCAGTCGAGGCCGGTCAGCACGATCGTGCCGAACGGCCCGATCTGGTCGCGCACCGCGAGCAGCTTCTCCGCCACCGTCGCCGGGCTGCCGGCGATCACGATGTTGTCGATCGCCCAGTCGACCGTGAGCTTGCTCGTCGTCGAACTGCTCCAGGCCCTTCATGATCTGGGAGAAGCCGGCCTTCTTCATCAGCGCGCTGAGGTAGTAGAAATAGTAGCGCACCGCGCAGTCGGGCCGGGCGAGATAGGCCTCGCGCCTCGGCGTCGGTCTCGGTCACCAGCACGGTGCGCGCGACGTGCCAGCGCTCGCCGTCCGGCTCGACCCCGGCCTCGGCGCAGCCCTCGCTGAAGCGCTGCCAGTGGGTCGCGACGCTCGCCGCCGGGATGAAGTTGGCGCTGATCGCGAGCCAGCCGCGCCTGGCCGCCTCCTTGACGAAGAACGGATAGGGGCTCATGCCGGCGACCGCGATCGGCGGATGCGGCTGCTGGTAGGGCTTGGGCATCCGGCCGAGGCCGAGCTCCGGCCAGTGCCACTCGTCCTGGCGGATCTGCCAGTACTCGCCCTCGATCACGTAGGGCGGCTCGCCGCTCCAGATCTTCAGGATCATGTCGATCAATTCGAGGGTCATCTTGCCGCGCGCCATCGGGTCCTCGAGGTGGAACAGCTCGAAGTCGGACGGCAGGCCGCCGGGGCCGATGCCCATCACGAAGCGGCCGTCGGCCAGGTGGTCGAACATCGCCGCGAAGCCCGCGATCACCGCCGGATGCTGCTGCGGCAGATTGAGCACGCCGGTGCACAGCCGCACCCGCTTGGTCAAGGGGATCGCCTTGGCGAGGAAGGTGAGCGGCGAGGTCACGGGCTCGGTCATCGAGCTGAAGTGCTCGCCGACCCAGACGTCGTCGAAGCCCAGGCGGTCGGCCAGCACCACCGCCTCGAGGTCCTCCTCCAGCATCTGGTGGTAGTCCCGCGTCGGCGGGTGCAGCGGCATCATGAACAGCCCCAGTCGCATCGTGCGCCTCCCATCCCTGATCTCGGGTTCGGTCCCGAACCCGCGCGGCGTGACGTCAGTCGTAGTCGATCGGCGTGCCCTGCCAGCCCTCGTCGTGGCGCTGCCAGTAGAGGTTCCGGAGCCGGGTCGAGACCGGCCCGGGATGGCCGTCGCCGACCGGCCGATGGTCGATCCGGGTGACCGGCAGGATGCCGCCCGCGGTCGAGGTGATGAACACCTCATCGGCGGCCTTGAGCTCGCCCGGCGAGATCGGGCCGATCACCCGCTCGACGTTCTGCTCGCCCAGCAGGTCGAGCGCGGTCTGGCGGCTGATGCCGAGGAGACAGGTGCCCTCGGGCGTGGTCACCCGGCCTTCCTTGACCGCGAACAGGTTGAAGCCCGGCCCCTCGGCGATGTTGCCGTCCTGGTCGACCAGCACCGGCAGGTCGCAGCCCTGCTCGTAGGACTCGAACACGCCCCGCATCAGGTCGCCCCAGTGGAAGTTCTTGATCGCGGGGTCGACCGACTGCGGCGGGATCCTCAGCACCTCGCTGACGTGGAGGTGGATGCCGCGCTCGCGCATCTCCTCGGTCGCGATCCAGACGAACGGGATCACGAAGGCGTAGAAGCGGTTCTCGCACCGGCGCGGATCGCGGCTGCCCTTGGGCGGCACGCCGCGGGTCAGGATCACCTCGACGTAGGCCTCGCGCAGACCGGTCGCGCGCACCAGGCGCATCAGGATCGCGACCACCTGCTCGCGCTCGTACGGGTTGCTCAGGCGCAGGCCCGCGGTGCTCTTCTCGAAGCGGTCGAGGTGGTGGTCGAGGCGGAAGAAGCGCCCGTTCCAGACATGCACGACGTCGTAGGTGCAGTCGGAGCGCAGGAACCCCCAGTCGAGGATCGGGATCCTCGCCTCGGCGATCGGCACCACCTCGCCGTCGATGAAGGCCGCACCCTCCGGATAGATGCCGACCTCCGCATCCTGCCCGTGCTCGCGCACCGCCGCCCTTGCCATGCTCCCGCCCCCCGCCGGCCCTGGTTACCGGACCCTAGCATCGGCCGCGGAGCGGGCCAAGCGGTGACGGTCTCAAGAAGAGAGTGACGGTGGCCCATGGCGGCGCCGATGACGAGAAGCAGATAAGAAACGGTTCGTTGAACATGATCAAAACGCCGCTGGACAGTGATCGCGCGCTGCGACGAGACGATCGTCCAAAGGGACTCCAAGATCGTGCCGCAGCCGACGGATTAGCGTCACCTGATCCGCTAGGTTGGCCAGCGACGACATCGCCGGGTCGGCAAGCTCGAGCGTGCAGGTCTGCTCCCAGCTGTCCTGTGGCGCCCCGGCGAGCGCGAGTGACCCTTCCTCGGCCAGCTGTCCTAGCCAGGTCCTGCACGACCTAATCGCAGCCGCTTCCTTTGGCACTGCCTCAGCCAGGATCTCGTCGTCGTAGGCAGCAAGCTCCTGGAGCAGCGTGTACTCAAGCGACGCGGTACGCGGATTCCAGCGCAACGTGCGGGCCGGTGGCGGCAAGAACGGCCCAGTCGCTTCGGCCACTTCGGTAAGGACCTCAACCGTAAATGCTTCGCCGAGGCGGCCCTCGAGTCCGAGTCGGAACAGCCGCTGGAGGACGGTGAAATCGCTCATGTCGCTGAGGATCGTGGCGTGCTCGTATAGCGGATCGCCCACCGCGGCAGACGCGGCGGCGTCGAGCGCCTGTCGCAGCGCCCGCCGAACTCCTTCAATCTCGAACGGACTGGTATCCACATAGCTCTCGAGCGCGGCGTTGTCCTCATCGTACCAGGCAGCGTCACTTGCGACGAACCAGGGGGGAGACGTGAAGGCAATCTGGACGATGAAGTCGAGAGGCCAAAGAGAGGGCTTGCCTTCAGGACGCAAGAAATCGAGCCTCGGGTCGAGGTCGTAGGGCTGCTCACGCACGCCGCTCCAAATATCGTAGGTGGGCGGCGGCGCGCCCCAGCTGGCGGTGGGATCGTTCGCATACAGGCTTGCTTGTTGATGCACTTCAGCGGAAATACATTGCCCGAATTCCTCGACATCGGTTGCCGTCCGACATGCCTGGATGTGATCGACGGCACGCCTGTCGAAGAACTCGTGCTTCGCTTCGAGATTTTCGACGTCACCACGGCCGGTAAGCGCCGCTTGCACGCGTTCCTTCGTGGTCTCGTCATTTATGATTTCCGTGGCGCGCGGCGAGAGTGCGTCGACGAGGCCGGACGGCATGAGCGTCGCAGCGCCTGCGTCTGCCTCGGAAAGGTTAAAGAAGCGCGCCGCCCAAGCGTACTCGTAAAGGGCCAATTCGGCTTCGGCGTGACGGGTCGCCTCCGCGCGCAGCCTGCCGAGCTCTTCGATCTCGTTTGAGAACTCATCCGCGAACTGGTCGAGCCTTGTCGCGCGACAGCCGAGGGGGGTGTCGACGAGGGCCGGATGGAGGAGGATCTTGAGCTCTGGTAGCGGGTCGGCCCGGACCATGGTAACTGTGGTCGGACGACCATCGGCTGCGTAGGCGAGCGCGAGATGCGCGATCGCTGCCGGATAAGGCCCGAGGCGATGCATGCCGCCGTCGGCCGATCGAAGCTCGAGCCAGAGTTCCTTACCCGCGAGCGTCCAGTTCAGGTCGCGGATGTCCAGTGACCCTCCGCTCTCAGGCATCCGACCGAGCAACACGCCGCCGATGCGCGAGAATCCGCGTAGCTGCACGTAAGAGCGCGACCGGCTGAAGTTCCGCCGACTGGCCGTGCTTTGCACCCGCGCAGGCTCGCGGACGAGATCAGCGCGGGACTGCGCCCGATAGCGCTCAGTCCGGCGCTCCTCACCTTCGAGCCCTGGAAAATAGTCGTCGAAGGAGGACAGAGCGTCCGCGAAGGTCGCCGGAGGCTGCCCGCCGTGCACCCGAAGAGCGATATCGGCCAGCGCACGCTGCGCGCCCTCGGTATTGACATGAACCTCTGGCATCCGGACGAGACTCGGCGGTCGTCGCGCTAACGTCTCAGCCAGTCGGCGCTCGTCCGGCAAAGCTTCGGCAGCGGCGTGGAGGCGCGCCGTCTCAGCAGCCGTGAAGATTGGCAGGCGGCGTTCGACCGTGGCCTTGATCGCCGCATCAAGCGACCGCGCGTTCGACATCTCGACCACGAAACGCTGGTACTGGGTCTCGAACAGGCGGGTTCCGGTCTCGTCCGCGAGATTGGCCATCGCCTTGCGGGACAGATCTGCGACCGGGCTGTCGAACGATACTCGGTCGAATGCCTCGCCGATGGCTTGGGACACCAAGAGGCCCCTGATTTGCTGCGCCGTTGCCGGTCGCGCGAAGGACTGGCTGTAGTCGTCGAGCATGTGCCGCACGCCTCGCCAGAACGACGGCTGGCTCCGAGCGAGTTCGGTGAAGCGTCGCTCTGCGCGAGTCCCGATGGACGTGACAGGGTCAGGTCGGGCGCTGCCTCGTTCGAGCAATCGTGCCGCCTGCCTCTCCTCTGGTGTTGCGTCCAAGCCGCCATTGACCCGTAAAGGCGCCTGCTCGTCGCCAACAAAAGCAGCTGTCGTCCGGAGCACGCTCTGACGTGCCTGCGACCGCCGAACCGACTGTGCGTCAGGACTATCCGTGCTCGTCGCAATCCGGCCGCCAAGACCGTTCGGGAACACCTCTGCTTCAAAGATTCGAGCAAGATGGCGCACGGCCTGCAAATCGCTGACGGTGAGCCCGTCTTCCTCTGAGGAAGCTTCCTCGTCGACCTCTTGCAACTTCCTGCTCGACCGCTTGGGCATTGACTGCCGCTTCGAGCGCCTCCTCGAAATCGCGCTCCAAATCGTCGACCGCCAGCTGCAGCTCGAGGCGGTGCAGTTGCTGGGCAAGCTGTGCCTGCCTGTCTTCTGCCGCATCCGCGATCGGTGCAGCGGTAAGGACCAGCAGCGATGGGATCAGCAGGAGGTTAAGAGCCACCGCGAGCACGCGACCGAAACCACCGACCGTGTTCACGAGACCTTCGGAGACGAACAAAGTGGAAAGACGTTCGCCCAGGGTCTGGGCTTTGCAGCGACCAAGGTCCATCGGATCGACGCGAACATTCAGCCGGCGCTGGACGTCCAGCAGCTCGTGCGCGGTGAAGAGTCGGGCAAGTTCCTGCTCAAGCCGTTCCCGCTCAGGGTCATCCTCACGATCACCTCGCCTCTCAATCGCGATTACCTTTGCCCGAATCTCCTCTTCGAGTTTACCCATGGATTGGGTAGGCGGCAACTCCTCCCACTGACCTGCAGCCTTAGCAGCGAGAAGTTGATCGATCTCGGCCTGATAAGCCTGCAGCAGCATCAGTCGACCGCGCCGGCGTACCTGCACGAACGTCCAAAGCCCGAGACCAATGATGAGCGCCCCGGCAACTCCCCGAGCAAGTCCGTCGTTGATCCTTCCAAGTGCCGCTATCACCTGATCAAGTGCCAAATGACTTTGCTTTACGGTCTCGACGTCCACGCCGCCGGTCTGGTTGATGGCAAGCTGCGCGAGACCGACAACACCGACCGCGATAAGCGACCAGAAGCATAGGTTCGACATGAAGCGGAAGAGCGCACCCCACGCGAGACGGCCGACATCGCCTGCAGTCTGGATACTTGCAGAGCCGCGGCCGAGAAGCGGCGTGAGGACGAACCTCGATGCGACAAGGGCGACGATAAGTCCTATGGATAGCTGCAAGAGTGACATGACCACTGGCCTCCCGCCTGAGCAGCTACTGCTCAGGTCTATAAACTAGCGGTGTGCGCACGTGACAGGTGTGAGCTGTTTCACAGTTGAGTGGCTGATCGCGCCGGGCGGGCTAACGGATGCTGCGACAGTTCGGAACAATGCGGTCCAAGGCTCACGGGCCGCTAGAGTAAGACGCTGGGCGGTGCCAGAATCGGAATAGATCGGGACCGGAGGGCGTCACGGTCGGGCCACAGCCTAAATCAGCAAGGGAGGACCGACATGAATCACCTGATGCGATGGCCGATGGCGCCGGCGGCGCTGCTGGCGCTCGGCCTGAGCGCTGGCGCGCAGGCGCAGCAGGGCGAGATGAGCTTCTTCGTCACCAGCGCCGGGCCGGGCCAGGGCGCGGACCTTGGCGGGCTCGAAGGTGCTGACCGCCATTGCCAGGAGCTCGCGCAAGCGGTCGGCGCGGGCGACCGCACCTGGCGCGCCTACCTCAGCACGCAGGGCGCGGATGGCGAGGCGGTCAACGCCCGCGACCGCATCGGCCAAGGTCCCTGGCAGAACGCGGCGGGCGTGGTGATCGCGCGCGACCTCGAGGAGCTCCACGGCGAGCAACAACCTCACCAAGGAGACCGCGCTCACCGAGAGCGGCGCGGTCGTCAACGGCCGCGGCGACACGCCGAACCGGCACGACATCCTGACCGGCTCGCAGGCCGGACGGCACCGCCTTCGCCGGCGAGGAGGACCGGACCTGCGGCGACTGGACGATGAGCGGGGCCGACGGCGCCGCCATGGTCGGACACCACGACCGCCAGGGCCTGCGCGACGACGCGCCCGTCGCGGTCCTGGAACTCCTCGCATCCCTCGCGCGGCGGCTGCAGCCAGGAGGCGCTGCGCGGCACCGGCGGGGACGGCCTGTTCTACTGCTTCGCGGCGGACTGAACCCGCGGCCGAAAGGGTGCCTCCTGCGCCGGAAGCGCGGCACACGCGACGGTTGCGGCGGCGCGGGCGCGGTTGTCAGGCGCACGGATGTGCTCCATGTTCGCCCTTGGGACAGCATCGGCGAGCCATGGAACGCAGCGTCCGCATGCCGCTCGGCGTGGTGGTCGAGCGACGCAAGAGCACCAGCCGCTGGCAGGACTGGATCTGGCGCCCGGTCTCGGTGATCCACGGCGCCCCGCCGGTCGGCCCCGAGTGGCGCGAGCTCCTGCGCGGCGAGACCTGGACGCACTACCACGCCGCCAACCTGCCGCTCGAGCTGCACCGCGTCGAGACCGAGGCCTATCTGCTCAACCTCGCGCAACAGCCGCCCCGGATCTACGTCGTGCTGCGGCCGGCGACCGAGCCCGCGGCACAGGCTTACCGCCCGCTGCTGATCACCGCCTCGCCGGTCGAGGCTGAGAGCTATCTGGCAAGCGGCGACGAGATCGTCGAGGGCGTGCCGATGCCCGCTGCGGTGATCGCCTGGCTCAGGGACTTCGTCGACCGCCACCACGTCGAGCGGCCGTTCGTCAAGCGCAAGCGCGCGCGCGGCGCCGACGAGAAGATGCGAGGAGGCGGGCGGATGCGGGCCGAGCGCTCGCGGAGCGGAGGCGAGCATGGCTGACGAGGGCTTCCTGCAACGCTGGTCACGGCGCAAGGCCGAGGCCCGCAGCCCCCTGCAGGAGCGGGAGGCTGCTCAGGACCCGATCGCCGAGCGCGAGGATGCGCCCGAAGCGGCCGAACCGCCGGCTTTCGCCACCGCGAGAGAAGCGCGCGCCCGGGATGACGACGCGCTGGTCGACCTCGACCTGCTGCCGGACATCGACACGCTGACCTTCGAATCCGACTTCACCGTCTTCATGCGCAAGGGGGTGCCGGCGGACCTGCGCAAGCGCGCCCTGCAGCGGCTCTGGCGGAGCAACCCGACCCTTGCCAACCTCGACGGCCTGCTCGAGTACGGCGAGGACTACACCAAGATCGGCACGGCGAAGCAGGTCGTCCGTACCGCCTACCAGGTCGGCCGCGGCATGCTCGGGCGCGTCGAGGCGCAGGCGGCGAGCGCAGCGCCCCCACTCCCCGGCCGCGCGGGGTCCGCGCCTGCCGAGCCGCTGCCGACCGCGTCCTTGCCCGCTCCCGCGGGGCCTGATGCCGACCGGTCCGCCGGTGAAGCCGCGGGCGAGACGCGCGCCCTGACCGCTGACCGGCAGGAGGAGGCCCCACGGCCGGCAGGCGAGGACCCGGAGAGCAAGCCCGTCAAGATACCCCGGCCACTGCCCAGGCGCAGTTGACGGCCCCGTCTGCAGTTTCCTCCAGATCGGACTGGAAATCGGCAGACGACTTCAAAACCAGAGAGAGATGCAGGGTCCCTACCGGCTTGCATCACCGCCGGGGGCGGAGTAGGGTTTCGAATTAGAACAAAGATAATCCGAAGTGCCGCAACGAGGCCGTCGGGAGCGTGCAGACTGAGAGGGTACCGTTGCCAGCGCCTGCGGGCGTAGCCGTGATGGCAGATGCCGAAGAGGCGCTCAGGGCGCAGATCTATCGGCTGCTGTCGCGTCTGCTCGCCGCGCCCCCCGACCGCGCCCTGCTCGATCTGGTGAGCGGCCTGAAGGGCGACGACACCCCGCTCGGCCGCGGGCTCGCCGGGCTGGCCGCCCGCGCGGCCGAGACCTCCCCTCAGGCGGCGGCGGACGAGTACGGCGACCTGTTCATCGGGATCGGCCGCGGCGAGCTGGTCCCGTTCGCCTCCTACTATCTGACCGGGTTCCTCAACGAGAAGCCGCTCGCGCGGCTGCGCGGCGAGATGGCGCGGCTCGGCATCGCGCGCGCCGACCACGTCAAGGAGCCCGAGGACCACATCGCGGCGCTGTGCGAGATGATGGCCGGCCTGATCGAGGGCAGCTTCGGCGAGCCGGCGCCGCTCGGCGCGCAACGGCGCTTCTTCGACGGCCATCTGGCGGCCTGGGCGCCGCAGTTCTTCGCCGACCTCGAGAGCGCCAAGGCGGCCGTGCTGTACGCGCCGGTCGGCACGGTCGGCCAGGCCTTCATGGCGATCGAGGCGACCGCCTTCACGATGACCGACTGACGACGAAAATGAGCGCGGCTCACAAGCCGCGGGTTGAGAGAAGGGCAGCGAGAGGTCAGACCATGACAAGCGATCAGGACGCCAAGGTGGCGGCGCGCCGCCAGTTCCTCAAGCTCGCGAGCCTGGGCGCGGTAGCCGGGCACGGTGGCCGCCGCGGCGGGCGACGGCCGGAGCGAGGCCGCGGCGGCCGAGCCGGAGCCGCAGGGCAAGGGCTACCGCGAGACCGCGCACGTCAAGAAAGCCTACGAGCTCGCCCGCTTCTGAGCGGTCCGTCGCGACGCGTCGTCAGCTCCCAAGGGAGAGCCACCATGCTGCGAAAGAAGACCAGCGGAGCCCTCAACGGCTCGCGGATGTCGAAGACCCTGGCCGGGCTCACCGGCGGCGTGCTCGACCGGCGCACCTTCCTCGGCCGCTCCGGCTTGGCCGCGGGCGGCCTCGCCGCCGCCTCGCTGGCCGGCGGCGGCATGGTCACCAAGGCCAAGGCGCAGACCCAGGCCGCGGCCGGCGCGATCAAGCAGGTCAAGTCGGTCTGCACCCACTGCTCGGTCGGCTGCACGGTGATCGCCGAGGTCGAGAACGGCGTCTGGATCGGCCAGGAGCCGGGCTTCGACAGCCCGTTCAACCTCGGCGCCCACTGCGCCAAGGGCGCCTCGGTGCGCGAGCACGGCCATGGCGAGCGGCGGCTCAAGTACCCGATGAAGCTCGAGGGCGGCAAGTACCAGCGGATCTCATGGCAGCAGGCGATCGACGAGATCGGCGCCAAGCTGCTCGAGATCCGCGAGGCCAACGGGCCGGACGCGGTCTACTGGATGGGCGGCTCGAAGCACAGCAACGAGGGCGCCTACCTGTATCGCAAGTTCGCCGCCTTCTGGGGCACCAACAACTGCGACAACCAGGCGCGGATCTGTCACTCGACCACGGTCGCGGGTGTGGCCAACACCTGGGGCTATGGCGCGATGACCAACAGCTACAACGACATGCACAATTCGCGCGCGATGCTGTTCATCGGCTCCAACGCGGCCGAGGCGCATCCGGTGGCGATGCTCCACATCCTGCGCGCCAAGGAGCAGAACAACGCGCCGCTGATCGTCTGCGACCCGCGCTTCACGCGCACCGCGGCCCATGCCGACGAGTACGTGCGCTTCCGCTCGGGCACCGACGTCGCCCTGGTCTGGGGCATCCTCTGGCACATCTTCGAGAACGGCTGGGAGGACAAGGAGTACATCCGCCAGCGGGTCTGGGGCATGGACCAGATCCGCGCCGAGGTCGCCAAGTGGACGCCCGAGGAGGTCGAGCGGGTCACCGGCGTGCCCGGCTCGCAGCTCAAGCGCGTGGCGCAGATGCTGGCCAACAACCGGCCCGGCACGCTGGTCTGGTGCATGGGCGGGACCCAGCACCACCATGGCAATAACAACGTGCGCGCCTACTGCGCGCTGCAGCTGGCGCTCGGCAACGTCGGCCTCGGCGGCGCCGGGACCAACATCTTCCGCGGCCACGACAACGTCCAGGGCGCGACCGACCTCGGCTGCGTGCCGGACGACCTGCCGGCCTACTTCGGCCTGACCGAGGGCGCCTGGAAGCACTGGGCGCGGGTCTGGGACGTCGGGTACGACTACTTCGCCGGCCGCTTCGCCTCCAAGGAGCTGATGGAGGCCAAGGGCATCCCCGAATCGCGCTGGTTCGATGCGGTGCTCGAGGCGAAGGAGAACCTCGATCAGCCGACCAACCTGCATGCGATGGTCTACATGGGCCATGCGCCGAACTCGCAGACCCGCCAGCAGGACCTCAAGCGGGCGATGGAGCAGCTCGACCTGCTGGTCGTGATCGACCCCTACCCGACGGTCTCGGCGGTGCTCCACGACCGCACGGACAACACCTACCTCCTGCCGGCCTCGACCCAGTTCGAGACCTACGGCTCGGTGACCGCGTCCAACCGGTCGGTGCAATGGCGCGAGAAGGTGATGGAGCCGGTGTTCGAGTCCAAGCCCGATCACGTCATCCTCTATCTGCTCGCGCAGAAGTTCGGCTTCGCCGAGGAGATGTTCAAGCACATCCAGGTCAATGGCGAGGAGCCGCTGGTCGAGGACATCACGCGCGAGTTCAACCGTGGTGCGTGGACGATCGGCTATACCGGCCAGTCGCCCGAGCGGCTGCGCCTGCACATGGCGAACCAGCACACCTTCGACAAGACCACGCTCAAGGCGGTGGGCGGCCCGTGCGATGGCGAGTACTACGGCCTGCCCTGGCCGTGCTGGGGCACGCCGGAGATGAAGCACCCCGGCACCCCGGTGCTCTACGACCCGTCCAAGCCGGTGGCGGAAGGCGGCCTGTGCTTCCGTGCCCGCTTCGGGGTCGAGCGCGGCGGCGACAACCTGCTCGCCGAGGGCAGCTACCCGGTCGGCTCGGAGATCGAGGACGGCTACCCCGAGTTCACCATGGCGATGCTGATGAAGCTCGGCTGGGACCAGGACCTGACGCCTGAGGAGCGCGCGGTGATCGAGAAGATCGGCGGCCCCAACGTCGGGGCCGTCAACTGGAAGACCGACCTTTCGGGCGGCATCCAGCGCGTCGCGATCCAGCACGGCTGCGCGCCCTTCGGCAACGCCAAGGCGCGCGCCGTGGCGTGGAACTTCCCGGACCCGGTGCCGATCCATCGCGAGCCGCTCTACACCCCGCGCCGCGACCTGGTCGCCGACTATCCGACCTACGAGGACACCAAGTCCTGGCGCGTGCCGACCCTCTACAAGTCGATCCAGAGCCAGGACTTCGCCAAGGACTTCCCGATCATCCTGACCTCGGGCCGCCTGGTCGAGTACGAGGGCGGCGGCGACGAGACCCGCTCCAACCCGTGGCTCGCCGAGCTCCAGCAGGACATGTTCGTCGAGGTCAACCCGTTCGACGCCAACAACCTCGGCCTGCGCGACCGCCAGATGGTCTGGGTCCACGGGCCCGAGGGCGGCAAGGTCCGGGTGATGGCGATGCTGACCGAGCGGGTGGGGCGCGGCGTCGCCTTCATGCCGTTCCACTTCGGCGGCATGTACCAGGGCCAGGACCTGCGCGCCAAATACCCGGCCGGGGCCGATCCCTACGTGCTCGGCGAATCCACCAACACCGCGCAGACCTACGGCTACGACTCGGTCACCCAGATGCAGGAGACCAAGACCACCCTTTGCCGCATCGAAGCGGCGTGAGGAGCTGAGCCATGGCACGGATGAAGTTCCTGTGCGACGCCGAGCGCTGCATCGAGTGCAATGCCTGCGTCACCGCGTGCAAGAACGAGCACGAGGTGCCCTGGGGCATCAACCGCCGCCGGGTGGTCACGATCGGCGACGGCCTGCCGGGCGAGCGCTCGATCTCGGTCGCCTGCATGCACTGCTCGGACGCGCCCTGCATCGCGGTCTGCCCGGTCGACTGCATCTACCAGACCGAGGAAGGCGTGGTCCTGCACAGCAAGGACCTCTGCATCGGCTGCGGCTACTGCTTCTACGCCTGCCCGTTCGGAGCACCTCAGTACCCGCAGGCGGGCAACTTCGGCAGCCGCGGCAAGATGGACAAGTGCACCTTCTGCGGCGGCGGCCCGGAGGAGGACATGAGCCAGGCCGAGTTCCAGAAGTACGGCCGCAACCGCCTGGCCGAGGGCAAGCTCCCCTTGTGCGCCGAGATGTGCGCGACCAAGGCGCTTCTGGGCGGCGACGGCGACGTGATCTCCGACATCTACCGCGAGCGCGTGGTCGCCCGCGGCTTCGGCTCCGGCGCCTGGGGCTGGGGCACCGCCTACCAGCTCAAGGGCGGGGCGTAGCAGGCAGCGCCTGCAGGCCTGACTTTCGAGGGGCGGCTCCGGCCGCCCCTTTCCTTCGTGATTTCGCACCGCATCCTACGCGCCACATGATGCGTTATCGACCCGGCCCCACTCGTGCCGCAGCGAATCCCGATGGCCGCGATGTGGCGCTCGACCGCGCGCCGCATCGTCTAGTTGATCGTGTACTTTGCGAACACAGCTTCGCCCGGAGCGATCCAATCCAGCGCTCGGCCCTGCCCTTCGGACGGTGTCGAGGGAGGGCGTCGACCGCTTCGTCAATTTGATTGAGCAACGACCGTGGTTGTGCCTATCGTACCAATCTGAGAGGGAGGCTTCCTCAGGGAACGAAGATGGCTATTGGTGCTCGGCACCGATCGGCAATTGGCTTGGCCTGCGGGTTGCTGGCCGCAGGCGCATCAGGTTCTGCCGAGGACCTCCGACCCGTGCCGCATCACGGCAGCGCAGACCATCTCGGCGTGGCGAGCTGCGCCAGCGCAGCCTGCCATGGCGCGGTGACGCCGGCGCAAGGCGGAACGGTTCTGCAGAACGAGTACACCACCTGGCAGACCGACGACGCGCACGCCAAGGCGTATAACCTGCTGTTCGACGAGCCCTCCCGGCTGATCGCCCGGAAGCTCGGGCTCGAAGCAGCGCACACGGCCAAGGTCTGTCTCGACTGTCATGCCGACAGCGTGGCCGAGGAGCGGCGCGGGCCCGAGTTCCAGCTCACCGACGGCGTCGGCTGCGAGGCTTGCCACGGCGGCGCGGAGGACTGGATCCGGCTGCATACCGTCAGCGACCATCCGACCTCGCATCAGCGCAACCTCGCCGCCGGTCTGTACCCGACCGCCGATCCGGTGATGCGCGCCGAACTCTGCCTGTCCTGCCATCTCGGCGACGAGACCAAGCTCGTGACCCACCGCCTGATGGGTGCGGGCCACCCCCGCCTGTCCTTCGAGCTCGACACCTTCACCGCGATCCAGCCGGCGCACTTCGCGGTCGATGACGACTATCGGGCGCGCAAGCCCGTGGCAGGCACCGCCAAGACCTGGGCGGTCGGCCAGGCGGTAGCCCTCGTCCAGACCCTGGACGGCGTGCTCGACCCCGAGCTCGGACGCGACGGTCTGTTCCCGGAGCTGGCGTTCTTCGACTGCCACGCCTGCCACAAGCCGATGAGCGCCGGCCGCTGGCAGGAACGGTCGAGCCTCGGCCTCGGCCCCGGCGTCGTGCGCTTCAACGACGCCAGCCTGATCATGCTACGGGTCGCCGCGGGCGTCGTCGTGCCGGAGCTCGCCAAGGAGCTGGAGTGGCGCGGTCGGGCTCTGCACCAGGCGAGCCGGGCCAGTGAAGCCGAATGGATTGCCGCAGCGAAGGAGCTGCGTGCGACCGCGCTGCATGCGGTCGAGGTGTTCGCGCAGCACGCCTTCAGCGAGGAGGACCTGCGCGCGCTGCTCGCTGCCTTGGTCAAGGAGGGCGAGCGCGGCGAATACATCGACTACGTGGCTGCCGAGCAGACCACGATGGCGATCGGATCGATCGTCACCGCGATGCTCGACAGCGGCTCGGTCAGCGAGACAGAGTACGGGCGGATCGAGCAGGTCATGGCGGACCTGTACGCGGCCGTGGCGAAGGATGAGCAATACCGGCCGAGCACTCATCTCGGTGCGCTGCGGCGGCTGCGCGAGGCGGCTGCGCGCTAGCACAACCTCGGGCTTGAGGCCGGCGGCTGGCCTCGAAGAGAAGGGACGGACATGGCTGAGCGCCACCAGCTCGTGATCATCGGCTCCGGACCAGCCGGCTTGAGCGCCGGCGCCCGTGCGGCGGCGCGCGGTCTCGACTACGTCGTGCTCGAGCGACAGGACCGCTTCGCCGACACCATCCAGAAGTACCAGCGCGGCAAGTTCGTGATGGCGACGCCGGACGTGCTGCCGCTGCACGGCGACAGCGCCATCGCGTTCGCCGCCGGCAGCCGCGAGCAGGTCCTGGGCAGCTGGGATCAGACGATCACGGAGCGCGAGATCCGGCTGCGCTATGGTGCCGAGGTGGCGGAGATCCGGGGGCAGAGCGGCGGGTTCACGATCGACGCTCAAGGATGGCAGCGCGATCGAGGCGGATCAGGTCGTGCTGGCGATCGGCGTCCAGGGCAACCTGCGCAAGCTGGACGTGCCCGGCGCCGAGCTGCCGCTGGTGCAGTACCAGCTCGACGACCCGGACGAGTACGCGGGCGAGACGATCGTGGTGATCGGCGCAGGCGACGCCGCGATCGAGAACGCGCTGGCGCTCGTCAAGCAGAACCGGGTCATCATTGTCAACCGGCGGTCCGAGTTCGCCCGGGCCAAGACCGGCAACCTGAACGCGATCGAGAAGGCGATCGAGAGCGGCCGGATCGAGTGCGTCTACAACGCCGCGCCGGAGCGGATCGAACCGGGGGCGATTCGATCTGCGCACGCCGGAAGGCACGCGCGCGTGGCGCTGCGACCGGATCATCGCGCGGCTCGGCGCCGACCCGCCACGCCGCTTCCTCGAAGCCTGCGGCATCGCCTTCTCGGGCGGCAGCGCGCTCTACCCCGAGGTCAGCCTCACCTACGAGACCAATGTCCCGGGGCTGTACGCGATCGGCGCGCTCGCCGGCTATCCGCTGATCAAGCACTGCATCAACCAGGGCTACGAGGTAGCGGAGACGATCGCCGGCCATGCCGTGGTGCCGGCCGACGAGCCCTTGATGCAGGACAAGCTGCTCGGCATGCCGGGGCGCCCCTCGGTCGCCGAGGCGCTGCAGGAGATCAAGGCCAAGGTCCCGCTGTTCCAGGGCCTGACGACTTTGCAGCTGCGCGAGTTCCTGCTCGACAGCGAGGTCCACGTGCGCCTTGCCGGCGAGGTGATCTTCGAGCGCAACGGCTTCGGCAACACGCTGTTCTGCATCGTCGCCGGCACGGTCGAGTTCGAGCTCGCGGACGATCGCAATCCGGCTGCGCCGCCGCGCCTGGCCTCGTCCGGCGAGGGTGACTTCTTCGGCGAGGCCGGGCTGGTCGCCGGCCGGCGCCGGGCGGGCACCGCCCGGGCCAAGACCGACTGCGTGCTGGTCGAGCTGGCGCGGCGCTCGGCGATCAAGCTGCTCAACTCGGTGCCGGCGGCGCGCGAATTGTTCGAGCGCACGACCATCGTGCGCCAGTTGCAGCGCGACCTCTCGTCGGCCCTGACCGAGGCCGACCTCGAGCGGGTGCTCGCCAGCGCCGAGATCAAGCAGTTCCCGACCGGCGCCAAGCTGATCGAGGAGGGCGCCCCCGACGATCGGAGCGTCTACCTGATCCGCTCGGGCTCGGTGACCGTGGCCCGTCGGATCGACGGCAAGGAGGTCGTGCTCGCCTACCGCCCGGTCGGCCACATCGTCGGCGAGATGGCGCTGCTGCGCAAGGCGCCGCGCCGGGCGACGGTAGCGGCGGCGATCGCCACCGAGGCGATCCGCATCGACGGCGCGCTGTTCGAGGAGCTCCTCGCGCAGCGTCCGGACCTGCGCGCCAAGATCGAGCAGGTGGTGTTGCAGAAGGTCGCCGAGGAGCCGGGCCGGGAGCGCCACCAGACCTGGGGCGGCGTGACCGAGTTCCTGGTCGCGCAGGGCGTCGGCGAGGCGACCGACGTCCTCCTGATCGACGAGTCCTTGTGCATCCGCTGCGACAACTGCGAGAAGGCGTGCGCCGAGAGCCATGACGGCATCTCGCGCCTCGACCGCGAGGCCGGACCGACCTTCGCGATGGTCCACGTGCCGACCTCGTGCCGGCACTGCGAGCATCCGCACTGCATGGCCGACTGCCCGCCCGACGCGCTCCACCGCGGCGAAAACGGCGAGGTCTGGATCGACGACACCTGCATCGGCTGCGGCAACTGCGTCGAGAACTGTCCCTATGGGGTGATCCAGATGGCGTCGCCCCCGCCGCCCAAGCCCGGTCTTCTGCAGTGGCTGATGTTCGGGCGCGGCCCCGGCCCGGGCGGCGACCGGCGCTACCACGCGCCCGAGAACAAGAGCGGCGGCGCTGCCGGCCCGACGCAGAAGGTCGCGGTCAAGTGCGACATGTGCAAAGGCATCGACGGCGGACCCGCCTGCGTGCGCGCCTGCCCGACCGGCGCCGCGATCCGCGTCGGCCCGACGGCGTTCCTCGAGGCGATGACCAACCGGCAATGATCAGCACGGTGGACCGCACGGCGGCAACGGCCGCGGCGGCGGACGCCGCTCACGCCTCGTTTCTGGTGTACCGGCGCTTTCGCTATCTCAAGGCGACGCTGCTGCTGAGCCTCGCGAGCCTGGCGGCGTACCTGGTCTGGGAGCCGCCGGGGGGCCACAACGGCGGCACCTGGCTCGGCTACACTCTCGGCACGATCGGCGCCTTGCTGATCGTCTGGCTGATGCTGTTCGGCGTGCGCAAGCGCCGCTACGGGCCGGGCAGCTGGAGCCTCAAGGGCTGGCTGTCGGCGCATGTCTATCTCGGCCTCAGCCTGCTGGTTGTGGCGACCCTCCACGCCGCCTTCCAGGTCGGTCTCAACGTCCACACCCTGGCCTACGCCCTGATGATCGCGGTGATCCTGAGCGGGGTCGTCGGGGTTTTCGCCTACCTCCGCCTGCCGCGGCTGATGACCGAGAACCGGATGGGTCAGAGCCTGGGCGGCATGGCGCTGAAGATGCTGGAGCTCGACCGTCAGTGCGTCGACCTGGCGCTCGGGCTGAGCGACGAGTACGCCCTGGAGGTCCAGCGCAGCCGGCAGGAGACCCGGCTCGGCGGCTCGACCAGACGGCAGCTGAGCGGGCGCGACCCGAAGTGCGGCACGACCCGGGCGCTCGCGCGGGTGCGCGAGCTGGCGCGCACCGCGCCCCCGGCCATGAGCGAGCGGGCCGCAGCCCTGGTCGTGGCGCTCGGCCGCAAGCAGGAGATCGTGCAACGGGCGCGCCGCGACATTCGCATCAAGGCGCTGCATGGACCTCTGGCTCTATTTCCACGTTCCGCTGTCGTTCGCGCTGCTCGCGGCCCTGATCGCGCACGTCGTCGCGGTGTTCTTCTACTGGGGCTGACGGGCTCCGCCGGGGTCACGCCGCGATGCGCTGCAAGATCCGGTACCTGACCCGGCAGCGGACCGGTCGCGTCGCGCAGGACGAGCAGATCGTCGAGGTCGAAGGCAACCGGATCAGCCTCGGCCGCGGCACCGACAGCACGGTCTTTCTGCGCGACCTGCGGGTCAACTATCACCACGCCGACCTCGTCGTTCACGACGACGGAATCGTGCTCGAGGCGGTCGGCCACAGCATCCTGCGGATCGACCACCTCCCGGTCGAGCGCGGGCTATCACATCGGACTTCGAGATCGAGGTCGGGCCCTATCGCCTGCAGCTCGGCCAGGACGAGGGGGACGCCGATCTGACGCTGGCGGTCGAACTCGTCACGCCGCCGCCGACCGATACGGTCGAGCAGCTGGTTCCGCAGCGAGGGATAGGTCTCGGCGCGGGCCTTCTCGGCAAGCGCGCCATCTCCTGGCTGCTGTTCCTCCTCGTCATCACCGGCGGTCTGGCGCTGCCGATCCTGGCTTACCGGACGACTAAGCCGGAGAGCCCTGGCAAGCAGCAGAGCGGCGCCTTTCCCGTCGGCTTCGATCGCTTCTGGCTGAGCGGCGCGCTGTCGTCGCCGCACCAACTGCTGGGCGACGACTGCAAGGCCTGCCACGAGCTGGCCTTCGTCCCGGTGCGCAGCGAGGCGTGCGCATCGTGCCACCCGCGTACGCGGCATCATTTCGAGGTCGCGCGCTTCACCTTCGCGGGCTTCACGCCGACCGCCTGCACCGGCTGCCACAGCGAGCACCGGGGCCTGACCGGGATCGTCCCCGTAACGCAGAGCCTGTGCGCGGACTGCCATCGCGATCTGAGCGTGCAAGCGTCGCTGACCACGCTCCTCGACGCCGCCGATTTCGGCAGCGCGCACCCACAGTTCCGGCCCGACGGTCGTGACCGATCCGGGCAGCGGGAGGTGCAGCGGGTGGCACTGGGAGCGGCCGGGTTTCCGGAGGACGTTCCGACCTCGAGTTTCCACGCGATCCACATGACGCGGACCTGCGAGGTCGCGGGCGTGACCGACCTCGAGCAACTCGAAGAAGGTGCCGTCGGAGACGCTGCAGGGCTGCCGCGTGCTCCAGCAGGCGCGCCAGGACCTGAACCAGGAGGGGCTGGGCTGCGGCGACTGCCACCAGCCCGAACCCGGGGGGATCAGCATGCTCGTGCCGCGGATCAGGAGCACTGCGCGGTGTGCCACTCCCATCGCCTGGAGTTCGATGCGAGCGCTCCCGAGCGCGTGCTGCCGCACGGCAAGCCCGCGAGGTCATCGCGGTGATCAACGACTTCTATGCCGCCCGGACCCTCCGCGGTCGGCCGGCGGCGGTCGTGGAGGATCAGCCGAGCCTGCGCCGGCGGCCCGGCGAGAGCGCCCGGCCGCGACGCCGCCCGCCTCAGGCCCCGACGCTGCTCAGGAAGCGCAACAGATCGCGGCCAAGAAGCTCGACGACGTGTTCGGTCGTTCCCTTTGTGGCATGTGCCACGAGATCATCCGGCCGGCCGCGAGCGAGCGCGGCCAATGGGAGGTCCGCCCGGTCAGGGTGACCCCCTTCTGGATGCCCAAGGCGCAGTTCGATCACGGCGCCCATGAGACCACCCGTGCGCGGACTGCCACAAGGCGCAGACCTCGACGACCAGCACAAGAGGTCCTCTTGCCACCGATCGAGACCTGTCGAGCCTGCCATCTGGGCGAGCGCGCGCGCGCCATGGTGCCGTCGACCTGCACCATGTGTCACGACTACCACCGCGAGGAACTCGATCCGATGCTGCCGGCGGCGGCGCAGGCCGCCGCGGCGCGCGTGCGTTGACCGGTCCGGACAGCACTGTTACGATCGCCGCAATTGCTCGAAGGAACGTCAAGTTCCGACCAAGGGTGGGGCGTCGTGTGGGCTGGACCGCGCTGGCTTGCGCCACGATCTGATGGGTGGTGGTCGCTCAAGCCACGGACCGGGTGGCCAGCCGAGAGATCATCCGAAACGCCGCGACGGCGATCCCAACCGGGTTCGCCCGGACGTCGAGCGCGCCTCCTGGCGCTTTTCCTCCTGTTGGAGCTCGGCGGACTGGACCTCGCGGCGGCGAACGAGATCCCTGACCGCAAGGCGCTGTCGGCCGGCGAGGTCGCGCGGATCCTGCGCCAGGCGGTCGCCGAGGCCGAGGCGCGCGCCGCACCGGCGACGATCGCGGTGGTCGACCGGGTCGGCAACGTCCTGGCCGTGTATGTGATGGCCAAGCCGAGGACGATCTCGTCCGATTCGACGCCGGGCGGCAGGTCGTGGATCCGGCCGGTCTGGCGAGCCCGGACTCGATGAATTCCTCCGCGACAGGAAGGCCAACGTCGCGCCGGCCGCGGCGATCGCGAAGGCGATCACTGGTGCCTATCTGTCGTCCGGCGGCAATGCCTTCAGCACCCGCACGGCGAACCAGATCGTGCAGGAGAACTTCAACCCCGGATCGGAGGGCCTCGAGGGCGGCCCGCTGTTCGGCGTCCAGTTCAGCCAGTTGCCCTGCTCGGACTTCGCGGTCCGCTTTGATTCCGACAACCCGGTCGACCCCGGCACGGTCGACCGGCGGATCGGCCCCAAGCGCTCGCCGCTCGGCCTGTCGGCTGATCCCGGCGGGCTGCCGCTCTACGAGGA